>CAJTIT010000010.1 GCA_910576345.1 Erysipelotrichales bacterium
AAGCAGTAAATATAATTACTTTGCTTTGTGTTGTTTGGCATATGAAAAAGGTAGTGGATGTTCATTTTTTGACTTATCCTCTACCTTTTTGAAACCCTATGATAATTTAGAGCTCACTTTGATCTTCTCAAAACCCTACATTAATTTAGAGCGTTTTTTTACAAAACCCTACGATAATTTAGAGCCCCATAATAAAAGGCTGAAATGCACTTTTTTTTGCTTGGTTGAATTTGAGTGGGCAAAAATGAGTAGGAGCTCAATTTTAATGATTTGGTAAACTATGATGTAATAATTATAAAGGACAGCTGTTTGAAAATAATAGCGATGGTTTATCTTTTTTTAATTGACATATCGGATCATTTAAACGGATGTAGCAGATGCACAAATCAGAAACATCGTTCTCTCTATTTTACATTTATAATTTTTATTCCTGTTTTTTATCAATGAATTTTGGCGAGAATTTGGAATACATGATTTTTTGTTCATGATACAGACTGTCATAACCTGATAACATATATGCGATCGCATCTGCAAGTAAGAAATAGGCTATGCCTTGGAAACCAAACAATTCAAAACTCAAAAATAAAGATGTCAACGGGCAGTTGGTTACACCACAAAAAACACTCATTAAGCCAATTCCGGCACAAAAAGAGGGTGAAAGAGAAAATATGGAACCAAACAGACATCCAAACGCTGCTCCAACAAAAAAGCTTGGTACGATTTCTCCGCCTTTGAATCCACAGCCTAAAGTGACAGCGGTAAAGATCATTTTCAATAAAAATGCTTCCGCTATCACATGTCCTTCCATACAGGTCTCAATCACATCCATGCCTGCGCCAAGATAACGATGACCAAATAGCGCTGCTGCGACAATCAAACAAACGCCGCCAAATATCATACGTATATATGGATTGGGAAACCACATGCGAAACAGATCTTCTGTTCGATGTAGCAATTTACAAAAACAACGCGCAATGATTGCGCAAAGAATGCCCAATAAGATGATTTTGCATGCACTTACAAATTCCAGCTGTGGTACTTGAGAAATGATAAAATGTTCACCTTGTATGCCTAAAAACTGCGCAAGACAAACCGCAATGATACTGGCAATGGCGCAAGGAACCAATGCCGCATAATACATGATACCCACACTGATCACTTCCATGGGGAAAATGGCTGCAGTAATGCATGTGCCAAACAATGCGGAAAAAGCCGCACTCATTCCACACATCGTAATGATATGGGAATCTTTTTCATCCAGTTTGAAACGGATGCCAATTTGATGAGCCAGCGATCCACCAATCTGTAAAGCCGCTCCTTCCCGTCCAGCACTTCCGCCAAACAAATGCGTCAGCGCTGTGGATATAAAAATCAAAGGTGTCATGCGAAGCGGAATTTGATCACTGGTGCGAACGGCGCTGATGACCATATTGGTGCCTTTGCTTTTTCTTACACCGCTGAATCGATACAACGCCACAATCAAACATCCACCGAATGGTAAAAAATAAATGATCCACGGCGTAGACAATCGCACATCTTGGACAAAGCGCAGTGCATAAGAAAATGCGGCTGCGCAGCTTCCAACGATGATGCCAACCATACTTGCCAATATCAGCCATTTGATAAAAATGCGGGAATGGTTCCATTCTTCCAACATCCAATCTTTTTGTTTTTCAAAATTCATATGTGAAAACCTCTCTATTCCTTGTTTAAAACTGACAAAATCAAACAGAAAATGCAAATCATGATGGTTATACTGATACAAAAGGCAGGTGATTTCCATGCGCTGTAAACAAATCTTTTATGCGCTTTTTTACTATCTGTGTATGATCATAGGCGCTTATATCGCTGTTTTTATATTTACGCATGTTTTGTTCACGCCTGTTTATGTGAATGGAAACAGTATGGAACCAAACATTGCAGAAGGCACGATTGGCTTTTCCAATATTGCAACACGTCATATATCCGGTATACAGCGTTTTGATATCATTGTGTTTACGCATAATGATGAATGGATGATCAAACGTGTCATTGCCCTTCCAAAGGAAACGATTGAAGTAAAAGACAACACGCTGTATATTGATGGCATGGAAATAGAACAGCCATTTTTAACAGAAGATGTTTTGACATCCGATATCGCTTTGATACGCTTATCCGATCAAGAAATCTATGTATTGGGAGACAATCGAAACAATTCCATGGATTCACGTATGTTTGGCGCCATTCATCTATCGGATGTGATCGGTAAGGATCTTTATGCCATGCGCTGATTCTATGGACGCCTGATATTCTTTACACCAGACCATATGATCATTGATGACACCGATCGCTTGTAAAAACGAATAAATAATGGTTGTGCCTACAAAGGAAAAACCACGTTTCTTTAGATCCTTACTGATGCGATCGGACAATGCATCATGAGCAGGCATTTCACTTTGATCTTGCAAAGCGTGATTGATTTGTTTTCCATCTGTGAATGACCATAGATACGCAAAGAAACTACCGTATTCTTTTTGTATTTGTTGTACGCATTTTGCATTTTGAATGGCGCTTTTGATTTTTAAACGATTGCGGATAATGCCTTTGTTTTGTAAAAGCGATGCGTATTTGACTTCATCATACTGTGCAACCACATCAATATCAAATGCATCAAATGCTTGATAGAAAGCATCGCGTTTTTTTAAAATCGTTTCCCAAGAAAGACCTGCCTGCATGCCTTCCAATACGAGAAATTCAAATAGTTTTTGATCGTCTGTGACAACTTTTCCCCATTGTTCGTCATGATAGCGAACATTATATTCTCCAACTGCCCAAGGACATCGTTTTTCATTCATTTTATGATCCTCCTATTCACTTTCTTTCATCACAAGCGCATAGCCTTCTTTAAAAACGGTCGTGCGGATCCAATCAAATGTTTCTTTTTGTGGATGCGTACTTAAATGCCGTAACATGCATTCCAATAAATCTTTGGTGCCTTGTTCCATCAAAACATTATCATAGTTTTTTAAGAAATATGCCAATGCGCTGTCGGATCGATAGCGTTGTTTTTCATAAACCATCGTGGCGGCTACACGATCGCAGAACATTTCCACCACATAGCGTACCGGCATACGAACCGGAATGCATCTGCCATGCGTGAGTTCTGTCCAATATTCCCAATGATGTCGATTCCTTCCTTTATGGTGGAGCCATGCGTTAGAGAAACCATACAATTCACGTTCATAACCGTTAGGACTGCGATCGCCTTGAAAATATTTCACGCCGGTAGAAAATTCAATCCATGAATATTTGGATAAATCATGGCAAAGGCCTTGACGATATAACCCAAGCTGAAAACAAAATTTCATGACCAGCCATTTGTGATGATTGATTGTTGTCAGATGTCCGATAAAGTTATGCATTTTCATGTTCCTTCTTTCTGACAAAGATTTCCTTATGTAAATGAAACGAATACAGATAGGATTCGATTTTATGATAAGGATAGATCTGATGCATGGCATCCTCATAGGCCATCAGCTGCTTATAATATAAGGAAAGGAATTGTGATTCTTTGGATAATGCGTCGCTTTTAAAATCAATGATGATGATCGTTGATTCGTTGATTGCCACATAATCCATATAGCCATGCACAATGTCTTGATCTTTCTGGATCATGAACGGAAGTTCATGATAAATTTGTGTAAAAGATCGTGTGGTTTGAAACAGTTGGTTTTGGTTCAGCTGTTCCAGCGCATGACGCTCATGGAAGTGCATGTTGGCATCCAGTTTTTCATAGTCTTCCATTTGCCAGAAACGATCGGGAAGTTTTTCTACCCATTGGTGTAACAAAGTTCCATATTCCATCCCATCGTTTTTTTGGAAAGTCAGTTTGGGAATTGCCGTTTTATACATGGAAGGGGAAGATTGTGCAAAACTTGGTGTTGCTTTGTCATAATAAGCAATTTTTATATGTTTTTGATCGATCGCTGGTTCTGTTTCTTTGTTCCACATATGTAGGATTTCTTTAACGACGAACAAAGGATTGGGTTCATGCGCCAGTTGGCTGTGTAGAAACCATGCACTGTATCCGCCACGCGCAAAGACCGTGGCGCCACTGAGTTTAGTTTCGTAATCCTTCATGGATCGAATCGTATCGACAATATGCATTTCCTGTTGGGCTCTTGTTGTTGCCACATAGAGAATGCGCATTTCTTCTTCCAGTTCTTCCATATCTTTTTTATGTTCCATCGCCATACGAAACAGTGTTTTACGAACACAACGTTGCTGATCCATATATTGCATCGCAATGCCTAGTTCGTCATCGAAGATGCATAAATCATGGAATTCAATCGGCGTTTGTTTGGAATTGGACCAAAGGAACACAATCGGAAACTGAAGCCCTTTTGATTGGTGAATACTCATGACACGCACCACATCATCCTCACTGCCGATTGGAATTGCTTCACCGCTATCCGCTGCGGTCAATGTTTCCAGTTCATGCAAAAATGCCAGCACACTTTGTCCTTTTTCTTTTTCAAAATTCAAGGCGTGCTCAAATAACAAATCTAAATTTGTGCGCTCTTGAACATGGATGCCTTCCTGATAATAGTTGTTCACATCATAGAGTGTGCTTAACATATCACAAATGGATGTTGTTGCTTGTTGGATGCGAATGGTTTCAAATACGCTCCATGCCGGATGTTGGATGCGTTTCATATAGCTGTAATAATGATCGAAAGATGGATCCAGTTTCATTTTGCTTAATTCTTCTACGGATATTTGATACATGTAGGAAGTCATGACGGCCACAAAATGCAGGTCATCATAAGGATCCATGCATGCGTATAGATGGGAGATGATGGTAGAAACCGCCGAAGATTGATAAAATCCGGTTTTGACGTCAATGAAATAAGGAATGTGAACTTCATCGAAGGCTTGGCGAAGATCTTGTTTTTTCGCATTTGATCGTACCAGTACGACGAAATCTTTCCATTGACGGTTTTGAAGACGATGCATGGAGATGATTTGAGACGCAATGTAGGAAGCCTTCCATTCGTCATTGGAAAGAATAAGGTCGCTTTCCTCTTTAAGTTCTTGTGTGTGCAACGCATGAAATTGAACGATCGTATTGTCGACTTCCTGTTGGGGGATACCGATTTTTACATCATCTTCCTTGGTATAGGAACAGTGGAATTCAGAAAGATTCATCAGTTCTTTGAATAAAGCATTGTTAAAATCCACAATTGTTTTTTTGGAGCGATAGTTATGGGATAAATACAGTACTTCATCTTTATCTGTCGCATACGTGATCATATCGCGCATGAGTTTTGGTTTGGCATGTCGAAAACCATAGATGGATTGTTTGATGTCGCCGACACGAAAAACGTTGTTGTCGCGGCAGATGAGCTGTATCAATTCCTGTTGGACATCATTGGAATCTTGGAATTCATCCACCATGATTTCATCAAATAATTCTTGGTATTGTTTTGCGATTTCATGATCATTGGCTTTGAGTATGCGTAAGGAAAAATGTTCCATGTCATCAAAATCAATGCATTCTTGTTTGCGTTTTATGTCCGCAAATTCTTGAAGATAGTGTTTGCACATGTCAATGAGTTTTCGCAAGGGTTCTTTTAATTCTTTGATGTCATGAAGCAGTATTGATTCTTCATATAATCGCTCCAGCCATGTATCTTCCATGGTGATGATGGTTTTGCGCATTGCGTCATAGGATGTGTCTGATTTATCCGGTGAAGTTGGAGGGACGATATGACAAAGTGCGATGAATCGTTGGCGAAATTCGTTATAGTTTTCTTCATGGATGGCATCTTGTAGCGGTGGGATCGCATCGCATTTCTGTTGCATTGATTCCAGTTTTTTTGTCTTGTCTTGATAATGTATGTGGATATGGTTGAAAAGTGCATCACAGGCTTCCTGATAGAGTTTTGTCTGTATGGAAAGATCGTGAAAAAACAAAGTCTTGATTGGTTTTGGCACATCTTTGATTGATGTGTATTCTTGATAATGATGCAGACAATCGCTGAGCCAGCTTTGCGGATCGCTTTTTGCATTTGCAAGGGAAGCGAGTGCGATAATGGCTTTGGAAAGTTGTGTATCGTTTTCCGCTCTAGGAGAAAACATCATGGTCAGTCTTACAAAGGCATGATCCATTGTCTGATATTGATGATCGAATGCTTTTTGCAAGGCGCGCTTTTTATAGGCGTTTGCCTGCGCATCATCAAGAATGTGAGTTACCATATTTGCGGATAGTCCAATGGTATAATAATGTTCTTGCAAAATAGACAGACAGAAGGAATGGATGGTGGAAATATGTGCCGTTTGAAGGGCGGAAAGCTGGTTGACTATATATTGTTTTTCTGTTTCGTTTGTACTTTGTGAAAGTCGCTTGTCTAATTCAAACGCCAATCGTTTTTTCATTTCGTTCGCAGCTGCTTCGGTGAAGGTCATTGCCAGAATATGATCTAAGGATATGCCTTCTTTTAAAACAAGATCGACAAGTCGGGCAATTAACACGGTTGTTTTTCCGGCGCCGGCGGATGCAGAAACCAAGATGTTTTTGTTTCTTGTTTCAATGGCTTTTTTTTGTTGGGGATTCCATGTCGGCATCTTATTCCTCTCCTTCCTGTGTAATCAAAGGCTGCGGTTTGCGCCAGAAACCATGGAAACGACAAATCGATTGAAATTTACAGAAGGTACATGCATCTTTGATTGGTTCACATGCGATATGTCCATTTAATATAGATTCTGTGATTGTGTTCATCATGGTTTGAAATTGTTCTTTGTATTCATCTAGATTATGAATGGTTCTGATCACAATGTCGCCGTCTTTGTTTTTGCGCAAACCAAGAATGTGGGTGCCGTCATCATCCAGGATATCTGCGTCTTTATGAAAGGTCCAGCCGTTAAGACGATGGCGTGCTTTTTTTTGTGTTTGATAATCTTCACGGTTGTATTTTACATAAGTTATCGGCCTGCGTTTCATTTTGCCGGCAGCGACAGATAGCGTATCGATCAAGAAGGAATAGTAATATACACCCAATACTTCTTTTTGAAACGTTTCTTTTGCATACAGCGCATACGCCAGTAATTGTAGCTGAAGTCCGGCCTGTACATCGCTTAGGGACAATGATTTTGGACTGCTTTTGTAGTCAATGATGCGTATGTATCCTTCACTTGCATCAATGCGGTCTATAAAACCATGCATACAAAGCGTGATGTTTTGTTTGGTTGGAATGTCCCACCAAAATTCATGTTCACAGGCATAAGGAGCGATATGTGCATGAGCTTCCATTTCTTTCATATAATTGAGATTGTATTGTATTGTGTTCATTAAGCGTTGTTTTAAAAGTGGCAGTTGAAGCTGAAACGTTGGATAAATCTGTACCATATGATGAAGTTGTTCATCCATCAGCGCTTCGATTTCAGTTAACAAAACATGAGGATAGTCTTTGCCATGGCGATTGACAATGCTTTCCAGTATATAATGGGTAAGTGTGCCGATTCTGCTTTGCGAAAATTCGTATTCGATGGGTTCTCTGATTTTTAATCCATAGGTTAGAAAATAGGAGAACGGACATTTCATATAACGCTCAAATGCGGAAATGGAGCCATAAAGCTTTTGATCCTTTATGAACAGTTTATGGCTGATGGCCGGATCCAGTTTATGTGTGGTTGACGTGATATGGTTGTATTCGATTGGTTCTTTCATCTGTGCCATTTGACCTGTGAATTGATCCATTTCCAGTGCGCTTTCATTTGTTTTTCCTTGATAAGATGCGATGGGATAAGATACGCGCAATTCATCGAATGTGGACAAACATGTTTCCAGTTGTGTTCGATGGATATGGTTTCGTACTTGTAGACTCGGGTAGGAAGGCAAATTTTGTATATAGCTTTCATTAAACAACCCGGTTTTGATGGGATAAGCCGGATAGTTGGATTGGGTTGCGCCAAATACCATGCATATGTTTCCGTTTATGTAGGGTTCTTTCATTGTCGTTACCGATACACCATAGCTATGATTGCTTGTTTCTTGTTCCTTGATGTCTTTTAACAGTTCGATTAAAAATGGAATATCCCTTTGATCGTGGAAGTAAGGAAGGTATGTTTCTAATGTCTGATGAATGGATTTGAATATGGCGCTGTCTTGTTCACGGTGCGTGTCCATACGCACATATTCATCAATCAACAGACAAAGTTCTTTGGGGTCTTTGGTTGTTTGAAGTCTTTTTAGTTTTGGTTTACGCTGTTCTTTAAATGTTTGTGCATTGATTTCTAATTGGCGCAATCGATCAATGTCGAATTGTGTAATCAATTGGGAAGGCGTTGCGTTTTCTTTGATATGGGTGAATGAATCTTCGAAGGATTTCTGAAAAATTTGGAGATATTCCAAGAAGTCTTTTTGAAGATGCGAGGATTCTGTTTCGGCATGAATGAGGTCAATCAAGTTTGCGGTGGTGGGTTCTTGACAGTATTGAAAATATCGCTGATATTGTATGGAAATATTGGATGCTTTGGATTGTTTGCGATTGGTAAAGGGAATATGGTAGCGTGTGAATACTTGTTTGATCAAGGGAAGATAGGAATCATCACAAACGGCAATGCGAATTTGATGCGCATCCATATGTTTTTGGATGATGTGTTGGGCAGCTGCTTCTACTTCTTTGCGCTTGTTTATGGAATATACATAGCTTGTATGTACAGTTTTTTTAGGATATGCTAGTTTTTTTGCGCCTTGTTCATACAGTTTTTGTATTCTGAAATGATCTTCGTATGACCATAGGGTATCGAGTATGTAAACTTGTTTGATGTTGGCAATGGTTTTGAATGCTTCGTTTTCTAAATCTTGGTTTGTTTGTATGGGGTATAGTTTTGAAATGATTTCTTTTAATTCTTTTTGTGTTTGGTTATGATTGGGCATATCTTCTGTTGTACAGCCGTAGAGTTTCATTTCTTGAATGAAGCGTTGGCATTGTTTGAGGAAATCCAAACTTTGATCAATGGAAGCGAAAATATGCGTGGGAAAGTCTTTGAGTTGTTCGCGATAGGATAGAATCAGTTGTAAAGGATGGATGGTGTTTGTTTGGTGTTTTTCTAAAAACGCTTGTAAAGAAAGGATTCGGATTCCGATGCATCCGTTTGTGTCTTGTAAAATCTGCCTGCGGATTTCTTGATGGAGATGGGATGGGGCGATGATGGTACAAGGTCTTTTGATATTTGAAAAAATAGTCGGCATAGTGATGTTCCTTTCTTTGTTTCGCTGCTTGAATATATTATATCGTTTTTTAGAAAATGAAACAATGGATGCTCTTCTTGTGAAATGCATTTGAATTGATAAAAAACATAAGGCTATATAAGAAATGAAATTGCCTTATGTTTCATTGTGACCGTAATATAGTCGCTGTGTCCGCCTTCTTCTCCATCAAGTGTCCATTTTGCTTTGGGATCATTTTCAATCATGATGGCTTTTGATGTGAAAAATTCCATGAATTTCTCATTGATTTCTTGTTTTAAAAGGGCGGTGACGATGATTTGCAAATCTAATGGATTTTGTGGCATCCGGATGAGTAGGACTTCAAATTCTCCGTCGTCCAGTTGTGCATTTTTGGTACTGACGGAATGAAATCCACCAACCGATTTCGCATTGGTGATGGCGCCAAAAACAAAATCGTCTTCGATGATGCGATCTTCTGTATAGATTTTCATATGGTAGGTCGTAATACTGGAGAGTTGTTTGAGCCCTTCTAGAAAATATGCCATTTTTCCTAACAGGTTTTTGGTTGCTTGCGGTGTTTGATAGGAGACTTCGGTAAATGCGCCAAATGCGGCTACATAGGTAAAATAGCGTTCGTTGAAGGAACAGATGTCGCAAGCGAATACGTTGTCTTTTGCGAAATTTTCTAGCGCTTTGGTCACATTGGAAGATATTTCCAGTGTGTTGGCAAAGTCATTCACTGTTCCGGTTGGGATATAGGCCAGCTTTGGACGATGGGCAAGATGCATGAAACCGTTGATGACTTCATTCAGCGTCCCATCTCCTCCGGCGCAGATAATCAAATCGTATTGTTCGCCATAGGCTTGCATCAATTCTGTGGCGTGTTCCTTATGCGCAGTGGGAAAGCAGGTGACAAAATCGCCCATGGAAAAGAAACCTTGAATGATCGGGTAAATAGCACTTTTAACTTTTCCTTTTCCTGCATGAGGATTGAAAATAAACATACAGTTGCGATTCATTTTCATCTTCCTTCCTATGATTAGTCTATATTATACACATTTTTTGTGTTGCGTACAATGGCGTGATGATGGGGAAAACGTATATATTTTTGCTTGTGAAAATGACATTTTGCATATATGGCGTTTTAGATCATAAAATAGCAATCTGCTTGAAGTTAACAATCATTATGCGAAATATGGCGTAACATTGGAGGATATCGCTGTGGGGAATCATAGGATAAATTATCAAAGAAATATAATCGAAGGATGAATGAAGGATCAAAATGAAATCATTGTGCATAATCTAAATTTTTTTAAACTTTGGTAACAATATGAAAGATGGAAATAACACCAAGCCATGAAAACAATGACGGGTAATAAAGCAAGACATCAACAATCTATTCAAACAACTTTGTTTTTTTATTTCATGGATGAAAAAACGGGGTTCAAGTTGCCTTATAAAATGAGAATAACAAGGAAGTGTTAGAAATAAGAATTCCGGCATTTCCTATTTTTACTGATTTATATGTTTGTGTTCAAAAAAACCAGCTAGGCTGGTTGTGTTTAATCTTTATGATCTTCATGTATATCATGAAGTGTTTTCTTTAAAATACGATATCGCAAGGAACCAATGAGAATTAACAAGAGTCCTGTACTTCCCATAAGAATAGAATTACCATCAAGAAAACCTTGTTCAAAGGCAAGGTATAGAAAGAATGCGCCAATCGCTGCGCTGAAAACAGATGAGAATTGTGCCTGTTTCATTTAGCTTACGATTGTTCCGTTGGCCATGTCTTTTGTGATGGTGACAAGATCCAATTCTGTGTCATCACCGGCGCATAAGATCATTCCTTCACTTTCTACACCACGCAGATTGGCCGGTTTTAGATTGGCAACAACAACCACTTTTCTGCCGACCAATTCCTTTGGCTGATAGTGTGTGGCAATCCCACTGACAATCTGTCGAATGTCGCCATCACCTAAATCGATTTTTTCCACAAGCAGACGATCTGCCTTTGGATGCTTTTCACAAGATAAAATGGTACCGACTTTTAACTCCATTTGATGAAAGTCATCAAACGTGATTTCCGATTTTCCTTGTTTTTTTGACTTTTCTTGTTTTTGTTCTTCTTCCAGAGTTTTTTGGAATGCGTCTACATCAATGCGTGCAAACAAGATTTCTGGTTTTGAGGTAACTTGATGACCTGTTTCTAACATGCCAAATGTTTGTAAAGAATCAAAGGAACGCTGGTTTGTGTGTAGTTCATCCAGTATTTTCTTTGCGCTTTTAGGAAGGAAACTTTCCAAAAGTACAGTTGCAATACGAATGCTTTCCAAAAGATGATACAGTACTGTTGCCAAACGATCTTGTTTTGTTTCGTCTTTTCCAAGGACCCAAGGTTGTGTTTCATCAATGTATTTGTTACTGCGTCTTAGCAATGTAAAAATTTCATCGATTGCATCGCCAACTCTAAGCTCTTCCATTTTCTCTTCAACACGTTTTGGCGTTGCGAGTGCCAGTGCAATGAGTTCTTCATCAACGGCTTCCTTTTGGTTTGGATAAAAAACGGTTCCATTGAAATATTTGTTGACCATGGAGAGCGTGCGGCTTACCAAATTGCCCAGTATGTTGGCAAGATCAGAATTGATACGTTCAACGACAAGATCCCATGTGATAACGCCATCTTGTGCAAATGGCATTTCATGAAGTACATAATAACGGACAGCGTCAACACCAAAATGCTTGACAAGTTCATCCGCATAAATTGCATTGCCTTTTGATTTTGACATTTTTCCATCGCCTACCAATAGCCATGGATGACCAAACACTTGTTTTGGCAGCGGCTCATTGAGCGCCATCAACATAATTGGCCAATAAATCGTATGGAAGCGAAGTATGTCTTTTCCAATAATGTGTACGTTCGCCGGCCAGTATTTTCGATATCGTTCTTCATGTTGACCGTCTGCGTCAAAACCAAGGGATGTGATGTAGTTGCTTAATGCATCAATCCATACATAGATGACATGCTTGTCGTCAAAATCAACCGGAATGCCCCATGTGAATGATGTGCGCGATACACAAAGATCTTGTAACCCCGGTCTTAAAAAATTGTTCAGCATTTCATTTTTCCTGCTTTCAGGCTGAATAAATTCCGGATGGTCTTCGATATGTTTGATCAATCTGTCTGCGTATTTTTGCATTTTGAAAAAGTATGCTTCTTCTGTGGCTTTTTTTACTTCTCTGCCGCAGTCCGGACATTTTCCATCAATGAGCTGGCTTTCAGTCCAGAATGATTCACATGGCGTACAATACATTCCTTCATAGGTTCCTTTGTATATATCGCCTTGTTCATACAGTTTCTTGAAAATCTTTTGGACTTGCTTTTCATGTTTTTCATCTGTGGTTCTAATGAAATAGTCATAGGATGTATTCATCAAATCGAAATTTTCTTTGACTGTTTTGGCTACACCATCGACATATGCTTTGGGTGTGATGCCAGATTCCTTTGCCTTTTCTTCAATTTTGATGCCATGTTCATCCGTACCGGTTTGGAAAAATACATCGTATCCTTGGGCGCGCTTGAATCGAGCGATCGCATCGCTTAAAACAATTTCATACGTATTGCCGATATGTGGTTTGCCGGATGTGTACGCAATGGCTGTTGTAATATAATATGGTTGTTTACAGTTTTTACACATATATCTTCCTCCTTGATAAAGAAAAACTTCCGCCAAAGGACGAAAGTTTCGTGGTACCACCTTTATTCACATGTTTTTCTCATGCCTTCATGCACATGGATAACGTGTTGTGCATCACGTCAATTCTTACTTTTTGTGTTCAAAATTGCGGTTCAAGGGCCATCTTCCTGTTCTTGCGTGTACCTGCTTTCACCATTGTCAGGCTCTCTTTGAACATGCGCCAACAGTACTTTTCCTATCGTTACCTTTCCATAACATTATATAGAAATATGCGTCTTCTTTCAAGTGATAAATTGGTTTTGTTTCCAAGAAGTTGCGTCACTTTTATGAAATAAATCAATTAATCAGTTGTAATGTTATTTCATATATAGGTAATTGATCCAATCATTCAGCATGATGAAGGAATTTTTGAAGATCATCCCATTGTGTTTTTGCGTCCTGATAGCCTTCTTCATATAACGCACGCAATTTATCAATGTTCTTTTCTATACGTGAGATTGTGACAGGCTTTGAGGGACGTATAACAAAAACACTGCCATCTTTTTCCATTTGTTTTAATTCATCCAGTGTTTGATTATAGCGTATATGACGATTGTCAAGTGCTTCCACAAACTTAGGATAGGCCTTATAGTTGTGGCGAATAATCGGCATTAAATTATTTTTGCCTTTGCGATAAGATCCACATTGTGTTAATACGACGATGTTTTTGTCATATCCACGTTTTTGCATGAATGTAATGGGAATTGAATCTCCAACACCACCATCCATAAGTTTGCGTCCATGTTTTTTAACTACTTTTGAAAGCAATGGCAAGGAACTGGAAGCCATGATGTAATCTATATCTGCTTTTGCGTCATTGATGACGTGATAATAAGGTTCTCCGCTTTCAATATCGGTCGATACCGCAATGTATTCAATATTCGCTCGATTATAAGCATCATAATCAAATGGATCCAATTCCTCCGGAATTTTGTGGAAGATAAAATCCATACCGAACAGAGATCCTGTTTTTACTAAGGATTTCAAACTTAAATATTCATCGGTACTCAAGTATTTCGTATTTACGCGAAAATTTCTGCCACGCTGTTTTGCAATATAACTGGTTGCATGACAAGCGCCTGCTGAAACCCCAACAATGCCATCAGGATAAAAATCTTTGTCTATAAAAAAATCCAGAACACCGGCAGTATAGACACCACGCATACCACCGCCTTCAAGTACCATGCCTAGTTTCATTGATCATCCCTTCTTTCTTATGTTGTCTTCTATCATAAGTGTACCTATTATAGCACTTTTCTAAACCTGCGCAAGCAGAAAACAGCAAATGATAATGCGTAAAAGAAACAAAAAGGTTATCAATCTTTGCCTCCATACCATTCGTTTCAGAATATTAAACCAAAATGTGGATAGGAATAAAAGGACATCCGTTTTTTAATTATCGCTTGTTTATTCATTATTGTGAATAAACCAACAAAAAACCCGATAGAATGCATTCTATCAGGCTCCTTGTATTTCTTTATCTTGTTTTGAGGGTGTATAAAGAAATAGGTCATGAAGACATTATGATGCAGATGGTATCAGCAAGAAAGGTATAATGCTAGCTGCATCAAAGAAAGGTTTCACTAGATAATCATAATATGATTACCTAGTAATATTTTACTAAATATTGGAAAATTTGCAATGATTTTTTGATAATTTTTTATATATTTTTTATTTGATATATAAAATAATAAGTATTATGATTCATGAAAAGGATGTAGATGAAATAAAAAAGCATAATGGAATATCATCCATTATGCTTCTAGAATTTCTTTTTCTTCTTCTACCTTTAAGAAATTCTAGTCATTTGTAGATAAAGGTTATATGGTAAGTCAATATCTTTTTGAGATAATAGAGAGGTCATCATTTACATGTGCACCATGGGGTAACGCACTCCCCATCTTTGTAAGTCCTGTCCCGGACTTACATTCTACTTTTAGATAGGTGCTTATGTCCTTATCTACATATAATATTCTACAGGAAAATAAATGAAATGCAAGCCCTTTTGCGAAATTTCTTAATTTTTTTTAATAAATTTGTTTTTGAATAATAATTTAACTTGTCCGATTTTTCAATTTATGAAAGATTTAAACTAAAAAATTCTATAATTTATGATGATACAAATTATGAAAAACGATCTAAGATCCATTATGAAACTGATAGCGCATTGAAATATTGTTTTTATGCATAAACTAAGGCGTATTTCATCGTTTTAAAAGATGCGAGAAACACACAAAAACCGACTGAAAAAATACCAAAAACCGACCGTGATGTGCTATAATAGCGATAGCAATGAAGAAAGTAGGGTATGTATATGCGGATGCCTGAGGAAAGACAAAAAATAGTGGGAAAATTAATCAAAGTTCATCGTAAAGAAAAACTGAGAATAACGAATTCAGCTAAATGGACACAGCGTGGTTTCAGCAAAGATGTCTGCTCTCCTACATCACTTATAAAATTAGAAAAAGGCATGTTGCCAAGATTTTATGATGTTTTTGAAAAGATTGCCAAAAAGTTTGAATGGGGTGTAGCATATGATCCATTTGTTGAAAGAAAGATCGAACGTTATATCGTTCAGGTGAGGGGCGCTTGTGAATTAGGTGATGTGGAGATGATTCAGCAAGCGCTTAATATTTGTTTTGCGGCTTTGAAACCTGTGAAGGACTGCATATGGTACAATGATTGGTATACGATGTTGAAATTGGTTGAGAACTATTATATAAAAGAAATATTTGTTGAGATGGAGCACCGCGATTATTATCATGAAATGATGGAATTACATGGTGGAATATGGGAAGAACTTATGAAGAACGTATTGTTTAATTCTGCGTTTATGGATGTCCAAAGTTCTGATTATCGAGATCTGTATCGATATTATGGCTTTGATCAAATGAAGGATACTTGTTATAACTATATTAACGGTATGTTGTTTAGTCTATCAAGAAATAACAGTGAGATGTTTAAAAAACTATTTAAAGCTGCAGAAAGAAGATTTTTGAAAAAGAAAAACTTTATCCGATTGATGGATGTATATAATTTAGCATTGATCTTTGCCGGCTTTTTCGATAAAAATGATATTGATGATTTGGTAGGTAAATTAGTTAAACTTGCAAGCATGAAAAGTTTACCCAAGACGAAAGTAGCAGATTTATATTTTATTTTAGGAACGATTTATTATGATTTAAAAGAATATGAAAAAGCCTTGAAGATATTAGAGGGCTGCTACGAGTATGATGTAAATCGTTCTCATTGTCCATATTTACTTGTAGGCAATATTAATCATTTGAGAGAGAAAGAAGCCAATATTCCGTTTTATAATGAAGAAGAATTGAAAAAGACTACAGTTGATAATCAAAGAATTTATCGTTACTATGCCATGGATAAAGGAGATTTCACATGTTATGAAAAGCAGGAATATCTGATGAATGAAATATTACCGACGATAGGTCCGGAAGATGATTTAACATTGGATGTGTTGGCCAGTGAGTTGGATATGTTGGTTGTAAAAACTAAAAAAATTGAAGATGTGGCAGTCTTTAATGAAGTGCGAAACTCGTTACTGTACGGAATCGTCTATCAAACACCCCATGAAAAGACAGAGGATTTATGATAAATCTTCTTTTTTTTGACAAATTTATTGAATAAACGCTATTTTTAAACGTTAAAAATCATTTATATGTCACATGAAAACAGAACTGCATAATTTTGTAGTTTTTCCTTTTAAAAATATTGAAAAACAGGCGGTTTTTAGAATTTTTAAAAAATAAAGCTGCAAAGTTGTGCAAAAATAAGGCATTTTTAAAATATTTCTGAAATGAATATAATTGCTTGATTATATGAATAAAAATTATAAAATTTGGATATTAAAATGCAAATTTTATCTAAAATAGGGTAGCGAGTCGGTGAAATGGGGTGTGAAACCCCATTTGAACTGGTACAAGATTGGCAAAAACACTGTTTTTTGCCACTTTTTCAGTTTCTGTTACAACTCACGGTTTTTCTATTGTATCAGGTAATAATTTTGTTTATGATTTAGACGTGGGAATTAGTAGCGCTACGATGTTCTCTTTTACAAATGAAGGAGGAAATCGAAATGAAAAAATTATTGATCTCTGCTTTATGCGGTTTATTCTTATTCAGCGCATTTGCGGGTGCTGCAGCGAAACCAGCAAATGGTGCGGCTGATGATACGGCGATTTCTAGAAAACGTATCCCGGTTAGATGCTAATCGCATTTATTAAGTAAATCTATCACATTCGGGGAAGCAATGGGTAGGGTAGAAAAGATGAAGAGGAAGTTATAAATCTTCTGTTTAGCGTTGATTTAAATCAGGTCCATAACAAAAGCGTTAACGACACTTGTGTCGAAATTGGTACTGATTTACGCATGCCGATATTATAAATCATAATATCCTATACCTAGTATGCGTTATATAAGAGTGTTATGGTTTCGTTTGAAGAAGAAAGCGTTCTGAGAAATGGATAATCCTAATTGTTACAGGTGAAGATGATTCCAACAACTTGTTTAAGTGATCGCTCAGTAAGAATTTATATGCTTCATGAATGATTTGAAGTGAGTTTGGTAAGAGGAAGAGGCGGTTTGGTAAAAACTGCCTGCTGCCTTATCCCCTCTATAACATGCGTGATTAACAAAGAAAAGGTAGATGAATATGAAGAAGAGCGAAGACAGAGTTCTCGATAAAAAAACAAAGAATCGTATGTTGAGGTCTATGGATATTGATAAAAACGATATTCCTAAAGTGGTGAATGAATATTTCAGTTATATCAATTTTGACAATCATCTGAAAGGAACGCAAGAATTGAAGACAATCATCGTTCACTGTTTTACAAACAATATCGTTACATTCAAACTAAATCAGATTTATCTGGAGATCAAGGATGAAGTACATAATAGTATAGTGAATATTGAAAAAAATATTCGTATGGCATTGTGTACGTTTGCCCTTAATTCACTGGATGACGTTATGGAATTATACAAAGATATGATTTCAGCAGATGAAAGCAAAGTAACAGCGAAAAAGTTTATCTTGCAGACCTTGAAGATTCTAAGAGAATTGGTAGAAGATTAAAATGAATAAGATTGCTTCATAGCCTCTCGTAAAAGAGAGGTTTTCTTTTCGTTTCTTTTTTAAATACATTAATCAAGTGTAGAAAAATAACTACTCAACGATAATTTTCTATGATAGAATACATACAAAGAGGTGATATCTATGTTGGACACCACATAGTATTTTGAAACATATTCTTGTGATTTTTACGATTGTATCCATAAAAAAACATTCCCTTGTCTCGCGGTCGATATTTGTTTTTTCCTCAGTCGGATTTTTTTGTTGGAAAATCTTGTACATTTCAAAAACCGACTTACAAAACAGGTGGTTTGTGATTTAATAAGTGCGTAATATTCTGCCAAATGAAGATCAGGACTTTACCTGTCATAACGCTGAAAACCAATTCAGACAGGACGCATTCATTCTTACAGCGGGCAAAATATCGTAATCCGTGTTCTGATTTCACTGTTCAAACAACTACACTTCAAATCATTTCATATTACAGGAGAAGGTATGAAATATTTTAATAAGGTAATGTTTGGTTTGTTGGCAATTTGTTTGGGGTTGCCAACGTATAACACATTGGTTTCTGCAAAAGAAGAAACACAAAAGACGATATCCAATACCGATACGATTTATTATCAGCTACAAAACGATATCGTTGAAAACAACATGAGGGTGACCATGCCTTTTGACGACAGTCTGAGTGACTATCATGTGACATGGCGCATTCTGGAAGAATTCAACACGGACAACAGTCCGATCTATTTCCAAAACGAAGATACGAAGAAGGTGTCTTCGATCACAACGGAATTCAATACGGTGAATTTGTATTTTCAGGCTCCGGGGACATCCACGGTAGAAGTCAGTGCGTGTCGAAACGACGATCCCGGAACATGCATGCCGAAAAAAGTGTTTTATGTGAATGTGGCGAATCCGCAGTTGTCCTTTGCGCAGGACATGAGTGAACTTCGCTATTTACAAGAGGAAGATACGTTATCACTCAAGTTGAACGAACAGGACGGTATCGTATGGGAAGAAGCATACGATATCACGTGGCGCGTGGAAGACGACACCAAGATCAAACTGTATGATCCGCTAAACGATCGTTATACCAATACATTGCGTCATGCATCCGCACAAGCCAATATCCAAAGCATCGCAAAAGGAAACAGCGAAGTGCGGGTGGACATCGTGCATAAAGAAAACGCAAACATCAAAGCGAGTGCGATACTGGACGTTTATGTAAAAGACCTATTGGTAAATACCGAAATATTTGTCAACAACGATGACATTAAAATAGAACAAGGGTGCTTATTGCCGTATTATACGGATAAAAATGACAGTGAGAGTGTCAAAAATACTGCGACCAATCAAGGATTGGCAGCTGGCTTTATCGATGCGAGAGGACAGGTGAATTTTGATACATACCGTCATTTGATCAAGTTCAAAATCAATGACGAAAGCGTTTTGCGTTACACACCATATGTAAAATACAATGGCAGAAACATACCATTGGATCAAGCGAATGCGGAAGCGAAAAAAGGCAGGATCTATTATGCGTTTGAGGGCTTGAAGCCAGGTTCCACTACCATCGTATTCAGCTATGGCGAAAAAACCGTCAGTGTCAAAGTCAGAGTCAGCGAAAAACTGAACAATGAGATCGCATTGGATCCGGTAGGGGAAGTCAAAAGCGATTCGATCGATTTCTTTGTATCCGAAGATGCATTAGATAGTGTCACAAGCGATGATAAGCCAAGCGTTGTGCTGAATCTAACGAAAAGCGCTATCGACTCTTTGATCATTTCCAGCAAACAGCCAAAAGTGACCGTGAACATACGTATACCGGCGGCGGTACGTAAAAAAGCGGATATGGAACAGATCTTGATATCCAAGAATACGATGGAAGCGGCACGAAATTATAAAAAGGAGATCGTGTTCCGCATTACGAATGAAAGCGATAAGTTATTATATTCATGGAGCTTTGAAGGAGCGAAGATCCGTGAAGTCGGATATGATCTGAATCTGGCCATAGAAAAACGCAGTATCAAGGAAGTATATAAAATCGATATTTTGGCACAGGATGCGAATGCGACAGTGGTGAACTTCAAACACGAAGGAGACTTACCGACAAGTGCTAAAGTGAAACTGTATGTGGGTGACATCTATCAGCCAAAAGACGTATTGTACTTCTATTATTACGATCAAGCAAATAATCAGCTGCTTGACGAAGCGAAAGAAAACAATGGGTATGTAGTAGATAAAGAAGGGTATGTACAATTGGAGATCACTCATTGTAGTGACTATGTACTGACGACAAAAGCATTAAAAGAAGAAGAACTGGAAAAAGGTAAAGTAAATGAGTTTCTTGATCAGTCGATTAATCCTGCCCAAAGCGATTCACTGTTGGGATTCACCGGGGCGAATACCGGCGTCATACCAAGTCTGATCTTGTTTCTTGTATTGATGATGCTGGCAGAGCTGGGATATGTCTTTGCGAAGAAGCATTATTTCGGAAAATGAAAGAAAGATGGAAACAGATCAAGAAACTCGCATTTCTGATATTTTTCACATTACAATGCTGTCTGCTTGTGATCTTGGTCGTTGATTATTATCGACTGGATGAAACAGGCACAAAAGATCCAAACGATCCGGATGTGCCAAATGTGTTCGACGATACATGGGAAGAAGAGAGCGCGACAAAAGATGAAGAAGAAACGAAACAACAAGCAAACGCAATCAAAAAAAACAGTACAAAGAATAATCGAAGACCGCTTCATTCTTTGTATCTGACAACGAATTATCAAGAGATCCCGTCTGATCCGATACAAGATACGCTCAAGCACAATTATCTTTATGAACATCCAAGAGATAACATCGCTTATATCCAACGATTGATCTTACAAGCGGACGTATGTGAAAGCGCATGGTATGAACAAGTGCGTTCGATGTGTGAAATTTTGGATCGCCAAAACGACGTATGGCAAAATCACGGCGACGAGCAGGTGCGAACCCTTGCCTATCGTCAAACCAATCTAAGTCTGGCTTTGAAGGAAATGGCACAACATACCGATGAAGACAGTATTGATCTGGTCAAACGATGCTTTGAAGATTATGAAACGTACTACTTCGATAAGTTCGGGGGGTACATGGAATGAAAAAGTTGTTGTTAAAGATATTGTGCGCATGTATCTTGTTCAATCAATTTGAACCGCTGACCGATTGTTTGGCGCATGAATGGGATCGAGTGACCATCGCAGAAGAGGAAGGCGAAGGTCTTTCGGAAGAAAAACAAACAAAGGAAGAAACAAAAGACGAAGAAGAAACACAAGGCGAACAGGAAACGATCGCCAAAGAACCGGAGATCATACATGAGGCACAAACGTACAGTGCCGATATGGAGGAAGTATCGAAAAGAACCGAGTACTCCAAAACGTATCGATTGGGAAACGGGCTTCATGTCAGTGAGCAGTATTTTGAACCGATCCATAAGAAAGAAAACGGGAAATGGATCGAAATTGACAATACGTTAGAGAAAAGCAAATCACGAAGCGCAGGTCCTTCATATCAAAACAAAGACGGCGCCTATGATTTTGCCTATGAAAACGAAACTGTTTCGCTGGAAAATGAGAACGGTGCGCACTTGGAAATACGCTATCCGGATATGGATTTGTCCCATCTCAAGACCAAAGAGAATGCGATGTATTTTAGCGATGTCTATGAAGATGTGGATATGCAGATCGATGTACGAAACAACCAAGTCATACAAAATCTGATTTTCAATGAAGTAAAAGAAGACAGCGATTATGCATTTGAGATCGTCAGCGATGAAAAAATCGAACTGAAAGATGAAAACATAAACATCGGTGACGATTTCACATTGATCCGTCCGATGATTCGTGATGCGGACGGCAAAGAAAGCACGAAAATAAAATATCGCTTGGAAGAGGGCGAGGATGCGACCATCGTCCATGTGGAATTTGCGGAAGATGTAAGTACGTTCGCATTGCCGTATCGATCCATGACACCGGATGTGGTCACGCATGATGGTGAAACAGATATCATCGGTAGTTATATCCGATCCCAATCGTATCCGTGGGAAAACAGTTATTATTATCATCTGTTTGTCGGAAACGATATCAACCAATATTCCGGGGTACCGGGCGGCGTCGGTTTGACGAGAACCTTCATCAATGTGGCCATACCCAATATCGGCAACGATCAAAAAGTCATCAGTGCGGATCTGAAACTATACAAAAAATACATTTATGACAATGAATGTACGAGCGTCCATGTGTCTACGACAAATCATCTCAGTGATATACGAAGTGTGACATGGAACAACCAGCCGTCTAGTCTGACCCGAATTTCCACGAACAGTTTTACGATCGGCGAAGGATACAAAGATTTCGATATCACGAAATATGTGCAAGATTATATCAAAAACGGCACAAAGAAAACATTGGTACTTACATCTGCGGATGAATCGGTCGCAACTAGCGGCAATGTGTTCTACAATGCCATAGAAACACCACCAACGCAACGTCCCAAACTGGTGATCACCCATCAAGACGATGCGGATGTCCGATTGGATTTGGACATCAATACGAAAGATCGGGAATTTCGCGTTTATACAAGAGATCCGGACGGCTTTCAGGCCATCAGTTTTGACGGTATCGCAAAACCGAACAGCGTTGCGCATTTCAAGCTTCATGAACAACAAGCGAACGGCAGTTATGTGTTCTTGAAAGATTACACGGCCAATGTCGATCCGCATTTCGTCGATCAAATATTCGTCAAGCAACCAATACCAGGTGCCCAGACGTATACGAAAGTCGATGCGAACTATACGACGAATTATATATATGCAAGTGACTTTCCGCATTTGGATCGCATGTTCAAATTTCAATTCCAAGTCGTAAAGGGAAATGAAAAATCAACGGTCAACGATACCGACAGTTTTATCATTTATGAAGTAAAAAACGGCGATACTTTGCGTTCAATTTCTGCATATTACGGTGTAAAGACAGCGACGATTATTGCGGATAACCGTTTGAAAGGCACCACGGTCAAAGAAGGCGATAAGTTATTGATCCGCTTTTTGACAGACAATACGAAAGTATCTCCGGATGCCTATCGACCGCCGGTAAAGGTCAGCAGTTATACGGCAAAATATGTCCCTATGGGCTATTGCGTCGGATGTCATGTATTGGACCCAATCAATGCGGCCAGTGGTAACTATCATCATTCCAGCAAGGACTTCACATTAAAAGATTATGATGAATTGTACTTGGAGCGAACACTCAATTCGACGGCGGAAAAAGCCAGTTCGATGTTTGGCAATGGATGGAGTACGAATCTGGAACAGTATTTGTCACATACGAAGGATGGCAGTGTACTGTATTTTCGTGGAGATGGACGCATAACGAAGATCACGAATGGAAAAGCGGATCCAAAAGAGAAGATCACATATAAAAAAGTAGGAAACAATACAGAGATCTATGACAAAGATACACAATTGACCTATGTGTTCGATGCTTATGATACACTCGCACAGATCAGAACCAGAAACAATCATTCCACCAATATTCATTACGATGATTGGGGCATGATCACCCATATCGATCTGGGAACCAAAAAGATCACGTTCTCTTACAATGTATATCATATGGTCAATCAGATCACCTTGCCCGATGGCTCAAACGTACAATATGAGTATGACGGCAATCGGAGACTGACAGCCTTCATCGATCGATCGGGCAATCGTGAAACCTATGCATATGATGGAGATGGGCAAATCGTTGAAGTCGTTGACAAAGCAGGGAATCGATTGGGACGCAACGAATATGACAGTCAAGGACGCGTCATCAAGCAGCGTGATGCGAGTGGACAGATCTCTACGATGAGCTATTCCGGCAATCGGGTACAGGTCAATTATCCGGATTCTTCGCAAATGACGTATGAACAAAATAACTACGACATTACCAAGATCACGGATGAAAACGGACACAGCCGCTCCTTTACTTATGATAGCCATTCCAACATCATATCGGAAACCAATGAAAACAATGAAACGATCCGCTATACCTATGATGCCAATGATAATCTGACCAAAAAATCAAATCCAGATGGAACCTATGAACAATATCGCTATAACAGTGTGGGAGATGTCACATACAAACGAAATACAGATGGTGTGGAAGAACATTATGCATATGATGCCAACGGAAACATCATCGAACATCGTGAAACGAACAAAACGACAGAGATCTATACGTATGATACGAAAGGAAGACTGATCCGCAAGCAAGGCGATCAGAACATATCCTATACGTATCAAGGCAACGATCCTTATCCGAGTAAAGAAATACGCAGCGATGGATTGACGAAGACCTATACGTATGATGCGATGGGAAATCTGACAAGGGAAGAGGACAATCAGGGAAGATTCGTATCCTATACCTATAACAAGCAGAATCTCGTCACAAAACGCACAGATAACTTGGGAAGTGAAACAAACAAATACGATGCGAACGGAAACGTCATTGAATATACGGATAAAAATGGTGTCAAAACGATCACGACCTATGATGCCTTACAAAGAGTCAAATCGATCAATAAGAATGGCTTGACGAAGTCTTATACGTATGATGTGAAAGGCAATGTGAAAAGTGAAACGGATGAACAAGGCATTGTCACAAGCTATACCTACGATAAAAAGGGCAACCAATTGACGAAGACGATCAATGGCAGTACGACAAAGTATCATTATGATGCCAGAAATCGTTTGATCAAGACAGAATATCCGACCGGCACGAATGAAACGAAAACATATAAATTTGACAATGTAATCGAAGAAAAAAACGTGCATGGATTGAAAACGACGTATACCTATGACAATAAGAACCGTTTGACGAAGACGACGTATCCAAATGGTGAAACAGAAACGAATACATATTCCGGAACGCTGTTGTCAAGTAAAAAAGACGTGGATGGTATCGTAACCCATTATACGTATGATGTGAAAGGTAACGTCATCAAAGAAGAAATCGTCAAAGGCAGTGAGAAAATCACTACGCTGATGTCCTATGATGCCAGAAATCGTGTGAATACGCAGACCAAAGAAGGCGTCAAAACGACCTATACGTATGATGTCTATGATAACCAATTAAGCGAAAATGTGAACGGTCGCATCACAAGGAAAACCTATGATGTGATGGGGCGCATGACATCGGAAACGGATGCGCAAGGATATAAGACATCGTATGCCTATGACAAGATGGGCAATCAAATCAAGACCACTTTGCCTAATGGCGGCGTCAAAGTCAAACAGTATGATGCGATGAATCAGTTGATATCGGAAACCGATGAACTGAATCATAAGACTACATACAAATACAATGCCAAAGGACAAATGGTGGAGAGTAAGAATGCGGATCAAGTCGTAACGAAATACAGCTATGATAAGTGGGGCAACGTATCGGAAGTATTCATCAATGATACATTGATGAAAAAAGAAACATATGATGCCCATAACCGCAAGATCAAAGAAGAGACACCGATAGAAGTTAAAACCTATACCTATGATCGATATGATCAAATCATCAAAGAAACGAATGTGACGAGTGGCCTTGTCATTGAAACGACCTATGATGATTATGGGAATGTTTTAAGGACACAAGACAATGGGGATCAGCACACGGAAAACACGTATGATGCCAAACAGCGTCTGATTCAAACGGTGGACAGTTACGGTCGGACATCAACGACCGATTATGACATCTTTGGAAGAGTCAAGAAACAAGTAGATGGAACAGGACAAACGATCGAGTATACCTACGATAAGTTTGACAATGTGTTGACACAAAAAGACACGCATGGAAATATACAAAGTTATGTCTATGACATCTATCAAAACAAGGTAGAAGAAACAAGTGATCTGATCCATAAGACATACAAGTATGATACATTGAATCGATTGATTGAAACACATGATGAGAAGACCAATACCTCATCAAAGACGACCTATGATTCCATGGGTAATGCGATCATTGAACAAGATGAACTTGGTAATAAAACAGAATACAAATACGATAAGAAAAATCAAGTCATAGAAACCAAAGATGCCTTGGGACATATCGAAAAACAAGAATATGATCTACAAGGCAATGTGATCAAGACGATTCATGCGGATGGAAGTTATAGCGCATCAAGATACAATGCCTATAATTTGATCAGTGAAGAAGTGGATGAGCGAGGATTTACCACAACGTATACGTATAACGACAAACTCCAACTCATCAAACAAGCAGACAAACTGGGCGGCATCACAACGATCACCTATGATAAAAAAGGCAATCCAACACAAGTCAAATTGGATGATGGATCCATCTATCGAAAAGAATACGATCTATATGGAAGAGTCATCAAAGAAATCGATCCAAAAGGCAATGCGAAAGAAACAAAATACGATGCCTTAGGCAATGTGATCGAAGAAGTACATCCATATAAAACGATCGTCAATGTGTATGATGAAAAAGGAAATCTGAAACAAGTCAAAGAAAACAATCGATTGGTCACAAACAATACATATGACAAATACAATCAATTGATCTTAACGAATGACGCATTGAATCAACCTACCTATCATACTTATGACCAATATGGAAGAAAAATCGAAACATTTGATAAAGGTATTGAAACAGTCTTCACATATGATGATCGAAATAACTTGATCAAGGAAATCCAAAATGATGAAAAGATCATCACATACCAATACGATATCTTAGGAAGAGAAGTCGAACAGAAGATCAATGATGTCATTATATCCAAGACAAGTTATGACAAAATCGGAAATCAAACAGAAACATATGATTTAGGAATTAAAAAACGTTATCAATATGATTCCAGAAACCGATTGATCAAAGAGCTTTCACAGACAAGCGAAAACAAATTTGTCGTAACCAAAGAAATGAAATACGATAAGAGCGGAAATGTGAAAGAAGAAATCAACGGAGAAGGCGATCGTATTCAATACACGTATGACGCCAATAACAATGTCACAAGTAAGACAGATGGAAACGGCAATACGGAAAAGTATGCCTATGACAAATTGAATCAGTTAGTCACTGTAGAAACAGCGAATGATCGGATCATCCATTATCAATACGATGAGAATGGAAACAAAAGCGCAGAGTTCTTCAACGAACAGGAAACGAGATATCGCTATGATAAAGCGGATCGCTTGATTGAAGAAAGCGATGCGACAGGCAGTGAAACGACAACGTATGATGCATTTGACAATGTGATCACATTCAAACAAAAGAACGGAACGATCATCGAACAAGAATATGATGCATTGAATCGTATGACAAGAATGAACGATCGAGTGTTCACCTATGACAAACAAGATCACATCATCGAAGTAAAGAATGCGATTGGATCACTGTCCATGATGTATGATGATTTTGGCAATCTGATCGAAACGACGGATCCCAATGATTCAACGGTACAGTATACATATGATATCCAAGGCAATAAGACAAGTATCACATATCCAAATGGAGAAGTCGTATCTTATACCTATAATGATCGCAATCAATTGATGCAGGTAAGTAAGAATGAACGCGTTCTTGCGATGTATCAATATGATATCCGAGGAAACGTATCCAAACTCACCCAAGACAACATTGAAACAAGTTATACCTATGACAATGCGAATCGTGTTACACGCTATTTGACGAAACAAGATGGTAAAGTCTTACATGATCGAACCTATACATTTGATCATAACGACAACATCATCAAAGAAGTCGTAAACGGTAAAGCAAACCTTTATACGTACAATGAAAACGATGAACTGTCAAGCAGTGAGAAATATATCGACGGAAAACTGATTAAAACAACGTATCAATTTGACATATACGGAAACAGAGTAGAGTCATCTAGTGATGGAGCCTATAAGAAGTCTTCATACAATGATAAGAATCAGTTAACCAAGATCGAAACGAATGAAGGAAACAACTATTTCCACTATGACAAAAATGGAAACATCACAGCGATCTATTATGATGACGGATACAAGGAATCCTTCAAATACGATGAATACAATCAATTGACAACGATCAAGAACAATCTGGATAAGACGATCACATATGAATATGACGGTATGGGAGAGCGTATATCCCAGCATGAGCAAGACGATACGATCTATCAATTGAAGTCATATTATGAGGTAAGCGAAGAACTCAACCTGCAGGATTATCGAGATGGCTTGGAAGAGTCAGATATGGAGGAAGCCTTTGCGGCATTAAAAGCGCAGGCAAAAGCAAGACAAGACAATCGAGGATGTACAGTCAAGGAAACGAAGTATCGAACCCATACTTATCAAAAAGAAGATATCGATAAGACGTTTGTATTGGATCGATCAGTAGAATATAGTCAAATCTTACAGGAAGGCGAAGAACAAAGCATTTATGGATTGGCAAGACTTGAAAGTGAAGACACAAAATACATCACTGGAGTTAATGACACGATCAATCTAAGCATCACAGAGAATGAAGTAACAGAGTATACCTATGATGATTATGGCAACAGTGAAGATATCGAAGAAGGCTTTGGATACAATGGGGAACATAAAGATAACAGTGGATTGATCTACCTAAGAGCGAGATATTATAATCCAAGGATCGGAAGGTTCTTACAGATCGACTCTTATAAAGGAGAAGACAATGCAATAGCGACAAAGAATCGCTATACGTATGTGGCAAACAATCCATATAAGTATGATGATCCTAGTGGTAATGCATACCAAAGCAATGGTAAGAATAAAAACACTTCTTCTAAAAAGCAAGGTACGATTAATGGAGTTCTGGCAATGGTACAGGTTGGGGGAAATGTAGCTCAACAAGGGATTGAAAAACTTAAAGCAGAACAGGAAAGAAAGAAAAAAGAGAAAGAAGAACAGGAAGAATATAGAGCAAGAGCTTGGATAGAAATGTATAGTAATCAGGTTAACAGGGATGGATATGAATACAGCGAAAAAGACTTCAAAAATTCATTAATATTAAGTTCGATATTTGGATACATTGGTTACAATGATGAAATAATGGGAGCTGTATTAGATGCATTAGGCTTGTTAAAGTCATTTAAGGATTTAAGAATTACTAATAATCGTACCGATATTAAGATATATGCATGCGATATACCAAAAGATGCAAAGGGAACACACATGCTTAATAGACCTATGGACGGCGGTAGATCTATAGAGTATCAAAATGGGACTATAAAGAAAGCACCATCTATAAAAGATGAAAAAGCGTGGCAATTAAGATATCTTTTAAAATTATCAAAAGAACAAATGGAATTTGCATATGATTTAGCAAGGATATTGATTACAATGGGACTGTTAGTTTTATCAGCAGGAGTAGGAGCCTTGCCATTTGGAACAATACCTATAGGTGCCGGGTATACATTTAATTTGACAAATTTTGCATTTATGTGCATTAATGCTTTGGTGGCAGGACATAATGATTCACGGGATATTGATTCTGAAATAGCATATGCATTAAGCTATCATTTTGTAGATGGATACAATTCATCTATGTGGTTTACGGCATATTTCAATAAAGACAATCAGTTAATAGCGAAATCAAAACCAAATGTTTTTACAAACTAAGGAAGTGAAGAAAAAATGAAGAAGATTTTATTAGGAGCGTTATTGCTTATAATCAGTTTATGCGGATGTAAAAATAAGATAGAAGAAGTAACATATTATGAAGAAGATATTGATACATATGGTGCAGAGTATAGTATCAATGGATTAAAAGTAAATGATGATTATAAAGAGATAGATATCAAAGATGGATTTCAAGATTATACAAAGATGTTAGAAAATTTCTATAATTCTGAAGGATTTGTAGTTGCTTTAAGAGATTTTGACATTGAACAAGAAGAAGTAGATAAGCAGTTGGATTATATTTTTAAAATAAATAAATTCAAGACTGGTAAAATGGAAGTATATGTAGAAATGAAAGGCGACAATCAAAGCATTCAAAAAGTATATATTAAAAATGGAAAATATTATATTCAACGAGATTCAGATGAATATGAATTAAATTGGAGCCTAAACCATCTTTTAATTGATGAATATTTCACTTTTTTGAATGTTAAGGAAACTTTTATAAAGAAAGCATTCAAGGTAGTTAAGGATGATTCCATCATTTATAGATTTGATATTAAAATACCAGAAAATGAATCTAGTGAATTTTTTGGTACTGGATCAAAGAATGCCGATAACCAAAATCTTGAAGATGTTATTCTAATATTGAATACGAGAAATTCAAATATCTTAGATGCAACATTGATATATAGGTACGTATATAGTGAATCTGAAGCATTTATAAAGAGTGAGCTTAAATTTGATGATTTTGGTAATCAAACAATAGATTTTCCAGAAGATATGGAATCATGGCCAATTGTTAATAAAGATTCTGAATAACAAATACTAGCAATCCCTACTTAAAAGAATTATAATGAAGTAGGGATTTTCCTTATTGTTCGGTCTTTGAAAACTTCATAAAGAGTTTTGTATTTCTAAGAATTGTATTAGAAAGATTGTTTCTTTGATAAAAATTTCTCATTTACCATAATCTAAAGCAAAGTCTATCGTTTCAGAAAATAACGAGACTAACCTGTAACTAATGTAATCAAAAAACAACCGAAGGTAGAAATACCAAAGAAATTATACCGGTATTTGGAGATGCATTCGATGTCCTAAACGGGATCATCTATATCTTGCGAGGAAAGTATGTGGATGGGTTAATATCATTAGCATCGGCCGCATTATCCGTAGCAGCAGATGCGATATTGAAACCATTAAGATATGCCAAAAATGGAATAAAAGAAATCTTTGAAACAATTGTAAAGAAACTACCGGATTTACCATCAGCGGCAAGCAAAATATTAAAAGGATTAGCAAACACGGTAGATGGGTTATGGTTGGTAGGACGGAAGTTAAAAGATTCAATCATCAAAGGAATCAATGCCGTTATTGAATTCATAGCAAAGCATACAAGAGAAGCATATCAATCCGTTAGAAACAAACTAAAAAAAGAAGTAACAGAAGCCGCAACAGAAACCGCAGCAAAAGGCGTAAAAGAAGCAACCGAGGATGTAATTGAAGATGCGGTAAGCGATGCAGCTATAAAGGGAGCTAGTGGATTTAAATTAGAAACACCTAAATATAATACTAGTAAATTACAGCATGAATTTAAGCATGCTAGTGATTTTGGAATCAATGGAAGCTGGAATAAGGCTAATGGAGAAGCGTTTAAAAATGCATTAATAGATCACGTTAACAACGCAGATATTATTGTAAAATCTACATATCGTACTAAAGAAGATGTTATTGTATATATCAATAAAACTACTGGACTTGGTACTTATTTTGATTTATCAGGGAATTTTGTATGCGGATGGAAGTTAAGCCCTAATCAATTACAATTTCATTTAACAAATGGTATTCCACTAAAGTAAAAAATAGGAGGGATTATATGAGTAGTTATGTTAGTATAGGTTTTGTGTTTGAAAAGCATCAGAGCATCAATTCGCTTTTATCCAAATTTTTTGATTTTTTAATAACCAAAGGAGAATTTAAAAAGATTGCTTATAGTGAAGATGAAAATGGAGATAAATGGAATGAAGAAATAATTAATGATTATTCTGCCTATTCAGTTGCGTCATTAATGGTTGATAATTATTTTGGAAGAACAAATATAACCGCTGCGATATTCAATGATGAACAAATTAACTTTGATGTAAGCGTACATAAATTTCCACAAGGTGATTTTGGTTTTTTAATTGAAATAACTCTTGATCAATTATCAAAACATTTAGAAAAAGAGGAATTAGAAATAAGTACATATAGGATTATAAATTTTTGTAAAACGGTATTTAGCACTATAGAATATCGTTATGCATATTGCGATCATGAAGTTCCTATTGAATATACATGGGATGAATTTAAACAATTTGATAAATGTATGTATTCTATATCTGTGATTCCTCATAATGATGCAATCGATATCAAATTAGCACCTTGGGAAATTTATGGTTTTATAAATCGCTATTGAGGTAGTTGATTAATAGTCTTATTCTTATATGAAATATAAGTAAGGATAAGGGTTGGATTGGGATAGTTGTTTCATCTATTTTCTTTAAATGAGTAATTGTAAAATAAGTAAAATGATTCACCTCTAGCAATCCCTACTTAAAAGAATTATAATTAAGTAGGGATTTTCCTATTATTCGGTCTTTGAAAACTTCATAAAGATTTTTGTATTTTTAAAAAAATTTGTATTGGAAAGATTGGCTTTTAATAAAGATGTGCTAATTACCATAACAAAAATAAAAGTCCATATGTGGCAAACAATCCATATAAGTCTGATGATCCAAGTGGTAATGCATATAAAGGTATTACGACAAATAGTCCATACGCAAACATTGGCGTAAAAAAATCCATGGCTGATAATAAGAAAAACATAAAGTTTAATTTCAGTTTCATGGATACGTTCAATAATGTAGCGAAAGCCGTAGCAAATGTGATCAAAAACCCACCGAAGGGAGAAATACCAAAGAAATTATACTGGTATTTGGAGATGCGTTTGATCTTATAAATGGGATCATCTATATCTTGCGAGGAAAGTATGTGGATGGGTTAATATCATTCGCATCGGCCGCATTATCCGTAGCAGCAGATACGATATTGAAACCATTAAGATACGCCAAAAATGGAGTAAAAGAAATCTTTGAAACAATAGTTAAGGAACTACCAGAACTGCCATCAGCAGCAGGGAAATTATTAAAAGGATTAGCAAAAACGGTAGATGGATTATGGTTGGTAGGACGGAAGCTGAAAGATTCAATCATCAAAGGAATCAATACCGTCATAGATTTCATAGTAAGACATGCGACAGAAGCATATCAATCCGTCAGAAACAAACTAAAAAAAGAAGTAACAGAAGCCGCAACGGAAGCTGCGACAAAAGGAGTAAAAGAAGTAACCGAAGATGCGGTAGAAAACGCAGTCATAAAGGGTGCTAGCGGAGCAATACTAGATAAAAAATTAATGGAAGAATTAGCAGAAAGTGGTTTTAAATATAATGCTGATGAAGTACTATACATAACAAAAAATTATGAAGGAAAACTAATGTGGCTAGAAACAGGAAATAATAAATCAGGAATGCAACATATTATGGTAAGGCATAAAACTGACTTTGCTAACAAGGGGGTAACTGATATACAAGGTTATTTAGATAAAGCACTGAAATCTAAACCAATAGAAAAAGGTATGAATGAGAGTGGACCTTATGCAAAATATTTACTTGATGGAGATAGATATACAGTCGCATATGGATCAAATGGCTATATCGTATCATTTTACCCTGATAAAATGAAATAAGTTTTGGTTATATTAAGAATAAAATCTTATAAGCAAAAGCTAATTTATATACCATAAGAATCGAAATTAAATGAATCGTAATAAAATGCTAAGTTTAAAGCAAAGATTATCTGAATGTTACGATTTCACATATATGTGATTGTGCTTTAAATAAAGTTTATTCACAAAAAAGGAATACTAAATATAATTGTTATCAATTACGATCAAAAATTGATAGAAAGGAAAAGTGTATAACAATATTGGTACACTAAGATGATTATGAAAAAATATGTATTAAAATTTTGGTATGAATTTGGAGGGGTATGTATTTGGGGAGAAAATAAGGCAGCAAAAAATAAATATGGTTATGCTATTGGTCCTGAAGATTTACCTCTGTCGAAAGAATTAGTAGATAAAATAAATCACATGCAATACGAGTTTGCTACAATTATAGATTGGGATGATCCAAAAAAACCAACAGAATGGACACAAGAACATCTTGACGACTTTTTGAGAAGATCGGACGAGATTTATGAAGAACTGAAAATAGAACTAGGTCCAGAATATGATGTAATAAATGAAGCTGATTATATTGCGGAAATTGTAAAGGAGGAAAATAATTTAGATTAGTCAAGATAAGAAAAGTATCGTTTGATTTACTAGCAATCTCTACTTAAAAAAATTATAATTAAGTAGGGATTTTCCCTATTGTTCAGTCTTTGAAAATTTAATATAGATTTTTTGTACTCTTAAAAATTGTATTAGAAAGATTGTTTCTTAACATACATTTCCACATTACCTTAACATAAAGAAAAGCCAAGTAAAAATGCGCCTTCAGAAACAAATAGTCCATACGCAAACATTGGCGTAAAAAAAGCCATGTCGGACAATAAGAAAAACGTACAATTGAATTTCAGTTTCATGGATACGTTCAATAATGTAGCGAAAGCAGTGGCAAATGTAATCAAAAATCCACCAAAGGTAGAAATACCAAAAAATTCGACAGTAAAGACAACGCCGAAGAATGTCAATGAGATGACTCCAGATGAAATGATGGACGAAATGAGAGCATGTACGTCCGATATGTTGGATGATTTTCAAACGATATTGGATTGGATAGGATTTATACCAACAATTGGAGATGCATTTGATCTTATAAACGGGATCATCTATATCTTGCGAGGAAAGTATGTGGATGGGTTAATATCATTAGCATCGGCCGCATTATCCGTAGCAGCAGATGCGATATTGAAACCATTAAGATACGCCAAAAATGGAATAAAAGAAATCTTTGAAACAATTGTAAAGAAACTACCGGATTTACCATCAGCGGCAAGCAAAATATTAAAAGGATTAGCAAAAACGGTAGATGGGTTATGGTTGGTAGGACGGAAGATAAAAGATTCAATCATCAAAGGAATCAATGCCGTTATTGAATTCATAGCAAAGCATACAAGAGAAGCATATCAATCGATCAGAAGCAAACTTATAAAAGAAGTAAAAGAAACAGCAACTGAAGCTGCGACGAAAGGCGTAAAAGAAGCAACCGAGGATGTAATTGAAGATAGTGTTCAAACCTCAGTGAAAAACGGGGTTAGCGATACAGCGATAAAGGGTGCTGGTGGACCTAAGAAGCCGGTAGATATAAACAATCCTGTTTTAGATAATGTAAGAACAGGCAGTGCACTTAAAAGTGATGCACAACATGCATTTAATGATATCATTGATAATTATGCAGGGGATGCTACAAAATTCACATTAAAAGGTGGAGATGGGGTTTATCGTCCGCTTTATCAATTAGAAGGTTCTTTAAATGGAAAAAAGGGAATTTTTGAATGGATTATCGATCCTGATCCAGCAAAAGGAGTGACACATAGACGCTTTATTGAAAATGTGGGTATAACAGGTAAACCAAATGCTAGACCATAGGAGGCTGAAAAATGTATAATCTAGATATTTTTGATGTATGCCAAATACAACCTACATGGAATGATATATATTTTGGATTAAAAAACAAGTTTTTAGAATTAGAAAGTGTAAGAGAGTACGCTGTTAGGTGTTTAGAGTCGAGCAATGAATATTCTGAGGAGATAACTGAATTAGCATTGATTAATGACGATATTTTAAATGTAATGGAAATTATAGAGAAAATTATAGGCAAAGAGCACAATACACAAAATGAGCTAACATCAATAAAATGGCAATATTGTATAATCAAAAGTTTATTGAATGAGAGATTGAATTTTGAGGAATTATCTGGTAAATTAGATGTAATTTATGCTGATTTTCATTATCCTGAAGATATGGAAGAATTCATTTCTTATATGCCAATCAAAGATAATTATAATCCTACTGAGCATACTAAAGAAGAAAATGAAAAAAGGATACTTAGAAAAGTGTATGATTTTCTTGAAAAGAAAATGAATGAATTGAATGACTAAATTGTAAAAAGCAATATTTGTAAGGAGTAAAGCAGAATGTACTGTTAATAATAAAGAACCTTTAAAATATATAATCTAGTGTGGCGAAGATCTAAAGAACCGGTCTAATGAAAGAAAGAAGTAACTTTACAAAAACTTAAAGAAATGTTAGCAGTTATTGAAAGAAGATAGTTGCCACTAAATGAGGAAAGATATTAAAATTCAAATGCTAATGCATTTACAGTATGGGGATGGGATATGCAAATTCTATAGAATTATTCATATTACTAACCAATTAAATAATGATTATGAAGAGTTGTAATAGTTATAAGTTTGTATAGATGTTTTAGTATACATTTTTTTCTACCAATCCCTACTTAAAAGATTTATAATTAAGTAGGGATTTTCCCTATCGTTAGGTCTTTGAAAACTACATAAAGATTTTGTTTTATAAAAATTGCATTGGAAAGATTGTTTCTTAATGAAAATGTCTAAATTACCATAACAAAAAAGATTGTTTAAACAAGACGAATTGGGTAATCAAACACACTACAAATACGATAAGAAAAATCAAGTCATAGAAACCAAAGATGCCCTGGGACGTATCGAAAAACAAGAATATGATTACCAAGGATTTACCACAACGTATACGTATAACGACAAACTCCAACTCATCAAACAAACAGACAAGCTTGGTGGCGTCACAACGATCACCTATGATAAAAAAGGAAAACCAGCACAAGTCAAATTAGATGATGGATCCATCTATCAAAAAGAATACGATCTGTATGGAAGAGTCGTCAAGGAAATCGATCCAAAAGGCAATGCGAAAGAAATGAGATATGATGCCTTAGGGAATGTGATCGAAGAAGTACATCCATATAAAACGATCATCAATGTGTATGATGATAAAGGAAACCTGAAACAAGTCAAAGAAAACAATCGATTGGTCACAAACAATACATATGACAAATACAATCAATTGATCTTAACGAATGACGCATTGAATCAGCCTACTTATCATACCTATGATCAATATGGAAGAAAGATGGAAACATTCGATAAAGGAATCGAAACGACATATGCATATGATAATCGAAACAATTTGATTCAAGAGATCCAAAACGGAGAAAAGATCATCACATATCGATACGATATCTTAGGAAGAGAAGTCGAACAGAAGATCAATGATGTCATTATATCCAAGACAAGTTATGACAAAATCGGAAATCAAACAGAAACATATGATTTAGGAATTAAAAAACGTTATCAATATGATTCCAGAAACCGATTGATCAAAGATCTTTCACAGACAAGCGAAAACAAATTTGTCGTAACCAAAGAAATGAAATACGATAAGAGCGGAAATGTGAAAGAAGAAATCAACGGAGAAGACGATCGTATTCAATACACGTATGACGCCAATAACAATGTCACAAGTAAGACAGATGGAAATGGCAATACAGAAAAGTATGCATACGACAAACTAAATCAGTTGGTGACCGTAGAAACGGCAAATGATCGTATCATTCATTATCAATACGATGAAAACGGAAACAAAAGCGCAGAGTTCTTCAACGATCAGGAAACGAGATATCGCTATGATAAAGCGGATCGCTTGATTGAAGAAAGCGATGCGACAGGTAGTGAAACGACAACGTATGATGCATTTGACAATGTGATCACATTCAAACAAAAGAACGGAACGATCATTGAACAAGAATACGATGCATTGAATCGTATGACAAGAATGAACGATCGAGTGTTCACCTATGATAAACAAGATCACATCATCGAAGTAAAGAATGCGATTGGATCACTGTCCATGACGTATGATGCATTCGGCAATCTGATCGAAACAACGGATCCCAATGATTCAACGGTACAGTATACATATGATATCCAAGGCAATAAGACAAGTATCACATATCCAAACGGAGAAGTCGTATCTTATACCTATAATGAACGCAATCAATTGATGCAGGTAAGTAAGAATGAACGAGTCCTTGCGATGTATCAATATGATATTCGAGGAAACGTAGCGAAACTTACCCAAGACAACATTGAAACAAGTTATACCTATGACAATGCGGAACGAGTGACAAGGTATCTGACGAAACAGGATGGAAAGATCATCCATGATCGAACCTATACATTTGATCATAATGACTACATCATCAAAGAAGTCGTCAATGGAAAAGCAAACATCTATACGTACAATGAAAATGATGAGCTATCAAGCAGTGAGAAATATATCGACGGAAAACTGATTAAAACAACGTATCAATTTGACATATACGGAAACAGAGTAGAGTCATCAAGTGATGGAACCTATAAGAAGTCAAGCTATAATGAAAAGAATCAATTAACCAAGATAGAAACAGAAAAAGGAAACAACTATTTCCACTATGATAAGAATGGAAATATCACAGCGATCTATTATGATGATGGATACAAGGAATCCTTCAAATATGATGACTATAATCAATTGATAACGATCAAGAACAATTTGGATAAAACGATATCGTATGCGTATGATGGAATGGGAGAGCGTATATCCCAGCATGAGCAAGACGATACGATCTATCAATTGAAGTCATATTATGAGGTAAGCGAAGAACTCAACCTGCAGGATTATCGAGATGGCTTGGAAGAGTCAGATATGGAGGAGGCCTTTGCGGCATTAAAAGCGCAGGCAAAAGCAAGACAAGACAATCGAGGATGTACAGTCACAGAAACAAAGTATCGCACCCATACCTATCAAAAAGAAGATATCGACAAGATCTATGTATTGGATCGATCAGTAGAATATAGTCAAATCTTACAGGAAGGCGAAGAACAAATCATTTATGGATTGGCAAGACTGGAAAGTGAAGACACAAAATACATAACTGGAGTCAATGACACGATCAATCTAAGCATCACAGAGAATGAAGTAACAGAGTATACCTATGATGATTATGGCAACAGCGAAGATATAGAAGAAGGCTTTGGATACAACGGAGAGCATAAAGATCGAAGTGGACTGATTTATCTAAGAGCGAGATATTACAATCCAAGGATCGGAAGGTTCTTACAGATCGACTCTTATAAGGGAGAAGACAATGCATTAGCGACGAAGAACCGCTATACGTATGTGGCAAACAATCCTTATAAGTATGATGATCCTAGTGGACATAAACTTAAAGATTTTTTACAAGTCGGAAAAAATTTTGTAAAACCATCCATATCACAGTATGCATTGGATTTAGCAAATACTGCAAGAAATACGATATTGGATAAACGGATACAAGAAGTTAAGAATACAAAAGTTACAAATTAACAAGAGGCAGCAGAAAAAGCAGCTAAACTACTGAATTTATCACTGAAGCGTTCGATAACAGTTTTTAAACCAAAACCGTGCCCACGTAAATTGGAATGGTGGGAAGAAGCATTTATCGGTTTAGGAAATGGAATACAGGATTTCGGCAATGGGGTTAAAAAAGGGGTAGAAACAGTAGTTAGGCCTGATGGCAGAATTGAATATGTAGCACGTGGATATATTAGTGATAAAGAAGGTGCATTTCATATCACAACAAAAGGTAATAGAATTATTCATAGATCATTTTTTGAAGTTAAGGAATGGAATAAATTTATAAAAAACAAAGATTTACCTTCTTTTGATCAATTACCCCATTTAAAAAAAGGAGAATAAAGATGGGAAAATATTATTATGAAGTATCAGGTGAGTATGATCTTGATTTACTAATGAAAAAGGATGATAAGATCGTTCATAACGGTAGCGCATTGGGAATTGTATCTTATTGGAACAATAGGGTTGAGACTAATTTGAATTATGGAAAGAAATATCGTTTTCTAAGTGAATTTAAAGTAATGGATGATTTGATTATTTTAGTACCGATGAAAGATTATCTTTATAGTTCAGATTATCAATATATGCCTCTTGTGTTTGAGCCAGAAGAATTCCAGCAGCTTATTCAAAATAGTTATATAGATGACGACATTGTTCATTATATACCACAAATAAATAAGGAAGATATTTTTAATCTTTTTTTGGTACGCTTTCGATTAGAGTGTGACATGATGGAAATGCTCAGTTTCAAAAATATTATTGATAGTATAGTTGCAAGTTCTGAAGGAACTGATAAAGTAATTACTTTGTTACAGAGCTTTTTATACAGCAAAAAGCTTCATTTAAGAAAATTAGATCATAACATAACTACAATTGCATTATATATTGATATTTCAGACAAGATTTATGAATGGAATACAGTATACAAAGTAGATGAAACGTATTATCTGGAAATCGCTGATAAATATGCGATAGAAATCTGCTAAAAAGAATTTGAAAATTATTAGTTTAAATTATCCTTTTTTTGATGTCACTATCTTAGTATACTATTTTGCTAGCAATCCCTACTTAAAAGAATTATAATTAAGTAGGGATTTTCCTTACTGATCGGTCTTTGAAAACTTAATAAAGATTTTGTATTCTGAAAATTGTATTAGAAAGATTGTTTCTTAATAAAAATGCTTATCATCATAACATAAAGAAAAGCAATTCACTTCAGAAAATAATGACAACATCGTCAAAGAAACCGTAAATGGTAAAGCAAACCTTTATACGTACAATGAAAACGATGAACTGTCAAGCAGTGAGAAATATATCTGTGGACTATTGATCAAAACGACGTATCAGTTTGACATATATGGAAACAGAGTAGAAGCAACCAGTGATGGAACTTATAAGAAATCTTCATATAATGATAAGAATCAATTAACAACGATCAAGAACAATCTGGATAAGACGATCACATATGAATATGACGGTATGGGAGAGCGTATATCCCAACATGAAGAAGACGATGAGATCTATCAACTGAAGTCATATTATGAGGTAAGCGAAGAACTCAACCTGCAGGATTATCGAGACGGCTTGGAAGAATCCAATATGGATGAAGCATTTGCGGCATTAAAAGCCAGGCAAAAGCAAGACAAGACAATCGAGGATGTACAGTCAAGGAAACGAAGTATCGGACCCATACCTATCAAAAGGAAGATATCGATAAGTTCTATGTATTGGATCGATCAGTAGAATATAGTCAAATCTTACAGGAAGGCGAAGAACAAAGCGTATATGGCTTAACCAGACTGGAAAGTGAAGATACAAAATATATAACCGGAGTCAATGACACGATCAATCTAAGCATCACAGAGAATGAAGTAACAGAGTATACCTATGATGATTATGGCAACAGTGAAGATATAGAAGAAGGTTTTGGATACAATGGAGAGCATAAAGATCGAAGTGGATTGATCTATCTAAGAGCGAGATATTACAATCCAAGAATCGGAAGGTTCTTACAGATTGACTCTTATAAGGGAGAAGACAATGCATTAGCGACGAAGAACCGCTATACGTATGTGGCAATCCATATAAGTATGATGATCCAAGTGGTAATGCATACCAAAGCAATGGTAAATAAAAACACTTCTTCTAAAAAGCTAGGCACAATTGCTGGAGTTTTGGCAATGGTACAGGTTGGAGCTAATGTGGCTAAACAAGGAATTGCGGCATTGACAGCAGAACAGGAAAGAAAAAAGAGGAGAAAGAGAGGAAAAAGGAAAGAACCAAAGCGTTTAATTATATGAACGATACATCTGTCACAAAAGGTCCAGTAGTTTACAACGGTGTAGAAGCAACAGGATCCATCATAATAGGCGGGGTATTCTTTTTCGCTGGATTGAGCGGAAGGGTTGGAGGATATGCAATGAACGGAGTATCATTGATAAGTATACTCAAGGATTGGCCAGCATCGCCTAAAACGCAACCTGAGATTGTAGTATATCCTTGTCCCAAAAAAAGTGATGCTAGGGGAAGCACTTATAATCCAAACCCAATGGCAGGAGGAAGAACTTTTGAATATCTAAATGGAACGATAAAAAAAGCACCGCCTGTGACAGATAAAGATAATTGGTATTTAAGATATTTATTAAAATTATCAAGAGAACAACTGGAATACGCCAATGATCTAGCAAAGATATTAATTGCACTATCAGCATTAGTATTATCATTACCATTAGGGTGTGCACCGGGAGCAATCAATCTGGCGGCTGATGTGGCCATGACATATGCGGAATTTGCGTTCGAATGTATCAGTGAAGTAGCAGTAGGAATAAATAGTTCACGTCAGATAGATTCGGAAATAGATTATGCATTATGTTATCATTTCGTAGATGGATATAATTCATCCATGTGGTTTGATGCTTATTTTAATAAGGAAGGAAAATTAGTCGCAAAATCAAAACCAATTGTGTTTACAAACTAAAAAATATGCGAATGAAAGGAAAAAAAGAAATATGAAAAAAGCATTATTAGGAATGATTTTAATAATAATTCTATGTGGATGTCAAAGTAAAATAGAAGCCGTAACCTATTTAGACAAAGATATAGATACATTTGGTAGTGAAAAAAGTATAAATGATCTGAAAGTAAATGATGATTATAAAGAAATTGATATTGAAGAAGGATATCAAGAATATACAGATATCATTACTCAATTTAAAAAAGCAGAAGGATTTTATGCAGATATGTATGATATCTATTTTAATGAAGATAACCTTTATAAAATTGATCATAGCATTTATTCTATTAATGATTATGGTTTAGATAAAATGGAGGCAAATGTTAGTATAACAAATTTGACTGAAAATAATACACTTAATGCATATATAAAAAATGGAGAGTATTATCTTATACAAAATAATGAGAAAATGCACTTGAAATGGTCTTTTAATCATCTTTTGATATATGAGAGTTTTGCATTTTTAAATATAAAAACTAATTATATTAAGAAATTATACAAAATGAACAAGGATGACTCTATCTTCTATCGTTTTGAAATTGATGTTCCAGATGGTGATTCTGAAGATTTCTTTGGTAAAGGTTCAGGGAGAGAAGGGGATGATAATTTAAAAAATATAGTAATCATTATGAAAACTAATTTAAAACACGAGATATTAAGTTCAAATGTTTATTATTATTATAAGTATAATGATGGTGATCAGTCTTTGGTTATACAAGAAACTAAGTTTGAAAACTTTAAAAAGCAATTGATTAATTATCCTGAGGATATGGAAACATGGCCAATTGTTAATAAAGATTCTGAATAATACCCTCTAGCAACCCCTACTGAAAAGGAATATAATTAAGTAGGGATTTTCCCCATTGTTTGGTCTTTGAAAATCTAATAAAGTATGTACTGTAAACTTAAAAAATGTATTGGACTGAAGTTTTTTAATAAAAGTGTTCAAATCATCATAACGTGAAGAAAAGATCACATTTGACAAAGCAGGCAAAAGCAAGACAACCGAGGATGTACGGTAACAGAAACAAAGTATCGCACCCATACCTATCAAAAAGAAGATGTCGATAAGAACTATGTATTGGATCGATCAGTAGAATACTCTCAGATCTTACAAGAAGGTAACGAACAAAGCGTATATGGCTTAACCAGACTGGAAAGTGAAGATACAAAATACATCACCGGAGTCAATGACACGATCAATCTAAGCATCAAAGACAATGAAGTAACAGAGTATACCTATGATGATTATGGCAACAGTGAAGATATCGAAGAAGGCTTTGGATACAACGGAGAGCATAAAGATCGAAGTGGATTGATCTATCTAAGAGCGAGATATTACAATCCAAGGATCGGAAGGTTCTTACAGATCGACTCTTATAAGGGAGAAGACAATGCATTAGCGACAAAGAATCGCTATACGTATTTGGCAAACAATCCATATAAGTATGAAGATCCAAGTGGGCATAAACTTAAAGATTTTTTACAAGTCGGAAAAAATTTTGTAAAACCATCCATACCACAGTATGTATTGGATTTAGCAAATACTGCAAGAAATACGATATTGGATAAACAGATAGAGAAAGCCAAGAATACCAAGGCAACAAACCCAATAGAGGCAGTACGAAAAGCAGGGAAGCTAGCTAAATTAAGTCTACAAAAAGCAACGCCTGGCTTTATACCCCAGCCATGCCAAAAAAGAGTTGGTGGGAGACAGGCTGTGATTTTGTAAAAGGTGTAGCAGACGGAATTGGAGACTTGACAACTGGAGTAGCAAAGCGAGTAGGTGGATTTTTTGAAGAAACTTATGATCATATTGTAGGTGGAATAATATCTTCGGGACAATTTGTATATAATCTTGTGACAGATTTCGATGGAACTATATCTGGTATATGGAATACGTTAACAAGTGAAAAAATTTTCACTCAAGGAACTTTTGGAATTTGTATAGGTGCAATTACATTTGTGCTGGCATCACCTTTTTCTGTGCCGGTGGCGGGCATATCCTTAGGAGCCGCATATTTAGGCTTTGTAGGTGGCGGAGAATTGTATGATTATGAAATAACCCATGATCATAATTTTCAATCATTTATAGAATCACGAGGAGCAAGTAGCAGCGAAGAATATCAAGGAAGGCTATTCGCTAAATTTGGTTTTGCGGCCTTGGAAGGTTATATAACAGGAAAGTATTTCGATCATAAACTAAATTCCAATAAGGGTGGTACAAACAATAAGGTACCTGATAACGATATTCCAAAGAATGAAACTCCTAAACTATCGATAAGAGAACGAGTACGTAATAAATATGCTCATTTAATAAAAGACCCTTTGGATGAAGAAATACTAATAAGATATGAATCTAAACCATCACAGTCTTTAACAATAGATGATGTTGTTTCCAAGGCAGTTGAGAATACGACATCTACTAATAAAAATAGTGGTTTTAAAAATTTTGAAGCAAAAGGAAATTATGATACAGCAATTACAGATTTTAAAAGTTTAATTGTAGATAATACACTTGAAGTGAAAAATACACAATATGGTAAAGGACTTATGGGATATACAAAAGATGGTGTTAAAGTATTTGTAAGAGGTGGAAGTAATTCTGGTGGTGCAACCTTGCAAATTTTTGTAACAAAACGAGGTTGGAAAGTGAGGTATAAATAATGGAAAGATGGATTGAAGAACTGAAAGGTCAAATTCCTAAAGGAAATTATAATATATCTTATTGTAGTGGTGAAGAAGGATACACTGTAAAATTAATAGATCAATCAAATCAAATAGATGTTGAGATTGATTTTGGTATCGTTTATGCGCTACAAGTATTAGATAAAGAGTCTTTTGTAAAAAGCCTTGATAAGAAAGTTTGTAACGAATTTATGAAAGATAATTTTAGCAATGTTATTTATAAGGTTGAGAATGGATGTTTCTATAAACAAATTAATGAAAACAGTAGCGAATTGTTAGATTTTATTGGTTTGACGCATTATGTTGTAATAGGACTAAAATCCGTCATTGAGTCATTAACTTATGAAATAGGGCATATTACAACTTTAGAAAGATAATTTCAGAGGTTCAAGAAGTAATGGAAGTGTTAAAGAAAGTATTTCAAAATCAAATACCAAAAGGAGATTTCTATATTAAGCTATATAATTCTGAGGATGAGTCTTTAACAGTGCAGTTATATGACTTTAATTATTTTGTTTTTGTTACATTTAAAAGATATAAAGCTATTCGTATGATAGAAGAAGGTATGCTTTTAATGAATTACATATATTCAGCACCTGAGTTTGAAAAATATAAGCAAGACGATTTTGTTAATACAATTTATGAAATCATAGGCGGAACATATGTAAAATATCTTGATGAAATTAATAACAATAACTTGAGAACGAATGAAATGCACGCATATATTTTTGTAACAATGAACTATGTGACTGAAATAGTTACGGATACAATACCTCATTTTGAAGTAATAAATCGTTAAATACTAGCAATCCCTACTTAAAAGAATTATAATGAAGTAGGGATTTTCCCTATTGTTCGGTCTTTGAAAATCTATAAAATTTGTACTGTAAACTTAAAAAATGTATTGAAAAGATTGTTTCACAATAAAGATGTCCCAATTATCATAACAAAAAGTAAAGTCTATTATTCATAAATAAATATATACATCGAAGGAAAACTGATCAAAACAACGTATCGATTTGACATCTATGGAAACAGAGTAGAGTCATCTAGTGATGGAGCCTATAAGAAGTCAAGCTATAATGAAAAGAATCAGTTAACCAAGATTGAAACGAATGAAGGAAACAATTATTTCCACTATGACAAAAATGGAAACATCACAGCGATCTATTATGATGACGGATACAAGGAATCCTTCAAATACGATGAATACAATCAATTAACAACGATCAAGAACAATCTGGATAAGACGATCACATATGAATATGACGGTATGGGAGAGCGTATATCCCAACATGAAGAAGACGATGAGATCTATCAACTGAAGTCATATTATGAGGTAAGCGAAGAACTCAACCTGCAAGATTATCGAGACGGCTTGGAAGAATCAAATATGGATGAAGCGTTTGCGGCATTAAAAGCGCAGGCAAAAGCAAGACAAGACAATCGAGGATGTACTGTCAAGGAAACGAAGTATCGAACCCATACTTATCAAAAAGAAGATATCGACAAGATCTATGTATTGGATCGATCAGTAGAATATAGTCAAATCTTACAGGAAGGCGAAGAACAAAGCATTTATGGATTGGCAAGACTGGAAAGTGAAGACACAAAATACATCACCAGAGTCAATGACACCATCAATCTAAGCATCAAAGACAACGAAGTAACAGAGTATGCCTATGATGATTATGGCAACAGTGAAGATATAGAAGAAGGCTTTGGATACAACGGAGAACATAAAGATCGAAGTGGATTGATCTATCTAAGAGCGGGATCATCTATATCTTGCGAGGAAAGTATGTGGATGGGTTAATATCATTAGCATCGGCCGCATTATCCGTAGCAGCAGATACGATATTGAAACCATTAAGATATGCCAAAAATGGAGTAAAAGAAATCTTTGAAACAATTGTAAAAAAACTACCGGATCTGCCATCAGCGGCAAGCAAAATATTAAAAGGATTAGCAAACACGGTAGATGGGTTATGGTTGGTAGGACGGAAGATAAAAGATTCAATCATCAAAGGAATCAATGCCGTTATTGAATTCATAGCAAAGCATACAAGAGAAGCATATCAATCGATCAGAAGCAAACTTATAAAAGAAGTAAAAGAAACAGCAACAGAAACCGCAACAAAAGGCGTAAAAGAAGCAACCGAAGATGCAATTGAAGATGGGGTAAACGATGCAGCAATAAAGGGTGCCGGTGAGACAGGAAAAGCATTAAATGCTGAAGAATTGAGAAAAATAGGTTTACCTGGGAATAACTCTGGTATTAGACATGTAAAGGGTACAGAAATTGATGCCAGAAATCTTTTTGATAATCAAGTGATTGAATCGACTGTTAGAGAAGTTCAGCCAGGAGTATTTGTTGGCCAAGGTACAGATGGATTTATATATACATTTAGAGCTAAATCAAAACCTGGTCCTCCTACTATAGATGTTAATGGGGTACAAGGGCTAAGAAAAATAAAGTTTTTACAGTAGGTGATGTTATGGATATTGCAAAAATGGAAGAAATTTGTTCAGCAACGTGTTTTAAATTTATAAATAATGAAATAGTATATCCAAGTAATAAAAAGAATATGAGTTATATGATTATTTATCCAACCGATGGTTATTATCTAAAAAAAGAGCAATATATACCAATATTTGAAACTATTAGAAAATATCAAAATAATTGCTATTTTTTATCCACTATTGAATTTGAAGATAGTTTTACAAGAACAGATAATGCAATCGATTTGGGATATATTCATAAAACCTATTATGATTTTAATTATGACGATTATAACTCACTAGAAATATTATTTGAAAATGCTTTTTATGATTTTGATAAAAGGTGGGGAATAAGTATCTTTCAAGATTTTTTTGCTCTCATATATGGAGAGAATAAAATTATAAAGGAGATAAGATTGAATTATTCAAATGTAAATGATTTAAGACGGTTTGAAAAGTTTATAAATTCAGCATTAATCACGAATAGACAATTTAAAAATATTTTGTCAATATTATTGTCTAATTCAAAGTAGTTTTTGTATTATGATTAAATGAAGAAATTCAATTTTTTTATGAAAAGGATCATTTGTACTCTACCAAACCCTACTGAATGAAGTAGGGATTTTCCTATTGGTCTTTGAAGAGTTAATGAAGATTTATACTGTTCCTTTAAAAATGTATTAGAAAGATTGTTTCTTAACAAAAATATCAACATTGTCATAACATACCGATTCAGAAGCCAATGCTATCATGTCGAGAAGATTTTGGAGAATGCTTTTTTAATCGCAAATAAGACAATCTCACTTATTTACAGTGTGAAATCTCTTGTATTTTAATAAATTGCACAAAGATTTAATATATCTTCTCTTGCGTCCCTATTGAATTTATGAGAATACATTCATTATGGATATTCTTACAACCAATTATGTTAAGGAAAAACAAAAAATGCCCTTTAAAGAATGAGTATTTTTAAATTTCTTAACATAATTTTTTTAACAAAACATGACGTTTACAAATGAAAAAGAGTTTACAGACAAATCTTTACCTTTTTTAATTATACGACAAAACAAAATATAGGTCTGTGTTATAAAGAATAAATGAGTAGAGAAGTAAAGTAAAAATTAAAATGTCATTCATAACTTGTTTCATTGCCTAAAAATATATGATTGCGATGATAAGTCAAAAACATTCTTCTGACATTGGTTGTCAGTTCAACCGGAAGTTGATATAATAAGTCGAAGACATAGGGTTGTAAACGGGGGTGTTGGGATAGCTGTTCACTGACCAGCAGCTTACCTTCATCACTAAAGGAAATATAACCTTGGTCGAATAAAAAATCATGATTGCGGCATAATAGAATTCCATTTTGATAATCAACAGCTTCATAAAGATGCGCACAATCACGAAATGGTTTTATGTGTGAAGCGATTAACATATGCGCAATATCAATACCACAGATCGCACAGCGATGCGCATATTCATGATACAAGGTGTCTTTAAAAAAAGCTTGTAGATGTCTTGTGACGCTTCGATCAATAGGAATGCCGCGACATGGAAGCAGTTCCAATATGCGAGAAAGGCACTCATAAGGAACGATATCTTTGTCTTGGTTTTTAAACTTTAAACACTTCTCATCATCCATCATAAAGGCAATAAATCTAGCCAACAAGGCAGAAGTCAATAAGGGTGCATCTTTGTTTTGGGTGGATACATCGCAAAAGAAATCATGAATGCTTTGTCTATTTTCTTTGCGTAATCTTACTTCACCGTGATGGGAAGAAACCAGCGCAGTTTGTGTGAAAATAGTAAAACTGATTTGATCAAAATACTTTCGGATAGATTGATCAGCGACTGAAGTTTCACTTAACTGCCGCAAAATATTTTGATATCCGGGAATGGTATACAGGCATGCAAAAAAAGCAAGGGATTCTAAAATACTGTTGTTAGGTGCTTTGGCAAAAATCGTCGCATTGGGTGTAACATCAATTCCTTGTGGTGTTTGCTTGAGCCAGTTGTATGCAAGCATATAATCGATACATTTGGATATGTCATCTTGATGAAAGATGATGTCTGCGGCTGTAAGACGATCACACAGTAAAGGATACAATTCTTGTTTTTTGATGATATTGCTTTCTTCATCATCAAGGATGACTAAGATATGCTTAAAAAGTGTTTTGTGCATAAAAAACCTCATTTCTAAAGAGTATTATGTACCGGTGATCGAAGAAAATATGACGGAAATAGATAAAAAACAAAAAAAATTTGAATTATGACACCGTTTGCGTGTATTCGACAAAACAAAACAATTAGAATGTAGACATTCATAAGGAGGACGATTAGAATGAAAGGACCTGGAATTAAAGATTACTTGCAAGTTTTAAAAGAAAAGAAAGCTGAAGCCGTAAAGCAGGGGCTTGGATGGATAGAAATTAATTCTAAACAACTTCATGCGGAAGTTTCCCCAAATCATGCGACAATGCCGACTTGCTGCCAAGCAATGTACAAATTAATGCTGGAAGGAGATACAATCATTCAGCGCCCGAAAGGTTCTACCGGATACGGAAGTCATTTAACGGTTCATTTTGAATTGCACGATATGGAAAACAGAGCCCAAATGTATCCCGGGAAAAAACGTGGAAGACCTGCCAAAAGTGAAGAAGAAAAACTAGCCGCAAGACGTGCAAAAATGAAAAGAAATACAGAAGATTTAACCAATTTGATCAAAGGTTGGCTGCGTGAACATGACTGGCATTATGAAGAAAACAAAGGCTACATAGAAGCAGTAAATGGCAATAAGAAATGGATCATCAATGTGCAGGGCATTAAGCGAGGAAGGAAACAAACACTACCGGTAAAACTCAGTGAGGTAATCAAACATATGGATGATACGAATGCACGTTATAGTATGGCGTTCAATGATTCTTTGACTTATCGAAGACAGTGGAATGAGATCCCGGAATCTGTGAAAAAACGTTTGAATATGAGTGTGATTCTTGCGGATAAAAAAGGCAACATAACAGAAATTGAATGATAGTATAAATGACGGCATCCATTTGCCGTCTTTTATTTGTGGCTTATGCAAAGAATTAGGCTGTATATGTAAGTTTCTATGCGCATGCCCACTTGTCTTATACATCTTTTGAATAGTATAAATAAGAAAAGATGGGTGGCGATCTTATGCTGGATATGCTGGTGCTTGTATTGGCAACGTGCTGTGACAGTTTTTTTATGAGTGTTGCTTATGGAGTGAAGAAAATACGCATACCTGCGACTGCGATGATTGTAATCGCTTTTTGCGGCACAATGGTGCTGGGCGTATCTCTCACACTTGCCGGATGGGTTTCTCATGTTGTTTCTGATGAATTTGGTAAATGGATCAGTTTTGCGATTTTGCTTGTGCTGGCTTTGACCAGCTTGTTTCAAGGACAAGTGAAACATTATGTGAAGAAACATAAGAATCGACCTTTGATCATCCGCTTTCAAGGCATTTCTTTTGTCGTAGATATATTTTTGGATGAGACAGAGGCTGATCAAGATCATTCAAAAGAATTGAGTGTGAAAGAGGCATTTTATCTTGGCGTTGCTTTGTCATTGGATTCATTTGGCAGTGGGTTGGCATACGGGATCGGTTTTACGGATGTGTTCGTGTTGTTATGCATTTCATTTGCGGCAGGGGTTTTGGCAATTTGGTCAGGAAGCGCCATTGGAAAACGTGTGGTTCATCATTTTCAGGGCGATATTTCATGGATCAGCGGTTGTTTATTGCTGGTACTGGCATTTTTGCGATTAAAATCGTGAATCGGGTAAGGAATAAAGCATCAATCTTTCTGTCATTGGCCCCTGAAAGATAGAAGGTTGTCGCTATTTATACAAACAGGGGTGAATGTATGAAACAACAATCTTGTGTGTTCAATTTTATAAAATATAACGATACTTGGGATTCAAACATGATGGTTCTTTTGTTATTTGATCACAATTTTTATTTTGAACAAAGCATACATTTTACTTAAATTAATATAAAGAATTATTTATGCAAATGCAACAATTTTTGTTTGATGAAGAGTGCATCTGTTATTCGTTACAGAGTATATTTATTTTTCCGTACGATTGTGGTTGTGTTATAATTATTTAAATTTTACAGTGTAAAAAGAAAGAGGAAAGTAAAATGCGTACATGGAAAAAGAAAAAAGATCAGATACAAAAAGGCACAAACGAAATCGAAAACAAGGAATTGAAAGAGCAGATTGGAGATATGGCGTTAAGTTTATTACAGGAAGGCATTGATTATGAAGAGTTGGCATACACAAAAATTGAATTCGGTTATTTATTTGATTTTGAAAAACATGGTATTGAATCATTGTTTAAAGTGATAACGGATAAGCGTACAATCTATATGGCTGTGCAGGGTATAAAGATGTTAAGACTGGAATTTAGTGAGGAATTGTTCCAAGATACGATACATACTTTTTTAAAACTGCATAATTAAATAAATGTAGTCTGCATTTTTTTGAAACATTGGGAAATCATAAACCTGATGGAAGAAATCATAGGTGGATGCAATTGCATTTGACGAACAAGAAAAGCCAAATTCTTTAAATAACAAACACATTTTTTCCTGTAAAAGATACATAGGGAATTGCTTTTCAGTTGTATGGTTTCGTGCTATAATAACACCGGTAATAGGAGGAATTAAATCATATGAATAAAAGACCTGTGGTATTCGTAGTCATGGATGGTGTCGGTATCAGCGACAGTGAATTTGGAAACGCCGTTAAAAAGGCATATACGCCGACACTTGATCATTTGTGGGAAACTTGTCCGCATACCCAAATCAAGGCACACGGACTCGCTGTCGGACTTCCCAGCGATGGCGATATGGGCAACAGTGAAGTTGGTCATAATGCGCTTGGATGTGGACAGATTTATAGTCAAGGCGCAAAACTTGTGAATGAATCCATTGAATCCGGTGATATTTTCACATCATCTACATGGAAGGAATTGGTGGCAAACTGCAAGGAAAACGGTGTCATGCATTTCTTGGGATTGTTATCGGATGGAAATGTCCATTCTCATATTCGCCATTTGAAAGCTCTTATCAAACAAGCAAAAGCAGAAGGTGTAAAAGAAGTGCGTATTCATGCATTGTTGGATGGAAGAGATGTACCGGAAACAAGCGCATTGACCTATGTAGATGATATTGAATCATTCATGATAGAATTGAACGATGATCATTTCCATGCATGTATTGCCAGCGGCGGCGGTCGTATGTGTATTACGATGGATCGCTATGAAGCAAACTGGGCAATGGTGGAAAAAGGATGGCATACACATGTATTGGGTGAAGGACGAAGCTTTGCGAGTGCGAAGGAAGCGATTGAAACCTATCGTGCAGAGACGGGTGTCGTCGATCAAGATCTTCCGCCGTTTGTGATTGCGAAAGATGGTAAGCCGGTTGGACAAATTCAAGATGGAGATTCTGTGATTTTGTTTAACTTCAGAGGAGATCGTGCACAGGAAATTTCACTGGCATTTGATGGGGATGATACGTTTGATAAATTCAATCGTGTACGTAAACCCAATGTGATGTATGCAGGTATGTTACAATATGATGCAGATCTTAACATTCCTCATCATTTCTTGGCATTCCCTCCAAAAATCAAATACACGTTGTCTGAAGAACTTGTCAATCATGGCATCCGCCAATATGCGATTTCAGAAACACAAAAATATGGACATGTGACGTATTTCTGGAATGGCAATCGTTCAGAAAAATTTAATGAACAGTTGGAAGATTTTGTGGAGATCAAATCGGATGTCGTTCCGTTTGAACAGCGTCCTTGGATGAAATCAGCGGAAATAACGGATGTGTTATGCGCTGCCATTACATCAGGCAATTATGACTTCCTGCGTACGAATTATCCAAATGGTGACATGGTAGGTCATACCGGAAATTTTGAGGCGACGGTGATTGGTGTGGAAGCTGTAGATTTGCAACTGGAGCGTGTCATCAAAGCTGTGGATTCTGTCAATGGAATTCTCATTGTGACAGCGGATCATGGCAATGCGGATGAAATGTATGAGAAAGCAAAAAAAGAAGGTGCACCGATAAAGGCGAAAACATCACATACTTTGAATAAAGTTCCGTTTATTATTTACGGTGCAGATGTTGAATTGAAACAAGACGATGATTTGGGATTGTCAAATGTGGCATCTACCATTGCGGATTTATTGGAAATCGAGCCAAATGAAAATTGGAATGGCAGTATTATTAAAAAATAAATGAATATAAAAGAAATTTACAGTTGTATTGTAGATTTCTTTTTTATATTCTTTGAATACGAGTTGATGTACAAAGCGTCTAAGTGAAAAAGAGCATTCTAAAAATACAAAACATAATTTTAGTATTATGATATGATACATTGGGGATGTTTTATGGCAATACAATGTTTTCGGCAGAGAAGTGTTAAAAAAGACCCGGTAGATTTCTTCATAAAGGCAAACGGAACGTTTCATGTTCCCTAACCGGAATTGGCCGGTTATAAATTGAGTGTTGTTTATGAGTGTTACTTATTTCCATAATCCAAACGAGGAAAACGTAAATGTAAGCAACCGATATGAATGTAATGGCGCAATATTTATGATGTAAGCTGTTGGCTATGCTTTTTTTGTTTATCGTTTTTGTATAAAAACGCTTACATTGGGCATTCTTTGTTTAGAAGATAAAATTTCCATGGAAAATAAAAAAAAATATGTTACAATATACCATGTGCCATTTTTATAGGATCATAGTATATAGTGGCATTTTAGAAAGAAGGAGTTGTAATATGAGTGATCTGACAATTCGTCGTATCGCCACACAAGACTTTGAAGATGTGCATGAACTAAATACATCTTTAGGCTATGTGTACGATAAAGAAAAGGTCTATAAGAAGATCATCAGCTTATTGGAAACAGGAAGCGATATATTATTGGTCGCGGAAAAAGACGGGCATGTAATTGGATATGCACATGGCGCTCCATATGAAACCCTGTATGCGGATACGCTATGCAATACCATTTGCTTTTGCGTCAAAGAAGGAATTGATGACGAAGAAGAAATCAGCAATGCATTGTATCTGGCTTTTGAAGAACGAGCTAAACGTTTTGGTTATAAAGGAATGCGCCTATCGCTTGATCAAGAAAGAGAAAAAGCGCATCGTCTATTTCTAAAACATGGTTTTGAAACAAAACGTTCTTTACAACACTATATTAAATATTTTGACTAAAGAAAAATCCATCTATCATGTTTTCGATATATGGATTTTTTTGGTTTTTGTCATGAATGTTTTATTTTAACCGGTTTGGTGTGCTTCCAAGAAATCATATATGACGATTTCTGCTTCTTTTGGACAGTTGGTATCACCAATTTCAATTTCAGGACGTCGTTTGCCATGGAAATCACTGCCGGCTGTCACAAATAGCTTATGGTCTTTTGCCTGCTTCAATAATGCGGTCATTTCACGAAGATCGTAATAAGGCGTAAAGACTTCGATCCCATCAATACCGGTTTTCAAAATGCTTTCCAACCATTCACTGCCCAGCATCATTGTTTCTCTTGCCCAAGAGAGAACGGCGACTCCACCGGTAAGATGGATAATGTCTACAATGTCTTCCAGTTTTGGATGGCGCACTTCGATATTGCATGGCGCACCGTCAATGAATAGATCTTGTACCATCGCTTCTACCGGATGCTCTTTCAATCGATAAGGTTTTAACAATGGATGATCTTGTAATTCTTTTTTATCGAGCACGTATTTGGCGATCATACGGCCGCTGATTTTTTGAAATCTGTTCTTTTCTAAAAATTCGTTGACATTCAGACAAATGCCAGAGAAATTTTCAAATGCTTTTACACGTTCCAAGGATGCCTTTTTTTCGCGTTTCAGACTTTCGTTTTCCAAGTGTGCAAATATATCGCTGGACGCATTGATAAAGTATCCAAGCACACGCAGATGTGCGCCATTGAAACGGCAATCCAGTTCTACCCCCGGAACATATTGAATGTGATATAAGTCCGACATGCGTTTTGCGATGAGATTCGCTTTTACACTGTTGTGATCACAGATGGAAATGGTCTTTAACCCTTTTTTTTGTGCCATCTGGAACAATTCTTCCACATTGTATTGTCCGTCATCACTGAAATTGGAATGTATGTGAAGATCAACGGTAGTGGATGGCTTTTTAATTTCCTCTTCCATTGGTATCTGTTGTGGAGATGGAGCAGACATTGGAAGTTCTTTTCTGCCTGTTTGACGTATTACGACAATTCTGGTCCCTAAAAACATATCAACGATGGATATATGTTTGGGATGTACCAACAGAAAAAGAAAATTCAAGATCCAATACGCAAATACACCGATAATATTGAAATACAGAAACAGAAGGAAAGTAGGAAGCGATATCCCTAGAATTTCTCGCAGAATCAAAGCAAAACTGCTTGTTTCTTTATGATCCTTTCCGACAACTTTTAAATCGTAGAAATATTTACCTAAGGTTTGTCCACCTGATTTTGCGCTTAAAATGGGATTAAAGGTAAACATACTGACTCCTACCAATGCGAATGTGAGTAGCTCCAGCGGTTTCAATAGGGCAACTGGTACAAGACCCATTAGTATCATTAACAATAACAGTTCCCATAGGGCGATCGGCAGTAACATAATACATGTGTCTAAGGCAAATGCAAAGATTCGTTCCAATAAAAATGCATTGGTTATATTGTATGCATGTTTATAGCCTTCCGTCTGATATTGTTTGGAACGTTTTTTTAAATAAACCGTCGCCAGTTGTTTTTTATTTAAATGTCGGGGGGTTAATTTTTCCAATTCATTCACCTCGTTTGTCATATATCTATCCATATTATACTACAAACCATCTCATTGTGTATGAATTTCATGAAGATTTCTTTTGATTTTCTTTTGCTGCTTTTATAAAATACCGTTTGTAAATAAATGCAATGTTGACAAATGTTAGATAAATAACTAAAATTTCTATAAAAGAAGGGAACATTCTATGAAATTATATGTGACAAGACATGGACAGACGGATTGGAATTTACTACAGAAAATACAGGGAAAGGCCGATATTGCATTGAATGATACAGGAAGAAAACAAGCAAGAATCACAAGGGATCAGTTACAGGATGTGCCTTTCGATATATTATTTGTTTCACCGTTAAAACGTGCGTATGAAACGGCAGTGATCATCAATGAGTCGCATCATGTTCCGATTGTAAAGGATGAGCGAATTATTGAGCGTGATTTTGGAATACTGGAAGGCTCACGGCTCAAAGATTTGGATTTTTCTAATTTTTGGTGCGTGGAAGAAGAACATCGTTTCCCGAATTGTGAAAAGACATCGCTGTTTTATAAGCGCATTTATGATTTTATTGATGAATTGAAAAGTGCAGATGCATACGAGCATGTTTTGGTGGTTGCGCATGGCGGTGTTTCATTGCCGTTTTATACGTATTTTCATGGCGTACCTTGTGTGAAAGATATGCGCCCGTTTATGTTGAATAACTGTGAAGTCACCTGTTATGATTTGTAATATCTTTATTGCGATAGAAAGGTAATCATGGTAGAATAGGAGTAACAAAACGTTGGAAGGATGTGTTTGATTATGAAATTGATTTTAGCGATTATGTCGAATGATGACAGTCCGTCTGTGTCCAGTGCATTGACAAAAGAAAATTTTCAAGTGACTCGTTTGGCAACGACAGGCGGATTCTTGCGTGCCGGCAATACAACATTGATTGTTGGAACGGATGATGATAAAGTGGACAAGGCAATCGATGTAATCGGAGAATATAGTCGTCGCCGTACTGAAGTTGTACCAAGCACAGCGTCTTATGATATTGGACGGTATGCGTCATTTCCGGTAGAGGTACAGGTTGGCGGAGCTACGATCTTTGTGGTAGATGTTGAAAAGTTTGTAAAATTATAAGAGCATAGAAAGATATCTTTTCAGCGGATATCTTTTTTTATTTCCTAGGAAATGAACGATGGTAAGCAATCTTTGTCTTATCAATCGTTCGCGGAATGAAAAAATGACAATGACGATGCATTGTCATTGTCAAAGACGTTAAAATCCATAATATGTATCAATAAGAAGCTCTTTTGGATTCTATAAATTCCTTCCAGTGATTTCGATGGAATAAGGCAAGTATATGATGGTTGTAGGCATTGGTGTTTGAATCCAAGGCTGTAACACGCAAGCCAAGTGGAAAAGGACCGATAAGGCATGTATGGATAGATTGCACATTGTAATATTCGATCGGTACGATATAGCCCATAAATCTTCCGCAGAAAATAAGTTTGTTGTTGGTGAATACAATGTGACCGCGTATTTGTCTGCTTCTTTTGTGATAATCTCCTGCGATCACATCGATAATGTGTTCTCCCATTGTGAGTAAACCAGCTTTTACTAATTTCTTTTCCCATTTTTCAAGCTTTTTTTCATTTGCATTCATAAATTCTATCTCCTTAATATCTGTGTTAAAATTATAGGATAAAGGAAATGGTAATGCAAGAATGAAAATAATGCTGGTAAAAAATAAATGAAAAATGGTTGATAATAAAAAGATCGTGATAAGAACGATGGAGCGGGAGAAAAATAAAATTTATTGTGAAACAAATATATGGCATGCTATAACTCATCTTTTACACTTTTGAATTAAAAAGACTCCTAAACAATCTCAATCGTATTGAAAGTAGTACACTTACAAAAAGATATGGTCCTGCCTTTATGAACACGTGTATCATGATTCTCAATAGAGCATAGGATGATGGATTTCTCATTTTTAAGGCTTTTTATTTTGTTTTCATGAATGAAATAAAGTGGCAATGAAACCAAAATGGAAGAAGCAAAACACGGTGTACTAGTCACATTATTTTTTTTGTTGGTTTGCGAATGGTGATAAAGAACATCATAAAAACAACCGATTTCTTCCATAATAGATTTATAAAAGTATCGTTTTTTTGTATAATGGTAAAAGAGGTGATTGCCATGTGCCAGCGTTATCGAGACGGATGGATCGAAGTGATTACAGGATGTATGTTTGCTGGTAAAACAGAAGAATTGATTCGCAGAGTAAAAAAACTGCAATATGCGAAAAAACGAGTACAAGTATTTCAACCCATCATGGATACGCGGTACAGTACGATTGAAATCGTATCACATGCAGGGAATACGATCAAAAGCGAGCGAGCCAGCAATGCAGAAGCGCTGATGCGGTTGATAAAAACGGACAGCGATGTGGTTGCGATCGATGAGGTGCAATTTTTTGATAAGGGCATCGTCGAAGCGTGCAATCAACTGGCGGATCAAGGAAAGTGCGTCATTGCGGCAGGATTGGATCTGGATTTTCGTGCCAAGCCATTTGGTGTGATGCCACAATTAATGGCTTGTGCAGAATTTGTGGACAAACTGAGCGCTGTTTGTGTGATATGCGGCGCGCCTGCGACACGTTCCTATCGCTTATCTGATAAAACCAAGGATGTCATTCTATTGGGAGCCAAAGAAACATATGAGGCAAGATGTCGACATTGTTATAAGCGATAAAGGTTTATCAATAAACAAAATTCTTGTATAATAATGAAAGATGAAGGATTGTAATGAGAAGAGGGATCGATATGCGTGAATACGATGAACAGACTTTGCATAAAGTACAACAATATGAATTAGAAATATTAAAAGATTTTATCGATTTATGTAATCGTCATCACATTCGTTATTTTGGTATTGCAGGAACTGGGATTGGAGCAATTCGTCATAAAGGCTTCATTCCTTGGGATGATGACATTGATGTGGCAATGCTTCGAGAAGATTATGAAAAATTTCAAAATGTTGCTATTCAGGAATATGGAGATAAATATAAATTGCTGAATGCGGAAACACGTGAAAATTATCCGCTTATGACAGCGCAGTGGGCAAAAATCGGTACAGAGTTTCGTACAATGCCTTTTAAACGTGTAAATTGTGATTTTGGCATTTATTTGGATATTTTTCCGCTTGACTTTGTAAGTGATGATGAAAAAGCGCGTTTGAAGCAAGGAAGAACTGCTTGGTTTTGGAGTAAACTTATGATTTTAAGGATTCTTCCTTTTCCGGAATTGGCTTTTACCGGAATAAAAAGACAACTATTTCATGCTGTTTTTTGGATTGTGCACTGGACGTTAAGAGTTTTACATATATCTCCTTCATGGTTATATCAAAAAGCATATAAAGCAACAACACGTTATAATCATCTTCATACAAAGCGAGTCGCATTTTTATGTGAAACATCTCCATTTTCCAATGAATTTGACTATGATGATATCTTTCCATTACAGACTTTGAATTTTGAAGGACTCGAAATGGCTTTTCCAAGACATTTAGATAAAATTTTAACAAAGTATTATGGAAATTATATGGAACTGCCGCCTGTGGATAAAAGGAAAAATCATTACCCATATACGTTAGATTTTGGAGATGGAAAATGATACAGAAAATTAGAAATGTTATTATTGGAAATGAAAATAGCTCAATGGGGAAAAATGTAATATGGAATATGCTGGGATCATTGATATATGCATTGTCTACGATTGTATTAACAATTGTAACGACACGAATTGTCGGAGAGAATTATGGCGGCGACTTTGCGATTGCTTTGGGTACCGGACAGATAATGGCTGCGATTGGCTATTATGAAGTGCGGACCATCCAAGTTACGGATCTTCATCAAAAATATCAATTTCACGACTATGTAATCCATCGCATGTTCACAATTGCTCTTATGATGCTTGTTAGCATTGGGTTTGTAATGATGAAAGCCTATGCATTTGAAAAGTGTTTGCTTATCTTAGTGTTGTGTTTATGGAAGATGCTAGATACGGTCGCAGATGTTTTTGAGGGCTTGTTTCAGCAGCAAGAACGACTTGATTTATCAGGAAAATCAATGTTTGCTAGAACATTGTTCTCTACACTTGCTTATATAATCTGTTTAACGTTAACAAAGCAAATGCTTCTGTCTGCGTTTTTCGCGATTGCTGTATCAATATTTTGTATCTGGATATTTGACTTTCTGCTTACACCTGTCTTTGCTTGTCAAAAGTGGATCTTTTCGAAGGAAAAAATTATTAAACTTTTTAAAGAGAGTTTTCCTTTATTCGCAGGGACATTCATGTTTTCTTATATATCTAACTCTGCCAGATATGCTATAGATGCGCAGATGAACGCGAGCGATGTTGCTTATTTCACAGCGATTTTTCTTCCTGTATCTACAATAAATTTGGTCTCTGGTTTTATATTTAAACCATTATTAACAACGTTTGCGGCGAAATGGGAATCAGATTCGCCTAAGCAATTTGCACATTTGATGGGAAAATTTGTATCCATAATTGTATGCATTACCTTTTTAATAGTCTTAGGTGGTTATATTCTTGGTGTTGAGATATTATCATTTTTGTATGGATTAAAACTTGATGCTTATCGATTCGATTTGATTCTGTTGTTAATTGGCGGTGGATTCAGCGCATTTTCAACAATTGAATATTATTGTCTGGCAGTGATGAGAGTACAAAAATTTGTATTCATTGGTTATTTATTTGTCTTTGTATTATCGTTAATATTTCCGAATTTATTTGTAATCGAAATGGGACTTCGCGGTGCTGCATTTTGTTATTTAATGCTCATGTTATTGATTGTTGCAGCATTTTCCATCGGTATTTATCTTGGCTTTCGCAGAAAGGAGGCTGTGCTATGATTTATGATATTGCTATGTGTTTATTTTATGTTGCAGTCATGATTTTTGTAATGCATGCGTTTGGAAATCGATTAATCAAAAGCACATGTTTTGCGAAAAATTTCATTTATGGATACGTGCTTTATATTGTTTTATGCTCTTTAATCGGAATTTGTACGCAGTTCTTCTCTTTGCCTTGGAAACTGTATGAATGGTCAATGTCGATAATCTTTATCCTTGTAACCGTTTTCTCATTTTATAAGAGAGAATGGAAATTTAGTCTTGACGCTCTGAAGAAGCATTATAAAGAATATGGATTATATTATGGTATGGCTGCTATATTGGTTTGTCTTGGATTAATCTATATTTATTATCAATGGCTGAACAATCATATCGATGATGCATGGTATTTAGGTAAAGTAAAAATGGTGCCAGAAGTGGATAATATGAGTACATTGTATTATCCTACAGGCTTTACATATCCAGCCGATTATGTTCGAATGGTCAATACTTTTGAAATTGAATTGGCTTTCTTTTCACACATTATGCATATATCGCCAAGTGTTTTTGTAAAAGTGGGTCAAAGCTTTTTGATGTATTTTATAATTTTGAATGTTTTTCATTTATTATATCAGAAGCTTCTGTATAAGAATCTTTCAATAGATCAATATTTTATATCCGTAATAATGCTGGCGATGCTGATTTTTGGTTGGTATCATGAATTACTGGCGGGCAAGGAGGTATTGTATCTTCATGATAGCTGGCAATTCAATACTGCGATATGGTATGGCAGTTCCACTGTAAGGACAATGAGTCTTGTTTTATTATTATATCCTTTTATGGATAATGTGCAATTTTCTTTGAAAAAAGGAGTCTATTATGTGTTGACATGCGTTTTTTTAATGACACGTGCTTCACAGGCTATACCAGCGATTTATTTGGCTACAGCTGCATACATCTGTTATCAAATGCTCATTCAAGCCCAAAAGAGGAAGCAAATCTATGGGTTTATTGTTGTGATTTTGATTGCGATGGCAGTGATTCCAATGAGTGAAACTTGTGTCATTATGCAAGATGTCATTTGGATGGTGTTAAAAAATAATGTAACATCAATTTTATTAATGCTTACAGTTTTGATGATTGCCTTATCTTTTCAACTGAAAAATAATACAATCCAGCGTTGGAACATATGGTTAATCATTATGGCGATTCTAATGTTTATGCCTAGAATAAACACGTTGTTTTTGCGCTTTTGTATTTATGATTTTGTTGTAGCAAGAACGACAACGCTGTATTTCTTTACGTTGGTTGGTACTGGATTTTGTTATATGGGTTATTTTTTGTATCAGTTACTTGGAAACGGAAAAAAACTATACCTTTTATATGGCTGCATGTCTTTGTATTTGATTTGTGTGCCCGTTTTATATATTCAGCAGATTTATGGAGTAAAACATGCAGTGTCAGTGTTGCTTCAAAATCCAAAACTGATACCGCAAAGTACGTTGGATTTAAGTAAGGAACTGGAAACATATCAACAGGAAATAAAGGAAGATTTGTATATACTTGCCCCAGCTGTAGTTTCTTTAGATGGAACTGTCCACTCATTTGCCGCAATGCTGCGCTATGAAGCACCGCATATTTATGTGGTGGGTGCAGTCCCTCGATACTCTGGCATGTTGGAAAACAATAAATTTTATGGCTATACGCAGCGTGAACAGGACGTATTTGAGTACTTTAATAATGGTACAGATATGGATGTTGAAAAAATGAACGCTTTATTTCAGTCTTATCCAATCAATTGTCTTATTGTAACCAACTTGCAGGCAAAACAAATGGCGATGAGAAAGCTTGGATTTCAAGAGGTATTTGATTTTGATTTGAAACAAGGAAATACATATTATGTTTTAAAGAAATAAAGTCATGCGCTTGTATACAGATAATTTAATGAATATGATACGAGTTTTTATCTTTATTTTTTTGGAAGTTTAGAGCTTAATAACTTTGTTCGATTAAAAAAGACGACGATGAAAGCTTAATTGAATACAATATAATTTATAACGAATGATTAGGTATGTATGGACAATATATAAATGAAACAATTGCTTTTAAAATTAAATTAGAAAATATTCTAAATGATTTCTTTCAGCTGCACTATTTAATTTTAAATTAGGTGTTTAGACTATGATAGGAATTGTTATAATTTTGAACAAAGAATCACAACTTCATCAATTCTTGTTTCTTGAATTGTAGTACCAATGAAAATGGCGGAAATTTTTAATAAAGATAATGGTAAAAATATTGCAGATGTTATTGATTATAAACAAAAGTAATAAGCATCATAATATATTCTACTTTAATGTTTTATCCGTTATGGATAATATTCAAGAATATGTAAAAGAAAAAAACATGGCTTTTTCTTTAGAACTATATTATACTTATTGTGTATGCAAGGAGAGGTAATCGTGGAAAAAGAATTGTCATTTGCTATTTGTGCTTACAAAACAAGCAAATATTTAGAAGAATTGGTGCTTTGTTTAACACAACAGAGTGAGCCTGTTGAAATATATATATCGACTTCAACTCCCAATGAACATATAAAAGCAATTGCAGAAAAATATGCGTTGCCTCTTTATATAAATGATACTGGAAAGAAAGGAAGTCCAGCTGATTGGAATTTTGCGTATGCGCAAGCTAAAACGCCTTATGTTGTTCTCGCACATCAAGATGATCGATATGAAAAAGAGTACGCAGAAATGATCCTGCAGGCTTTCCATCAAGCAAAACATCCCATAATCGCATTCAGTAATTATTATGAAATCAGAAATGGGAAAAAAGTATATGATTATCCTTTAAGGAAAATCAAGGATTTTATGTTGAAACCACTTAAATTTTCTAATAAAAATCGATTTATTCGTAATCGTGTGCTGAGTGTTGGATTTCCAATTTGCTGTCCCGCTATCGCTTATTGTAAAAAAAATTTTCCAACCATTGATTTTAAAGATGGGTGGGTAAATAGTCATGATTGGGAAGCTATTGTGAGACTCGCAAAACAAAAAGGTGAGTTTCAATACATAGCGAAGCCTTTGGTTGGACATCGTATTTATGAGGAATCTCAAACGACAAATACAATTGCATCAGGTGCACGCGCCAAAGAAGATTATGCAGTATTGAAAAGTTATTGGCCTGCCCCTATTGCGAAACTGATATTAAAATATTATTCTAAAAGCATGGAAAGCAATTCTTTATAGAGAGGATTATTATATGGCGAAGAAAAAAATATTGGTTACTGGTGCTTGTGGCTATATAGGCAGGCATGTCATATACACATTGCTTGCGCAAGGACATCATATAATTGCGGCAGATGTTGTCAATCATGGTATCGATGAGCGATGTGATACATTTATTGGGGATATTTTTCAGGCAGATGATCATTTGTATGAAAAATTGCATTGTCCGGATATCTGCCTTCATCTGGCATGGAGAGATGGCTTCCATCATAATTCTGATTATCATATGGGACATGTATCAGAACATTATCAGTTTCTTGTAAGGATGGCTAATCAAGGCTGCAAGCATCTTGCGGTTTTAGGAAGCATGCATGAAATTGGTTATCATGAAGGCATGATTGAAGAATCTACAAAAGCCAATCCACGTTCGATGTATGGTATTGCAAAATTTGCTCTTCGACAAGCTTGCGAATTAAAATTTCAAGCATTGCCTGATGTAGTTTTTCAATGGCTGCGTGCTTATTATATATATGGAGATGACAAACAAAATCAATCGATTTTTACAAAATTAATATCGGCGGAAGCAGAAGGGAAGACAACATTTCCGTTTACGTCAGGAAAGAATAAATTTGATTTCATTCATATTGATGAGCTTGCAAAACAGATAACAGCGGTGATTTCTCAGACAAAAATACAGGGCATTATTGAATGCTGTAGCGGAAAGCCAATCAGCTTAGCAGAAAAAGTAGAAGATTTTATCACGCAGCACCATTACAAAATTAAACTTGATTACGGGGCATTTCCTGATCGTCCTTATGATTCTCCAGTTGTGTATGGAGACGCATCAAAAATAAAGCAAATACTGAAAAAGTAATAAAGGAAGAAGCATATGGAACAACAGTTCATCACTTTACATCAAAAGAAACACATTCGAAGTACAAATTTGCAATGTATTCGTTTTATCGCGGCCATGCTTGTAATTATTTGTCATGCATATCCTTTGTGTTTGGGTAGTGGTTTTCAAGATATGTTGGGTGATTTCACGAATGGCAGTGTGACCTTTGGTGGTTTTGCGGTCGCTGTTTTTTTCTTTATCAGTGGATTTTATGCGATACAAAGTATGCAGCGTGTAAGATCTTGGTTGCATTTTTTAACCAAAAAGTTGAAAAGGATGTTGCCGTCTCTTTTGCTCGTAGTGTTTGTATGCACATTTGTGATAGGTCCTATGGTAAGTAATCTAACGTTCTTTACATATCTTGTGGATATGGATACCTATCGTTATCTGCTCAATGGTGTTTTTATTCTTCAACATAACTTGCCAGGTGTTTTTACGCACAATATTTACGGTTCTGTTGTTAATGGAGCTTTATGGACGATGCCTTTGGAATTTGTTTGCTTGATCGCTTGCGCATGTTTTGTTAGCATGAAGCTAGATACTCGAAAGCGCTACTTGTTTGTTTTGAGTTTGTTGGTTGTTGGTTTCATCGCTATGAATATCATATATGGCAATGGATCTTTTTTCATGAGTGTGCTACTACCCTGCATGATGTTCTATATTGGTATTGGATTTTCTATATTTGATCAAAGCATTGTACTGGATGTACGTTATTTTGTATTATTTTTGTTATTGGGAAGTGTGGTATTTTGTTTCTATGCTTATTTTGGCTGTATGATATTACTGCCATACTTTCTGATATATGTGTCCTATGGAATCAAGCAAAAAGGTAAGGTTTTTGCCTATTTGGGTGATGCCTCTTATGAAATGTATTTATGGGGATTTGTAATTCAACAGTTGATCGTAATGTTTAATGGTGGATCAATGGATGTAGGTACACATTTAATGATTGCACTACCTTGTGTGATTTTGGCAGGATGCTTGACTCATTTTTGTTTGATGTCTAGAAAAGGAGCGTTTTCATGAAAGTTTTGATTATCATCCCAGCGTATAATGAAGCTAATAATATTGTCGCTGTAATTGAAAAACTAAAAAAAGATTTTTCGAATGCAGATTATGTCATTATTAATGATTGTTCTAAGGATGATACGCTAAGAATTTGTAGGGAACACCAATACCAATATTTGGATTTACCATTAAATTTAGGAATTGGCGGTGGTGTTCAAACCGGATACTTGTATGCTTACGCATATGATTATGATATTGCGATTCAAATTGATGGGGATGGACAGCATGATACAGCGTTTATCCAGAACGTTGTAGATCCAATCGAACAGGGACAAGCAGATGTTGTAATAGGCTCCAGGTTTATTGATAAGGAAGGATTTCAATCATCTTTCATGCGGCGCTTCGGCATTCATTTTCTGTCGAGATTGATCCGTATTTGCTGCGGCGCAAATGTTAAGGATGTGACAAGTGGTTATCGTGCTGTGGGAAAGCGAATGATTGCCTGTTATGCACAAGATTATGCGCAAGATTATCCAGAACCGGAAGCAATCGTTATGGCAGCGCTACATGGCGCAAGAATTATGGAAGTGCCGGTCGTCATGAAGGAACGGCTTGGCGGTGAAAGTTCCATTTCTGGTTTTCGTTCAATTTATTATATGTTGAAAGTATCTTTGGCAATTGTTATTTATCGATTGACACATAAAAGGGAGGGATGAGCATGGCTTCCGTATTGCGTTTTTTTCTCATCATAGCGATTCTGTTTTATTTTATTTTTATTATGTATTTTTTACGAAAAAAAGCGCTCCATTTGAAATACTGCATTTTATGGCTAGTATGTGGAATTGTCATGATGGTATTTATATTGTTTCCGCAGCTTTTAGAAGAATTATCGAAGATGCTTGGAATTATTTCTCCAGTGAATACTTTATTTGCTTGTGAATTGTTTTTTTTAATGTTGATTCTAATGTCAATTACGTCCATTGTTTCCAAGCAGAACGAAAAATCGAAGCGAACTATACAACAGCTTGCATTATTGGAGAAACGAATTCGTGAATTAGAAGAAGAGAAAGAGGGAAAATCATGAATATATCCGTATGGATCTCCATATTCTTTGTGTTAGCTTACGGCATAGCTTTCTCTGGATTTTTTCTGGTAAAAAAGCGTGAGGAAGCATGTCAGGGAATGTTGTGGATCGTATTAACGATTGTATTATTAATGGGTTATCATACACTGATTGCAGCGATGTGTAAGTTGGTTAGCGGAATATTTTCTATGCCTTTGATTGCGCTGGGGGATCTATCAATTGGCGGTGTCTGCTGGCAGCGCATTTTGAAGACAAATCAGAAACAATTGTATTACTTTGATCGTCTTGATGGCATTGTTTGTGGAGTTTTAAGTATTGTTGTACTATATTTTACCTATCGTGAGTTTACTTTTTCTTTTCATCTAGGTTATATTACCAGTGATCCTGGTGTACATTACGGCCTTGCCATGAATGCGCTTCGCTATGGTGAAACAACCGGAATGTTCTTCGCAGAAATTAACAATGCATTGTTTATTGGTGTTTTTGCGCCGTTTTTATCATCACTGATTTATTGTTATAAAATGTTTATTCTTGCAGATGTTTTAATGTTTTTATTGTCAGGTTGTATTTTTTATGTGTTGATAAAAGAGTACCTTCGTGTTAAATATCAAATGATACTGGGGGTATTTGCGATTGTTTTGTATATGATAGGCTATCCGCTAAATAATATGTTGTTTGGTTTTATCTATCTTGGCATGAGTGTAACCGTGATTGCGTATATTATGATTGTTTTGAAGCAATATATGGATGATGCATATGATAAACGATTGCTGATAGCTATGTTAATGATTGGGGTTTTGTCATTGGTTCTTTGCTACATGCTGTTTGCCCCAATTATATGGTTCGCAGTTTTTGCTTGTCTATGCTGGTATTACTGGAAGATACAGCGTTTATTTACGATACAAAGCGTGATGCTCCTATTATGTGTTTTTCTGATACCGACAATTTTAGCGTTTAAGTTTTGCTTTTTGGATTATTTTATTGGTCGAGACCTGAATATTTCCAATACGATTGCAAATGAAGGTGGAATATACAAAGATTTCTTTTCTAATTTTATTATGTTTCTTCCATTTGCAGTATATGGTTTCATAGAACAGTGGAAAACAAAAACTTTGGAAATTTATGAAATCTTTACAATGATCTTTTTTGGTTTTATTTTTGTTATGTTTTTATTCATGTATCAGGGCTATGTTTCTGAATATTATTATTATAAAGCATATTATCCATTTTGGCTGATGTATTTCATTCTTGTCGTAAAGGGATTGTGTGCGCTGTGTCTTTTGCCGAAATCCGTATTGGCTTCTATGGCAAGTATATTTATTGTAATTGTGGGAATCAATCGTTTGAATTTGGAACGCAGAATGTTGGTTAACCATCCAACCTTCACATCTGAAAAAAGTCGTAATTTTATGGATATTTATATCTACAATGCTGAGAATCTGATAACACATGAATTTTATGATCAGCGTTTGATCGATTTATATCAATATGCGATGGATGAATGCATGACAAAGAGTGATAAACCAATTCCTGTTTTTGTTTCATTGAGCAATTATGAAGATTGGTATTGGTTTGAGAGTTTCAGCGGCATGGATTCCAGTATGTTCTATACTTGGGATATTGGAGAGAATGGCATCAAATCAAAAATTCTACATTATGATGCGGATTATGTGATCGTAAAGTATGATGATCCAATGTATCAAAATAATCGAAGCTTTTTTAAGCCATATCAGTGTATCTATAAAAACGAAGTTGGATGCATTTATCAAATACAACTTTAATTTCTAATATTTCGTGTTATAATTAAGCTGAAAGATTCATAGTATTAGGAGGGGTTATGAAATGAAGGGTATTATTCTGGCAGGCGGTAGCGGTACACGTCTCTATCCGCTCACCAAGGTTACGTCAAAACAGCTGTTGCCGATATATGACAAGCCTATGATTTATTATCCGCTTTCTGTGTTGATGAACGCAGGAATTCAGGATATTCTGATAATTTCCACTCCTACGGATACGCCAAGATTTGAAGCTTTGTTAGGTGATGGTTCTCCATTTGGTATTCATCTTCAATATAAGGTACAGGAAAGTCCCGATGGATTGGCGCAAGCGTTTGTGATTGGTGAAGATTTTATTGGTGATGATGGTGTAGCGATGGTTCTGGGAGATAATATCTTTCATGGTCATGGCTTGACAAAGCGTTTAAAAGCAGCGGCCGCAAAGACACATGGTGCGACGGTATTTGGTTATTATGTGGATGACCCGGAACGTTTCGGTGTCGTGGAGTTTGATCAGGAAGGGAAAGCGGTTTCTTTAGAGGAAAAGCCTATACACCCTAAAAGCAATTATGCGGTAACAGGGTTGTATTTTTATGACAATCGCGTTGTAAAGTATGCAAAAAATCTACAAAAAAGCGAACGTGGTGAATATGAAATCACGGATTTGAATCGCATCTATTTAGATCAGGGCGATCTAGAAGTTACATTATTGGGACAAGGGTTTACATGGTTGGATACAGGAACGCATGAATCATTAGCGGATGCGACAAATTTTGTGAAAACAGTAGAAACGCATCAAAATCGAAAAATAGCATGTTTAGAAGAAATAGCTTACTATAACAATTGGATTTCAAAAGAAGAACTTATGAAAACTTATGAAGTATTGAAAAAGAATCAATATGGAAAATATTTAAAGGATGTTATGGACAATAAATATTTAGACCAATAGAAGACTGGAGTGGAACTAATGAAATTATTGATTACAGGATGTGGTGGACAACTTGGAGAGGAATTACAAACGATCATCAGTCAGGGGAAATCGCAGTTAGGTGCGATAAATCCAATTTACCATAATGCACAAGTCGTAGCTGTGGATGTGAAAGATTTGGATATAACCAATCAATCACAGGTAGAAACCATGATGGAAAAAGAACGTCCGGATATCGTAATCAATTGCGCAGCTTGTACCAATGTAGACGGGTGTGAAAGAGATAAAGACGATGCTTTTCGTGTCAATGCGATCGGCGCTATGCGATTAGCAATCGCTTGTGAAAAATATCAAGCGAAACTTTGTCAAATTTCAACAGATTATGTGTTTGATGGAAATGGTCATCATCCTTATTGCGAATATGATCGCTGTGCACCGACAAGTGTATATGGCGCAACGAAACTGCTTGGCGAGGAATATACAAGGGATTTTTGTTCCAGATATTTTATTGTAAGAACATCTTGGCTTTATGGAAAAAGCGGCAAGAATTTTGTGAAAACGGTTCTGCGTCTGATGAGTGAACAGCATAAGATGACAGTGGTCAATGATCAATTTGGCAATCCTACGTATGCGAATGATTTGGCACATCATATATTAAAAATTATTTTAACGGATGATTATGGAATTTACCATTGTAGTGGTAACGGCGTATGTTCTTGGTATGAATTCGCAAAAAAAATTGTAGAGCTTTCAGGAATGGAAGGAGAAGTACTTGCTTGTACGAGTGAAGAATACAAAACCCCTACAAAACGTCCGGCATATTCTGCACTTGATCATACGATGTTAAGATGTACCGTTGGCGATGAAATGCGTCATTGGAAAGATGCGCTTTCTGCATTCTTTCAGGATAATTGATATGTATTTTCAGTATTTTCTATCATATGGATTTTGGGAAGTTTTTATCAGCAAAAGATTTGAGCTTCCTTTTATAATGTTGGATCATCAAGAAAAAATCAAGACAAAAGGAATTGGTTGCCAGAATGAGGGGATAACTGTATAATATAGATAGCAAAAATCAAAACAAGGAGAAAAGAATATGAAAACTTATCTGGTAACCGGTGGTGCGGGATTTATTGGCACAAACTTTGTATATTATATGTTGAAAAGATATAAAGATATTCGTTTAATTAATGTGGATGCATTGACGTATGCAGGCAATATGGAAAATTTAACAGATATAAAAGATGATCAACGTCATATTTTTGTGCAAGCGGATATATGTGATTCAGAAGCAATCGAAAAACTGTTTGAAAAATACGATATAGATTATGTGGTAAATTTTGCGGCAGAAAGTCATGTGGATCGCAGTATTACCAATCCGGAAATCTTTGTACAAACCAATGTACAGGGAACGCTTAATTTGTTGAATTTGGCTAAAAAGCACTGGATGGTGGAAGATGATGTATATAAGGAAGGCGTTAAATTCTTACAGGTATCCACAGATGAAGTTTATGGTTCTTTGCAAGATACCGGATATTTTACCGAAACAACGCCATTATGTCCGCATAGCCCATATTCAGCCAGTAAAACTGCCGCAGATTGTTTTGTGCAGGCATACCATGACACATATAAACTCCCTGTAAATATCACAAGATGTTCAAATAATTACGGTCCTTATCAATTTCCTGAAAAATTAATCCCGTTGATTATTAATAATACATTACATCATAAACAGCTGCCAGTGTATGGGGATGGTATGAATATCAGAGACTGGCTGTATGTAGAGGATCATTGCAAAGCCATTGATATGGTCATTAATGGTGGACGTATTGGAGAAGTTTATAATGTGGGCGGTCATAATGAAAGACCCAATATATTCATAGTGAAGACGATTATCGCATATATAAAAGAGAACGTTGATGATTCTGTTTCGGAAGCGTTGATTCAATATGTTGAGGATCGAAAAGGGCATGATCGCCGATACGGAATTGATCCAAGCAAAATTAAGGAAGATTTGGGGTGGTATCCAGAAACAAAGTTTGAAGATGGCATTTGTTTGACCATTCAGTGGTACTTGGATCATAAGAAATGGATGGAGCATATTACAAGTGGGGCATATATGGAATACTATCAAGCAATGTATGAAAAGAAAGCTGAGGATGCATAATGTCAAAGTTTACGTTTACCAAAACCGATATTGAAGGTGTTATGATCGTTGAACCAAGCGTTTTTGGTGATGAGCGTGGTTATTTTATGGAAACATATAATGAAAAAGAGTTTAAAGAAGCTGGGATTGACGTATTGTTTGTTCAAGACAATCAATCAAAATCTGTGAAAGGTGTTCTGCGCGGTCTGCATTTTCAAACACGACATCCACAAGGGAAACTGGTACGTGTGACCAAAGGCTGTGTTTTTGATGTGGCAGTGGACATTGATAAAGACAGTCCTACATATGGTAAGTATGTTGGAGTCGTCTTGTCAGAGGAAAACAAAAAACAACTGTATTTAAAAGCAGGTATGGCACATGGTTTCTATGTAATGTCAGATGAAGCGGAATTTGTGTACAAATGTACAGATTTCTATGATCCAAAAGGAGAAGGTGGCGTTATGTGGAATGATCCTGAAATCGGAATTGTATGGCCAATTGATGAACATACACCTGTAACTCTTTCAGAAAAGGATCAAAAACATCCATTATTAAAAGATTTGAAATAAGGTGAAGATATGCAGAAAGCAGCACGAAATACATCATGGTGGAAATTTATCAGCGTGATCATAGATCTGATAATACTTTTTGCATTTGGCAAGACTGCGTTTTTATGCGTAAGCGCAGTCTTTCTATTTGTTTGTGTCATAGAGGAATGCAGGCCTTTTTTATTCGATCTGTATAGAAATAAAGCATTGATTTGGAAACTAGCGAAAAATGATTTCAAAACCAAATATGCGGGATCTTCTTTCGGTATTCTTTGGGCGTTTGTTCAGCCAGTCGTAACCATCATGGTTTATTGGTTTGTATTTCAGGTGGGATTTCGACAAGCACCATTTGCAGGGTTTCCTTATGTGCTTTGGCTGATATCCGGACTTGTTCCTTGGTTCTTTTTTCAAGAAGCACTAAACAGCGGTACGAATTGTTTGATTGAATATTCGTATTTGGTGAAAAAAGTGGTATTCAATTTCAATATACTGCCTGTTATTAAAATCATATCTGCTTTATTCGTACATATCTTTTTTACTTGTTTCATGATGGTAATATTTGCATTGTTCGGATTTTTTCCAGATGTCTACTATTTACAGATTGGATACTATTTGTTTGCGATGTTGATCTTGATTTTAGGTGTCATTTCATTTACATGTTCTATTGTGGTTTTTTTTCGTGATCTTGGACAGCTGATTCAAATCTTATTACAGGTGGGCATTTGGCTTACGCCCATCATGTGGAATTTGGATATGATACCTCCAAAATACGAAATGGTGAAAACAATTTTGAAATGTAACCCCATGTATTACATTGTCAACGGTTATCGATCTAGCATGATACACAAGCAATGGTTTTGGGAACAGCCAGTTGATTTTTGTGTTTTTTGGGTTGTGACTCTTGGTCTGTTATGGCTGGGAATGAGAACATTCGCCAAACTGCGCATGCATTTTGCGGATGTTTTATAGCAGGAGGTCAGGTATGAAAGAAACAGCTATCTCCATTCAGCATGTATGCAAAATGTATCATTTATATGAAAAACCATTGGATCGATTAAAGGAATCGCTGCATTTAACTCGAAAACAATTAAGTAAAGAATTTCATGCGCTGCAAGACATTAATTTAGATATCTATCAAGGTGAAACGATTGGTATCGTGGGAACCAACGGATCTGGAAAATCTACGTTGTTAAAAATCATTACTGGTGTATTAAGCGCAACTGAAGGTGATGTTTCAGTAAATGGACGGATTTCTGCACTTTTGGAATTGGGTGCTGGGTTCCATATGGAATATACAGGAATGGAAAATATTTATTTGAATGGTACGATGATGGGTTATACAAAAGAAGAAATCGATGAAAAAGTCCCCAAAATATTAGAATTTGCGGATATTGGCACCTTCATTGACCATCCGGTTAAAACGTATTCCAGTGGCATGTTTGTTCGGCTCGCATTTGCGGTCAATATTAATATTGATCCAGAGATTTTGATTGTGGATGAAGCATTATCTGTTGGTGATGTGTTCTTTCAAACAAAATGCTTTAAAAAATTTGATGAATTTAAAGCGCAGGGGAAAACAATTCTATTGGTTACGCATGATCTTAGCTGTGTGTTGCGCTATTGTGATCGTGCTGTCTTATTAAATAAAGGGCAACTTTTAGAAGTTGGATCACCAAAATCAGTTGTGGACAGTTACAAGAAGATTTTGGCAAGAGGATCGAAAGAGCATAAATTTCAGTTGAATCATGAATCATCACAGCTAGGAAAAAATAAGCTAAAACTTAATACTGACACCATTGCGTATGGGGATGGAAAAGCAGTCATCCATGACTTTTACATCAAAGATGGCAACAGTAAAATTACCAATACGATCTTAAAAGGAGAAACTTTTGTGATTGGCATCCAGTTTTCTTTTGAAGAAAATCTACATGATCCACTAATTGCGTTTACAATTAAAGATCATCGGGGAAATGAAATTACCGGTACCAATACACGAATTGAGCAGGTTGATCTTGCACAATTAAAACAACATACCGTTTATACGATTGAATTTGAACAGGAAATGAATCTGCAGGGTGGGACATATTTGTTGTCGCTTGGATGTACAGGTTTTGAAAATGATGCGCTGGCAGTGTATCATCGCTTATATGACGTGACTTCGATCGATGTCATTTCGCAGAAAGACAGCGTAGGATATTATGATATGAATTCCAAAGTGCGCTTGGTAAAAACGGAGGAATAATATGAAAGAGACAGTTTGTAAATCGACGCTAATTTTAGATCAGTATCATGGTAAAGATTATTATTGCGATGGCGCTGTAGAAGATGAATTACTGGACATTGTGCAACAACAAAATCCACAGTATTCTATACAGAAAATGGAGCAATCTGGAAAATGGCCATTGTTTTATCATCTAAATCCAGTTCGCGAGCATATATTGCGATGGTATCCATTTCCTGCGAATTCCCATATTTTAGAGATTGGTGCTGGATGTGGCGCTGTTAGCGGCAGTCTTTGTAGAAACGCTAATCAGGTAACTTGTATAGACCTTTCTAAAAAACGCAGTACAATTAATGCTTATCGCCATTTTGATCAGGCTTTAAAGATTTATGTAGGGAATTTTGAAGATATGCAAATTCAGGATACATTTGATTACGTAACCATGATCGGCGTTTTGGAATACGGTGGCAGTTATATTCATTCGCATTCACCCTATATAGATTTTCTAAAACAGGCGAAGCGTTATTTAAAATCAAATGGTAAATTATTGATCGCTATTGAAAATAAACTTGGATTAAAATATTTTGCAGGATGTAAAGAAGACCATGTCGGTGAATATTTTGAAGGCATTGAAGGTTATCCTCATACAAAAAGTGTACGTACATTTTCAAAAAAAGAATTAATTGAAATGTTGAAAGCTGCAGGTTTTGAAGATATTCATTTTTATTATCCTTATCCGGACTATAAATTTGCTCATACGATTTACAGTGATGCACACTTGCCAAAGCGTAAAGACTTAAGTGATAATCGTCGTAATTATGATATGGAGCGTTTGGAATTATTTCGTGAACAATGTGTATTTGATACATTGATTGAAAATGATCTGTTTCCTGAATTTTCTAACTCTTTTTTCATAGAAGCGGGAATGAAAAAATCAAATCCGATGATTGTATATACAAAATTTTCTCAACATAATCGTGCAAGTAATTATCAAGTAAAAACAAGTATTGAAAAAACAAGTAATCAGTTCGTTGTGAAAAAACAGGCTTTATGTATGGATGGACAGGCGCATATTTTACATATGGAACAAGCATATGAGAAGTTATCTAAACAATACGCGCAATCACGACTATCGTTTGTGTCATGTAAAATAGAAAACAATGAAGCTGTTTTTGCATATGCAGGTGGTACTTCTTTAGAAGACATTCTATATGCATATGCAAAACAAGGAAACTGGAAATCATTGATTCATCAAATAGAAGATTATTTTTCGGTTTTATTTGCGCCTGCTTATGAAACGTCACTTTTACCATTGGATAAACGCGATCGAATATTTGGAGAACAGCTCCCTGGCAAGCAGATGGTATTGGCCAACGCCAATATTGATGCGCTTTTTTCCAATGTCAAAGGAGATCATGCTTATCAAATGTTTGATTATGAATGGATGATGGACTTTGAAATGCCAATTGATTTTATCAAGTATCGCTGTTTGTTTTATTTTATACAAGGAAATGATGCATGTCGTAATATGGATCTGTTTTCTTTGTTTCAGCTATCAAAGGAACAGGTAGAATATTATTGTCATATGGAGGAATGCTTCCAAATATATGTAAGAAAAGAGAAAAAAACGGATGAACAGCTTTATACGCAGTTAGGACAGATCTCTATTCATAAAGAGGACATTATCAGACTAGCAGAACGAGAAAATAAAAGAAAAACGATGCAGGTTTATTTCGATTACGGAGAAGGCTTTTATGAACAAAATAGTGTGAGGCTATCCTTACAAGATGATGGAGTATCTAGTCGATTATGTTTTGCGAGTGATGTTCAAGTAAAGCATATCCGTATTGATCCAATGGAAGAATTTGGTATTGTACATATTACGCAAATCTATGCAGTGGATGCTGGCAGAAGTTTATGTAAGGATTTGGAATTCAAGACCAATGGTAAACATATTGGTGATGGCTATTATCTATTTTTAACGAATGATCCAATGATTGAAATAACTTCATCTCGCATATCCGGCCGACAAATCATATTTGAGACACAGTGTTATCCATTGGACGAATCTCTTGCATGTTGGCTTGGCAAACATCTGCATAAAAGATGGAAAGGTTGATCGTAGTATGCAGGATATGATTGTATGTGTGGACAAGACGATTGTTTCTTTAAGAAAAATGGTCATTTGCGGATGGGTAAAATTACAAGATGGAGCTTCTCTTAATATCTCTGCCAATTTAAAAAAAGCGGAGATTGAATTTGAAAAAGATAATGGTGCAAGCAGTGAAGAAGGAGTTACTTATAAATTTATGGTAAGGGTAGCTTCACTTCGCCGCTTGAAACTGCGCTTTCTAAGTGACAATCATCAAAAGGAACTTGTATTTCCATGTTTTCAAATGCGATTTCAGCGTTTCAAAACGATTTTGAAAAAATTAAGAGATGCAAGAAAAGCATATGGGTTACGCACGGTTTGGAACATGATGATTTGTCGTTTAAGGGGTAAGGTTTATGTTGAGAAAGACAGCGAATCTTATGAAACGTGGCAAAATCATCATGCGCTCACATCTGAAAAATGGAAAGCACAAAGATTAATGAAGTTCTCTTATATGCCTTTGCTTTCTATTGTAATTCCCGTTTATAATACGCCAAAACAATATTTAGAAGAAGTGGTGGCTTCTGTCATCAACCAAAGCTATGAAAATTGGGAATTGATTCTTGTTGATGGACATTCCACTAAACAGGAAACCATACAAGCACTTTCTTCTTTTCATGATGAGCGCATTGTGGTTGTGCGATTGGAAGAAAACAAGATGATTTCTAATAATACGAATGAAGGATTAAAAAAAATTAAAGGTGCATATGTTGGTTTTGTCGATCATGACGATGTGTTGACATTAGATGCCCTTTATTGCATGGTGGAAAAGCTGAATGAATCAGATTATGACATGATTTACAGCGATGAAGATAAAATCAATCAGGATGGGACACGTTTATTTCAGCCGCACTTCAAACCGGATTTCAATATAGATATGTTGAGGAGTTATAATTATATTACCCATTTTACAATACTCAAGGTGACCATGTTATCAAAAGTGGGATTATTTGACTCTGCTTGCGATGGAGCGCAAGATTATGATATGTTTCTGCGATTTGCGAACGCAACGTCGCATATTGGTCATGTTCCAAGGGTGTTGTATCATTGGAGAGTGCATGCGCAATCAACAGCACAGGATGTAAAGGCAAAGACTTACGTACTGGAAGCGGGTAAGCGTGCTTTGTCCAAGCATTTGAAAAACGCTGCTTTGTCCGGCATTGTATCAGATGGCTTGTTTCCGACATCTTATCGAATTCAATATGATTTGTATTCACATCCACTAGTATCAATTATTATTCCAAATAAAGATCATGTGAATGACTTGAAAAAATGCATTGTTTCTATATGTGAACGGACATTTTATTCCAATTATGAAATTTTGATTGTTGAAAATAACAGTACAGAGCCATCTATTTTTGAGTATTATACGCAATTGAAAAAACAAGAACACATTCGCATTATTACGTGGAAATCTGAGTTTAATTATTCAGCAATTAATAATTTTGCGGTGCAGCATGCAAAGGGGGATGTTCTTGTTTTGTTAAATAATGATATAGAAATCATTTCAGGAAGATGGCTTGAAGAAATGCTCATGTATGCACAGCGTGGGGATATCGGTGCTGTTGGTGCAAAATTATACTATCCAAACAATACAGTTCAGCATGCCGGCGTTATTGTTGGAATCGGTGGCGTGGCAGGCCATTCTCATAAATACTATGATCGTGATGATGATGGCTACTTTGGCAGACTGAAAGTTGTGCAGAATATGAGTGCAGTAACTGCGGCGTGCTTGATGATAGAAAAACGTAAATTTGCGGAGGTAGGCGGATTGGATGAAGGGTATCAAGTCGCATTCAATGATGTGGATTTCTGCATGAAGCTAAATGAAAAAGGATATCGTAATGTATTTACGCCATATGCGGAAATGATCCATCATGAATCACTTTCTCGTGGTGGAGAGGACAGTCCGGAAAAGATAGTTCGCTTTCAATCAGAGATTCAGCGTTTTGAAAAGCGTTGGGGATTGTGGTACGAGGATCCTTGTTATAACAGAAATTTAAGTATTACAAAAGAAGATTTTAGTTTGCGAATATAGAAAGAAGGGACAGTATGAGACAACTCTTAAAAATATTGGATGGAGTGATCAATCGCTGTTTCTTTTTGTTTGCATTGGTTTTGTTTCTATCCATGTTGTTTGTAAAAGCAATGTATCATTATGAAGATTATCCATATTTTACATATTGGGATCTTCTTGATGTTTTCTTGGTCATCGTTATATTTGTACTGATTTGGTTTTTATGGAAGCATATAGATTGGATTGAAAGCAAGCTCAATATCAAATGGATTGCTCTTGGTTATGTACTCATAGCACTTTCGTTTATTTATCTTGTGCCATTGAAGCCTTTCTCGGATATGCAGCATGTCAGTGAAGGTGCTATTCGCATTGCTTCTTTTGATATGGACGGATTAAAAGGCATGGCTTATTTTAAGACATTTAAAGGTAATATAAAGACCAGTTTGTTTTATGCTATTCCTTTAATGATATTACCAAAAACAATCGTTTCAATGAAAGTAGTGAATGTATTTTTACTGCTGGGCATTGCTTATTTGATCAGACGCATTGCACAACATATGCATCTTAGGTATACAAATATGGCGTTCTTGATGGTTTTAACTTTTTTACCTGTTTTTCTTTATATTAACCATATTTATTTTGAATTGTATTTTATTTTGCTTATGCTTGCCGGTATTAATTGTTATTTGAAAGATTCTAAAAATTTGATCATCACTTCCATTATATTTGCGATTGCATATTATCTTAGAAAAAACGGTTTGATCTTACTGGGGGCAGTTTTGACAGATGTTTTCATATCGCATCCATCATCATGGAAGAATACGCTTGTGTCTGTTGTGATAAGTCTGTGCTTGTTTTTTGGTATTTCCTTTACACTGAATCAAATCACATCGATGTGTTTTTATGATAAAGAAGCATTAAGCTATCCAAAATGGAATCAGTATTACATTGGAATCAACGAAGAAAAATTTGGTTTCATGGATCAAAGTTTTAGCTACGATCGATCACTAGAAGATGTAATTACACGTATGCAGGAATATGGACCATGGAAAATGACGCAGATATTGGTGAAAAAAACAGCTTGGGCATGGGGAGAAGGAACGTATCAATCCGGTCGTTATGCATTTGGATTGAATACAGATATGGCAAATGAAAAGTTTGAATATGCAACATTTATTGAAAAATATATTACTTTAGATTCTCAATTTATACGAAGATTCATTACCACTTTTTCAAGATGTCAGTATGTACTATATTTCTTCTTCATGACATATGCATTATGGAGAAAAAAAGATCCCTCCTTTTATCGACTTGGCGGTGTGATTTATCTAGGAACGTTCGTAGCGTTGTTGTTTTATGAATTAAAATCTCGATATGTGATGCATTGTTTTCCATTTATGATTCTATTCGCAATTTGCGGTATCGATTTATTTTTCAAAGATGTAAATACATACAACAATAAGAAGCGATTATCCTGGAACAGGTAAGAAATGGATTTCTATTTATATCGTTATTACGTTTGTATTTCTGTATCATTTGATGTACAATTATGTTAAATAATTCAATGAAAAGAGGAGAGAGACAGCATGCGAATGAAAAAACAAATTTTTTTCAGTATGGTTGCATATATAATCGTGTCAATGACAGGTGTTGCGATGGCAAATACAATAAATGCACGGGATGAATCGTTAAGGGATTTGAATACTTTTCTGACAGTTTCAGATACTGGAGAAGTAGAATATGTTGAAACAGATAGACCTGCTTTACCAAAAACAAGAGCATCCAGCGCATATGCGGTCGTCAACTTCAATACGACCAGTACAGCAAGAGTCGTTGAATACAATGAGGATCAAACTGACAGAAGAGGTTATATCAATAGTGCAAGCGGCACCGATGCAGCTTTTTTAGGTACGAATGCGGATGGCTCCAAAGTGAAATTTTTGCAGGCAGGCGTTATTGGTTGGGTAAATGCGTCAGAGGTAGAGATCATTTCTTATCGTGATGAAATCAGTGTATCGTCTTACCTTGTGGATGCATCAGGAAAACTGCATCATTATATTACAACTGATTTTGTGAATTGGAAGAAACCTGGGATTTTAATCGGGAATGCACCTTCTTATTTGAAAAAGGGTGTTGGATATTATAGTTATGATGGTCACTATTTCTATACAACATTTCAAAGTATGATCGACGATTATAAAAGTAATACCAGAAGTCATGCGGTTAATGCCCATCAGCCTTATTATAGTTATTTTCAATACTTACCGCATCGTACCAAATCAAATTTTACGGCCCTTCAGATTAATCAGTATTTGAATGCTAAGACATCTTCAGATTCTGTTTTGAGAAATGAAGGAAACAGCTATTTTCAATACCAAAATCTATATGGTGTGAATGCGAATTCTGTTTTAGGCGTTTCTATTAATGAATCCGGTTGGGGAATGAGTAAATTTGCCCAAACAAGAAATAATATTTTTGGTCACAAAGCGTATGATTCAAATGTAAATGAAGCGGCTACATATCCTTCAATTAATGCTAGCATTAAAGAACATGCCCTTGTTTATTTATCAAATGGATATTTATATTCTGGCGATTGGCGTTATAATGGTGCTCATTTAGGCGATAAGGTAAGTGGTTTGAATGTTCAATATGCGTCTGATCCATATTGGGGAGAGAAAGCAGCTGCACAGGCGTATGCACTTGAGGCATATTATGGTAATAAGAATATTGATTATGGATATTACACGATTGGTATCAAAACAAAGCAAGAGAGTGTGAATATTTATAAAGAGCCATCCTTATCAAGTACAGTTTTGTATTCTACAAAAGCTGTAAAAGATTATCCGTTTGTTATATTGGCTGAATATACAGGATCTAGTGTAAACGGAAGCACAAAATGGTATAAAGTACAGAGTGATCCAACTTTGAATGCGAGTCGAACTGCCGCAGTGAAAGAAGACGGAACATATGATTTCACAAAAGATTATGGTTTTATACCTGCTTCTTACGTACAAGTGGTTAATCAAGGAAAATATGTAGAAGCTCCAAAATCACTTGCATTTCGTGGTCAGATGATAAGTGTGAAGGCAGGAGAGAGAAGCAAAAGCTCTATACTATATACGCCGTCAAATTTAAAAAATGTGAAAATTTCATATCACACTGGCAATAGTAAAATAGCCATCGTGGATGAAAATGGCGTTGTCAGCGGCAAGAGTGTCGGCAATACGTATCTGTATGCGGAAACAGAAAACGGTGTAACAGCAAGAATAGCAGTGAAAGTATTGCCTGCGGATATTGAGAAAATGTATTTCAGTGCCAGCAAGGTAACGACTGTTGTAGGGCAAACACTTTCCAATCCGCTTCAAATTTATCCAATGGAAGCAGAAGGGAACGCTATCGTATATACTAGTAGCAATTCAAACGTTGTCACAGTCAACAAGGATAAAACATTGAGCACAAAGGGTATAGGAACAGCGACCATTACAGCGAAAAGTGCCGATGGTAAAATTGCAAGAACAACGATTATCGTAAATTCATTAGCTACAGTTCAAGTGAAATTCCCTATCCTTATTAAAGAAATGAATATTGGTCAAATTCGGCAAGTAAGCGCGAATACGATACCAGCGAATGTAAATATGAAAATATCATATCGTACAGGAAATCGAAGTATTGCTAGGGTAGATGAGCAAGGTAATGTGTCAGCAGTCGGGGTTGGAAATACCTATCTTTACGCAATCTTAGAGAATGGAAAAGAAACTCGTATTCCTATAAAGGTAAACGCGATAGAGCCAATTAAGATTACATTTCAGGAAAGTGTAATTCGTATGAATAAACATGATACATATGCCAGCACTTTGGTTTTATATCCAGCGTATGCATCAAAAGATAAAATTACTTATCGAACTGGCAACATATCCGTTGCCAGCGTCGATCAAAATGGCATCGTATATGCGCATCAAAAGGGCAATACCTATTTATATGCGACTTCTGAAAACGGAGTTACAACAAGAATTGCGATTGATGTGAAATGAGGAGAATACAGATGAAGAAAGTAACCATTTTATGTATGATCAGCATGCTTTTCTTGGTATCATTGATACCAGTCATGGCTAATGAAGAAATGCAATACAATGGATTTAATGATATAGAAGATGGAAAATCACGTGAAGTATATGGGAATCTGTACCGCAATGCAATCTATCGCATTATGAATGATCAAGGTGGCGTATATACAGCGACTGCGCGACAGGGAAATTATTTCTATATCAATGGGAAATGGGAGAATTGTGCAGGACAAACGATTCGTGAATTAATCAATGTAAAAGGGCAGACACTGAAATTAGCCAAAAAGACAACCTTATTTCAAGAGCCTTTTACAGAAGGATACTTTGAAATTGGTTCTGTACCTGCTGGTACTTATCCAATTGAAGCGCAATCATTGGATTTGTATAAAATCACGATAGGAAATAAAAAAGGATGGATTCAAGCGGATCCTGGATGTTCTATGATTGTTGATACTAATAAAACATTAGGAAAAAGCTCTATTGAAGGTATCCCTGTTCATGAATTAATCGCACCGATTGGAGATTCCATTCGTCCCGGTATCGGAATGAAACCGCAATATATCACCATACATAATACTGCCAATACCGGAGCTGGTGCTAATGCAAAAAGTCATGCATATTATTTGTATAATGGCGAAAGCCGAAAGGACTATACTTCTTGGCATTTTACAGTAGACAATAAAGAAATATGGCAAAGTTTACCGATGAATGAATCCGGATATCATGCAGGCGATGGATTTGGAATGGGGAATACGGCCACGATCGCGATTGAAATTTGTGAAAACGCAGATGGCAATTATCGACAGGCCGAAGAAAATGCGGCAGTGCTGACTGCTTATCTATTATCTGCAAATGATTTGCCGGCAGATGCGGTTCGTTATCATCGTGATTGGTCAGGGAAGCATTGTCCACATAATATGTTTGATGGAACCAAAAATTCTATGGGTCAGAGTGCTTTTCAAAAACGAGTGAAAGAAGTATATGATTCCATTCATTTTGCCAAAACTATATCATTTCAAAGCAAATACTATTCTGTGAAAGTGAATGAGACCGTATCGACAAAATTAACTGGTAATCCTTCTTCGGCGAAATTAGGTGATATTTCATACCAAATAGGAAATGAAGCAATTGCTAGTGTGGATGCCAACGGCAAGGTTCAAGGTAAAGCAGTTGGAAATACATATCTGTATGCCAAAAGCGAAAAAGGCGCAAACACAAGAATTGCTATAAAGGTAGAACCGGCAAATGTTGAAAAAATGTATTTTAGTGCAAGTAATGTTACAACAGTGGTGGGACAGACATTTACCAATGCTTTACAGATTTATCCTAAGGAAGCACAGGGACGTTCTATTGTTTATAGCAATTCTAATGCAAATGTTATAAAAATTAATGATGATCAAACCTTTTCTGCTATTGGTTTTGGTACAGCTGTTATCTCAGCTAGAACGTCAGATGGAAAGCTTGCCAGAACGACAATTCTCGTTAAACCAGCATCATATGCGAGCGTTTATTTTCCAATTTTGATAAAAGAAATGAATATCGGACAGATCAGGAATGTTTCAGCAAATACAACTCCTGCTGGCATGAATATCACTTATCGTACCGGAAATCGAAATATTGCAAGAGTGGATGCCAAAGGAAATGTATCTGCAGTGGGAGTAGGAAATACATATTTGTATGCATTATTGGAAAATGGCAAAGAGTCTAAGATTCCAATTAAAGTAAATGCGATTGAGCCTAGCAAGATATCGTTTGATGAAAATGTGATTCGGATACATAAGGATGATATTTATGCTAGCAAATTGATTTTGTATCCGACGTATGCGACAAAGGATAAAATATCTTATCGAACCGGTAATTCATCAATTGCCAGCGTAGATAAAGATGGCATCGTATATGCGTATCAAAAAGGTAATACCTATTTATATGCAACTTCGGAAAATGGAGTTACGACAAGAATCGCAGTCGATATTAAATAATAAGGAGGAATTTATCTATGAAAACTGCATGGAAAAGAATTTTGTTTCTAGCTTTATGTGGAATGCTGAGTTTATCTGCAGCACAAATTAATACAAGAGCAATGGAAACAGAAACACAAGGGTCACAGCCAGCGCAAAGAGAAAATCAAGTATTATCCAACCATTCAACACTGAATTACAGTCAACAGGACATTGCGAATGCCTATAAGAATTCGCTGAAAACTTTTGATTATCTTCAGTCTATTTATAGCAGTGCGCCTTCTGCACAATCACCTTATAAAGCGGGAGCTCTAAAGGATGGTGTGAAAAAAGACACACTCAATCAATTAAATTATTTACGTTGGCTTGCAGGTTTAAATTCAGTGACGATTCAAGATCAGTATATGGAGCGATCTCAAAAAGGCGCTGTATTACTAAAGGCAACTGATACACTAACGCATTACCCAACAAAACCTTCTGATATGAGTGATGAGTTTTTCAAAGAAGGGGAAGCAGCGGTAGGCGCTGGATATGGTTATTCAGGCAATGTAGCTTATGGATATAGGACAATGGCGGATGCAATACAAGGTTACGCCGACGATGATTATAATGTTAATGCTGGTGTCGGACATCGATTGAGCATGCTTGATCCAAATGCATATGGTGTTAGTTTTGGATTTATGGCGCCTTATAATGCAGTATCCATTTACACAAGCAGCAAGGGAAGCTATTCGGATGCTTTTTATGCGTGGCCATCTGCTGGATACTTTCCCATTGAAAATCTTTCTGTTGATGCTCCTTGGAGTATTCAATTGATGTCGCCTTATCAATTTGGTAAGTATTCCGTTGTTCTTACATACAAAGGCAACAATTACAATGCTCTGAATTATGTGTATCATGACTATTATAATGCTTTGTCATTTGCATTACCTGATACATTGAAAAATGCGTTGATAGATGGTGATTCATATAAATCAGGAGAGTTAGTAACAGTCAGTGTATACAATGTATCAAATGGATCTGATCAATCATTAATTATTCAGTATCCAGTAAACTTTATGTCTGCGAAAAATCCAGTAACTGTGAATACCAATCCGCCAGAAATGACAACGAATATAAAGGCACAATCCGTTGGAACGACTTCTGTAAAATTAACTTGGAATCGTTCGACTGATGCGGATGGATATTTGATTTATCGTCAAAACAGTGATCAGAAATATGGTTATCGTGGTATGGTAAGAGGTCGTGATACGACATCTTATACAGATACAACTGCAAAAACGGATGATTTTAACTATTATTGGGTGTTCCCATATAAAGAGGTCAATGGTAAGAAAATTGTTGGTGGTTTTGAAAAATATACATATTCAAAACCAGTTCCAGCTTCAGCGAAAAATGTAAGAGCTGTCGCAAATGGCGCCAGTGTGAGATTAACATGGAGTAAAGTTGATAATGTAGACGGATATATTATCTATCGTCAATTACCAAACGAAACAAAAATGAGTTATCTTTATAGAGTGACCGGTACTGGCTTTATTGATACAACAGCACAGTTAAATGATTTCAATTTTTATCGGATTTATCCATATAAGAATGTTAATGGAAAGAATGTGATTGGTCTATCTGAAAAACATGTTTATGCAAAACCAACGCTGACAAATGTAACAAATTTAAAAGCGGTCGGACAAACATATCGACGTATTCAATTAAGTTGGAATGCGCATGCGGGAGTAGATGGTTATATTGTCTATCGTCAAGATCCAAATACGAATACTTTTACTTATCGGTTAATGACCACTTCCACTGGATTTATTGATACAGTAAGTAAAGCAAATGAATACTATTATTATAGAGTGTACCCATACAAAATGGTAAAGGGAAAAATGATTACGGGTACATCTGTGAATTATGTTTATGCAAAATCAAAATAGAGGATAGAATTTAGGGATAATTAGAGAGGCAACATATGAGGAATATGTTCTATGTTTATTATCATTACATTCACATGTCAAGCCAAAATGAAAATGTCCTAAAAAAAGTTAAACATTAGCACCAAGATTACGGTGCTTTTGTTTAGCAAGATAAGCTTGAAAAGAAGCATGTTTCCAAGGATGTGACATAGGAGAAATATAAGGCTTCTTATGGTTGATTACAACTTTCTCTGTATCAAAATCTTAAGAGATCGCCTCACGTACAGTAATTTCTTCTAAAGCGAATAATTGATCGAGGATGTTGGCATAGAGACTCCCATCAAAGGATTCAAACACCATAACAGTCATACCCTTTTTCAAAAATGCTTTGGTACCAGAACGAGTAACAGGGATAAAATATTTGTTTTTATAACGAATACAATGCCCTGCATCAAGTTTTCTGGTACTTAATACTGCCAGTGTATGATTTATTTTTTCCCTAGACGGTTGATTTTCAAACACTGATTTAGTATGATTAAGTGGTAGAGAGAACAAGGCATTAAATTCTTTTACGTAAGAGACCAAGAATTGATTTGCACTCTCTATGTCTGTGATCCCTGCAAGTCTCAGTTCAATCACGAGTCGTAACTGTACATTCCAGTTCGATGCCAAGCTGATGGCAAGCATAAGAGAACTGAGTGAACGTATCTTCTTCATCGGAGGATGCGTTTTTTCTTTTGTACTCAAACACAGTGTGGCGATCAGTAAGGAACTTGGCAGGAATACCATAAGAAGAGAGGATCTGATTGGTGATCTGATAGTAAGCATTCAGAGTTTCCTGAGTATCAAAGTAAGCACCTAGGATACTACCGGTAGCATCGTCGATAGCTAAATGAAGGCGCGTGATCGTATTGCCAAACCAAAGATGAGGAGAAGCATCCAGTTGAACAAGTTCACCTTTATAGGCGCATCTGGGACGCCTAGGATGAGCATCACGACGATCAAGCAGTTCCAGTTTGTCTTCAATGGAAACAAGCTCTTTCTTGGATTTCGCAGTTTTCTTACGTTTTCTTAGCTCAGCATTGAGAGCATTTACAGTTTTCCGTCTAGCCTTAGGGGAAAGGATGTCCCGTTCACGGAGCCAGGAGTTGATGGTAGTATCGCTGACATGTATATCTTCATGTTTGGCAAGTAATTGAGAGAAATGGAGCAGATTGGCACCGGCATATTTAGTGAGATAAAGATCAATGACATGATTCTTGAGAACAACAGGGATCGTAGAAGCAGGCTTTCTGTTTCTGTTCTTATGGACAAAGCCTTGCTTACCTTCTGATTTGTATTTAAAGATCAACCTGTTAACAGTACGTAAAGAACAATTCAATTTGATAGCGGCATTCTTTTTATTACCATTAGAGTCTACAAGTTTTTTAATAACGTCATATTTAAATTGTTCATTCATTCTAAGATTCACCTTTCTCATAAATTTCCTCACTTTCTAATGAGGTTATATTTTATTCTGTTTTTAAGACAAAATCAATTTCTATATATTAAGACATTATCATTTTCGAATTATAGTAAATACGGGTGTACTATATTTTAAACTACCTTTCTTGATGATTTATGATATAATATATAAGAAAAGTCTCAAGTTTAGATACTGAGATTTCATAAAGGAGAGGATTAGATGAAAAAATTACTTGTTGCTTTATTTGCCGCCATCTGTTCTTTTGGTCTCATTGTACCATTACAGACAAGTGTTACAAAAGCTTTTACAGAAGTTGCCGATGTGAAAAAAACAACCGTAACCAATGTAAAAGCAGTTTCCGTAGGAACTACATCCATTCGATTAACCTGGGATGGAACGGATGGAGTAGATGGCTATTTGATTTATCGCCAA
>CAJTIT010000011.1 GCA_910576345.1 Erysipelotrichales bacterium
GGAACCACTGTTTCTCTCACAACATACGTTCCGTATGGCAGCTCTATAGATTTAGCATATCCGTCATCATTAGTTACTAATTCGTCATAAAGTTTGGCATCTTGCCATTTTCCTCCCACTTTCTCAAGCTCACTCTTTAACTTCACTTGGAAATGAGCGCCTTTCAAGGTTGGTGTCGTTCCACTTTCGCCGTCTGATGAGATTTTGATAATTTGAAATGCGCGTTTCTTGACTTGTTCACTATCAGTAACATTTCTAATTTCTGTTGCCTTATTTTGACTGGTTGAAGTTAATATAATCTCATGTGCCGTCTTAGAAAGTAAATATCCTTTAGGAGCAGTTTTCTCTTTGATTTCATATTTACCCATATATAGATTTTCAGCTTTAGCTTTGCCGTTTTTTATTGTCAAAGTTTTAACGACAGTGCCTTTGTTATAGAGGGTATGTCCATCATCGGGACTAACAATATTCTCTTTCGCTTTTAACTCATAAACGGCACCCTCAAGAGTAGCATCGCCCTGAGCTACATTTCCAGTTTCTTTATCCACCTTTGTTAAATTAATGGTTCCAACTACTCGTTTATTGCTCAAAGACTTCTTTACCGTTACTCCATTTTCACGAATTTCAAACGGTACAGGTGTACTGTTTAAGGTATACCCCTCTGGCGCTCTTGTTTCAACAAAGTAATAATCTCCATAACGTACATTAGGCAGCGTTGCTACACCCTTGTCATTGGTTGTAACTGTTGCTACGAAAGTACCATCGCTCTTGTAGATTTTAAATTCAGCGTTAGATCTTGTAATCGGTTTTTTCGTATCAACGTCTAGCTTCTTGATTTCCAAATCACCAGTTTTAAAATCATTTGTCGCAGTAAATTCAACAGTATCATTAGCGATGATTGTTTTTTCATGAATAGTTCTATCCAAGATTAACGGTGCAGGCACTGAAACTTCTTGAATATATACCTTTCTAGGTCGTAGTTTTTCAACTCTGACAGTACCGTTTGAACCTGTTTTATAAGTGCCGATCGGACTACTCATATCAGCATTGTATGAAACCTTAAATTCAGTTTCAGGTACTGCAATACCGTCCTGATTTACTTTTTTCAATAACAGATCTCCGTATTTATTAACTTTTATGTTAATACTGTAGCTACTTGGATCACCTACCTTAAAAACAGCAACATCTTGTCCATCATCAGCTGATGAGCGATAAGCGATAGAAGCTCCTACACACCCATCTAATACTTTATTTAATTTAATTGAAATGTTATCAGCAGTAGTGTTAGTTGGTGTTACTTTCAAACTATTTCCACTAATACTAACATTGGCACCTCCATTAGATTTTATATGGTAATTGCTTAAAATTCTATTTGAATCATTCAATGTTAATGTAGTACCTAAATCCACCTCATAATTGCCATTACCAAAATTAGGCACTAAATCATGATTATTAATTTTTTGTTGTACATTATTTTTTAATTGTGGATATCTGTTTCCAAAATCGCCATACCATTCCATAGGCGAATATCCCAACTTTTCCCATATCATATATTGTGTTGTAGCATAATCATCATTTGTTTTTGATGATGTATCCCAACCATAATATACAATTAAAGATAATGGTTTTTGTAACGATATTGGTATATCTTCATGATTACTATATGAGCCACCTAACCCTATTGTAGTAGGTTCAATACAAAAAGCAGTTTCTCCATTGACTGCTATTTTATATAACCCCATTTTCCAATAGGCATAGTCCGATGAATTTCCTACTTTTGCTCCTGCATCATTTATCAATCCTGTAGTCGTGGGAGTATAAGTTTCTTGTGCCTTTATAATAGGCGCATTGGTAAATAAACTTGTTGTCACAAGAAAAAAGGCAAGAAATGAATTACTTACCCTGTTTAATATTTTTTTTAATTTCAAATTATGTTCCTCCTCGTATCTTTAATCTATAAAAAAAGAACTTTGTATCAAGTTCCTTTTAAACTTATTTGTATTCCATGTCACTGTCTTAACGGATAAAATTCAACAGTCCACCCTTGCTTCCCACATATATCATGCACTGTGCCAACCATAACACCATGCATGTCAGGGCAGTGTTCCTCTCCCCATTGTAGTACAGTCTCATAATCATAACCTGCATAACCACTATTACCTAGGGTTCTCCACTGTCCATTAGCTACACAAGTTTGCGTTTGCTGATTGTTAGACGGTTTAGTGCTGGTAGACGGCTTTGTACTTCCTTGATTTTGTGAAGTAGTGGGCGGTGTATAGTTTGTCTGTGGTGTCTGCTGTTGTGTCTGATTTTGGCTCGGCTTTGGTTCCTCTGGTTTTTCCTTAACCGTAACAGCATATTCTTTTTCCGTTTTGTTTCCGTTTACGTCATAAGCAATGATTTTCACTTTGTAACTTCCTGCTTTCTTTGTATCAACATTGCTGTCAATCAGATAGCCATTTTTAGTTAGTTTCTTATCATCGCTTTTTTTGATTTCTCCGTCAATCACATCTTTAACACTTGCAATATTACTTACGGGATCAAACTTATCTCCCTCTGTAATTTCAACCTTTTCTTTTTTTAGCTCAATCACAGGACTTTTTGTGTCCTTGATTTCCAGCTTTTGCGAAAACTCTTTGCAAGTGTCATCAAGACAAACGGTAAATACTACGTCTGTTTCACCAATTTTTTTAGTATCGAATTTTGCGACTGTTACCTTATTGCCATTTGTTGTACTTTGCTTCAACCAATCAATTTTAGTTTGATCCTCGCCGTATTCTACAACATGATTGTTTAGTGTGTAGTCAATGCTCACTTTGTTTGATTCGTAAATAGCATAACCACCACCTATAGCAGCAACTAAGGCAACACCGGTAATCCCTAATTGTACTTTTCTATTTTTCAACAACTCTTTCATTTAATCTCCTCCTTGACATTAATATAATACACTATTGTGCATTAAAAGTCCGCCCTTTTTTTTGATTTTGATGAAAATTTTATTGGTATAGTACAATTATAACTGTTTTTAAGTGAATATGTGTCGCACCGTTTGATACATATTCTTTTTTTGGCGGTTCCCTGATCCGATTCATCATCATCAACTCTCTTTCTCTTCGCCTTTTTTGTTTAAATTCTTTTTGATTTCGTCAATTTGCCGTTGATTCGACTGATTGATTTTTTCTTGCTGTAGCAACGGATCAAATAGCTTAAGTTTTGAAATAACTTCTTTTTTATCACGTAAACTCATATTGATTACAGTATTACCTCCAACATCATAATCTACGTTGCTATATCCGAGTATCTTGCATTTTCCGCTGACTTCACAATCTGAAATCAGAGAATGCTCATTTACAATGGCATTGTCGGTTATTTTGACGTTTCCCTTTATTTGAGCATAGCCACCTATGACAGCTTCTTTCGATACATGAATATTTCCGTCAAGTGTTGAATGTCCGTAAATATAGCTATTATTAACTATTCTACCAACGCCATTAATTCGAGCATCACCAGCAATACAAGCATTATCGCCTATAATATATTTTCCTCCCAAATACACATTACCCTCTATGACTGCGTGACCTCTGATCTCACATTCACCAGTAATGATTGCATTTTCTCTAACAATACCATAATTTCTAATAATGACATTTCCACTCAATTCTGCATCATCTTGGATAATACCAAAATCATTAAGTACAGCATCTTCCGTTACTATAGCTTGTCCGAATGCTTTTCCGTTTGCAAAAACCCAACATTCATCATCTTGTGATAAATTATGCTCACTGGCGACATAGCCACCTAAATCGCCTTTTTTAACGATACCTAAAATTGTTTCAATATCTCTCAATGCAACGATTCGATACAGTGTTACCCCTCGTTCGCTGTCAAGTATTGATAGGTCTGTCAAAGCATATTTATTCATGGCTAAATATCCTCTGTTTGTTTTTCAGTAAAGAAGCAAGATCATTTCCTTTACTTTTGTTTCGGTTCTGATAAGGAATTTTCTCTTTTTGTTTGATATAATCGACTTGCTCTTTTAACACGGATAAATCAAGTCCAGTTTTATCAGAAATCATTTTAAAATAATGGTTTCTCATAATAGGACTTTCAACATTTTGCCATTCGTACAATAAATCGTTTATCGCTGATTCATTGCAGGATAGATCGCCATATCGTTCTAATTGATAATTGAGAAAAAATTCAAACCAACTTATAGTATCTAAGCTTCCGTTTTTTTGTAGCAGCTCTGCAGGATCTTTCGCTTGTTCATACCACACGGCATCATGCTGTATATTGCTTTTACTTAATAATTTAAAGGCTCGCAATGTTGCTTCTTTACCGGCGGTATCCATATCAAAGCATACATGAACTTTTATATTTTTGATTCCATTCAATAACTGTATATGCTGTTCCGTCAATGCAGTACCCATGACTGCTACTACGTTATGTATTCCTTTATCGGAAAGCATTATAGCATCCATATATCCCTCTACTAAATAGATTTCTTTGGTCTTATAGACTTCATTCAGTGCCTGATAATAATTGAATAATACTTCTGATTTATGAAATATCTCTGATTCTGTTGAATTGATATATTTCGCCTTTTGTTTTTCATCTACAAATCGGCGTGCGCCAAACCCAACTAATTTATTTCTGCTGTCATGAATCGGAATGGTTATACGTTTTTCAAACGGACAATAAATACTGTTATTTTTATTCAAAATAAAAAAATTGCTTTTCAACAATTCCTCATTCGTATATTTATTCGCTTTCAAAAATTCTATGAGTTTATTTGCATCAGGTAAATATCCAAACCGAAACTGCTTTACAGTTTGTTCAGATAACCCTCTGCTTGACAAATACTCAAAGCTTCCGTCTATGTTCTGCATTACATGATACTCCATATATCGACTGATTTTTTCATTCAAAGCATGGATAGCTTTTTCATTTTCTGAATAAGGTTCATATACCTTACGCTTTTGCAATCCCCTTAAATATTCATCAGACAGTCCTCCGATCTCTACCACCTTTTGATATGCTTCAATAAATGGTATATTTTCATAATTCATAACAAAATTGTATACATCTCCACCGCCGTTGCAGACGAAACATTTATATAGCTGTTTATCAGGATTGATTATCATGCTCGGTTCGTGATCGGTGTGAAAAGGACAAATGCATTTAAAGTTTTTCCCTGATTTATTCAAAGGAATATAATGTGCTATAATTTCTTGTATCTTTACATTCTTTTTGACTTTAGAAATCAATTCTTTCTCCATTTCATCACAACCTTTCTAGCCTATTAGCGAAGCAAATATGTGTTCTAAAACCGGTACTACGATAGAATTACCACACTGCCGATATATACTCGAATCATATACATGTTTGTGGATTTTTTCATAATCCTCATCATTAAATCCCATAAAGCGCATACACTCTTTTGCAGACAACCTACGTACTTTGTTAGACCCAGTTAAATATATCATCGGTGCTTCCCGCGTAGTTATCGTTGGCAATAAGAAATCTTGATGAATGATTCGATTCCATTGTGAAACTTTCTTGCCTTTAACTTTTTTGTTCAAACAACCTACTTTCTTTCGATTTCTATAATCAATCACAATAGGCTTCGTTGTTACTAGCTGTGTTATTTCATTATCAATGTATAAATCTGGATCAACATCATTATCGATAAAATCACATATATACTTGTTTGATTTTATTGGTTTTGGAAACTGATATGAGTAATCTCCTAAAACGGAAATCATATAGCAGCGTTGCCTATTTTGTGGTATACCGTAATCTTTTGAATTTAAAATACTGTAATAGCTTTTGTAACCGTATTTATCTAATTCATGAATCCATTTAATGAATGTTTTGAAATGTAATTTATTCACAATCGCCGGTACGTTTTCCATTAACAGAATTTTAGGTAAAGCATTCATCTCGTTCAATATCCGCTCTACTTGCCATAGTAGACCAGACCTAGTTCCTGTACCTTTTTCAAACCCTTTTCGTTTACCGGCTACAGAAATATCGGTGCAGGGAAATGAATAAGTCAGTAAATCACATTTGGGTAGTGCATCTCCTTGTATTTTCGATACATCGCCTAAATTCATAGAGAGTATATCTGATAAGTAATATAAACGTAACTTGGAAAGTCGTGTCTTTTCAGTTATCGTTTGTTGATGAGTAACAAAATCAAAACCTACTCCTTTAGTAATTAAGTGATTTTTCATCACTTCAAAACTTGGAAACGGATAATCTTTAATAATTCCATTTAAGTTACAGTGCATTATAGCATATGATACCAATGCTTCTTTATCAATCTCACTGATTGCCATAATTTCATGGTTAATACCTCTATTTGTTAAAGCTTTTTTCTGTGCGCCGATTCCAGCAAACAATTCTATAACATTTAGTTTGTCTTTATTGTTCCATTGGAATGTTGGATACACAATATCATAAATAGAAACATTATCAATCAGTTAAGTATCACATTCTTTATGAATCTAACTCCTTTACGTCCTCTAAAAGTTTTTCGGAAATTGTAACAGTCAGTCCACTTGCATTACGACACAGTATTTCTGTTTCTTTTCCGTTACATGAAATTCCCACAACCTCTAAAGGAATTGAAATATTGTTTTTCTTGTACAGAATCTTTTTGCCGATCGCAATAGGTAATATCATTATTCTGTTGGCTTCCTCTAATTCCTGATATTGCCCCAGTGCGTTTACGACTTCTTGTATTGCTTTTCCTACTGCCATGCTAAAAAAACTGTATGGTACATCAGTTTTCGCAATACGATACCTACCATTTTTTTCTTGGATCACAAGTTTCTTTTTCATTTCATCACTCCTTTTCTGTCAATCGTAAGAAATCCAGACCCTCTTTCATCATAGACATGCCTGAAACAATCATTTCATTAGCAAAGCGCTGTATTTCAATAGGATTATTCGTTATTTTATAACCCTTGTTAGACTTGATAATAACTGCTTTGACCTTTTTCTTTTTATACTTTGCTCTTTGCTTCTTGATTGCTTTTTGCAAAGTTCTCTTTGAAATAACAATCTTGTATTTCTGAAATAATTGATTTCTGATTTCTTTCTGTGTGATCCAATCACTACCGATAATGCTTTCAAGTTGTTTTTGTGTCATTTACCACCTCCTTTCTATTTGGGATATAATTATATTTCATCAAGTATTGATTCATTTTTGATAAAATATGTTCAACACGACGATAGATATATTTTTCGTTATAAGCATATTTTGAAGCGATTTCTTTATAGGACAACCCCTCTATTATCATGTCATTCATAATGTCTTTTTCATCTTTACGAAATATATGTAATTTAAGCATAGCTTCAATCCATTCCATATTGGCTTTAATCCTGTTCATTTCCTCTACATATACATCTAATTTATGTATAATATTCAATCTAAACTTTTCCTTACTTTTTAGATCGTGCATACCTGTTAGTTGAAATGTAGGCGAATGTATATTAAAAAGTTCCTCATACATATTCTTATAGATGTTTTCATAAACTTCCAACCTACTTTTATAATCAACATACATTAACAATTCATCAAACAAAATCTGATTGCATAAATTTTTCATTCTCATTCACTTCCATTTCGATTAAATTCTTAAATAATAGTTGAATATAAAACTGTAAATTTTCCTCACATGTAAAATCATATTTTTTGACAATCAATTTTATAGGCAAAGATTTTATATAAATATCAATTAAAAGCTTTTTATCAGAAGTTGCTAATAATTCTAGCAGGCGGTTCAGATAAATTATATTCCCTTTACTTTTTTGATACGCTAACCGATGTAAAGCAATGCGACGTTCACATTCCTTTCGATATTTATCGCTTTTAGTTGCACCACAACGCTTTTCCCAAGCAATCAGCTCTTGCTTACTATTATCTCTAATATCGCAGTAGTAATTGTAATGCTGAAATTGAATCCTAATCATTTTTACTCTTTTATCAACCATGACCCAGTACCTCCTAATTAACAACATATATAGTTGTTTAATACACATTATAGCAATTATTATAAAAAATATAGTCTATTTACTTACATTCATAATATATGCGCTATTTACTTACATTTATAATATATGCGAAAAAAAGAGCGATGAATCATTCATCACTCAAATTGCTATCTTATCCGAAATAGCACACTAACATAATACTATATTTTTTAGTGCTTGTCAGTTACTATTTTAAAAACTTCTTTTCTCTTTTTTTGTGTTTTTTACGTTATTTATAACACAAATCGTAAACATAACCAGTGATTTTAAATAAATTGAGAGCAAAGAAAATCATATTTTTGTTTTTTCTCATTTACTGGCATTTTTTTCCACTCCAAACATTAACGGTGTGAACGCATTATAAGTATCTATAGCACAACACACCAATTCATACTCTTTCAAGGTTAAATCTTTAAAATCCTTTTCTAATCCACAATCTTTCATAACTGATTTCAAACTTTTGTTGCGGTTTAAAATTGCTAAATCATTCATTTTTTGTATTACTAAATCAAAATTAGTGTGCTGATACATAGAGGTCCTCCTATAAACTGTCTAACAGATATAATATCTCTAAAATTAGTTTTTATACAAGCAAGTAACATTTAATGCTTTATTTCTTAAGAATTTATGATACATAATTTATATACCTAATATAGTCTATTTGTGTCGTTTTATCTTACTGAAATATCCTTTTTGATAACATTATTGCATTGTATATACCCGTTTGTATTTATTTTAACATTAAACAATCCATAAAAACAATAAAATTATGTCGAGTAAGTCGTTTTTTAACAATAAATTTTCAGGAATTTATTTCTAATTTATAAGTTATTATCTGTAAATATAAAAAAGGCTCCAACGGTATTTAAACAAAACTATTGAACCCTCTTTTTATTATTTAAACATACATGAGTTGCAAAAGGTAATATACCCATTTGTATCTATTTATAGCAGTTTGGATATGCTAAATTATTAAATATCGGACAAATCGTGTAGTTTTAGCGACTTAAAAACATTCTTTCGTATATACTAATATACATATAGGAGTAGGTATACATGAATAAATCCGATGTCGAAAAAATTAAATCCTTAAAATTCAATAACTTTCTTCAAGAAATGCTTTTTGAAAAAGATATATCCAAAAAAGAAATCTGTGGTCTTACAGGGATTAGTTATTCAACTATACTAAAAATAAAATCACGAAATCCCTCCTTGATTAATTATTTATTGATTATGTATGCAACGAACTCCAGTGTCGATGAATACATAGAAGATTTGTTAGGAAAACCCTCTAAACATCGCAAAATACGCCGCATCCTTGATGATTTTTCATCCGATGAACTCATCATCATTCAAAGTATATTAAATTTAAGCAATAAAAAACGCAATTTACTTTTCAAAAGTTTATGCTCTATGATTGAGGGAATGGAATCAGAGTAGTGTTAAAACCAATAAGGCGGTGTGTTCCACTCATACGGTTCATCGTCTTCTGGCTCCAAATTGTATAAATCCAATGCATACTCCATATACTCCGTTTTCTTAACTAAATCTTTATCAAACAAACTTATAAGCAACTCCAAAACAAACATAGATTGATTTGCATCGCCAATTCGTCTAAAATTTATAAATGCTCTCATTAAATCTTTTTCTTTTCGTTTTATCTTAGTCTTTCGGCTCGTTAATGTAGAGATTGCATCAAGCAAATACCGATCATATTTATTTGCATATTCAGCTTTTTCCAACATTAATTTTCGGTATCGTTCCACTTGTCCATTATTATCTTTTTTCCAATAAATATAAGTCAAGTACATATATGCTAATGGAAAATTTTCATCTACATTGATAGCATACTGAGAATAACGTATAGCAGAGTCCAAATTTTTCATAAGAATGTAATTCCATATCATATTATTATATATCATAATTTTATTGTTTTCTGCTATTGGGTCTTTCAAACACTTCTTTAGCAGTTCTTCTGCTTTCTTATATTCTTTAAAGTGAGCATGTACTGTCGCTAACTCAAATGTGCATAAAAATGAGCGATAATGGTTCATATCGCTATCAAATATGCGCTTCGCTGTTTCTAAAGCCGAGAGTGCTTTAAATGAACTTCCCTTTTCAACATAAATCATAGCTTGATGATAATGAGCCATTGCTAAAACTGTTTCATCGATATTCGTCTGTATTGCCCATTTTAGATTAGACAGGGCGATTTCATATCTTATCTGATTCTTATAGTAAACGCCCACTGTATCATACATCATTTGCTTTATTTTTTCTGATAGATACCTTTTATGATTTAAAATAGTTTTAACCGCTTTTTCATAATTATAAGTTTCATCATAATTATAGACATAGTATAGAAATTCTCCAAATAACCATGTAATATATGGATATGTATATCTTGCGTTTTCTTTTAATTCATTTAATTGCTTTAATTCATTATCTGCTTTTTTACCGTAATAAATGCTGTTGTACATTTCAAATAACACATTAGATACTTTTCTGAATACTTCGTTTTCGCAAACGTCATGGAGCGCAATTCCAATAATTGTATAAAGCTCCCTAACTTCGTTATCAGGGAGCTTTATTTTACCGTTTTCAAAATTACTGATTTTAGCTCTGGAAAGATTTGTCTTTTCAGTCAAATCATTCAAAACATATTTACGTTCCATGCGATTGAGCCTAAATATTGGTCCGATCGCAGTTTCCATGACTAATCTCCAAAATGTCCGAAACCGTAGGTTGTAACCCCAAATTCACATCCACTGTCTGTTGTAGCATCGTATCCACAATTTTCATCATGGACATGCGGCATTACAGAGATTGTTGCCATAAAAACCAACGCCAAAGCTAACTTCTTTGTAAAAATCTTTTTCATTTCTAGTACCTCCTGTTATACTAATAATTTAACATATTTTACATTAAGTTGCAATATTTTGTGAATAAATTTTTATCAGTTAAGCAATGAATTTACTTCGGCAACATTCTTAAATTCTCTTAACATCATATCGATTTCATCTAAATATATAATCTTGTAATATTCGCATGATGCTTCTAATTGATCCAAGACATCGCATATATCTGTTGAAACATGATCTATACCAACAATTATATATCTTGGCATATGTTCAATAACATTCTCAATAATATAGCTTTGTAAGTTTGAATCCTCATTGCTAAGACTTAAAGTGTAGTAATCACTTTCATTTAAGATTTCATTCATAAATGTTCTGATTTTTCTGAAGTTTTTTTCCTTTTTGAAATTTTCCAATTCATGAATAATTAAAACAGGAATAAACGCTTTTTCCAAAAAATCTTCAATAACAGCTGCTAAAATTTTAGCATAAATTTCGACAGGAGCATTATGTCGAATGTCTAACCACTCCATACCTTTACTTTTTAAAGATTCAAACAAACTGTCTTGACGTTCACTTAAAGCATAAATAGGTAAATCATTATTCGTTAGAATAGTATCTATCCCCCTGCTATGTAAATCATTTATAAATGTTTCGCTCCTATCTCTCAATAGATCCAATTCGTTATTTTTAATTACAATGTTATCCACATATTCAATACCTCGCATTTTACAATATTCTTTCATCTCCTTAACTATTTCATCAATATCTTTAGTTTGTACTTCACTTAAAAAACAGATTGCTCTTTTCATTTCAATTCTCCTTTATGACCTAATAATATCATTTCATCTAAGAAACTATAACATATAACAAAATATAAAACTAGCTTTAGAATATAAAACCCTATCCAATAGGATAGGATTCATTATATATCGTATTTAGTAGACATAAACAGGTTGATTGCAAAACGAATACCGTATCTGAATGCTTCTTTTTCATAGTAATCAATTACACTCGCATTCATATCCAGCATTGTCTCATATTCTTTTTTTAGCTCATCATCAATTTTATTGCCTAAATTCTCACTTTGTTTCTGAAATGAATTTAGTAACGCTTTTGCCCTTTTGCTTGTCAAGTTAATCTCAACACATGGATTTAGCTCTCCATTGTATAATTTTTCAATAAAGTTTTTCTCGTTCATATTTATTCCTTTCTATTCGTTGTCTGAATTATAATTACTAAATCTTATGTCATATAAACATTCATCATGAAAAAGCATAGCATGTTTCATACCGATACGATAATATTCTGCAAACATAGCTTCATGATATTTATATGAAATATGTAGCAGTTCTGAAAGTACATTCTTTTGATCGTCTGTACACTGATCGAGTAACTTTTGGATGGTCTGTGCTAAAGCTACCTCTAGTTGCTTATTGCTTCCCTTTAATGATACTGTTTCAAAAGGCTTCACTTCCCCACGATAAAGTGCTGAGATGAATCCACTCATAATAACAACCACTCCTTTCTATAGGCTTATAATACCGCCCTTTATACTAAAAGTCAGCCCCTATTTAAAAAATAGACTATAAACATAGTCTATCTTTTAAATTATTCAGTTATTTTGCGTAAAATGAATGATTGATTATACTGTTTATAGAATGTCGCAGTGTTACTTTCACAGTCGCAAATACGCTTACGCCTGTATCTGTTAATGTGGCAGATTTTGTTGTAATGATTGTATTGGAAGTTGGACTTTGATAAAACTTTAAGTTCTCCGCAGGAGCCTTTCCTACATTCACTGTCACAGGTATTTCCTTTGAACTCCATTTATCACTAACAATGATCACAAAGTTATAAGTGTCCACACCTAAATTAGCATTTGCCTTGATGACTCCTGTACTTGCGTTGACTTGAAACAAACTGCCATCACTTGTTGGGTCTGGTTTAATTGTATAAGAATAAGTCGTTGTTGAACCACCAACGGTATCAGGTGTTCCTAGCGTTCCTTGAACTTTACCAATGGTTCCACCCGTTTTAATATTGGTATCATTGGCAGAGAACGTTGGAATGGTTGTATCACTCGATGCAGGATCAGGCGTAATCACTCCATCCACTTCTCGATAAATCACAATCTCTTTTTCTACAAAAGAAGAATTATAATAGTCATTACCGGTACTAGGATCATCATCAACCGTAGCTCTTATCTTCACTTTACCAAATGCATTTCCCCCGTTATACGTAATCGCCCCGGTATCCGGATCTATATTGATCATACCAACATCTCCGCCTACGATTGTATATTTTATATCTAAATCCGCATTCATTGGTGTCGCTGTTGCTGTCTCTGACCAACTTGTATTTGCATCATGCATTGATTTTTTCGTCATATTGGGATTATCAAATACAATTCCAGTATTTACTTTTGTAACACTGATATGAATCGTTCCTGTTTCTTTCATGCGTGCAGTGTCAACTGCAAAATTATTTGGATCGATATACAAGTGTGTATTCGTACTCTCATCTACTACCTTAACTTTAAAATCATATTCTCCCACAGGTAGATGATTCCCTATAATTTTCAATTCTGCACTACCATTTATGGGATCCGGCACTAAACTGATGTAAGAAGACAGATTACCCGATAATGAAGTTGTGCCGCTCATTGTAAAATGATAGGGTCCTTCTCCATCTGAAGTGCTGATATTTACAAGAACATGATTGGTTACATTATTCGCATCATTGTATGGCATAGAAACATTGACTACATTAGATTGAATCCGACTAATCACATTTTTCTGCGGAAGCTCAATCAAATATGTTGGAATAAGATAGTTTCCTGCTTGATTAGATGCGTCATAATACAAACCAGGAATACTATTATAAGAAACCCAATTCGGTGACATTAGCAGTGAATGAAAGAAAACATAATGATTGGGGTTCATCTCTTTATTTATCCATGTATAATCTGGAAAATATGACATATTAGAACCATTATCCGTGATTCCACTATAATCTGTTTCACTCACAGGACCGATACTGCTCACTGTGCTTGGATTACTCCCTTTCACGATTTGTCCTATTCGATCACTCATCCCCGTACTGTAGACTTTATTTATATCTTGTATACACTGTGCTAAATTGCCACTAACATCTGTAACCAGATAGGAAGAATGACTGCATACACTTGTGACTTCTTTCGATGTCTGAATATATCCGCGATTGTTATTGACTTTGATAATCTTCCAATTATATCCACCCATGGTAAACGTCGTTCCAACACCATAATACTGTGGACTAGAAGCCGCATTTATATTTTTATTCATTGCCGCATTGACCACATAACTGATCGATAATACACCTATTATCATATAAAATAAAACAAATAATTTCTTCATTTTCGATTCTTCCCTTTCTAAAACGAATAACAAATTTAAAAATCCACTTCTTATTCCTTTATTCATTCAAGTTTTATACAATAAAAGTATCGTCCTAATTTCCAGAATGAGCTTATGAAGGAAGGTTTATGAAATAACGATTTCCACTTGAACCATTGTTGCTTCTTCTTCCACATAAACATCCATCCATTTTTCCTAAACATGCAGTTTTAAACTAAGTCACATACTTTGAACGGAACCAAAACGAAAAAGTTCGCAAAATATAAAAAAAATTATTTTTAACAAATTCATGTAAAAATAATCATTCAAAAACACAATAAAAATATATCCGAAAATAATCTTTAAAAATCTAAATATGGATGGATATGCTGCGCCATATCCGCATATGCGCCACCATATGATATTAATGTATCATAGACATTTTTTAATTCCTGTTTATTCTTAAACGCATGATCGATAAAAGCCGACTCATACATGATTTGATAAGCTGCTCTGGCATTTTCAACACGTGCTCCTTGATAGGTCACATAAGGAAAAGGACGACTTTCATTTTGTTCCACGGTTTCATTGGCGCCTTCAACCACACGTCCATCAGAAAGACTTTGTACACCAATTTCACATGCCATAAAAACACTGAACACTACTACAGGCGTCAATACAGGATGAGATTTTGTATGATGAAATACGCTTTTTAATCTTTCACCAATCAAAACAGGCAGTTTGCTTTTTCCCATCACAGCTGCCAATAACAGTGCTTCGCTTCCTTCGCAATAAAAATCCAGTTTGATCTGCTCTCTTGACTCCATTTGTTCAATGATCACTTTTAATTCTTTTTTGGCAACGTTTAAACGACTTTTTACAGTTCCCTCTGGAATATGCAAATGATGAGAAATTTCTGAAATGGATAATTCTTTAAAATACTGAAGCACCAAAACCTCCTGATAAATCGGTTTCAATTCATCCATACAACGATCCAGAAGGAGTTTACTATTATGGTTATGACTGTTTTTTTCCGGTTGCATATATACTCTGTCTTCATGCAGGCAATACAAATCGTTCCATTCATTCTGATTCATGGTACGATCTTTTCGTTTCTCATAATGACGTGATATTTTCGATAAAGCAACGCGATTCAGCCATGCTTTAAAATATTTGGGTTCCTTTACGTTGTGAATGGACTTCTTCACTTCAATAAATGTCTCTTGTACTATATCCAGCGCATCCGCTTCATTATTTACTCTTTGCGCCACGATAAAATAAATGAGTTTCTGATACTTTCTAACCAGTTCTTCGTATGCAGCCTCATCTCCACTTTGCGCTTTTTTTACAACGGTTTCCAGATCCCATATCTCAGCCATAAGAAAACTCCTTTACTTATTTCATTATATATCATAAAAATATAAAATGTAAACATAATTTTATTATTTTTATAAAAAAGACTTTTTTTAAGTCTTTTTTTGTTATAATTTATCATCATTTTTATTATAAATTACATTTTTTGGAATAAAAAAAACGATACTCTTTTAAGAATACCGCTTTTAAATCATCAAGAAATTCTTGCGACACCGCTGTCCACAGCTGACTGTGCAACCGCTTTGGCAACTGCCCCTGCCACTTCTTTATTTAATGCACTTGGTATAATATAATCAACACTGCGCTCTTCATCACTCACAAAATTCGCAATCGCATACGCTGCCGCAACTTTCATTTCCTCATTGATATCGGAAGCGCGAACATCCAATGCGCCACGGAAAATTCCCGGAAATGCCAATACGTTGTTGATTTGATTAGGAAAATCACTACGTCCTGTACCAACAATATACGCACCTGCTTTCTTTGCCAAATCCGGCATAATTTCCGGAACAGGATTTGCCATTGGAAATACAATCGATTTTGCATTCATGGATTGAATCATCGCTTCATCTACAACGCCTGGCGCTGACACACCAATAAATACATCAGCGTGTTTCATTGCGTCTCTCAAGGAGCCTTGAACTTGTTCACGGTTACTGATGCGTGCCATCATTTCTTTGTCTTCATTCAAATGATCACGATTTTGATAAATTGCGCCATGTCGATCACATAATATGACATCGCCAAATCCCATATTCAGAAGCAGTTTTGCGATCGCGATACCGGCAGAACCTGCACCATTGATCACGATTTTTAAAGTGCCCATTGCTTTATCAGCCAGTTTTACAGCATTGATGAGTGCCGCTGCTGTCACAATGGCAGTACCGTGCTGATCATCATGAAATACCGGAATATCGCAGCATTCTTTTAACCGCGATTCAATCTCAAAACAGCGTGGAGCCGCAATATCTTCTAAATTGATTCCGCCAAAACTTCCTGCCAATAAAGATACCGTACGTACGATTTCCTCCGTATCCTTACTGCGAATACAAAGTGGAATCGCATCCACGCCACCAAATTCTTTAAACAACACACATTTACCTTCCATGACCGGCATACCGGCTTCCGGTCCAATATCACCCAGCCCCAAAACGGCTGTTCCATCAGTCACAACAGCAACGCAATTACCACGTCCTGTAAGCGCAAATGACTGCTCCATATCCTTTTGGATCTCCAAACAAGGTTGCGCAACGCCCGGTGTATAGGCAAGTGATAAATCATCCTTTGTTTTGATTTCCATTTTGGGTGTAACTTCTAATTTACCTTTCCACTTTGCATGACAGCGAAGTGATTCTTTTGCATAATCCATGAAACGATCCCTCTTTCCCTCTTTTATTTACCACATTTCTTTTTACAATCGAGTATTTTATGTTTCTTCTCTTTATTCATACTTTCCAAGATCGGAATCAGTCGTTCCCATTTGGTTTTGTTTTCTTCTATCTGTGCCTTCTTGTTCAAAATCTTTTTCAAGATAAGAACAGCCGCATACATACCGGCACTTGCAGTCATCATTCTTAACAATGCATCGAGCGTTTCCATATTCACATGATCCGCAATTTGATTGAGCCAAGTTGCTTTTTTTGTTTCCTCTGGTTTACCCAATGAAATTGTTTCAATACCATCCTGCTTATTCATGACAAGCTGACAGTCTTGAATATCTTCCTGAATCACGCAGCCATCTTCTATCACCACATGAGAGCCAATATGCACACCGGCAGTAATGATCACATCATGTCCGATATATACGTGATTGCCGATCGTAATCGGTGATACCCCTACTTTTCGTGACTTTTTCAGTTGTTCATCATGAATGGCCACCGTTGTGAGCAGTTTCACACCGTTTCCCATTTGTACATGATTGCCAATCGTAATATAGGTCTCATCCTCAAAAACGCAGAAATGGCCACATGTAACATTTCTTCCTAAAAAAATATGCTTGCCATATGTGCAATAAAATGGCTGACGGATATGAAAACTTCCTTTCGCGTGTATCAAACGTTTTAACTTCCTGTTTCGACGATCATACTCTCTTAAAAAACTGCGGTTATACCGATGAAGACGATATGCGCTGCGGTTTTTCTGACACTGCTTGATAAAACTGTGATTACGAATCAAGGCAATTTCTTTTTCCATTGTTTTCATCCCTTTTCTATGTCTTATTTTACCATGAAACAGATGGGATTTCCATGTTTAACAATAAAATCATCAATCAATGCGTGAGGGTACTTCCATCCATGTATTTATAAAAATTATCTTGCAAAAATCTTAAGTAAAAGCATAGTTTTAAAAAAATCCAAATTAAAAGATGAGGAAAAGAATTCCTTTAACAGGTAAAGTGCTTGACTTGTCTTCCCACCATTGACTTCTATTGTAGCATGTGCTACTTATCTACTTACCTTTCCTCTTTTATCAATTTCAACATAAATAAGATCCAATGAAGAATTTTAAATAATCATGCATTTAAAATCACAAAAAAGAAAATGAAATCAATCATCTTCCTTTACCATAACTTCTACTTCTTCATTTGCCAAAGACATTGCCTCTTTCTGCGCCTGTTTGACAAATTTGCGATAATATAAGACCGTATATATATTTGCAATGCCATCCAGTATTAACAGAAAACTGAAATAATTTTCCAAAAAACCGCCCAAATCAACCAAAATCAATACAACACCCAATACCGCAGGAAGTACTGCCAACAGCGTGTGATATTTCCATTGAGGATCTTCGACACGAATAAGATTCATACTATATTGCATACGTAAGATGCTGTCTAACACAACCAAAGCTGCAATTACCGGCCGATAATTCTCCACAATAAAATCTGCCTTTCCACTAATAATGGCACCGCCAAAAATCAAAAGAACACCTAGGGAAAATGTAAAATCCTGCGGTCTCATATAGTCTTTTTTCAAGAAATACACAAGGATTTGCATAGCGCCTACAATCACAATGGCAATTCCTGCTATGCGAAAGAAACTCAAGAATTCTGTTGCAGGAATGCTATAGGAAACAAATGCGAATACAAAATAAAAGGCGGATAAAGCAAGCAATTTCCAATTTTCAATTTTAATGTTCATATTATTCCTCATTTCTTACTTCATCATACCATGTAATGGAAGAATTGTTAAGAAAAACATCTTTATAATTTCATTTATTTCTCTTGGAAACTTCATCTTTGTTATCAAATTTACAACGAAAATTCTTTTAACTTTTACCAATCATTCGTTCAATATATTGCATACTTTTCTTATGATTCATACAACACTTCACAGCCCATGAGATTATGCCTTACACATGAAATGATATTGTAACTGCCTATCTTTGAAGTAAATGATTGATCTGTCTTTGCAATACGATCAATGCATTCTCAATATCTTGATCACTCTCTAATAAAGAATCCATCTGGGCAGTTAGTGCCTGCATGATTTGTTCATAGTCCTCTGTCTGATGAATGGCAATACCACTTTCCATTATTTCATCCAAAACATGCAATTCAAAGGTAGAATTTCCAGGATTATCAACTTTTAATGCATCCATAACATCTTGTGATCGCATCACTTCTTTTAATACAGAAACACCTTGTGAAGATGTTACCAGTTTGGTTTGAAACTCTTTATTGCTGCTTAAGTATTTCATAAATTCCCAAGCTAATTTTTGATGCTTACTTTTCGAAGACATTCCAAGCATCAACGTATCAATTTGTGAAATATTATCCCCTTGCGGACCGCTCGGCATTGCAATACAGTCCCACTCAAATCCGGAATATTTTTTCACACGCCATGGATAAGGCATATAGGTACGATAAGCGCTATAATTCATAGGACAAAATGCAACCAGACCTTTATCAAACATTGCCGATGTAACTTTTTCACTATGAAGCGCAACAAGTTTACGCATAAATTCAGTGGCCTCTATGATCCGCTGATCAGCTAAGTCAACTTCATTTAGAACTTCATCATATATCTGAACACCGTTGCTGTATACAGCATCCTCCCACTGATAATTGTAAAATCCAAACTGATCAATAATACCATCCGAATTGCTGTCCTTTGTCACAGATTGACAGATATGATAAAAATCATCCCATGTCCAATCATCATTAGGCATCTCTATATGTTCTTTTTCTAAAAGTGATTTATTTACAAACATCAGTTTAGGAACACTTTCATAAGGCAAAGCATAATAGTTAGATGTCATCATCCCTTGCTCAAGTGAAGTTGCATAATACATATCCAAATCCATATGATCATGTTTAATAAAGGAATTTAATTTCTTTAGCGTTCCATTTTCTGCCATCACAGATAAAATATCGGTTGTTAAAAATAAAACATCCGGTATTTCATCCATAATGATTTGCTCCGCTAAGTATTCCTTATAGTCTTCAGGACGTATACCACTTTGATACGAAATCTTTACATAAGGATGCTGCTTTTCAAATTCCTCAATCGCTTGATCCAACAGAGAATAGCTGTCGCTTTCCGGTACATCCCAAACGCTTCCTGCCATTACACCAAGATGCAGCGTTATCGGCTGGGCGGCTATGTTTCCATAAACTGCAATGGCAAAAATAAGAAAAAGAGCCGCTATAGAAATGTACACTTTCCGTTTAAACAGTTTCATTTCTGTATGCCTTTCATCACATTCTTATGATTTTGCACTGCCCATATCGCTAACTGCGTGCGATCGCGCAATGAGAGTTTATCAAGAATTATACTGATATAATTACGTACCGTCCCTTCTGTAAAACACAGTTCGTTTGCTATTTCTTTATTTGACAGGCCGTTTCCTATTTTTTCAATGATTTTCCATTCTGTCCTGCTAATATGCTCAATTTCAGCACGGTTGATTTCCGTATCCATATTATTTTTTGCCATGGAAGAGAACATTTTCATTGCTTTAATAGCAATATTGGGATGAATCATGCCTCCTCCCTCAACAACAATATGTATTGCTGAATTAAGCTCCTCCAACGACACCCCTTTCAACAAATAACTGCTCGCACCATATTTTAAAGCATCATAAATATATTCATCATCGTCAAACGTTGTTAAAACAATCACTTGTATGGAAGGATAGCGCTCTTTTACATATTTGGTACAGGTTACACCATCCATTCCGGGCATACGAATATCCATCAGAATAATATCCGGCATAGCAGCAGGAATCAATTCTAAGACTTCTTTTCCATCTTTAGCCAATGCAACAATTTGAATATCATCCTTTGAGCTTAACAGTATTTGCAGACTGTCTCTCATTAACTCTTGATCATCTGCAATCATCACTTTAATCATGTCGTTCCTCCTCTCGTAATGGCAATTCTACAATCAATACAAACCCATTTGTACCATAGCATCGAACGTTTCCATTTAATAAAGCGACACGCTCTTTCATGTGATGAAGACCGAATCCTTCTTGTATATTGTCACATCCGATTCCATTATCTTCCACAATAATAATCAGAATATCATGATCCATGCCAAACGATATGAAAATCTCGCTTGCTTTTCCATGCCGCACTGCATTTGTGGTCCCTTCCTGAATGATGCGATAAATCGCTTCTTCTTCATCTGCTTGAAATTTGAATGTTTCCAAATGACAGATAAAATGCACAATCACACCCGTCGTTCTTACAAAATCCTCAATGGTGGATTCCAATGCTTCTTTCAGCGAATGATTTTCCAGTGTATCAGGGCGAAGTTTTTTTACAGAGCGACGAACATCCTTTAAGCCATCTTTTGCAACCTTTGACAAAATATCCAACTGCTTTTTCGCAGCGTCGCTATTCTTATCGATTAGCGCCTTGCATGCTTCCAAACCGGTGGATAAGCCTGTCAGCGTATGTCCAAGCGTATCATGTATTTCTCTGGCGAGTCGGTTTCGCTCCTTTGTTTCTCCCATCTTCTCTCTATCATCAGCATATTCCTTCAACTGATCATTCAGATTTTGTAGTTCGTTATTTAATGAGCGAATTTCCTTGCTTTCATTATATTGATCTTGAATTAGAAACAGCATAAATAAAAGAAAGGTAATCATACAGGATGTGGTCAATATACTGTTGATCGATGACAACAGCGAACTGGCATTTGTACTGTAAACAGACAGATAATAGCGATAATCGCTTATCGGGATAATATGACTGATAATGTCATAATTGGTAGCGAGGTACAACAAAATCATAATCAATAAAGATAGTCCTTTATTGCCTCTTTGTCTTGTCAATACCATCATATTGGCAATCACAAATAACAAAATCGTATTTGCAGTAAATGAAATGCTCCACATCAGAAATATGCAGATCGCAAATTCTATTGCAAGGATGGATAAGATGGAAATAACAGTCTCTTTTAAAATACTGTGCAGCTTCATGATCACACATAACAAAAGAAAACTGAGTATAACATACACCGGTACTTTATAATAAGCGATCGGGATGTGATTCACTTTTTCTATAAAATCATATGCCTGACGTGTGGACAGCAACATATCGCTTGTCACATAGATACAGCCACTAATAAACAAAGCTTGAACAAAAGAAAAGAAAGCCAAAAAACGAAAGGTGATGTGCATGCATTCTTTACTTGATAACGTCATGTTCATATTATTGCCACCCTTCCAAAGAAAACTGATCAATATTTTTTTGACTGATCATATTCACCTCGATCTTTTCTTCTGCGATATTGGTATGGCCTTGTAATAGACGGTATGCAGATTCCACTGCTTTCTTTGCCATTTTCTTTGGATACTGAGCAACGGTTCCCATCATAAAACCGTCCTTTACCAGTATTTTTGCTTCCGGTGTTCCATCGACTCCATACACGAACACGCCATCTAATGCATCCACTTCTTGTAAAGCCGCAATCGCACCCATTGCCGCAGGATCATTTAACGACATTACAACATCAAAATCCCTTTGCTTATGTAATCGATCTGCCACCAGCGGCATGCTTTTTTCCAGTTGACCTTCACATTCTATCGTATCGACAATTTGATATTTGGGATAATCTTTGATTGTATCGCGAAAACCCTGTATACGTTCTGTCGCAGAATATGCACTTTGATGATGCAAAATCAAAATATTTGCTTCTTCTTTATGCGCCATCATATGCTGAGCACATAAAACACCGGCATGATAATTATCAGAAACAACCGTATAATCTATAAAATCATTGCCGTCATACACATTGGTATCAACCGCAATAATCACCATTCCTTTTTGCTTTGCTTCTTTCAATACGTCAATCAATCCTTTTGAATCCACAGGATTTACAATCAATACTTGACATCCTTGATCCATCATATAATGAATTTGTTCAATCTGTCGTTTTAATGAAAGCTGAGGATCCATTGTAATCATTATATCACCGTTTGCCTCAATTACGTTGCGCATTTCTGAATCAATAATTTCAAAGAAAGGATTATTTAACGTCATATAAGTTGCGCCAAATTTAATAGGATCCGGCTTGACAAAGACCATTTCTTTTTTTCCATATGAAATCAGCTGTTGCGCAGCAATAAGCAAAAGAGAACACATGATGATAAACGCAATGAACGCATTGATTTTACTTCGCATACCATTTCTCCTTATTACTAGTATTATACACGAAAAAATGTAAAAAGTCTTATATCTGTAACAGATAAAGACTTTTTGCTTTAATATTGTAATTGCGGATCGAAAAATCCAATCAATACGCCAACAAAGGCAATGATTACCAGTAGCAGCATAACTTTTAATGGCGACATTTTCTTTTTGGAAATCAAATACCAGCAAAAGACGACAAAGATAGCGGTTAATCCTTTTGGCAATACAGAATTGATTTGATCATTCAAATTCAAATATGCTTCACCGGTTTCTTCATTGATCATTTGGAATACGGTTGTGACGTTTACCCATGTAGCCGCAACCGCACCAATCACCATACTGCCAAGCATCATAACGGATTCACGAAGTGCTTTTGATTTCTCGCCGGTTAAAAATTCTACGGCCTTTCCACCCAATTCATAACCTTTGAAATACAATAAGCGCATGCCCAAGGTTACAATAATATTCCATGCGATAATATAGAAGATAACGCCAATTGGCGACCCGCCTGTCGATAAACCAAGTGCGATTCCCAAAAGTAAAGGAATCAAGACGCCGACAATAAGAGAATCACCGATTCCGGCAACCGGCCCCATTAAACCGGCACGCAGTCCGTTGATCGTTTCTCCGTCTACATTTTCACCGTTTGCCTTGGCTTCCTCCAAACCGACGGTTACACCGACGATAACACTGCCTAACTGTGGTTCGGTATTGAAAAATGCGGTATACGTATCCAGCGCTTTTTGCTGATCCTCTTTTGTATCATATAATTCTTCAACGATTGGCAACATGGCACATAAATATCCAAAGGTTTGCATGTGCTCTTGTGAGAAACACGTGAGATGACCATAATACCAATTACGGAATGATTTATTCAGTGCTTTTTTCGATAATTTTTTCATTCTAAATATCCTCCTCTTCTTCATCTTCTAATGAGGAAACAGTAGAAACTTTTACAGATTGCGAAGTCTTTATCTGATAATTCATAAACGCAAACATCATAGCGATAATCGTAGCCACTACCAGATTTATACCCAAAGCAGCTGCCAGCGCAAATCCCATAAAGAAAGGAATAAAATCCAGACCTTTACTAATAATTTGTTTTAACAAAATTGCAATTCCTACACAAGGAAGTAAAGAACCAACGGTAAAGATGGTTTTCATGGCAATTCCATCCATTGGCAGAATTTCCTTGATCGTATCGACCATTCCGGCGCCTGCCATGCAAATCAAAAATGTTGGAAGAAATGAACAAGCAATATGCGAAATCCAAGGTAACCCCATATTCACCAGATATAATTTTTTAAAGTTTCCTTCTTTCACAGCCTTCCAACCAATATGTTGCCAAATCAAATTCATGGTTGCTGTCCCATAAAACAGTACAGTTCCTAATGTTCCTACCATGGCGCCAAACGAGGTCGCTAGACCAATACCTTCCTGACCTGCTGCATCCAATCCATAAGACTTCAACGCCAACATTGCCAAAGGTATGCCGATATAACTAACGGCACGCACATCCGCAGATACCGCTCCCCCGGGTGTAACCAAAGCGATATACAATAGCTGCATTGCGGCTCCTACCAGCACCCCTGTTTGAATATCGCCTAAGATAATTCCGCAGACCAATCCACCGACAAGTGGCCGCCCCAGTGTATAGTTTCCAATGGCACTACCACCCATACCCGGCATACTTGCTAAACAGGCAAACAATCCCAATAACGCTGCTTGTATCACATTAATTTCCATCTCCATACTCCTCTCTAATAGCCGAATTGACGTTTAAATTTTGTCCAGTTTCCGATACTGACGTCCGGCAACAGACGAAACTCAACATCATATCCTGCTTGTGAAATCGCCTCTAATGCATCTGCTTCTTCTTGCGTAATGGATTGATTGTTTCCTAATTTGACAGCATTAGGACGATCGTTGCATGGTCCGATAATAACCTTATCGATACCACATTGGAATCCTTGGTCAACCAAGATTTTTTTCATATCCAACGGATTCTTTGTTATCAAAAAATATCGTGTATCAGATGCAAGAACCTTTTGACATTTCTTTTCCCAATCCTCCATCGTCCATATAAAAGTTTTTTTACCACTGGCGCTTTTATATGCAGCCTTTAACACACTGTTGGTAGCTGCAGCATCATTAATCGCTATGATGCCATCACATGGATATTCCAACGCCCATCTGGTACATGTTTGACCGTGAATCATACGGTCGTCAACTCTAATAAATGATACTGACATATTCTTCTCCTCCTTTAGATTTCTTCTTCTTGTTCATTTGTCAGCTGCAATTCTTTCATTGCCTGCATACCTTCCGCAAGGGCAATATGTTTGGCATTTTCCAAATCATCTTTTAACAACACGGCATTCAAAGCCATTGCCAAATTCATTCCGCCAAGAATGATGGAATTCTTTAATCGTCCTGTTTCTTCCAAACAATTCATCAATGTCGTAAGCGGTGAGCCGCCAATCAAATCCCCTAGCACCATGAAGTGATCTTCCGCTTCGAATTCATCCAGCATTTTGTAGATTCGCTTAGCGAAAGAGTCAACATCTTCTCCGTTTTTTAAACCAATGCTTTTCACATCTTCTCGCTCTTTGGTAAACATTGTCAAAGCATGATGCAATCCTTCTGCAAAGTTACCATGAGAAATCAAAATCAAATAATTCATATAGCCCCGTCCTCCTTGAATACGCTTACATTATAACGTTTCCAAGGTGAGCGCGTAACTTGATTTTGTCACTTCTTTTCATCCACATTTGTCATTGTTTTATTGACAAATGTCATAAAAAAATAAGTAAAGTGATTTTTAAAATTATAATATACCTTTCATTCCGTTATTTTTTACATGACAAATGTCATATGAAGCAGCAATCAAGAATGAAACACATCAAATGATTGTTGCAAATCATGCTTTTTCGTTCTATACTTTTTATGATTGAGGAGGAACTTACATGAAACATATAAAAATGTTGGTTTTTGATGTGGATGGAACTCTATATGATCTTACAAATCATGAAATCCCGTTATCTGCAGTGAACGCAATTAAACAAGCCAAAAAAAATGGTTATGATTTTGTTATTGCGACAGGCAGGGCACATTACGGATTAGGAAAGGCGCTCAATGATCTGCATCCTGATTTTGTATTGTCTGTGTCAGGTGGTGTTATCGTTGATCATAATCAACACGTGATTTCTCATCATGATTTTCAAAAGCAAGATGTGGAGCAGCTGTTAGAATTTGCTCATCAATATGAAGCAGGGTTGATTTTTAAATTTTTGGATCATATGTATATTTATCAGCACCCTGAAAAAATAGATTGGCTAGAGGGGCAAATAAACAGCGATATTGGTAAAACCCCTTTTATTGACTGTCCTATGCAAGATCATCATCATATTGCACTTCCGCAAAGCGCCAGCATTCATGCCGATCCCAAAGCAGTAGAACAAGTATTTGCGCATCATCCAAGAATTTCATTTCTACCATATTCTGCAGATGGATATGATGTGGTATTAAAAGGAATCAATAAAGGCGTCGGCCTACAAACATTGATGGAACATCTTCATCTTCAAAAAGAAGAAGTCGCTTGCATTGGCGACAATTATAATGACTTAGAAATGATGCAAGTCGCAGGATATCGAATTGCAATGGGAAATGCAGTAAAAGAAGTGAAAGAAATTGCGGACTTTGTTACATCCAATTCCAATCAAGACGGGATTTATCATGCGCTAAGACATTTGCATTGTTTTTGATGTATGAGTTGTAATTGAATGTATGAACAGAAAAAAGCTCCCGTAAATAGCGAGCTCTTTTCCATAGATTCTTTCATGTGAGTTTAGTTTCCGCCAGGACCGTCTTGGCGTTCTCTTTCATCCGGATAATACTTCAGATTGTTATTCGTCCATTGATTGTTTCCGGCAGTTTTTTCATTGTTTTGATTCTTATGACAAGAATGATTATGCTTATCGTCTTTTTTCATTGTAAATACCTCCTTTCCCATAGTATGAACAGCTTTGCACATTCTATGAAGACAAACAGAAGCGAAATCATTTATGAAACGGATCATTCATGATATACTAATACAGTGAGGTGATAATATGAAATCAATAATGATACAAGTAAACGGAATGATGTGCGGACATTGTGAAAGCCGCGTCACAAATGCCTTGATGAATGTGGAAGGCATTGTATCTGTAAAAGCAAGTGCGAAAGACAATCAAGTCTTATGCGAGTTTGATGAAACGAAGATTACCGTAAAACAAATCAAAGACGCGATAGAAGATGTTGGCTATGAAGTAGTATCAGAATAGGAAAAAATCCGCATTATTTTTACAAAAACAGCTCCTTATTGAAGAGCTGTTTTCTTGTTATTCATTCCTTTCTTTTGCTTGCGCAATAATACGATCACTCATATTCTGTGGAACCGGTTCATAACATTTAAATTCCTGTGTATAACTGCCCCGTCCTTTGGTCATGGCACGAAGTTCAATCGGATATTTCATCATTTCCGCCAGCGGTACCTGTGCCTGAATGATTTGATAACCGTCAATTAATTCCATACCGATAATCATACCGCGTCGTTTATTGAAGTCTCCCATGATATCTCCGGTAAATGCATCCGGCACTTTCACATGCACAGTCATAATTGGCTCCAATAAAACAGGATTTGCTTTTGGCATCGCATCCTTATACGCCAAATGTGCCGCCAATTTAAATGCCATTTCACTGGAATCAACATCATGATACTTGCCGTCTTTTAAAACTGCTCTGATTCCAACAACTTTATAACCTGCCAAAACACCTTTGTTCATACATTCTCTTAAACCGGTTTCCACGGCAGGGAAATATCCTTTTGGCACAGCACCGCCAAATACTTCTTCGTCAAACACCATTTCCTCACATTCATGCGGCATAAATTCCACAAACACATGCGCAAACTGACCATGTCCGCCCGTTTGTTTCTTATGTCGTCCTTCTCCGATTGCTTTAGAGCGAATGGTCTCTCGATAAGGAATCTTTGGTGTTTTCAATTCTACTTCAACTTTATATTTTGTTTTCAGTTTATTTAATGCAACATCGATATGCTGATCACCAATACCGTATAACAAACTTTGATTCGTTTCTATGTTGTTTTCATAGCGAAGCGTCAAATCTTCTTCGCAAATTCTAGTCAGTGCACTGCTCATTTTATCTTCATCGTTTTTGGTCTTTGGAAATACAGCCATCGCCAACATTGGTATGGAATATTCAACGGGCTCCAATACGATACGCTGATCTTTTTCACAAAGCGTGTCGTTGGTTTGCGTATATTGCAGCTTCACGACTGCGCCAATATCGCCGGTAAACAGTTTTCCGACTGCTGTTTGATGTTTACCTTTAACAATGAAGATTTGTTGAATCTTTTCATTTTTTTCCTTTTGGGCATTGGCAACGATGGAATCACTGCTCAAAACACCGGACATAACTTTTAAATATGAAATTCTTCCTACAAATGGATCTACGATGGTTTTGAAAACACGTGCGCTCAACTGTTCTTTTTCATTCGTCTCCAAAAGGATATCGCCTGATTTTTGATCTTGCGCTAAGAAACTGCCTGCTTCACCATATGCCGGAAAGTATTTGATGATCAGATCCATCAAACGCTCGATTCCAACAGTCAAATTCGCTGACCCGCTGAACACGGGTCGAATTTCTCCGCTGCGTACACCCAAACGTACACCACGTGTTAGTTCTGCTTCACTGAACGCTTCACCGTTGAAATATTTCTCCATCAATTCATCGTCGCCCATGGCTACTGCTTCTGCGATCTGTTCCTTGTAAGATGCGACGATGTCCAACATATGTTCCGGTACTTCCTGTGCTTGATTGTTATCCGCATGTTCTCCTTTGAAATACCATGCCTTGTCCCGCAGTATATTGATGGATCCGATCACTTCGTCATTTTCAATGATAGGAACTTCAAACGGTATAATCGTTTTGCCAAATGTATCACGCAGCTGTTGATATGCCTTGTCAAACGACGCATGTTCCATATCGGTTTTGTTGATGAAGAAAATCGTAGGCAGCTTTCTTTCGTTTGCTTCTTCCCATGCCTTGATCGTACCGCTTTGTATGCCTTCTTTGGCTCCAACGATAATCAAAGCATTGTCAGCGACAGAAAGTGCCGCTTCTTTTTCACCACAGAAATCCGCATATCCCGGTGTATCCAAAAAATTGATTTTGCACTCTTTCCATTCTATTGGAACAATTGACGTATAGATGGAAGTACCTCTGCGAATTTCTTCCGCATCATAGTCAATCAAAGAGCTTCCTTCACTTGTATGTCCAAAGCGTTCACTTGCCTTTGTAAAAAACAACATGCTTTCCAGTACGGCTGTCTTACCGGCGCCGCTATGTCCCAAAACGGCTACGTTTCGTACTTCATGTGCCAAATAGTCTCTCATGGTTTCCTCCTTTATTTCAGTATCGGCTTCAGCTGATCCAAACATTCTCCACGGACATAATGGATGGCTTTTCTGCCTTCTTTGTCGATCAGTTCTTTATCTGCGCCATTTGCGATCAATTCTTCCACAAGCGATGCATATCCTCCATATGCGGCGCGCATCAACGCTGTACAGCCGTTGTTGTCGCACAGATTTACATCAGCGCCACGCTCCAGTAATAGACGGATCACATCTTTTTTAAAGGCGATACAGGCTTCCATCAATGCGGTTCTTCCTGTTTCATCTTGCGCATTCATATCTGCCCCCGCATCTAGCAACACGCTTACACAGCGATCTCTGCCTAAAAACGCGGCACGCATCAGGGCCGTTCTGCCTCTGTCATCCTTTTTGTTTACATCCGCATTGGCTTCAATCAGTTTTTTACAAATGGTCTTATTTCCTTTTTTCGCAGCGCCCATAATGGCAGTCTTTCCTTTATTGTCTTCCAAATTGACATCTGCTCCATGATCAATCAAAAAGCGAACGATATCTTTGTAATCACGTTTTGCGGCACGCATCAGCGCTGTTCTTCCATCGCCGTTTTGAACGTTGACATCGACGCCTTTCTTCACTTCCGCACATACGGTTGTGAAATCTCCGTTTGCGCATGCATCCCAAAATGCTTTGATTTCTGTTTGATCCATATCATATCCTCCTTCATTCATGAATCACTTTCTACAAGAAAAAACAGATGCGGTTATATACATACCTACATCTGTTTGGTTTCCAATATGAAAATATAAGTTCGTGCAGCTTTGATTGTCGGATTTCCCATTCCATATCGCATGTCTGCACCTTCTTTCTGTCTCTATTGTATCGGAAATATTTGCCAGCGCAAGTGTTTTGTATGAATTGTCTCTTATTGGTCAATATATGGCAAAATCGGTGATGGTTTCGCATATATAAAGAATGGTGAGATCTATGCGAACGGAAAAAGAGCGCAGTTTTCTGATTCATGTGTTGTATATCAGTTGTATTCTATGTTTTTTTTATCTGTTTTTTCGTTATTTCATATATGAAATTTTTCCGTTTTTCCTTGGTTTTTTGATTGCGTTTTCGCTTCGTCCTTTCGTTCGTCATACGATACAGCTGTTTCATTTGCCGCAGAAGCTGGTGTCCCTATTATATTTGGCATTGTTTTATGGAACGATTGGATTTATGCTGAGTGTTGCCTGTATCCAGTGTTTTCATATCTTGTCATCCTTTATCGCCAAACTTCCATTTTTATATGAAAGCCAAATTGCGCCGATGCTGGACTCGTTTTTTACATGGCTGGAACATCAAATCATTCATTTTTCGCCTTACATTTCTTATGATATGGAACAGTTGTTTCAAAATATCAATGAGGCGATGGAGTCATTAGCGCTATCCGGTTCCGGCATGTTGTTCGATATGGTTACACGACTGGCATCTTCTTTGCCCGGTATGCTGGTTTCCTTTTTTATCACCATTTTATCTTCTATTTTTTTTGCGTTAGATTTTCCGCGTGTTTCTTCGTTTATTATGCGTCAAATTCCTAAAGAACGTCATGCATCTTTATATCGTATTCGAGAAATCATTACGGATACGATTTTGAATTATTTCATTTCTTATGGAAAATTAATGATCGTCACGTTTGTGGAGCTTGCGATTGGGCTTTGCTACTTAAGTGTGGAAAATGCATTGCCGATCGCCTTTGTAATTGCGTGTTTTGATATTCTGCCGGTTTTGGGAACCGGTACGATTTTGTTTCCATGGATTTTTTTGAATTTCTTTCATCACCGTGTGAAATTGGCAGTGGGATTATTGATTTTGCATCTGATCATCAATATCATACGGCAGATTATTGAGCCAAAAATCGTGGGCAAACAAATGGGCATTCATCCTTTGTTAATGCTGGGATGCATGTTTTTTGGGGTACGGCTGTTTGGTTTTCTCGGATTCTTCATCGCTCCAATCATTGTACAGATCTTCTGTCAGCTAAATGAGGAGGGTTTTCTTCATATATACAAATGATCATTCTTTCCAATCCGGCTGATGTGATGCATCACATTCTTTTCACAATGAATATTGATAACGATTTATTACAGTGAAACATAGATCGTTTGCATATGGATCATATAAAAAAGTGCGTTTCAGTTTACTGATCGGCACTTTTTCCATGTATTAAAGATGCTCGTTCCCAATAGCATTATATGAAATCCAAAAGGAAACACCTAATAAACAAATCCATAGAATGAAGGAGAACGGATTACCTGCTTGTGCAGATGTATTGACGAGAATGTCACGTTTTGGCTGTGATGTTTGACCGATGGAATCCGTTGGTTTTTGTGTATCGCTATTTATATGATCCAAAAAATCTCCCGGTTCTTCCGTATTACCGGGTTCCTGTGGTTTGGAAGGCTTGTTTGTATCATCCGGTTGATCCGGATCTTCGTTATATTGATCATCCGCCCGCTTGTTTACAGTGATTTCCAACTGTACCGTTTTTCCTTGATACGTGATTGTGATCGTTTGTTTACCGATCGCATCTGTTATCAACGAAACAGTGTAATCATGAATTTCTTTACTCGTGTTGTCATTATAGGATGCGATTACACGCATACCGCTTGGATCGAACGGTTCGTTTTGTTCATATTCTGTTTTGTTTGGCATTTGTTCTATAAAAATGTTTATGACTTCCGGCGCATGAATCGTTATATCAAAAGTTGCTTGATAATCTTGATACGTTACCAGAACGGTTTGTGTACCGATTTCTTTGTTGACATCATTGATTGTCGCATTGATGGCTCTTTTGGAACCATCCGCATAAAGCGCATAGACTTCGACATCATCAAACATAAGAGTTTCATTTTGGAAAAAATCAGTTTTCTTAGGCGGTGTAACTTCAATCGCTTGAAGCGCGTTGGATTTTACAGCCATTGCTCCTTGCACAGTATTTACGCCGCTTGCGTCATATCCGTATACTTGAATAACGCCGTCCTCTTCCCAACCATCGACTTCAAAAGAAATCATATCATTTTCAACTTCTGTTTCTTTCCACATTGTTCCATTCACCCATAATTGTGCACGCTTGCTATTTTGTGCAGGCAAAGAAACAATCAATTTCCGATCACTGTCAGCCATTGCCTGATAGCGAACGGATGCATGACTCAGCGCATCCGCAGATAATGTTGTCCCATCTTCATAGGTAATATTGAAATCTTTATCATTGTTCAAAACATGAAATTCCCGAGCAAGTGTTTCATAGGATTGCAGTTTACTATCTAAAAACGCCATACGTTTTGTAAACCAGTCCTTTAGTTCTTGAACCTTTTGGTCGTAGTTTCCCTGTCCCCATGCATCCATAGAAGCCTGTGCGGATTCACTTATTTCCTGAGATAGCGGATTTATGGAATTGAGCATATTTTGAATCAAAGTGTGACGAATCTTCCAATATCGATTCTGCACTTGTTTTAAGAAATAAGGATCTTTGACAAGCTCTTTATACCACTGCCACTGTTGGGCATTCATACTGAAATAAAGTGTATGCCATTGATCAGTAGGTGTCGCGGCGCTTTGTGCTGCCCCGCTACTCCAATCCATATCCCATACAGGCCCCATTTTAAACAATTCTTTGTTGTCTTTATATAAATACGTACTTTTTTTCATCGCATCTTCATTAAAGAAAATCTCATTGATGATCCAATAATCTACAAGCGCATCCATATCAAACAATTCACTGTAATGCTTTCTTTCTCCCTGATACATTGCCGTATAATCATCCGCATATACCGCATCTTCAAACGCTTGTATATATTCTTTTACATACGTAAACATCTCATTGTTTGTATTGACATATTCAGGACTTTTGAACATGATTGGCTGTTGCTTATTCGTCGTGAATTTTGAAACTTCATCCATATTGGAATCCAGTTCCAGTAAATAGCCTCCATCAATATCTTTGACATCATAGTAATCACGGATGGTGTAAGTAACACCTTTGAATTCCACTTGATTTTTTGTCACCCAAGCAAAGTTTTCTTCCATTTGTTTGCTGAATGCGTCTTCATCATCTTTACTGAACGAATGGGCGGCAGCGATTGTTTCTGCGATCGTTTTCGCTTCTTCTTCCCAATTTAAAATATTCACGCGATTTTTATCAACACGTATTTGTTCGCACAACTGATAATTACCAACATATTGTCCGTTGAGAACGACATCAATCAAGACAGACTGCATATATGGCATTCCCATGGCGCCGGATAAATCATAAGCCAGTTTGTTTCTCATATAGCTAGTGTCATAATAATTTGCCAACAACACCCAATGCTTATTTTTGCCAAAACCAAACAAATCTGCTTTTTTATCCAATTTCAGCTTATAAGGTTTCTTAGGCAAACCCCATGTGGAATTACCGCGTCCTTTGATTTCCGTTGCGCCCTCATACAATGTAGTCGTTGCAAAATTGAATGTCGCATTTCCCTGTATGGACAATGACGCTTGGATATACGTGTCTTTACTGACAATCGGCGCTTGATTTTCCGTGTCGATGTATACGACAGGCAGCTTACTGAAAAAAATCTGATCGCTGATCGTATCAATTCCGTTATCCACGGTTACTTGAATCCATTTTTCCAAGTCCTCTGCTTTTGGCGTATAAGTCGCTTCGCTTCCTTTCACTACGCCATTGACTGTCCATGTGTAGGTAAGGTCTTCGTCCAATCCGATCACCTCAACCGTCAAAGGCGTTTGGATTTCAGCATATTCGTTTTGTATCGATATTTTTTTAGCTTCCTTCTCCTCTTGATTTTGCACGTCACTCGCATGAACGCAAGGAATCTGAATCAACAGCGCAAAAGCCATTGCCAACATCCATGTCATTTTTTCGATGGTTTTCTTCATAATGTTTTCCTCTTCTATTTCCTATGACATTATCATAACATTATAACCATCAAACATAAAGTTAATAATGATGTTTTTTTATAAAAATGCAAGAGGTTACAGTATCCGAATAGGTTTTATAAAGATGGCCATAGATAAAGCGGCAGAAAGGAAAGCCATTGAAATACATCAAATCCCAAAAGATAGAATATCATAGGCGTACCTAACATGACAAACGCAAAAAACATCGTCTGCGCCTGATGCTTGCGCCACACAGATATCCACATTGTCAGAAGTATAATCAAAGCAGTAAATACGATGTGTGTGATGATCAGTAAGCACATGGAAAACCATAGCGGCACTTCTTTCAAAAGCGAAGGCATATCCGATACGGACGATAAATTGGTATGCATCATATGCATCGGATATACAGATTGAATACGCAGGAAACGGATGAACAGCGGAAGAAGCGTCAATAGAACGCCTGCGCCTAGACATAACAAACCTTTGATAATCATAACGCGTCGTTTTCCCACTTTGGATGTGTGAATCAGTGACAGTACACCGCTTTGATATTCTAACGGAATCGCTGCGGATGTGATCAAAATCATCACAATGGTGATGATCAATGCATTGATCGCAAAGATGTCTTTGGATAAATCAAACCAGTATCGATATCCACTGTCATAAACAAAGTTTCCACCATGTTGCTTGATCTTAGCATATTGTTCCTCCACACGCTGAAAGGCCGGATAAAACAACAATGTCATGGCCGCATCCGCATGTGGCGCATCGTAATCAAGCGCAGATTTTGAATCCGTTTGTTCCATGATCTTCATAGCGTCCGCAAATCTCTGTCGCTCCTTTTCAATCAACGTTTCTTTTTCCTGCGTGATCTCACCTTCCAACTGCAACATCATATCCTGATAATATTGTTCACTGCCGGAAGGCACATACGTTTCATCCATACATCTGAATGCCAATAACGATGCAAATATAACAAACACAAGCAAAGCACCGCCTGCCACGAATAGCTTATAGGCTTCATGACGAACAAGACTGTCATGCGGCGTAAACGAAATATGAAACGGTAAACGTAAGTGTTTCACAGAGAAATGCTTCATCTTATAATAGCTCAACAGTGTATACAAAATCACCAAAGCCCCCAAACCAAACATGGCATAAAGCGACAATGTCCATCTTGATATAGGATATTGAAACAATGATAGATTCAAATACCCTCCATATAACGCATTCGTATCCAACCAACTAACAGGAGTCAAATACCGAATGAATGAAATTGATGAAACAGCCGGAATCATTGCGTAAACCAAAATAGAAATAACGACAACACCGGCGCCAAACAAAAATGAAGACCACGCATATCGGCTCTTGATGCAAAACAAAAGCACAAACACACCGCCAATAAACAATACCGTCGCTTTGGTAAGAATGGAAACTATCAGAAACGTAAGAATACGCATATCAAAGCTGCTCTCCATAAAACAAGCCAATGACTGCACTCTTGCCTGTACATCGACAAAACCAGTCAAACAGCCATAAAACAACAAGGCACTTCCATAAAACAACACCGTTATTCCTACGCAATGAATCAACAGCGCGCTGATTTTTGCGCCAATCAATGGAAGCTTTCCGTTTTTCGTACCATGAGTGATATAGAACAGCTGCTTTTCTTTTTCTTTGGTAATGAGCGTATCTGCCGCAACGAGAACAGAAATAAACAACAACAAATCGATCCATAGCGCATGCATGGGCTCCGCAACACTTTTGGAAGGCTGAAAAGATACGTTTTCTGTATCCAAAGATGCATAATCATGGGCGCTTTTCTCAATATTGCGTGAACTAAAATCATTGGTTTTTTCACGAAACACAGATACGTTGCTCAATGTCTGTTTGTTTTTCTTGATTTCATCCAAATACGTCGGATAGCCGGACACCTTTTCATATTCCTGCCATATTTCTTCCAGTAGTGATTGTTCCTGTTCCAGCGTATCGCAGAATCGCAGATACTTGCCTGACTGATACAGTGTCAAATACTGCTCAAAAACACCCGGATGATTTGCAAGTTCCTGTTGGATCCATGCATCGTTGTCTCCACTTTGTTTCATTGACTGTATCAAAGAAACAAAGCGCACGCCCTCTATTTCTTGTTTCCACTCTTGTAGAAATATCTTTTTTTCCTCATCATTTTTTAAAGACAGCGTTTCTTGTACAAGATGATATGCATGTAAGCTGCTTTCATTCTCTGTCGGTAACGATAAATACCAAAACAAAAACAAATGAACGAAAAACAAAACAGTGATTGATAGAAGAAAACTGCGGTTTTTGAACAATTTTTGTAATTCATATGGTATCAAACGTATCACTTTACACACTCCTCTTCAAAAATGCGTAAAAAATTCTGTTCCAAATTCGTATCGCTTGTTTCTTCTTGATTGAGCAGCGTTCCTTTTTTGATCCATAAAATATGATCCGCAATCGGTTCTATATCGGAAACCACATGTGTGGAAACAAGTATGATAGCCTCTTTGCCCAATGTTTTGATCTGTTCGCGGATACGAACGCGTTCCTTTGGATCCAGACCTGCGGTTGGCTCATCCAAAACAATGAGTTTGGGATTGCCCAAAATTGCCTGTGCAATCAATATACGCTGTTTCATTCCACCAGAATATGTGCGAATCAGATGATCCTTCTTATCCTGCAAATTCACAAAATCCAGCACACGTTCTATTTCTTGTTCCATCGCTTGTTTGGTTATGCCTTTCAATGTCGCCATATAGGATAAAAACCTGCAGCCGCTAAATGTATCGTAACAGCCTTGTTGCTGAGGCGCATAACCAATTTGTTCAAAATAGTCTGTTTTTAATTCTTGAATGTCTTTACCGTTCCAATAAACAGCGCCTTCATCCGAGGGAAGTATGCCGGTAATAATATTCATCAGCGTGGATTTGCCGGCGCCATTGGGTCCCAATAAACCATAAATGCCGTTTTCCAAAGCAAACGAGACATGATCCAAAACAACTTGATCGCCATAACGCTTGGTAATTTCTTTCAGTTCCAACATCACAACCACCTCTTTACTGTCCACTGCCGACCATGGCAATAGGATGATAATTCGCTATGCCTTGAAATAAATCAGATTTGGAAATTAAGGCATGCTTGTATTGAAATATTTCATAGGAATCGTCACTGTTTCGTTTCGCATCATAATCATTGATGACCAATACTTCATCCCCCACGACTGCACGAAATTCCAAACGCCATCCATTCATTTGATTTACAAGCGTGCTGTTTTGAATTTTTCCGGTTTCGCTATTTACGAACGCATACGTATGATCTTTCGACAAATCCCAATCCGTACAACATAGTGTATCATCAATCACATCCAGGATATTGTTTTTTGACAGTTTCGCAATCGTTTTTGTTTCTCCGCTTGTAACGTCGATAGATTCAATATTGGAATCTTTTGTGGAAGATAAAATCAAATGATCATTTACGACAGCCTCTGAATATAGATACTGATTGTTTCTTCGCGTAATTTCTTGAAGCGACTTCGTGTCAAGATCCACGCGTGCATATACAGAATCCGCCTGCGTATAAAAAGAGCGATACGTATCTTCATCTGTGGTTTCCTCTCTATTCAGTTCTCGCCCAAAATCTATGCCCTTCATAATCAAGGAACGGTTGGCACTTCCGATGACGCGCCAATAGATATGGTCTTGAAAATCTAGGGAACATACTTCTTCACATTCGTTTGCGGATTCATCCAAAAATACCAGTCTTCGATTGGAAGATGTAATATAGGTGCTTTGATTTTCTTTTTCTGCCGAACATTTTTTTACAATGAAATACATGCCTTGATCATCACCAAACACCATTTCTTCTACCGTTAGTTCAGCATCGAACGTATAGATTTTTTTGCGATTGGTGCCATCCAAATCTACTCGATATAACATTGTCTGTTGCGCTTCCATTTCATTAAATTCGCTGTCCATTTTCGAAAAGGTAGATACAGAACCATCATTGTCATATTCTCTTGCCAAAATATACAAATGATCATGATAGATAAAAATTTTCGTTGACGCGACTGGAAACTCTTCCGTCAAAAACACCGCCTGACAATCTTCGCTGTCATGTTTACAGCCTGTGTCGCTACAAAGAAAAATCTCACGCTTGCTTGCAAAATCCATATACATCAAATGGGTTGCGTAGCGTCCATCCTTCAATATCTTTGCATCTTGACTCATATAGTAATACCCATCCTTTGTAGAAGCGCTGCTCGTCAACTTTTGATCCGTCAATTCAATGAGTTCACCGCTTTTCTTTGTTTCACTATTTTTTTGTTTTGGTGTATCCGGATCCGATGTAGTGCCGCATGCACAAAGCATACCAATCAAAACCATACATATTCCATATTTGCATAACATTTTCATAGAAAAAGACCTCCTTGTGTTATTCACAAGAAGATCTTATACTACAATCGTCAAAATTTCGTCAAACCGCCAAAAGAATTTCCACACATGCGCCGAAGGCAGAATTGTATATCTTTAAATCACCGCCATGCTTCTTGCATAACATCCGACTAATCGCAAGACCAATACCGATACGATTGTTTTCATCATAAAACAACACAGTGCTTCTGCGCATATGGGCAGGAAAAGCTTTACCGTCATCTTGTATGGTGATCACAAGCTGATGATCATGTAATGTCGATTTGATTTGAATGGATGTTTGTGCATTGCGAAGCGCATTGTCCATTACATTTTCCAAAATGCGCTGTAACAACACTTCATCAACGAGAATCTCCATATCCGCCAATACGTCAGTTATTTGAAAATCAATGTGCTTATGTTCACATAAAAGTTGAAAATCATCCATCATTGGCTTTAATAAGCGCAATGCATGGAAAGGATGCTTTTGTATGGACATTTCTTCTGCGATGTTTAAAGTATGTACCATTTCGGTATACTGCGCCAATCGTGATGCGGCTTGATCCATTTGTTCTACAATATGACATATTTTTTCTTTATCCCAATCATGCGTTTTGATACCGCTTTTCAAATATTCGCTGTATCCTTTGATAATGGTAATCGGATTGCGCAGATCATGTGCAATCGAGGCCTGGTATAGCTTTCGCTCTTCCAGCATCTTCCATAGTGTCTGGTTATTTTCATAAAGCGCTTTGCGCATCTGTTCAAACGATTTGCATAAATCCCCTAATTCATCCTGATTTTCATACACAATGGCAAAATCAAGATTTTGCGCTGTGATATTCGCTGCGGCTTGTTCTAATAAGAACAACGGTTGTTTCAATTTCTTTCGATAGATGAGCATGGTACAGAAAATTAAAGCAAGCACCATGAGTAAAGCAGGCGCGATGACCATGACCCCTTGACATAATCGATAGGCCAGTTTTCGCTTTGACGATAATGTGTCAAAACTCTGTTCTATTTTTTTGATCGCATATTTTGTAGAAATTTCGTGTTTTGACTGATTGGCTGCTTCATTCATCGACAAACTGGGAAAATTGGTTAAATCAGCGCCTTCTTCCAAATAATACATTGTATTGGACATGGTTCCGTCACTGTTTGTCTTTTCAATGGTCAAATAAAGCCCGTTCGATTGAGGAAACAGCCACGTTTGAAATATGTGGCAGCTAAAAAAGATCAAAGCAGATAATGAGAGCGCCAAGAAAACACTGCCAATTAACGTGTAAAGAAAACATTTGCGCAGCGGCAAGTTTTCCCATTTGTATCTTAGCGTCTCCATGTATATCCAACTCCCCAAACGGTCTCGATAAACGTCGATCCAGTCTGTTTCAGTAATTTTGCACGAATTTTTCGTATATGTTCCTTAATCACATCCGCATTTCCTTCCTTATCATAACCCCATACGCATTCATAGATCCGCTCTTTGTCAAATACTTGGTTGGCATGCATCAATAAAAACTCAATGATATCAAATTCCGTTTTAGAAAATGGTATTTCAACATTTCGATAGAACACTTTCCGTTGCGTCACATTGACAAGAAGCTCTTGCGAAGTTAAAATCGATGCCTGTTTGTTTATGCGTTTTTCCCTTCGTATATGCGAAGCGACTCTCGCGGACAGTTCTTGCAGGCGAAACGGCTTTGTGATGTAATCATCACCACCGAATTCCAATCCGTGGATAACATCTTGTTCCTGAATGCAAGCCGTTAAAAACAAAATGGGGCATTGTATATGCGATCGAATGGTTTTCAAAAACGCAAATCCGTCCATTTCCGACATATTCACATCCAACAAGATCAAATCAATGGGATGATCCAAGTACTGTGTTGCCTCTAACGCACTGTTTGCGACATAGACATCGTAGCCTTCATCTTGAAAATGATCTTGTAATAACGCTGTGATCATGTATTCATCATCCACAATGAGTAATTTTGTCTTCATACAGTCACCTCTTGTTTCAAAGATTATCACATGAAAAAGTCAATTTTTTGTCAAAGATAGAAACATCAAGCAGGATGGATGATGGTAACTACAGTCAATCTTTACCACCAAATTATATACCAACGCTCGACATAGCGAAAAGATAGAAATCACATTTTATATGATTCCTACCTTATTTTGTTTAAAACAGACCTTGAAACAAACTCATTTGATTTTCATCTTGCATACCATCCAATACATGCATGGATTCTAGTTTTTTTACTAATGTTCCACTTAATGAAGTCCTGTTTTGAAGATCTTGTTTGGATAAAAATGCGCCTTCTTTTCTCGCTTCCAGCACTGTGACCGCAACCGATTCACCAAGCCCGTCAATACTGGTAAATGGTGGAATTAGCGCATACTTGTCATTAGGATCCGGCAAAAACGTCGTCGCATCGGAGCGCATGATGTCAATATTCGCAAAATGATAACCGCGCAGCACCATTTCCAAGGCGAGTTCCAATGTGTTATAAATATCCTTGTCTTTTTTTGATACATCTTTTTTCAAATTGGGATCGTTCAAACGCTGAATTGTATCATTCATTTTGGTACGAATAGCTTGTTCACCTTGTATCATGGTTTCTATATCATAGGCATCACAACGAATGGAGAAAAACATCGCATAGTAATCCAAAGGTCGATGCACCTTGAACCACGCAATGCGAATCGCCATCATCACATAAGCGACCGCATGTGCTTTTGGGAACATGTATTTGATTTTTTTACAGGATTCAATATACCAGTCTTCTACGCCACAGGCTTTCATGTCTACGATCCATTCTTCTTTGACGCCTTTTCCTTTTCTTACCGATTCCATGATCGTAAATGCAAGTTTGGGTTTCAATCCTTTGTGAAGCAAATATACCATGATATCATCACGGCATCCAATCACGCTTTTCAATGTGCAGATACCGGCATCGATCAAATCTTTTGCGTTACCTAGCCATACATCAGTACCGTGACTCAAGCCGGAAATCTTTAACAATTCATCAAATGTCGTCGGTTTGGTGAGTTCCAAAATACCGCGGACAAACTGCGTGCCAAATTCCGGCAAACCTGCCGCTCCTGTCACTTCACTGTTGCGCGTCGTATCGATATTGAGCGCATCCACTTCAGAGAAGATGCTCATTGTTTTTGGATCATTCATAGGAATTGTGGTCACATCGATACCGCTAAGCTTTTCCAACAGTTTCATAGCGGTAGGATCGACATGTCCCAAAATGTCAAATTTTAAGACGTTGTCATGAATTTGATGAAAGTCAAAATGTGTTGTTTTCCATTCCGCATATGGATTGTTTGCGGGATATTGCACCGGTGTAAAATCATGCACATCCAAATCCAGCGGTACGACAATAATACCGCCGGGATGTTGGCCTGTGGTTCGCTTGACGCCTTCGCATGCCTTGGCAAGTCTTAATTCCTGCGCTCTACGAAATGTGCCTTCCACACCCATTTCTTCTTCATAACCTTTTACATATCCATACGCCGTCTGTTCTGCGACCGTGCCAATGGTGCCGGCACGAAACACATGGTCTTCGCCAAATACTTCTTTTGTGTATGCATGCGCCGTCGGCTGATAATCTCCAGAGAAGTTTAAGTCTATATCCGGCACTTTATCGCCTTCAAATCCCAAAAACGTTTCAAACGGAATATCGTGTCCGTCTCCACGAATGATCTCGCCGCAGTTCGGACAAGCCTTATCCGGCAAATCAAATCCATTGGGAATACTGCCGTCGGTAAAGAATTCCACATAATGACATTTTGGACAAACATAGTGCGGCGCAAGCGGATTTACTTCTGTGATGCCGGACATCGTTGCGACAAAGGAAGATCCGACAGAACCTCTTGAGCCAACCAAATAACCATCATCGTTGCTTTTCTTTACCAATAAATGCGATATATAGTAAACAACGTAAAATCCATGTCCGATAATGGATTTAAGTTCTTTTTCCAATCGATCTTCTACGATTTTCGGTAATGGTTCCCCATAGCGTTTGCGTGCCGTTTCATAACAGATGTCTCTTAATTTCTGATCGCTGCCCTCAATATCCGGTGGGTACAAACGATCTTTTACCGGTAAGACTTCCTCTATCTGTGCTGCGATCATTTTTGTATTGTCCACAACAAATTCTTTGGCGCGGTTGGTCCATGCGAATGCGTCCATCATTTCTTGTGTCGTATAAAAGTGCTGATCAGGCGCTTTGAATTTTCTGCGTTTTTCCTGATTGTAAATATACAAAGGATGACGAATACCGCCAATGGCTTGAGAACTGATATAGATATCTCTGGTCATTTTTTGTTTTGGTTCGACATAATGACAGTCTCCGCTTGCCACAACCGGCTTGCCCAGTTCATCAGCGGCGTCTATAATGGCGTTTAAAATCTCTTGAAGCCGTTCATAGTTTCCGATGGAGTCACGTTCTACCAAATGACGATAGTTTTCCAAAGGCTGTATCTCAATGTAATCATAAAACTGCATCACTTCTAAAAGCTTGTCTTTTCCTCTTGTTTGCGCAATATCAAACACTTCTCCGTTAAGACAGCTAGAGCCAATAAGCAGGTTGTTGTTCAGTCTTCGCTTTTCAATTTCTTCTCGTATGATTCTTGGTTCTGCGACAATATTGGCAGTACTTTTCGCATTATAGGAAAGATATTTCGTATGGGAAAGCGTAACCAATTCAAACAATTCTTTTAAACCGGCCATATTCTTTACAAGTACGGTCGTATGTTTTTTTCTGACCTTGTTAAAACAGGATGCATCCTGCATATCTTGAAGATCGTTTAATGTCTTGATATGCGTTAAATCATTTAACATGCACATATAGGTCTGCGCAAGCACTTCCGCATCGTAATCTGCACGGTGGGCAACTTCTTCGTCATATCGGATACCATAACTTCTGGCAATCTGTCCCAGTCGATAGCCTTTGCGATCCGCTTGTAAGGAGCGTGCCAGATCGAGTGTATCCACAACCGGATTGGTAAGCGGTTTTCTGCCGATACGCATCAAACTTTCATTTAAAAAATTGTAGTCGAAATCTGCATTGTGCGCAACCAGAATATGATCGCCGATAAAATCCAATAGTTCATCTACACATTCTTCAAACGATTTGGCGTTTTCCACATGTTCTTGGGTGATTCCGGTTAATTCCGTTGTGAATGCGCTTAAGGGTACGGGTGGTTTGATAAACATTTGTAAAGACTTGATACAAGCGCGATTCTGCATGATCTGTCCGCCAAATTCAATGATGTGATCAAAGCGAGAGGAAAGACCGGTCGTTTCCAAGTCAAATACACAGTAAATGCCTTTTTCCAGTTCCGTGTCATTCGCATTGCGAACGATATGCAATACGGGATCCACCATATTAAATTCAATTCCATAGATCATTTTGAAAGGATGATTCGGATCACGTTTTTTGTTCAAAGATTGAACAGCCGCCTGTGCTTTGGGAAACGCCTGAACGACACTATGATCGGTAATCGCAATCGCATCCATACCAAAACGATCTGCCGTTTCTATGTATTCTTCAATATCACATACGCCATCCATTTCTGAAAGTTTCGTATGTACATGAAGTTCTACACGTTTTTCTTGCGCAGTGTCTTCACGTTTTTCCTCGTTGATTTCTTTGATCATCTGTGGTTCAAACACCAGTTCTCTTAAATACGTATCATACTTCACATTTCCGTAAGCAATCACATATGCGCCTTTTTTTACATTGCTCTTGAAATCATCTTGACTCAAAAATCGTTTCATGATCATTGCGTCACGATCATCACAAATCCACAAGGTTTGTAATGTAAATACCTTTTCGGTATTTTTCTTGGAACGGACCTCTTTTTCTTCCATGTCGAAAATTTTTCCAGTAATTGAAACCAGATCCATTTCCTTTTGAATCTGTTGTATTTCCATCTTATGATATTGATCAAGATCCACTGCTTTTTTGCAAGCACGTCTTCGATTTTGCGTTTGAGGAAATGCCGGTTCTTCTTTTTTTGGATTGATGGTTTCATGTATGGTTAATATCTCATTCACAACGACTTTTGGTTCTGTGACATTTACATTTAGCTGAAATCCACAGGAACGTAAAAATTCTACCAAAAGGTGCTTGGTTTGAATTGCCTCATCTTTACTTGTTTCATCATGAATGCGATAAACGATATACGTGTCTTCTATGGAAGGCATCGTATCCGTAAATACATGTTGCGATGGATATAACGCCACATAATGCTTAATGTATTCAAATACTTCTAAGATATTGGTGTCCGTATGTTCGCATTGAATGAAAAGTTTGGTCTCACATTTGGTAATGGTTTTACATTTCGTCAAAAAAACATCCCATACAGGAAACGGTAAAGCTTTTGGCAAGCGCATCATCAATTCTAATTGATTGCTTGTCTTGTGATAGTGCGGCGTCATCGTGAATGTGCCGCCTTCAAAATATCCTTGTTCATTTTGTGTCAATCCTATTTTTTTAATCAAATCCATTACGCAGAATTCCATTCTTCATCGACACCTTTCTTTTTTTCTTGTATCATTTTAACATACTTCCAGTTAGAAAAACAGGAAAAGAAAGCGTACTTTTATAAGAAATTTTATCTGTGTAATTCGCATTTCTTACGTGCTTTTTTAGTAGCCATTTAAAAGATATTTCCTTGTGAATTTCAGTTTTCTTCATTGTTACAAATGCCAATCGACATACCAAATTCATAATTTTTGAGAAATAATCAAGAAAGATTTTCAATAAATACTGATGTCGTTCAGAATAATATCTTCCACCAAAGTAAAAATTGATATTTCCGACAGTTCCATCGTCAAATGAAATTTCAGTATTACATTTTAAGTAATGCGGAGTCAATCATGATTGACCAAAATCAAAAAAATTCATTTTTGGTCAATAGAAATCTATGTAAAAAAAAGTACTCTTTAAGAGTACAATCATATATGAATATTATCGCAAATATCAAACACATACTCCCTTTTAAAATAATGTGAATTTATCCTGTATTCTGTTATATCACCATTTCCTACCCATTCATGTCATAATTCACTTCATTGATTCCCTTCTACCACAATTACATTTGTGTATGTCAAAGCTTCTTCCACCCATATCAGAATCGCTTGATAAAAAAACTGTTCAGCTTTTGTTTTATGATCCAAATCGCTTTCAATCAAATGCATCCATCGTTCCCATGATATTCAATCAATCCAGTTAGGTAAGCATATATCAAAATATTCCTGTATGTTTTGCTTAAATGGTTGAACGTTTCTTGATCGGATTGCGGATCAAAGCCATGCAAGATCACACTTAGTATTTCCTTCCATCAATGATTGATGATCGCTCTGGTGATCATTGGTACAATCTGATTTTTTCGTGATAATATGTCCTCTTGAAAACTATGTGCTTCATTATGTTGATTTGGAAAGGCTTCTTCTACAACGGATTCCAAGGCGCCTGCCCCAAAAAACATCGTTCCGTTTTCCAAAACGCTGGTAAATGCGACAACCAATAAATCCAAATGATTCTCTTTTGAATAAAGCTTCATTTCTTTTATCAAATCGTTCGCAATTTCATTGACCTCATCCAATTCCAAGGCGATTACCTGCGCAATCATGACTATATGATCATCCATATCAAAGCGCTTGATGTCTTGCGTAATCAGTTCACGCATTGTCTTTCCTTTGATATGAGAAGAAACCATGAACAATTCTTTGGCAAACACATCAATATCCAATTCTGCGATTTTGGCAAGCGCAGCTGCGACACCTTGATCTTTTCCCGTTGATGTCGGCGATTTGAATTTTAACGTATCGGAAAGAATTGCGCCTAATAATAACCCTGCCAGATCTTTGGAAATCGTCATTTGATTCTCCATATAGATGGTCGCTATAATTGTGGCAGTACTTCCTATGATCTCATTGCGGAAAGAAATCGGTCTGCTTGTGAATATATCACCGATGCGATGATGATCGATCACTTCCAAAAGCTCCGCTTCTTCAATGCCTTTCACCGATTGTGAATATTCATTATGATCAACCAAAATCACACGTTTGTTATGCGAATTCAAAATATGATAGCGAGATACATAACCGAACAGATGATTTTCATGATCAACCACCGGATAAGAACGATATCTGGTCTTCATCATCTTCTTTTCTGCATCTTGAACCAAATCATCATAGTTGAATGAAATCAAATCTTTTTTCATAATGAGCTTTACCGGTGGAGAAAAGAACAGATAACGAGATGTATTCATCGTTCCATGCCCGGATATCACAATCGGACAATGCGCTTTTTTTGCCTGCTCTATGACTTCATCTTCCACTTGTTGTGCCCATACAACGATCAAAATACCTGCGCCTTTGCGAATCGCTGCCATCTGAGCATCTGTATCATTGCCAACGATTACCAATCGATCTTTGAGTTCATAGTTTTTTAGGCGTGTTTCCGCAATGGCAATAATAGAAACTTTACCATTGACATGCATTTGTTCATCGTCATAGACCAGTGTTCCGTTGATCGTTTTGGCAATATATTGGGCAGGTGTTTTCTGTAACAACTGTATGGATAAAGCGGTATCTCCCAAACCAATGGTTGCTAAATCTGACTTTGTGACCATCCCAAGCAACTGATTTTTATCATTGACAACGCCTAATGAGCGTTTCCCGCTTTCATCCATGATATGAAGCGTTTCATACATAGTCGCATCTGCGTGAACGGTCAATGGTTCATCCATGTCAATTTCCTGCAAAGTCGCCCTTGCATCTTCAAACAACATTGGTTCTTCATAGTGAAACCGCTGTAACAAATATTTCGTCTCATCTTGAAGATCACCCAATCGACAGGCAACGGAGGGAATACCCTGCCGATTTTTTAACTGCGCATAAGCGATCGCTGAAACTATCGAATCCGTATCGGGATGACGATGTCCTGTAATATAGATCAATTCATTCGCTTTCATAACTTCACCTTTGCTTTTTATATCTAAACACTCTATGGTTATTATACCATACTCAAAAGATTCCCTGCATAAAAAATGAAAAAAGCTGAATCATCTGTTTTTTTAAGAAACAAACAACTTCACACAATCATCACAGTTCATACACCATATATCCATATAAGCAAAAATCACATAATTTTAACGCAGAAGTTTTTAGATTTTTTTATGATTTCACATAATTCATATATTTTTTTGACATAACTTTACGCTATAATAGTGCCATCATAAAGGAGGACATTCTTATGAATGAATTTGAACCAAACAATTTATTTGATAACGATAAAGATGAAAACATAGCGAATGAACCAATAGAGACAATCGATGTAAGCGCAGAAGAAATCACAAATCATGAACCGGTGACAGAGCCAATGCATGCCCATCAGCCTTATCAAAATTTCATTCTTGTGGAAGAAGAAAAAGAACAAGAAGAACAGCCAAGACATGTCATGCCAATTCCACCCTTTCAAAAAGAAACAAAGCATTTAAATGAATCTGTTCCATTGAAACCGAAAACACCTTCTTATAAGCGTCACATTCCATTATTGATGGCAGGATGTTTATTACTTGGCGGTATCGGCGGATTTGGCGGCGCTATATTGGCCGGAGCGCTTCAATCATCAAACAAAGCCGTTATTTATCAAGGTGTAGAACAAAAAGATCAAAATGGCGATACTATCACCAATATGTCTGTAAAAGATATTGTCGCAAATACTGAAAAAAGCGTTGTAGAAATTACAACTGAATCAGCTGCGACAGACAGTTTCTTCTCACAGATGGTAACGAAAGGCGCAGGGAGTGGGGTTATCATATCCGATAATGGATATATCGTAACCAACCATCACGTCATTGACGGTGCCAATAAAATCACTGTGCGTACGAAAGAAGGCAAGGAATATGCCGCAAAACTCATCGGCAGTGATCAAAAAACAGATCTTGCGGTATTAAAAATAGAAGCATCTAATTTAACTGCCGCCGTTTTAGGAACTTCTTCTTCACTGAGTGTCGGTGATGAAGCAATTGCGATCGGCAATCCGCTTGGAGAATTGGGCGGTACCGTTACACGTGGCATCATATCCGCACTGGATCGTGAAATAACCATTGATGGTCAGTCTATGACGCTCTTACAAACGGATACTGCGATTAATAAAGGTAACAGTGGTGGTGGTCTATTCAACGACAGTGGCAAATTAATTGGCATCGTCAATGCGAAATCATCCGGCACATCGGTCGAAGGACTTGGTTTTGCGATTCCTATTGATACCGCAAAACCGGTCATTGAATCCATCATTGAGAATGGATATGTGACCGGCAGACCACAACTTGGTGTTTCTATGGTTGATGTCACCGATGAATTATCCGCATTTCAAGCAGGCGTCAATGATTTAGGTGTCTATATTGCCAAAGTGGTAAAAGGCTCTGCCGCAGATGAAGCCGGTATGGAAGTCAAAGACCGTGTAATTTCTGTGGAAGGAAAAGAAATTCAATCATCCTCTGAAATTTCAAAACTGATTGATGGAAAAAGTGTTGGCGATACGATTGAAATTATTGTGGAAAGAGACGGAAAAGAAGTAAAATTAAGCGCAACATTAAAAGAAGCGCAAGAAGATGCATCCACAAAACAAAGCAGTGAATCCAATTCCAATCGAAGAATTTTCAATGAAGATGATTTTAATCAAATGTTTCCGGATGAATAAAAAGCTGTTGCACACAGCTTTTTTTATCATTTATTTCAGTGTTTCACTATGATTCAATACATACGAACTATAAAGAAACAATAAATCACTTCCTTCAAAGCTGATATAGCGTCCCACTTGATCCGGATGGATCAAACGTATATCCACCAACGTAATTTCCGCATAGCCTTCAATCAATAAAGGCGCAATGGAGGAGCCAAACGAATCACGAAACAGTATTAGTTTTTTATCTGTATCAGCTTTGTTATTTTTCATTGTGATCAAAGGCAAATTCCCTGATAGAAACATTTCATATGGATCATTTCCTTTTGCCTTCTCCATATTATATACATCCATGGTCTTATCATTTTGCCAGTCATAGACAACACAATGATCGATGATTTCATTGCGCAAATAATACATGGACTCTGAGGGTAGATCCAATGCGATCTGTCCTTTATAAACGCCAAAAAAAGGTCGTTGTAACAAATGTGTGGTATAGCTCGATTGTATATCCGCTCCCATGTTTGCGGCAAGTCGCTCTGCCACATCTACGATGTTTTCTTGACGCCAATGGGTATCCGTTTGATAAAAATCTTCTTTGTCCAAAAGATCGCGTATAGAAATATAATTTGCGAAATCCATTTTCTCTTTTACGATCTGTTCAAAAACATCTTCATCGATAGAAAGATGTCCACTTGTTTTCGCAGTTACGCTATTTTTTTCAAAAATCACAGATACATATACAGAATTGTTCTCATTCGCATATTTCTCATATATATAGCGAAATCGTTCCATTGCTTTCCATAACGCTTGTTCATGAAGGGGATAATCCATTTTAGAAATGAAACCATCTGTAATATATAAACCATTATAGTCACTTCTTCGAAATAAAGTAAACAAACTATTTGTTTTTATTTTTCGCAATTGTTCACGAAATGGAAATGTATCCGTCGTATACATCTGAAACTCACGCATAAAGCTGCCATTTGATATACTGTTCCATGTCAAGGAAGGAAACATGGCGGCTTTTCGTCTCTCACTTTCAATAATGGTCGGTTTTGAAAGCATAACACAACAAAGAAAGCCCAATAAAAACATTGCGCCGATGAAAATACAAACGACCTTGTTTTTCATTTTCTCATCCATGTATCATCATCTCCTTAAAATCGAAAATATAGAAATGGTGAAAAGGAACCATCCACAAGATAAGCGCTCACCATTATCAATAAGCCTGCCAAAACAATCGGCTCTCCATATCGCAACATCGTTTTACCTGTGTTTGACTTCTGTAAAAGTGCTAGGATGTTTTGTGACCATGTGCCAGATCCAAAAGCGGCGATCAATAAAACGATGGCAAAACTTTTTAAATTGTACAAAGCCAGCGGAGAGAGAAGTGATGTTGTCCCAATGCCAAATAAACCTAAAACCATCATCGAAAGATCATCCACACTTTGCGCTGAAAAGATTAGAAAACTTATCAAAATCAAAACAAATGTCACAACATGAGAAATCATGCGATGTTTTTTCCATATCGTAAAAAGCCACATCTTTTCTAATATCAGTAACAACGCAAAATAAAGACCCCAAATAATAAAATTCCAAGCGGCACCATGCCATAAACCGGTGAGAAACCAAACAATATAGATATTAAGCATTTGACGTTTGAATCCTTTACGATTACCACCAAGGGGTATATAAACATAATCTTTGAACCATGTGCCAAGTGAAATATGCCATCGTCTCCAAAAATCAGTGATACTGGAAGAGGTCAAAGGATGAGTGAAGTTCTCAGGAAACGAAAAGCCAAATATTTTTCCTAAACCTATAGCCATATCACTATATCCACTAAAATCAAAATATAACTGAAACATGAGCGCAAGCGCATACAGCCAATAAAACAATACAGAAGATTCATTAGAAGTTTGAAAAGCAGCACAAAGCTCACCAAGCTGATCAGCGATCAAGACTTTCTTTGACATGCCAATGATAAAACGACGAATGCCAAGCGCTGCCAAATCAAATGAATGCGTACGTTTTGTGATCTGCGCAGAAAGATCGTGATAGCGAACGATGGGTCCAGCAATCAACTGCGGAAACATGACCACATACAATGCCAAATCTAAAATATTTTTTTGTGCGCTTTCCCCTCTTTTGACATCGATCGTATAACTCATCATTTGAAACGTATAAAAACTAATACCGATAGGAAGCACAATGGATGGTATCGAAAAACCAATACCGCTGATCCGATCTATCGTTTCCATAAAGAAATTCATATATTTATAATAAAGCAGAAATGCAAGTGAGATCATAATTGAAATAGCACAAAAAAAGCATTCGCTTTTCTTACCACGATTTCGCTCCATCAATAATGCACAAATATAACATGGCACGATAGAAATCATCATGACAAACACATTTCTTGGTTCTCCCCATGCATAAAAGATAAGACTGCCCATTAACAACACAATATTTTTTCCTTGATTCGGTGTTAAAAAATATAGCAATGTAATGATAGGAAAGAAATAATATAGAAAAGGAATGCTTGTAAATAACATATGGTTTACGCTCCTGTAAATAGAACAGCGTGAATTTCTTTATTCACGCTTTATAAGGATTTTTTATTGTGCAATCGGTTTTTCACTAAGAACAGATGCATTGTTTAGTGTCTGCACATTCTTTTTGAATACTTGTATCAATTCGTCTATGCCATATGCGACAATAACATATTGATCATCAACTTGCACAATCAACAAAGTTTCTGGTTGTCCGCACATCCACTGTACGTTGGAAAGCTCATTTATCCAGTCATCTGCGAATCGATTCACATCACTTCCATCTTTTAATCGAAATGCGCCTGCGCTAAACGTATTGGCATTCATCATATGCACCATCGTTGCACAGTCTTCGATATCATTGAACATTGTTTCGGATATATGAAGCACAGATATCAATTCCTCTTTTTTACTAATGTCAAATTTCCCCGGTGCATCCATAACCGCATGCTCCATATCGCCGCCTGCGATGGAAAAACGCTCTTCTTCGCTATAAGCGTTCGCTGCCTCTTGTAAAACAGTCAGCGCATCCGCATATTTCGATTCTTTTTTGTCGGTTCCTTTCGAGCAACCAAATAATGTTGTGCTCATTAAAAAAAATGCGATGAGAATTTTATAAAACTTCATATTATTTACTCCTTTATATCTTTCAGTATTGTATGTTTCTTCATAAATATACACAATATTAAATCTTTTGTCAACGTTTCCAATGAACCCGATTTTCTATCAAACGACGTGATCTTTAACAATCACCTATTTAAAAACAAACAAAATGAAAGCACTTGCAGAGAATGATTGAATATCTTTTGGAATTGTGCTAATATAGACTTTGAAAGAGTATTCTGGATAATTTTGGAAAACAGATTGTCCATCTCTTTGTGTAAAACTCTTCAAAAAGGACATACTATGATTAGGAGGTTGACATTATGCAACAAACATTGGAGAAAAGAAAACTCGTATTGGTTGGAACTGGTTTTGTTGGAATGAGTTTTGCGTACACATTACTGACAACGCCAGGCATCGATGAACTGGTGCTGGTGGACATTGATTATGAGAAAACAGTTGGTGAAGAAATGGACTTAGCACATGGGCTTCCATATGCGCCAAGTAAAATGAGCATTAAAGCAGGTACATATGCAGATTGTAAAGACGCAGATATCGTATTGGTAACAGCTGGCGCTGCACAGAAGCCAAATCAGACACGTTTGGAATTGACGGTCATCAATGCAAAAATCATGAAAAGTATCACGGAACAAATCAAAGAAAGTGGTTTTGATGGTATTTTGATCATTGCCAGCAATCCTGTGGATATTATGAGTTATGTCGCTTGGAAAGTGAGCGGATTACCAAAAGAGAAAGTCATCGGCAGCGGTACATTATTGGATACTGCAAGACTTCGCTATCTGATGAGTGAATATCTGGATATCTCTACCAAAAACATTCATGCATATATTATGGGCGAACATGGCGATTCCAGTTTTGTTCCGTGGACCAATTGTTATGTAGGATGTAAGCATTTATTGGAACTGCTCGATGAAAAAGATAAAGATTTAAGCGATCTTTTGGACATTTATAAACAAGTGCAGCAAGCCGCTTATGAAATCATTGAACGAAAAAAAGCAACCTATTATGGCATCGGACTTTCGTTAAACAGATTGGTACAAGCCATTATCAAAGATGAGCATGCGATTCTGACTGTATCCGCATACCAAGACGGACAATACGGACAAAGCGGTCTCTATATTGGCGTACCGGCCATTGTTACAGCCAATGGTATCAAAGAAATCATATCCCTTCCTTTAAATGAAGTCGATCAAGGTAAATTCGATCAAAGTTGTGAAACATTAAAAGGAATCATTGCGGAAAGTATTGATACACTCATCTAAATTGAAAGCACGTTACGACGTGCTTTTTTATGCTTGATTAATGAAAGAATTCCTGATATTCCTTAGGTGTTACACCAACGATTTTTTTAAACATTTTTGCGAAGTAACTTTGGCTTTGAAATCCAACATCAAACGCAATTTCCTTAACTAAATGGTGTTCTTTTAACATTCGTTTTGCTTCTTCTATTCTGATTTCGGCAACAACATCTGTAAAGTTTTTTTGAAATGAAGATTTGATCAGCTTACTTACATAGAAAGGTGTTACTTGCAAATGCTTTGCCAAATCATTCAAAGTAATCGGTTTACGATAATTTTTTCTGATATAGGTCATTGCTTGCTTAGCTAACGTATTCGTTTGTTGGAAACGGTCTTCTTTTAATGGATGAAAAAGCGCATGCAGTACATAATGGAGGGATATTTCTATGTTTTGATAGGTATCCTCCTCTTTGATATGAAACTGTGGTAATGTAGATATATCGATATCCAATTTCAACTGTTGTGAAAGTTTATTTACCAGATTTTTTAAAAGTTCTTGTACCATTTGTTTTGTATGTCCCACATGATTCATGGCGACTTCTTGGCAAAATTCATGAATGATCAATGACATTTTTTCTTCATTTCCTAATTGAAAACATTTCAGTAATTGATTACTATAATATGCGATATCCAAACCGGCAAGACTTGTCAAATGATCGTTTATTGGAAAAACAAGCTCTTCTTTTTCTTCATACAATCGTGCATTTCGCATTGCCAATACATAGGAATCACTGAAATTTTTAATTTCATTTTGAATAGATCCTAATCCGATTGCATATTTTTTTAGATTGCTTAATTCTATTGTATTTTGTATGACAATCATATCTTGATCAGAGAATACTTGGTTATGTAAAATATAGAAAACATGCATTTTTTTTACATATTGATACAAACACCGATATCCCATATCACATAGATCTTCTTTCAATGTTTGCATTTGATCTTTTGTTTCCATCGGTGCTTCGATCATAAAGCATACTGCCGATTTCGCTATATAATTCATCTGTTTCAAATGCATTTGTATTTCCAATTCTGTATTTCTCATTAGAATGGCATTCAGACATTCTTGTTCCAGTATAGGTTGTACTTGCGCGTACTTTTGAACCAAAGCACTTGCACTTGCTTCTTTGTTTTGTTGCATCTTGATATCGGAAATGGTATGAGAAACACTCTCGATAATCATATTTGGATTGGAGGGTTTTAAAACATAATCTTCCACACCCAATCGAATGGCTTCCTTTGCATAATCAAAGTAATCATAAGATGTAAGAATGATATATTTGCTCTGTTGATGGAATTGTTTCATATGCTCAATAGCTTCCAAACCATTCATCATAGGCATATTAATATCCATAAGTACAAGATGCGGTAACACTTGTTCATATATATCCAAAGCTTCTCTGCCGTTTTTGGCTGTATATACTTCAACAATGTTTTGAAAATGTTCTTTCAAAAGATTCTTCAAAAATTCTCTTTCTATTTCTTCATCTTCGGCAATCAATACTTTACATAACATAAGCTACACCACCTTAATTTTAATCGTGAAGGAGAAACCGCAATCCACTGCGCTGTCCACACTGATATCCACTTGATCCTGATAGAACATTTCCAAACGCTTTGTAACGTTATATAATCCCAAATGTTCACCGCTTGCATCATGAAACCCATTCAGCAGCATATGTTCACATTTTTCTGAATCCATGCCTTTTCCATTGTCGCTGATTTGAATATAAACATACGGTTCATCATAGCGAAGCGATATAATGACTTCCCCATCACTTTCACAATCTCGTAGACCGTGTTCCAGTGAATTTTCTACAAGCGGCTGTAGAATCATTCCGGGAATTGTGATATTAGGCAAGTTGTCAGATATGAAAAATTCAAATTTGACACGATCTCCCAAACGCTTTTCTTGAATGGAAACATAATTCTGTACTGCTTGTATTTCACTTTTTAAATCGCTCATTTTATTCTGCTTTTCTAGACCGTATCGCAATAAAATGCTGATTTGCTCAATCATTTCGCTGCACTTCGTTGCATTTTCCGCTAATGCCAGTTTATATGTCATATTCAATGTGTTGAACAAGAAATGTGGATTGATTTGATTTTGGAGCATTTTTAATTCACTTTGTATCAATAACTCATCTTTCTTTAAGTTTTCATTTTCTGTTTCCAACAATTTCTTTTCCAATTCTGCGTGCTCTTTTGTCATTTCAAATTCTTTTTGAATATTTACCGCCATTTCTTCCAATGCCTCGCATAATTCATGCATTTCTATATTCATATTGGAAATCTTCGTCAAATCATAAGAACCCTGTTTGATCAACGCAATGTTTTTCAATATGGACGTTAATGGCTCAGTAATACCTTTCGCAGTCATCATCGTATAGTATACAAGCCATACAATCAATATGATTCCAAAACCAAATGAAAAAAGAATTGTGTATAATTTCAACTGTCGGAATTCTGCGATTTGTACTTCCATATTGTCTGTCATATTTTCATAAAACGTACTGGATGTTTTTTTTATCAAATCAAACTGATCTAATAGTTTGGTATATTCATCTCCATAACTAGGTAGATTTTGATCAAATACGTCCTTTGTGATTTGTACTTGTTCCTTGTAAGAATCCAGCATATTGGAAAGTAATTTTGTTTTCCATCCTTCTTCCATGTTAGATTCATTCAATCCTTTCAGATGTCGTTCCGTATTACGAATCTCCTGTTCATAAGATGCATAGGAGGCAGCAGCATCTGTATATAGATAGTCTTTCAAATAATCAGTGGCATTATCCAATGATTCGTAAAATCCATTCACATGACGATATTGATTGAATGCATTTTCATATTCATCAATCGTATAAAAATTCAAGATTATATAGAATACAAGAGCCAAAAACACTGCGCTTATCACAATAATATTATATTGTAAAATCTGTGTGCGAAAACTCACATTATTTGTTGCTTTTTTCATTGAGATATTCCTCTGCATTTTCAGGCGTCACCATTTGAATATGGGCGGGAATGATTCCTTTCTTTTGATTTTGACTCTTGGATGCATAATCTTTATAAAACATGACAGTATCAAAACCATAACTGTAGAATGAAGTCGCAACCGTTCCATCAATTTTGTTTTCCAGAAGCAACTGCATCGTATCATCCATATCATCTACTCCATAGATCAACATTTGATCTCTCACATCCATATTTGCGGCGATCTCATAACAAGCAATTACAGATTCACCGGCAAAATTTAATGCGATATTGATGTTAGGATGTTCTGTAAAAATGGATGTCCATTCACGTTTGGCACGTACCTGATCTGATTTTGAGGATGTAACGGAAACAATTTCAAATCCGCCATCATGGTTTTGAAATACTTCTTCCAGTTGATTGATCTGGTCTTGTGCAATCTGAAAGCTTTCTTCAGCGACTTGTATGGCAATATATAATTTTTCATCTTTGCCAACTTTTTGTTCAATATCTTGTAAAAATAATTCTGCTTGATTATGAAAATCTTTCCCGAAATATGCGGTTCGTTTGCTATTTGGCATATCGCTGTCCACAAGTATAACGGGAATTTGTTTTTCTTGCGCTTCTTTGATTAAATTCTCATCTATCACTCCTTGGGTAATAATCGCATCTGCCTTTTGCAAAATGCCTGTTTGAATTGTATCGTTCATTTCATCAATATCAATTGTTTTTGGTCCAATCCAAGCGCACTGATAATTTTCTTGTTCACAAGCTGCAAAAAATCCTTTTTTTGCTTCAAGCCATACAGGATGCTCTTCTAATGGTGTCGCAAACAATAGATAAGTAACATCTATATTATTTGACGGTTTCGTTTTCGCACAACCTATAAGCAATACGATGCACAATATCCCTATTATCTTCTTCATCCCAGTCAACTCCTTGTACTTGCCTTGTTCACATGAACAATCCATACATTATTTTGTATTCCAATCTATAAACTTTACCTTCATAGACTTACAGAAACAATCTGAATTTTTTTGTTTTTCTTATTATTTATGTTTCTTTCATTTCCTTGAATGTATGGTTTTCTACACATATTTATATCCATCTACATGTGGTATTATACACTAGATTGAAAATGATTGATATAGTTTCAATTTATTTTTTCAGCCTTTTAAAGTACGGACACTACAAAAAAGGCAGTGTCTGCTCATTGTGAACATACTGCCTTTTTAAGGAATGACAGATTTATTTAATCTAAAACGTCTTCCATTTTCTTTGTGAATAGCAACATCATACCACCAACAAGTATAATTGCGAAACATCCGCTTGTAATTGGTTCCGTACCGGTGTTGGTAATAGGGCTGCCACCTGTTTTATCAGATACAATCGCATAATAAGAATTGTGATTTGTACTGAAAATGATATAACCATCTCTTACGGTTGATTTAATTTCTGTAACCTTGCCATCATCCGTGATATACAAAATTTTCAATGCTTTGTCTTGGAGTTCTTTGTCCAGCTTAATTTTCACTTGGAAAGTACCATCATGCTGATAGACCACACCATTTTTCACCATATAGATATCATATACTTTTTCAAAATTGTATTTCTTAACGATGCTTTTATCTTTGATAAGATCGATAAGTTCACGAATCGGTTTCGATTCTAATACATCTACGATCAGATCTATACCAAGTGGGAATTTTCCAATGACAGATACGCCTGAATCTTTATGTTCCAAGGAATAGATGAATTCATTATTTGGCTTATCCGGATCAGTTGGTTTATCTGGATCTACCGGTTTGCTTGGATCATCTACTTTTGCCAAGCCATCGTTCGCACTTGCCAATGCATGATAAGCATCATCTATGAGAGACTGCGTTGCTTTGGCATTTGCCAAAACTTGATTTGCGTTTGATAATGCTTCTGCAAACACGCTCCATGATGCAGCCGTATAATCACTTTGTTTTTTATTGGCAACACTGTTTACCAGTTTTTGAAGTTCACTCTTATCACCAATTTGATTTACTGTTAACTGATGCATTGCATCACTTAATCGATTAACTGAAGCATCTACTTCTTCCTGTGTAGCTTTGTCATTTGCCAAAATTGTTTTAGCTTCTGCCAATGCATCTTTGAATTCTTTGATTGCATTTTCTGAAACGACATTTGCCAAATCATCTTCCGTTATCGCATCTGCACGTTCAATAGCAGACTCCAAAGATAATTTATTGGCAGGTTTTGGTTTCTCTTTCAGCACCAAACGTCCAATTTTTTCATATAGATCTCGTTTTGCGATTTCTACATCATTCGCATCGGAATCCGGATTAGACGCAATATTTTTTGCAGATGCGACAGCTTCTGCTAAAGCCGCCAATGATTCATCACTGTATTGATCACATAAAAGCTTTTCTTCTGCGGATGTGATTATAGCATTTAAGCCGTCAAGATCCGGTATAACATCACCCTTCATCAAGCGAATTTCAGCTGCAGAGGCATTGTTGTTTTTCGCTGCAACAGCTACTAATTTTACATATTTGGTTGTTACTTTATTAAATGTAGCAATTTTATTGCCATCTGTCATTTCCCAATTACCATCTGCAACTGTTGTCCAATTAGTACCGTCATCGCTGATTTCAATACGATATTGGGAAATGGTTCCGTTACCTGCTCCTGAGCGTGGTGTATACACCAAACCTTCGATAGCTGTCGGCACATCCAATTCAAACATAATCCAATGTGGTAAATGTGCTGCATCTGTATAAGACCATTTTGAATGCCACATGGTCGTAGGATCACCATCCAAAACTTTATCAGGTGCAGACGAATTATCTTGATGAGAAGATGCAGAAGCAGTCATTTTAGTAGTTTCTACATAATTAGGATTTACATATTCAACAAGTGTCAATTCCTGTAATGCCTGTGCCAATGCTTTTTCATAGCCATCTACAGTATCCTGCATAGAAATTGGTAAATCTTTTTGAATACTTGCTATTACCAAATTCAAATTATCAACACTTTCTTGTGTAAATGGAGTCAAATCTTCCGGAACAATATCCAAATAATGATCTACTCGACTATAATCCGCTTTTTCATAATCGATTGCTTTTAGCAATTCATTGATTTGATCCGTATATGTTTTTACTTCTGCTGCTGTAGGCGCATACTTTTTCAGTACTTCTTTTGCTTCAGCGATCACGTTCTTTAACTCTTCATTTTCATGCTCTGCCAATACTTTGTTCGCTGAAATGATGGCATGATCCAAAGTCATGGTAGAATTGAATGTAGCATTTTTACCAATGCGTACATCATCCACATATCCGATAAAGGAATTTGTCGTGCTTCCAATACGTGCAAATGGGAACATTGTTGTCGCCAACAAAGGACGTCCTTCTACTTGTTCGCCATCGCCTAAAGTATCCACTAACGTTCCGTTGACATATAGTTTTGCCACATTACGCTCATTTTTGAATTCCAATTCTACCCATTCATTCACAGGTAATGTATAAGAGAAAGAGTAATCTCTGTTTTCTCTTGTGAATCCAACTTTTCCGGTACCTTTTTGTACCGCTTTTATTGTACCATATGCACTTTCAAACAGTACTTGTTCCTCTGTGCTTTCGGATGTGCGTTTTACTTTTACACGCAAATCATTTTGTAAACCGATTGTTGTATATTTTGTGTTAACGTAGCTTTCGCCACCTTTTAACTCCAATGCGTTTTTACCATCAACTGAAGTTATAGCTGCATTCTTACCGGCTGTTAAATCTTTTGCATTGGATGTCGCATCGCTCATCGTATCCATTGGATAGTTAGCAATCGCATCTTCTTTACTATCAACATCATAGCCGAAGTTTGTATTTGGCGCATCTCCCAACAGGTTGCTTGCTTCTTCTGCCTGTGCCTGTGTCATGTTTCCTTTCCCCCATAATTTAGCGCCGAATAAAGAAGTTGAAGTTTTAATGCGGTCATAGATGTCATATTCAGAAACACCATTTTCCAGATAATCAGTCATGTCATTCCATACTGCGAATGCACCACCGAGCATTTGCTCGTCACCGGCCGGTACATAATTTCCTCCTATTCTATTAATAGGATCATTATACACTGTGCTATTGTTCAAATAATCATAATAGTAACCTGCATTCGGAACGATGTAATACTGACCATCATTACAGTTGATCAATTCAAAGCCAAGATCATACATCTCTTTCATGTTTGCCCAGCCGCCATTCCACAGATTCATTTCTACGCCTTCGCCACGTACTTCAACATTTCCTTTGATGCTTGTTAAACTTCCCCAAATACGAGCTTTTCTACCGCTGTCAGATACGAACTTCAACATATCGTTCGCAAAGCGACGATAGGCATTTCCATCTGCCGTATATTCATCCGCACCGACATGTACTGTTGTAGCGCTATCAAAAACCGGATTGGATCCACTCATGTATTCTTGGAAGATGCTTTGCACGAATGCTAAACTGTCACTGTATTTTGTAGTTAAGTTCAAGTGATCATTTTCTCTTCCGGAAAGGCCATGGCGAAGATCAGGTCGTACTTTGGTCAATGCCAATGAATGCGCCGGCGTATCAATTTCCGGAACAATGTTCACACCATAAGTGCGTGATTCTTTGATCAGGTTACGGAATTCATCTTTGGTATAGAACACATCTGTACTTGTAAGATCTGCTTGATTCAAACCATTGTTTCCACCTTTTTTGATGTCAGATTCCAAACGGAACGCCGAATAAGCCTGCATGATTTTATCTTCCGTTCCCAAATTTTCTAAAGGAATCAAGTTATCATTCAAGTGAATTTGGAAGTCATTCATCTTATACCAAGACATGAGTTTTACCATTTGCTCCAAATGGTCCATCGTGAATGTCTTTCGTCCAACATCAAGAATATAACCACGAACTTTATACAATGGATAATCTCTTGTAATACCACAAGGAATATTTCCGGTCAGTTTGATACTTTGTAAAATTGTTCGTGTTGCCCAGAAAGCACCCGTTGTTGTTTCCGCTTCAACCGTGACTTTGTCATTGATTTCCATCAAATAACCTTCATCTTGCAAACCTTTTGTTTTATCTGTTGTTAAAGAAAGCAAAATTTCTCCAGCATTTGCCGCGCTGCCTTTTGCGACACTCATTGTTTTTCCGGTTAAATCATAATAGTCTTGCGCAAATGTTTCGGCTGTTGCTTTTAATGCATCGTCCGCATAAACAACTTTTGCATTTGCCGCCATCGTAAATGTACCGGTATTTCCTTTCCATTCTTGAAGTTCCGGAAGAATTAGCGGAGCATCATTTTGACTGTCGGAAGGACTATATTTCCCCGGAACAGTGATATCAAACTCTTTAAACTTGTAATTACCGTCTTCATCTGTTCCTTTAAAAGAAATTTTCACAGTTTTGTCCATCACAGGCTGATAGATATTACCTTCTGCATCAATTACTTGTTCAAAATCTGTACCATTATATTCTATCTGATAGTTATATTTAGAAACATCAGGCAATTTATATGCGAATTTCGTATCACCCTTGGCAGGTGTTGTCACTTCAATCAGGTTCATTGCTTCTTCTAAAGATAGCGGCAACAAACCTTCATATGCTTCAATTTCATAAATGGAAATTGTGCTCCAAGCCACTCCTCCGTCAGGATCTTCGTTTGTGATTGTTGGAATATAGATACGCAAATATTGCGTATCGACTGCTTCATCAAAAATAATACTTTCTACTTTTGATGCAGGACGATTCCGTTCTACCACGGTTGACCAGCTTGCATCATTTTCCGGATTAGCACTGGCTTTTTCAATACGATATCCGGTAGCTTTTCTAGTTTCCCAGAATATTTTTAATGTTTTGATAGATTTAACCGAACCAAAATCTAGATAAATCCAGTGTGGTCCTAGATTGGTAGAACTAGCCCATCTTGTACTGGTTGTGTTTCCATCAGTAACCTTATCTGCTGACAAAGTAGAAGCCTCTACTCCACTGGCAGTGGCAGAAGCATTTAAAGCGACATTGGGAATCGATAAATTTTCTTCGTATGCTTCAAATTCATAAATGGAGATAGAATTCCAATCTACCCCGCCATCTGGATCAGCGGAAGTATGAGAAGAAATATATAAACGGATGTATCGAGTACTCACTACTTCATTAAAGTCAATTATGTCAGTTGTAGATGTAGGTCTTGTTCTTTCTATTACCGTACTCCAACTAGCATCATTTTCCGGATTGCCAGATGCCTTTTCAATCTTATAAGATTGCGCTTTACGATTTTCCCAGAAAATTCTCACACACTTTAAGTTTTTCACTTCACCTAAATCAAAATAAATCCAATGAGGACCATTTCCCACGGCGCTTCCCCATCTTGAAGATCGACTAGATGTATCACCATCAACTGCATTCGCCGCTGCAACGGAATCTGCTTCAATTGAACTAGCTATCGCTGTTGCGCCTCTGGCCACGTTTACCGGTTCCGCTGCACGTACAGAAACATTCATAGAGAATATTGTCGTAAAGCTAAGCGCAAATGCAATAAGGCTTTTCCATGTTTTGTTCCAAATATTCATAGTTTGCTTTTCCTCTCTTTCTGTTGAAACTTTAACGAATTGTGATTTCACTTATAAAAAATACCATCCCTTTCTTTTTATCTATAAATGTATACTTTTATACACAGGGCTTCGATCAGGAAATGCCTGCTTTTTTTATGCAAAAACATATCTTTTTCACTTTATAGCACCTTTGTCTTATTAGATATACTTTTATGGATAAGTTATCATGAATGTTCTGCGCTTTGTTTTCCCAAAAGTATCGACACCTTTGATAACGTTTTCACATGAATATTATACAATAATAAAGAATATATATCTACGCTTTTCTTATTTTTTTTCAACGAAATAACGTTAGCATGCCATGTAAGCAAGATGAATTTGTATGCTGCCTATGTACATGGATGGGAATATATGCAACAAATGGATCTTTATTGATATATCGCAGTTGCTTAAATGTAAGGATAACAAGCTTTATTGTGCATCTTATCTTGTTGTTACAGTATCGTTGAAAAGATTTCTGCTATTTTCTTTCATACCATCATTATATAAGAAAAAAACATCTTTCCATTGAACGAATATGTGTATCTCATAAAAATCTCCTTATATTGCCACAGACTTTTAAACGCCGCAAGGTATATAAAAAGAAATCGTAAACTTTTCACAAATCGTATAAAAAAATCTCACCGTAGTGAGACAAGATTGTAAATGGTGACCCCTCAGGGAATCGAACCCTGGACCCACTGATTAAGAGTCAGTTGCTCTGCCAGCTGAGCTAAGGAGTCATGCAATGATTGCTTGTTTATTATACCCAAATTGCATATAAAAAACAAGCCCCATTTTTTTATTTTTCATTCCTACATTGCGCTTATTACCGAAGACATAACTTTGCCGATTGAATCATGAATCACAATATCTGCTTGATCATCCATCGATGTCTGTGAGCGATTGATCAAGACCAGATGGGAACCATGAAAATACTGAATCAAGCCAGCTGCCGGGTACACCACCAAAGAAGTACCGCCAATGATCAGCACATCTGCCTGTTCAATCCATGCAATCGCACGATGCATTACATCTTGATCGAGTGATTCTCCATATAAAACCACTTCCGGTTTCACGATTTGACCGCATGATTCACAAACCGGCACATGATCGCTTCCATAAGGCATATGCGCCAAATCATAAAATGCGTGGCAACCGACACAACGATTACGATGAATGGAGCCATGCAGTTCCAATACTTCCTTACTGCCGGCCATTTGATGAAGTCCGTCAATGTTTTGTGTGATGACTGCTTTGACCTTATCCATTTTCTCCAGTTTTGCCAATGCAACGTGTGCTTCATTGGGCTGTGCATCCGGATAAATCATTTCATGCACATAAAAATCATAAAATTGTTTCGGATGTGCATAAAAGAAATTGGATGAAATCATGATTTCTGCAGGAAAGGGATAAGTTTTTTTACTGTAAATACCGGCGCTGGATCGAAAATCCGGAATCCCTGATTCTGTACTGACACCTGCACCGCCAAAAAACACAATATTGTTGCTTGCTTTGATTATACGGCTCAATCGTTCTACCATTTTCTTACTCCTCTCATACCAACAATTCACAAAAACTACCGTTTTTATCTTTGACTACACGAATACCATAAGGAATATTCTCTTTTAACAATTCCACATGTGAAATAATGCCAATCGTCGACTTGCGGCGCACCATATTGCTCAATAGCTGCAATGCATCCGCAATGCTTTGCTCATCCAGTGATCCAAAACCTTCGTCAATAAACATTGTTTCCATACGAATACCGCCGTTTTTTGCCTGCACGACGGTGGAAAGCGCCATCGACAATGCCAGCGAAACAAGAAATTTTTCACCACCGGAAAGGGAAATTACACTGCGCTCTGATTGAGAATAGGCATCATAAACGCATAGCTCCAGGCCGGACTTTCGCACTTTGCCAGAAGTCTTCGTACTGCGATAAATCCGATATCTGCCATCATGTACATGTGCAAGTAGCTGATTCGCCGCCGCTGTAATGCTTGACAACATGACGCTCAACACATAGCGTTCGATACCAACGCCATTGTCTCCTCTCATTGCTTTCACGAATGCATTGTGCCTTGTATACACCAATAGCTTTTCTTCCATTGCCTTTGTTAGATCCCTCCATTGTCGAATACGATCTGCCTGCTGCTTTGTCTTCAAGCGTAGTTCATACAGCTGTTGCGTATATGTTACCAGTTGTTTGTTCAATTCTGTCACATCTTGTTTTAAAGTTTCAAGATCCAGCAGCTGTTTGCCATCCAATTGTGATGTTAATTCCTGCATAACTGCTTGTGTTTGCGTCATCTGTTCCTCGTGTTCACGTATCGACTTTTCTAATGTTTGCGTCGATACGGACACTGCCAGCATTGTGTCCATATCCCATCCTTGTCGATTCAATCGTTCCAATTCTCGTTTGCGTTTTTCCACCTGTACTTCTTGTTCTGCGCGCTCTTTGCACATATGTGCATGTGCAGAAGATATAGAAGTTTTCTGTAATTCTAAATCATGAAGTCTGCTTTGCCAATTTGTGATCTTTTGTTCTTTTTCTTGTATGGTTTCCAACAGCTTGGTGTGCTGTTCATGCAAATAAGATGCGTCCCTTATGTGCATATGTTGAAACAGTGTATCGCATTTTGTCTGAGCAACCAGTCGTTTGGAAGCATATGCGTCCACTTGTTTTTGCAGCTGCTCTGCCTGTTTGGACAGCTTCTCTTTTTTTTGTTTTTGTAAAATCTTTTCTTTCATCCATTCTTCTTTTTGTTTTTGAAACTGTCTACAGCTTTCTAAACGCTGATGCAAAGTATCTATGTATTGTGTATCCCATGCAGGAAATGACGACTTGACTTCTTTGCATTCGGATAACGACGCCGTGCATGTTTCTATTTGCTTTTGCATATGCTCAATTCGCAACCTTTGCTGTTCAAAATCAAGCTGTAACTGCTCTGCACGCTGTTTTTGCTTATGGATTTCCTTTAGTTCCACCGCCTGTGCATGAAGTACAGCTTTGCATGGATGATGTAAAGATCCGCATACGGGACAAGGAGCGCCGTCCTTTAGTAAATCTGACAACATCGCTGCGCTGTTTGACAAATATCGATCCATAACCATTTCATATGCTTTTTGTTCCTGTTCCATTTCCAACCGCAATTCATTCCATTGTTTTGTAGATGCCGCAAGCTGTTTTTTCTGCATTTGTATTTGTTCTTCTATCTGTCGTTCCTTGCGTTTTTGTTCTTCCATTTTTTGACACAGCTGTTCTTCTTCCACAAGCTGAGGGTAGGATAAAAGTTCTTGCTCTCCTGTTTCCATTTGTGCTTGTAGTTGCATCTGTTTTTGATCCATTGTTTTCATCGCATCCAAAACATACTGATATTCTTTTCGGCACACTTGCTCTTGTTGCATCCATTCATCCTGTTCTTTTTTCCATTTTACATAAGCATCATATGTTTCCAGCTGTTTTTCAAAGGATGCGCAATTTCGTTTATCGTCTTCCAGTGATATTTGCAACTGTGCAATATCTGTTTCTTGTTTCAAAAGTGAACGAATCTGTATGTCGACCTGTTTCAGTAATTCTCCTTGTGCTTGGATGTTTCTATTTTGTGTTTCCAATTGATGCAGTGCATCTTGATAGCTTTGTGCGTATGGACGTAATTGTTCCAGCTGTTTTTGTTTTGCCAGTTCTTCTTTTTGTTTATCGATATCCTTATGACGAATTAACAATTTTTCTAAAACGTTTTTTGTTTTAATATATCGCTGTTTCTGCATGTGTAGTTGTTTCTGCGTTTCTAGTACGATTCGCTGCTTGTCTATTTGTGTTTGAAACTGTTTTTGTTTTTGCATACACACATTGATTTGTTTTAAATCACACTGCTGTATTGCTTCTAATTCTTCAATTCCTTTGCCTTCGCTTTGGTTCATGAGCGCATTTTTCTGCCATTCCAACTGTTCCAATTCATGTTTTTCCTGTTTCAGGCGCTCACTTAGTTTTATGCATAAATCACCCCATCGCTCACTTTGGAACAGTGTTTTTAATATTTCCTGCTTTTCTTCACTTTTGGACACCAGCAACTGTTCAAACTTTCCTTGTGGAAGAATCATGACTTGTATGAATTGCGCATGTGTCAATCCAATCAGTGCTTCTGCTTTTCGATCCAGTGCAGAGCGTGTGCAGTTTTCAAAAAACGGAATATATTCTCCGTTCCTATATTCTTTGCCCATCACGCTGGTTTTGAAATACGTTTCTTTGTTTCGTTTATGCTTTGCCTGTATTCTTCTTTCAAATTCATATTGTTTTCCTTGCACGATGAAGCATACGTTCACATAAGTGTCCAAATCGTCTTTGGCGCCCTTGGTACGCATGAGTTCAAACTCTCCGCGATCTCCCCCGCTGCTTTTTCCATAAAGCGCATAAGTCAACGCATCCAAAATCACGGTTTTGCCGGCACCGGTAGCGCCTCTAAGCAAAAAAAGATGATGGTTGTTTAATGCAAAGAAATCGATATCCTGCGCTTGCATATAAGGTCCAAATGCTTGAAAACGCAACCGTTTTATTTTCATTCACTTTCCCCCTTTCTTACTTCGTGCATCCAGCGAAGTTCTTCTTCACTCAATTCACGATGCCATGTATCCAAAAAAAATTGTTTGATGATGTCTTCATCTTGAAGCTGTTGGATGCCATCAAATTCTATTGCGTGCCGATCAGTGGATTGCGCCATGTTCTTGGAAGTTACACATAACAGATAGGGACATCGCTCTTTCATATAATGAAACCATTCATAGTTTGGTGACGCATCTGTGAGTTCTACTTTTACATATGCTTCTTGAAGATCACACAACGTTTCCATTACTTCTTCATATGTACCTTTTACAATCGTTAATGGATGAAGTGGTTTTATTTCAATGTTTTTATACGTCATATCGTTGGTATCGATGATCACGACATGTTTGGGCTTGGTTTCCGAAAATGAATATGCGAGCGGCGATCCACTGTAAACGATATGCTTGTCCAATACCTGCGGTTGATGTAAATGCCCCAACGCAACATAATCCAAAGAATGAAAGACATCTTTGGAAATCATGTCCAGACTGCCGACCATCGCAAATCGATCACTCTCAGATAGGGTCGCTCCACTCACAAACGCATGGGCAAGCACAATCTGTTTGTTCGTTTTTTTATTTTTGCGCACATCTTCCATCAGTGTTAGAAACGCCTGTTCATAACTTGTAAATTTTGTTCCATAAATACCGGACAGTGTTTCTTTGTGCACGAAAGGAATACAAGTGAAATCCACATCTTCTATCGTCAATGACTGTGGGCGATGATCCAGGGTGCCATACAAATGCAGCCCTGAAGGCTTCAGCAATGCTTTCATGGCTGACAGTCTTGTCGAAGAGTCGTGGTTTCCGGCAATCACGATCACTTGTTTTTTCATATCTTGACAAATCGTTTTCATCGCATCGTCAAATAATTCGATCGCCTCTTTTGTGGCTAAGGTCGTATCATAAATATCCCCACTGATCAAAACAACATCAATTGTTTCTTTTTGGATGATTTGATACAGTTGTGTCAAAAACCAACGTTGATCTTCTAATAGAGAATGACGATGCAATTCGATTCCCAAGTGCCAGTCACTAGTATGAAGTACTTTCATCAAAACCTTGCTCCTTATCTTTTTCTATCGTAAATTTTACCACAAGATGAAACGATTGAACAGAAAAATTACCTGTGCTTTCTTTTCAATCACATGCGAATGTGATACAATATTTCAGTGCAAACGAGGGATGTATATGAAACATAAAATCAATAAAAAAACACAAATATTGGCAAATAATTTACCCCAAGACTATCAAGAATTGTATCAGTATGTTTTGGAAACAATCAAAGATGAGGATTTCACAAGATCAGAAGTCAATTTCTTTCTTCGCAAATTGATTCATGAACTCATGGATTTGGAAAAACAGGGAAAAAGCAGTGAAGATGTTGTAAAGAAAAACATGAAAAAATGGGGCGTTGAACAAAACAAGAAATTTCGTGAATGGCATGAAACATATAATAAACGTATGAAAGAAAGCGATCGTGTCATCTATGCCGGTTTCTTTTCTATGGTGGCATTGTCATTGACGCTGATCATTGCGACGGCTTTTGAAAAACAGGCAGTGACGTCATGGGGGTGGATCGCTATATTTGGGCTTGTGACGATTGCGCTAATGATGACGAAGATTCTATTTGCGCGTAAGCTGGATTTAAGTTTTGTCTATATTTATGGAGATATCATCATGTTTATTCTGGTGCCTTTGGTTTGTTACTACTCCACTGTGTATTTCATTATATTTTTATGGGTTTATGAAGTTGCTTATATGGTGTATATGCAGTATCACGTTGTCGAAGAGGATATCTAAGCGATGTCTTCTTTTTTTGTGTTTACACGACTTTATGGCGGGCAATCATTAAAAAGACTGCCGCACTCATTTTCAAAGATGGCGGGTTATGTTAAAATAATGCAGTCTTAAAGGAGTCTTTTTATGAAATCGTTATTGCCTTATCTAAAGCCGTTTAAAAAACAATGTGTGATAGGTCCGCTTTGTAAATGGATTGAAGCTATTTTAGAACTAATCCTGCCTACGATCATGGCGTTTATGATTGATCAGGGCGTGATGAAATCAGATATGCGGATTGTTTTTACCTATGGTTCTTTGATGATTCTCATGGTGTTCATCGGCTTTGGTTTTTCCTTGGTTTGTCAATATCAGGCTGCGATTGCTTCACAAGGATTTGGGACCAATATGCGCAATCTTCTTTTGGAAAAAATATTGTCCTTATCTTATGAAGATTTGGATCGTTTTGGCGAAGCAACGCTGATCAATCGTATATCGAACGATGTCAATCAGCTTCAAGTCGCTGTGGCCATGTTGATACGATTGGTGATACGGGCGCCGTTTATTGTGCTGGGCGCCGTGTTGATGGCGATGTTTCTGGATTTTCAGCTATCTTTGATTTTGATTGCGACGATTCCTTTGATTGCGCTTACTTTATATGTCTTTCTTTATGTGACGACACCTTTATACAGCGCATATCAAGAAAAACTGGATGATTTTACGCATTTACTGGAACAGAATTTTGCCGGTGTGCGTGTCATTCGTGCTTTTCTTTCGCAGCGTAAAGAGAGTGCGCGGCTTATGGAGATTTCACAAGATCTAAAAAACAGAATGATGAGAATAGCACGCATCTCTTCCTTATTACAGCCGTTTCATGCGTTGATTGTCAATGGCGCCATCGTAATTCTTTTATGGAATGGATGGATTGCTTTGCCGGATGGCATTCCTGCCGGAACCATGGTTGCGTTTATCAATTATGCGACACAGATTTTACTGGCGCTTGTCGCCGTTTCCAATCTTATTGTGATTTTTACAAGAGCCAATGCCAGTGCCAAGCGTGTAAATGAGCTTTTGGCTTGCGAAACAAAAGAACATTATGGATGTGTGACGGCGATCAAAGATTCATCCACTGCGATTGTATTTTCCAATGTTTCTTTCACTTATCCGTTTGGCAAACGCCCTGCACTGCGCAATTTATCATTTGAAATTCAAGCAGGAGAAACGATCGGTGTGATTGGTGGTACCGGAAGTGGTAAATCAACGCTGGCATCGATACTCATGCGTAGCTATCCATGTGACCAAATTACGATTTTTGGACAGCCGATTGCATCTTATGATCCGTCCACGTTTGCATCTCTTGTCACATTGATTCCGCAGAAAAGCGAATTATTTTCCGGCACATTGAAAGAGAACTTGCATGTGGCAGATGCAAGCGCGAATGATGATGCTTTATGGAGCGTTTTACAAAAAGCACAAGCTAAAGATTTTGTGTCGGAAAAAGATGGATTGCATATGCGCATCGAGGCACAGGGTAAAAATCTTTCCGGTGGACAGAAACAGCGTATTTGTATCGCGCGTGGGTTATTGCGAAAATCCCGCATTCTGATTTTCGATGATGCTTTCTCCGCATTGGATTTTCAAACTGATGCACAAATTAGAAATGCGATTGCCAAAGAAAGCGATTGTACAAAAATCTTGATTTCTCAACGTGTTGCCACGTTATTGAACTGCGATCGTATATTGGTACTGGACGATGGAGCGGTAGCTGGTTTTGCGCCACACAAGGAATTATTCGATTCCTGTGTGACATATCGTGAAATCTGTGTTTCGCAAGCAATCGGCAGACAGGGGGTGTCCGCATGTTAAAACGATTATACCGATTCATGAAAGGCTATCGTTTTTTATTGTGGTGGGCGATGTTTTTGGCCATTGTTTCCGTGGTATTCCATCTTTATGCGCCGCTATTGATTGGAGATATGATCGATGCCCTCAGCATGCATGATGGAACAAAAATCCCTTTTCAGCTTGTCCATCTGATCATTGTGTATATAGGCTATGCGCTCTCTAATTGGGGCATGATGCTTGCCAGTAATCAAATCGCTGCTTCGTTTGGCGACACACTACGAAAAAAACTATTCGATCAGTTGGAGCATTTCCCCATTTCCTTTTTTGATACACACGAACACGGTGATTTGATATCACGTTTTACCAATGACATCGATATGATCAGTGATGGTTTATTACAAGGATTATCCACTTGTTTAAGTGGTATCGTGACTGTTGTATTGGCTATCATTTTTATGATACAAATCAATATTACGATGACATGTATCGTTTTATTGTGTGCACCGTTCACTTATGTAGTGGCAAAAACAATTACACAACGCTCTTCTAAATATTTCATTGCGCAGTCAAAAAATCTCGGTGCGCTCAATGCGTATACACAGGAAATGTTGAATGGCATTCGTACATTGAAAGCCTATCATCACGAAGCAAATATAAAAGATACATTCCAAGCATTCAATGAAACGTTGTATACGTCTGGTAAAAACGCACAGTTTTATGGTTCTTTAAGCAACCCTTCTACACGGCTGGTTACCAATGCGTCCTATACGATCATAGGCGTATGCGGAGCCATTCTTGCGATTTTCAAAGGAATAACGATAGGAAATATTTCTAGTTTTTTGATTTATTCCAATACATTTTCCAAGCCGTTCAATGAAGTCAGTGGTGTTATGACGCAGTTGCAGGCGGCTTATGCTTCCATGCGCCGTATCTTTGCCTTATTTGACATAGAAGAAGAAATCGATAATGGCAAGGAAAGCATTGCGAATGTGCAAGGAAAAATTACGTTTTCTCATGTGTATTTTGGTTATGATCAAGAGCATATGCTTATGAAAGATTTAAGCCTCTCCATACCAGTCGGATGTCGTGTTGCCATTGTTGGACGAACTGGCGCTGGTAAAACAACTTTGATCAATTTGTTAATGCGCTTTTATGAGTTAAATGGCGGTGTTATTTATTTGGATGATATTGATATTACACACATGTCGCGAAACGAATTGCGCAGTCATTTCGGTATGGTGCTTCAAGATACATATTTATTTGAAGACACACTGTATCATATTTTATCTTATGGCAAACAAGGTGCGTCTAAACAAGAGGTCATTGCTTGTGCCAAAAAAAGCGGTGCGCATACGTTTATTGAAAAACTGCCAAATAGTTATGATACCGTTTTAAAAGCGAATTCTTCGTACCTTTCACAAGGACAGCGGCAGTTGTTAAGCATTACCCGTGTCATGTTAATGAATCCTTCTATTTTGATCCTTGATGAAGCTACATCTAATATTGATACAAGAAGTGAACAAGTGGTCGCAAGCGCAATGGAGTCTTTAATGGAAAATCGTACCAGTTTTGTGATTGCACATCGCTTATCCACCATCATCCATAGTGATTTGATTCTCGTCATGGAACATGGTAATATCATTGAACAAGGAACGCATGATGAATTGTTAAAGCAAAAAGGCGCTTATGAAAAATTATATCAAAGTCAGTTTATTAAAACGCAAGATGCTTGATGTTGCGTTTTGTTATGCAGTTTATATTTCATGTTTCTAAATGTTTGTAAGGATGAAGGCATGCGTTAAAAGAAAATCCCTACTTCATTATAATTCTTTTCAGTAGGGATTGCTAGAACTTAGTATGCAAAATTATTAAGTTTTTTTACAAAAAAGTGCCTTCTTTTATTTAAAATTTGACTCTAATTATTCTTTCTTAACTTAATGATGTTGGGCACACACCTATCTTATTCACTCGTTTCAATTTTCTCCGTAATCTTCCACTCAAGATCACGAATATGATACTGTATTTCTTTTCGTTTCTTTTTCAATTCACATAAGATTTCTCTCACTGTCGCATAGGCTTCATTCAGATGTTCAAATGATAAACGCATCTGTGAAGAATCGTCATCCCCTCTAATATTGGCCATTGATTGTTTCAATTTCTGTATGATCACATCATCCTTCGCTTTTGTCAAAGTCATTAGCTGTTCAAATTGTTCCCAATGATGATTCATCTTGTCGATTTCATGAAACACATCATCCATTTGTTCTTGTGTGATGATCGGATACCAGAAACTTTTCGCTTCGACTTTATCTTCCACCAGTTCGCTAAGATTATCCATGACATACGTAAAGCTGGAACACAATTTTTTGCCGTTATCAATCATTTCCTGTACCTGTTTCAGCCGATCTTTCTGTAATTGTACCTCGCTTTCCCAATGCTTAATGGTGTCCAGAACGTTTCCGTGAAGCGATTTGCGCTTGATTTCCATCAATCCCTGAACATCCTGTTCCAGTGTTTCATATTGCTTCAATTCTTGTTCCAAAAGATTTTTCTGCATGCTTAAATATTCCACATCATGAGATTTCAACCGATAATCCAACGCAGCACGAAACGCTTCCGCCTTTTCTTTTTCAATGGAAAGATGACTTTGACCACTCAATCCTGTCAAAAGTCTTGAAAAAGAAATGTGTTCCAAACGCTCGACATCTTCCACTTCTTTATTCAATGCCTGTTCCAAACGCTGTTTCGTCTGTAAATTTCGTTCTAACTTTTCTTTGATTTGTTTTAATTCTGATTGAAGATACGCCTTTCTCTGCATCTTGTATTTTATGGTAATCAACTGTTGATCAATGTTTTTCATTGTCGAATCCTCCTATTTTGTTAGCGTCACATCAAAATCCTTTGAAATATTCACGCCGTCAAAAATCCAGCGAACACGAATATGATAGGTTCCATCTGCGACCTTTTTGGTAGCAATGCGATAGGTTGTCACACCATTTTCCAAATTGCCGTTCTTGGTTCTGGTTGTGCTTTCATGATGCAGTTCAAACGGATAATTATTATCCATCATCAGTTTGATGCGCGGAACGCCGATTGGATGATTGGGATCATAAGAATAGCTAAGTTTCAATAATAAATCTTCGCCTTTTTGTTCTTTGGTCATTTGAATATTGGTTACAGAATTAATGGATACCGTTACATCTTTGCTTAACTCAGTACCGTCGCCAAACATGACTTTTAATGTAAAAATACAATTGCCGGATGGAAACTGATAAATACTTTGCGGCAAAGCATAAGAAGAAAGATCCTTCATTTCACCTTCTAAACGTCTTCCCTCACAATACAACTGTACGCTTACCAATTCCAGATTTGCCTTATCAATGGACCATGACAAATGCACGGTCTCATCCTGTGTGAAATTCGCTTCCAACGTTGTGATTTTAGCGCCGCCTTCATTTTGTATCGGTGGCTTGGGTTCCGGTGTGATGGCTTCCTCTTCTTTTGAAATGAACATATAACTGCCAAAAAATAGCGCAAAACATAAAAATGATAAAAGCAACAGTACGAACATCGCATTATTTCTAATATACTGAATGAGCGTGTGCATACACATCCTCCAATTCTTTAGCTACATTATACAATTTTGTTGGTAACTTGGCTATACTTTTCTTGAAAAGCATTTGGTTCTATGTATTTCTTGTATCCTTTGAAACCTTTTGATTCTCATTCCTTATCTTCCATGAAAATATTTCTTCATGGTTTTATGAGAATAGAGACAGTATATCACGGATGTCCATCTGTGCAATTCCACCTTCGCTATTCTCCACAAACGTATCTGCCAAATTCTGCTTTTTTGCTTGAAGTCGCTGTATTTTTTCTTCTATACTGTTTTGCATGATGAATTGAAATACTTGTACGTTTTTTTCCTGACCGATGCGGTATGCACGATCGGTCGCCTGATTCTGCGCAGAAACGTTCCACCACGGATCAAAATGAATCACAGCCTGTGCCGCTGTCAGATTCAATCCGGTGCCGCCTGCTTTTAAAGAAATCAAAAACACATCGATATCGCCGTTTTGAAATTCTTTGACTTTACGATAACGATTCTCCTTTGTATCGCTGCCTGTCAGTTTTAGAAAACGGAAATGATATTTTTTTAGTTCCGTTTCGATAAGATCCAACATCGATGTAAAAGAAGAAAACAACAACACTTTTTGGTGATGTTCACGCAAAGACAAGCAAAGCTGTATGCATGATTGAAGTTTGCTGGAAGGCGTTTCTATATTTTCATACAGCAGTCTTGGCTCGCAACAGATTTGGCGCAGCTTTGTCAACATCGACAAAATCTGAAATTGTCCTACGGTCTGTTGGGATTTTGAACGCAGCTGTGAAGAAAATTGTAACATTGTTGCTTGATAGAGAGCTTCTTCCTTTTCATCAAAAGCAATCGTCAATGTCTGTTCAACCTTATCCGGCAATTCTTTCAATACCGTCTGTTTGGTTCTTCTAAGGATGAACGGTTCCACCAATTGTTTCAGTTTCTCTTGTTTTACACTGTCTTTTTCTTTTATGATCGGACGTTCATACTCTTGCATAAAATAAGAATAGCTATATAGATATCCCGGCATTAAAAAGTCAAAGATGGACCACAACTCCGCCAGTGAGTTTTCAATCGGCGTTCCGGTAAGTGCCAGCTTGTGATGACCCATAAGACGTTTCACTGCTTTGGTATTTTGCGTTTTCTGATTTTTGATATATTGGGCTTCATCTAAGATCACGTAATGAAATCTCATCATTTCATACGATGCGATGTCTTTTTTTAGATAATCATAGGAAGTAATGACAATATCATAGGAATGTATTGTTTTGATCAATTCTCTTCGTTTCTGAATGTTGCCAATGACACACAGCGCTTTTAAATCCTGTGCAAATTTCATAATTTCATCACGCCAGTTTAAGACCAAAGAGGCAGGTACCACAATCATACTGGTGCCAAATGCTTTTTCGCTTTCCAACAGCGCAATGACTTGAAGTGTTTTTCCTAATCCCATATCATCTGCCAATATTGCGTTGAATTGATAATGGTTCATGAGTTTCAGCCATTCATATCCCTTGATCTGATAATCACGCAGAATGTGCTCATAACCGTTTGGAATTGTGAACTTTTGACCTTGTTTTTGTGAAAAAGCATGCATCAATGCCGCGTATGCTTCATCTATAGTGAATCGCAGCGCAGATGAATGTATCATTGGAAATAAAGAAAATGCACGATACGCAGGCAACTGCAAGTTTTCTTCTTTCAGCTGTTGTTTGGAAATACGTAGCATCTCTACAATCTGTGAAAGTTCTTCCAGTTCTTTTGCGTCCAGTGAAATCAAATGGTTGTTTTTCAGTCGATGATATTTTTTCTTTTTTTGATAGGAGCTAAGTATTTCTGCCAATTCTTCTTTGGAAATATCGCTGCTTTCAAAATGTAGTTGTAAAATCTGGTTATCGAACTTAATTCCTGCTTGTAAATGAACATGGTGGACATTGCCTAGTTTTTTGATCGCGTCGCTGATGAAGATTTCACAATAATCGCTTAAAAAACTTAAACCATCCTTCAAGAATGAATACGTGCTGTCATCCTCTTGCGATAAGTAAGCAATGCCATTTCCTTCATCAATCATGGATGAAAAACTGCGAATATAGGTTTCCACAATTTCCATTTCCAAAGGGATGCCTTTTGTGTTTCGAAATCCATTGAGGATAGTACCTTCGTTGATACCTTCTAAGCGCAGGGCAAGCTGACCGTTCTCATCCATATCGCCATATAAATGAAGCTGATTCATTGGGGTTAAGTCAAATAAGGATGCATCGCCTTGTACATGCACAAAATCTTGTATATCCTGCCATATATATTTTACAAATCCTTTAATGTCTTTTTCTTCCAATAACAGTTCTTTATCATATTGATGGAACAACTTTAACAGTCGATACAATTTTCCATTATCATCAAAGCGAAGAAAGCAAAGCGTTTGTTTGTCAATCTGATACATGCCGCTTTCATCATGATAGCCAAGGATGAGTTTTGGATAGTTCAAACATTCCAATTGTACATAGCCTTCATGTTCATGAATTTGTATGTCGAATCGAGCCGTCTTTTCTATCACTTCCAGATTACATAAAGATGGTGGCAGTTGTATGCATAATTCATACAACGATCGAAGTGTTTCCCCATGCACAAACAAAAAGCGATTGTTGATACTTACAGATTGTTCCTGAAGTTCTTGTTCAAACTGAAATAAAAATGACAAAATTTTTCTACTGTCTTCATCAAATGCATCCGAATGATGAACAAACGTTAGTTCGCGTCCATAGCTCACCTCGGCAGATGTCCGCACTTGATGAAGAAACGTAAAAATGTTGCGAATCACGTATGGTTTGTGCCGGCCAACAAGAAAACGCAGATAAACACCGTATTCATAGGATGTAGAGGAAGTACTGATTACTTGAATGAATAAGCGGTACTTTGCGCAGTTGTCTATGGACAGTCGTTGGCGCAGTGCCATATGTTCTTGATGGATCCATTGACGGGAATAGGCAAAACGCTCTTCGAAGTATTGACGTTTTACGTTCTCTGCCTGCATCCTGCGTTCTTCTTTCGCCATGGCATTGCGTGCTTCCTTTAGCTGCCGCAGACGCTCTTCATAGCTTTCTTGTTCGATTGTTTCCTCATTTTCCTGTTTTTGATAATGATAGGGTAATGCATTGGGCTGAACTTGATTGATGCGAATCAATAACGCTCCTATGTGTGCGCATGCTTGTAGTTCATTACTGCGTCCGCAATCACATGTATAAGCAATGACACGCTGTTTTTGATCCAGTTGGACCTTACAATGGTATATCTCATTTTCTTGTTTACATTCACCTTCGATTTGAAATTCTTCCTGTCTTGATGTAATTTCAAAACTTGTCACTGCTTGACGCAGCGCATACGCATAGGCAAGCTGATACATGCGCTGTGTTTTCAAAACATGCCGGATGATGGAAGGCTCTATGCATATCTCACTCATATCATTTCATCCATCATGAAATTTGCGCAATGCATTGGCCGACATGTTCGCTTACATGGGCATCACTGGCAGTCATGATTTTTACTCCATATTGTTTCAAAATATTTAAAAACAATGGATTGGTTCCGACATCTTCATGTCCATAGCGATAGTGTATTCCTGTATTGTTTTCCATATAAACATCGTGTTCTTTCGCTAGTTTAGCAATGCGGTGATACGTAGGGGTCAAATCATACATCGGTTCATTGTGAAACAATTTCAGTTGATCGGGATGTCCAATCTGTGTAAATAAATCAGATGCGATCATATCTTCCATGATTTCATAATACCGCTTGTAAATATGATCGACATCTTCTACATCCCAAAGAATTTGTTTGGAAAAAGGCATGTCATATAGTTTCCCGTCAATGGAGTGGATGGAGCCAATCACAAAATCATAATTGTGTTGAGACAATACATTTTTGATGAATGCTTTCTGGGTAGGATCATAGCAAACTTCCAACCCCCAGCGCACGGTTATTGGCAGATTCTTTTGTTTCATATCATGAATCAACTGATCAAAAGTAGATAATGGTTCCAATTTCTTTTTTTCTAACCATTCTCTTTGTTTTGGCGATGCAAGTTTTAAGCGCTCATACATCGGCGCAAATTCGAGAAAGCGATGGGTATGATCCAGTATTTGAATTTCCTGCATATTTACATTTATGGCTGCTTCAACAAATCGCATCGCATAATCTACGCTTAATGGTCCGTTTTCTAAGTGAATATGTCCGTCTCTTAACATTGTGAACCACTCCTTGTCTATGTATGAGTATATCACATTTTATGAAAAAGCTGAAATGAAAATAGGTTTCATTGGTTAAATTTTCAGCTTGAATACTGAAGCATAACGAACTAAAGAAGCTGCCTTATTCCAAGGAATTTACAGAATAAAAGAACCGCTTGTCTTATGGCCATGAACATACCATAGAATCACGGTTCATTCGTATAGGTTTTATTTAGCACTTACTTTTGAAGTATTGTCGCATACTAGTTTTTTACCAATACTACTTTCAAACATCAAGCCGGCTACCTTTTGATCTTCTTTGTTTTTCTTAAACATATAAGCGAGTAATTGCGATAAATCTTTCCATAGAAACGAATTTGCGTGACAACACTGATTGCGCTTTCTTGTACCTTTTGAAGCTTTTTCTACGAATTCTTTCCACCAACTACTGTCATATCGTGTATTTTGTATTGATTTCATAAATTTCCCTAAATCCAATACATGATGTTTTATAATGTAATTAATCGCTCCTAATGTTAAATCATTCTCATTGACTTGTGACAATTTCATATTCTTAAATTCATCATCAGGAAACATATTGCATAATCCTTTCTTGAAACATTCTTTCATCTGTAATTCCATGGCTTTACAGAATAAAATGGCACAACAGGATGCGTCAAAGTCTTGTTCTTTGCAATATAACGGTTGTAAAAAATAATAAAGTCTCATACCAAATATTAGATTTTTCCTTACCTTGGGAGAAAATCGCATGAGTTCATGGATATTTTTCAATCCAAATTTACTTAGCTGTGCAGATGACAATGGTTCATTCATAAATGCATGTACTTCCAAGCCTTGAACAAAATTATCTGTTTGGACACTAACATCTAATGTGTTACCATCTTCTTTATCTTCGCACATCGGAAAACTGGTGATGGATGGTAATCCTTTCATTGCATGTTTCAGTGCCTGTTTTTTGGCTCTTTCTTCCATATCCTTCTCTTTTAATATAGAATGAATCTCTTTAATCGCAAATGTATCTATAATATGCTTTGCCATTTGCACATAAGGATTGTTTTGCCATATTGTCGCATCTCCAATCACATATAATCTGAACTTTGCTCTTGTAACAGCAACATTCACAATATTACTGTTTACCCACTTGATGGCTCCTTCTGCACCTTTGCTTTTATCACACCCCAATAGAAAAATAACTTCATTTGCTTCTTTGCCTTGAAAGGTATGAACGGTTCCTATATGAGTATTGAGCCATGCATCAAGATCCTCACAATTGCTCAATACTGTAATCGTATGATTCCTACAACACGATTGTATATATTTTTTTATGCCACTTACTACTGTTGTAAAGGGAGAAATAATATAGACACTTGGATTTTTTTCTTTTTCAAAAGCAATTTCCAACATTTCACATACTTTATCTGCTTGGGCTGTCACAAAATGATTTTTATTTCCTTTTTCAATCCCTTCAATTTGGATCCATTGAGATTTCTCATAGATGAAAGATTGTTCCAAATCTGAACTTGGTAAAGCGGTCTTCTTTTTCATTATTCCATTATATGAAATCGCATTTGAAATATCATACATAGGAGAAATACATCTTCGATGCACCACTAACGGACAACCTATCCATTCAAGATGATCGGGATGATCCGTTTCCTCTAAATACGTCCCATAAGCATTCATTTGATCGGCACAATATTGTACAGAAATATATTTATTCGTCACATACGCTTCCAGATCTTTGTCATGAAATGCGTTCTTCAGCAGTTTTAAATCATCTAAGACAACAGGTTCTATTTGTTTAGGATCTCCTACAATAATTGCCTTTCTACTCCTATATAAAGCACCTACTGCCATTTGAGGTTGCGCTTGCCCGGCTTCATCAATAACCAATGTTCCAATTACATTTTTTTTCTTTGCATCACCAAAAAATGATCCAACAGAAGCAAACGTAGTAGAAATCACCGGCACAAGTAAAAATAGAGTCTGATAGAGTGCTGAAACACAAGCGATACGATCGTCTTTATGAAATACGATTCTTTCTTTTTCATCTCCAGGCAACATTCCCCAAAAATGAGATAATGAAGTAAAATTATCTCTGCATTTTTTTGATGCAAGAATAAATGCTTTATTCAATTTCATCGCATAATAGAATAATTTTTCTCTTTCACGGTTATATTTAGCAGTAAACCAAGGATTTTTCACATGTGCATCTGATGATATCTGCTCGTCATCAGAAAGTAAAGCATTGATAAAATCTTCATTGATTGTTTGGGTGACTCCGATATTACCTACGGTTATAGAATAATCCTCATTTACGATTTTCAGTCTTTCTTCTATTTTTTTCAATTCTTGGTTTGCATGATTCAGTCTTTGATCATAATCGATGATTTGTGCATTCATATCTTTGATTTGATTTTCTAAGTTGCGCAAATTTTCTTTATATTGGTTGCATTTTAATTCCTTTGATAAACAATCAGCTTCATTTTTTTGGTAGTTGGTTTGGATTTCATCTATTTTTGTTCTATGTTGTTCTTCTTGATTTTCGTAATCTTCAACAACGCGTTTGGCAAAGCGTATTTTTTCACTGTAAGCTGCTTTACCAAACAAAATCGGTTTTCTGCCAACGGCATTCATTGTATGTGAAGCTTTACGTTTCAGTTCAGATATATTATCTTTTTCTTTTTGTATTTGACGTTTCAATGCTCCTTGTTTTCGCAGCATCTGATCACGCTCAAACGTTAAATTTTTGATTTTCCTTTTTTCATCTGCAGATTGCGTCTGTAGTTGTCTTATTGTTTTATGATGTTCAGCAATTTTAAGTTCACTTTCTTCTTTGAGTTGAGAAAGCGTCTTTTCATTCCCTTGCTTTTTTTCACATAAGTTGATCTGTTCATATGCATAATCACAACATTGTATGATTTGATTACGCATTTTTAGTACTAATTCAAGCTGTGACAGAAACATTTCTTTCGCAGTTATAAAATCAGGAAGTCTATTAGCAGATGATTCCTTCTTTGGATAGAAATCCCATCGAAGCGGTTTTAAAACATAGTTATAGAAATCTCGAATATTTTTTTTCTTTCCTAAAGAAGCTGCAATAAGACCCCAAGCATTTTGATTATCTAACAGTTGTTGGGCATAGTAAGTAAAGTAAATATCAGGGCATTGTACAGAACCTTTTTCATAGTATTCAATTTCTGATGATTTTTGAAAATCAAATAGATTGCTTACTTCATTCAAACCATCTGATTTTGATTTTGCGTGTTCATTATAACCAAGGTCCTTTAATATGCGATCACCCAGAGGAAGTTCCTTGGATAGGTTTTCAACAGCCGCATTATTACAAGAGGCCACCAAAATACTATAGTCATTGATTCTATCATCTTTGAAAGAATACCAATGCTGTGTATATTTTGAATATGCACGATTATATTTTGAGCCGTGTTGAAAAGAATGCTCTATAAATGCATCATCCGGTTCATCATATTCAGCTAATAACTTGGCACGCTCAACAATATTATGTACAATTATTTCTTTTAGTAATGTTGTTTTTCCTGTCCCCGGCGGCCCATTAACCGAAAATACTTGACTGTTTCCTTCAAATAATGATGAAGCGCCTTTTTGAATTGCTAGATTGATCGCTATTTGCTGCATGATTGCGGGCATATATTGGGAAGGCCACTTACCGATCGGTGCATTTTTTACATGCAAAATTTCATGCATGTGTTTTGCATATGCATTCTTGTTTTCGGGACTGATCAAGTCTATTCTATACTCCAAGGCTCATTAGCATCTTCTTTCACATACCAGTAATCTTATCTTAAACTTGGATCAAAACACGATAATGCGACCAAGAAAGAATGTTTCCAGATCGTTGCCACACTGTGGAAACAATCTCTGAGAATGCATAAGGACAACTTCCATTTTCTTTTCAAGTCTTTATAGCATTTTTAAAAAGTAAGCGTCAAATAGAACCTATATTAAAAGAACCGTGATCCTATGGTATGATTGTTACCGTAAGATAAATGGTTCTTTTATTTTACTCTTATGTGTTCTGGTATATCCTTGGAATATGGCATCAATTTATCGTAATCGACTGATTTTCCGTTTTCCTTGATCATTTCCAGTACATATGTTAGATATTTCTGAATGTCTAAGTTATTCTCTTTGGCACTTTCTATCAAGCTGTAATAGTTCGAACTCATCTTTGCTCCACTCTTTGTTTTGCTGAACAGCCATGCTTTTCTTCCCATTACGAATGGCTTGATATATCTCTCTCCTCGATTGTTGCTGATCTCTGCTTTGCCATCTAAACCATATTTAAAATCCCATCTATGTTTCTGTAGTTTGTTAAACTCGTCTTTAATCACATATGCTAGAAATTTGTACTCCCATGCATACGGCTCTTCAATTAAAACACGTAAAGCTTCTGATGAAATATCACTCTCTAAAATATGTGGTTCTAACGTATTTGATATTTTTTTATATGCCAATCCATCAGCAAATATCAAACTTAATTGATGCTTCATGGTAGTGGTTATGTCTCGCACAGATTCATATGTATAAATCCACTGTTTTTATTCATTATATATTTCTGAAACAAATTTAAAAATCTGGGGGTTATCAACAATAGTTGAAAAATTTCCTTCTTTATTGGCTTCCCATATTTTTAATTGACTATGTAACTGCTTGTCCACAAACACAAATACTGGAATCCCTTTAGCTTTTGCATGTAGATATTCTAAATTCGTAATAGATTTCCCTCTCTCTGTCACATACCCATATCTTGTTCCAACAATAAGTATAAAAATATCAGCCAATTTATCAACATTACTCAAGCAATTTTCAAAAGTACCAATACATGGGTCAATAGGAAATGAACTAAATTCAGACAGCATAGCTTGAAAACCGTAATTGATTTCAAAAAAATCTTTTAAGTCTTCTCGAACCTGTTTGAGGTCATAGCAAGTAGAACTAACAAAAACTACTGGTATATGTCTATCTGTATTCATAATTTCTCCTTATCTTGTTTTATACTTTGTTAATAAGATTTTGCCTCAACGCTTCAATGCTCTCTTGATTCCTTCTTAGAATTTCCAGCTGCCTATATGCTTTTTCTCTTAATATTTTTAACCTCTCAATTTAGGCACTTCCTGTCTTATCAAATCTGCATTGGTGTCCTCCAAATTAATAAGCACAACTAATTCCTCTGCCGAAGCAAAATCTCTGATATTAGGTGATTTTCCGCTTATTCCCTTTTCGTTTCTCCATTGTGCCGCCGTCTTACCAAACAAAGCCATATTAAGAATATCTGCTTCGGATGCGTATGTATATGCCATTTCCTGCGGGGATAATGTTGGTGCTATCAGAAATTCCTTTACCGCATCTGTATGAATACGATAATTTATTTTTGAAAGTTCCCTCTTAGCATCCCAACCAATCGCTAATCGGTTTGCTTCATCTTTCTTTAACCGCTGATAGTCCTTAATAATATAGAGCTTAAATTCTGGGGAAATCCACGACGCAAACTCAAAGGCAATATCAGTATGGGCATATGTACCTCCATATCGTCCTGATTTTGATATAATACCGATTGCGTCTGTTGCTCTTATCCACTGTTGCGGTGTCAATGTAAATGCATTATCTCCCGATTCCGCTTTAAACCTATCAAATTCGATAGGTTTAAAATTGGGATTATGAATCTGTTCCCACAAACCCAAAAATGAGATTGTGGAATGATTACGTATCCAGTTCGCAACCACGATAAAAGCATTGTCTGGATTTTTATATTTGGCAATATCCGTTAAAGAAATATAAGCTTCTTCATTTACGACATCACCCATTACTCTGATTTCTGTTCCATTGGCATCTATTTCCATATTTTTCATTATCTCCAACCACTTCCTAAGCACAGATTATCCCTTATATGACAGCATATATAACAGACACTCTTGCAGCAATTTTTCTGGATTGTGTTCCAATTCTATTATCGCTTTTATCTCCACTTTAGCCTTATACGGAATATTGTTATTATTCTCAATAATCTTTTTTAAGACTTCCTTTACTGTTTTTTCATCTAAATTACCAGCCATTTACAAATACCCTCCTCATCACATTACAACCGACAAACCATAATGTATTCTTCTTCATTTTCGTCAATGACTTCAAAACCTTCTTTCTGATACATACGAGCCGCATAATTTTCCTTTTGCACAGAAAGAGAGGTCCTCTTATAGCCTTTATTCTTTAAAAATTCAAGCATATCTCTCATAAGTGCTGTACCAATGCCCATATTTCTGTATTCCTCATACAGTGACATAGCAAATGAGGGTGTCTCATCATCAATATGCCCGTAATCATCCATAACACGCACCCATACTGCGCCTACAATCTTTTCTTTTACTTCCGCAACCAAACACCAATCGTCTGATTTTCCAAAATCAGCAATATATACCTGAAGTTCTGGCTGTTCAATAATAGCTTTTGGCGGCTTTTCCATTCCTACTGGAATAAAAATCGCTTCATACAGAAACTCAGATAATACGTAATATTCATTTTCTCTGATTTCTCTAATCCGATAATCCATACTTATATAACCTCAAAAAATCAAACAACAAAATTAGCGATACCATATATTAAATGACAAATTAGAAAAATGGAAATTGGCACAACTGCTATCATATTTTTTCTATCAATAGCAAAAAACATAAATGCCAAACACGGGGAAATTATCAACCCCAATATAACACCTGTATTCACAACGCCTACATAATAGCTTACCCAACTTGCAAAATATATTAAGCAACAAATTATCACAAAAATAATCAAAGGAGTAATATGGAATTTATGGCTCTTTATGTTTACAAAAATACACAAAGCTATAACCATCAAAATCTGACAAACAGAAGCTATGGTGTCAATCACTTCAGTAACCGATTCCGTCCTTAATACATCATTAGGTGCTGGAGCAGCAAACCAAATAAAGTTAGGTATCATTATAATCAAAAACAATAACAGTCCATAAATATTGAAACCAAACTTATATTCTTTTAACACCAAATTCACTCCTTTATTTCAGCTTTTAACAAAGAGTACATTTCCATATCAATCACCCTGCCATTCTTCACAGCATTGCTTCTCAATGTACCCTCATACTGAAACCCTACTTTTTCAAGCACCCTGCAAGACGCTATATTATAAGCAAAGGGCTCTGCATAAATACGGATAATATCGCTTTTAGCAAAAACATATTCGCAAATTTGCTTAACAGCTTCGGTCATAATGCCTTTGCCCCAATATTCTTCGGCAATATAATATCCTAACTCGGCGGTTTGTCTATGAATATTGCCCTGTCGAAAAATGCCGATACTACCAATCACCATATTATCTACGGTAATAGCAAAAGCAAAGGTTTCGTTTTCATCTGCGGAAAGCATAGCAGAAATAAACTCTTTTCCATCCTGCTCGGTGTAAGGATAAGGCAAACCATCACGAAGATTATCTTGTACTTTTTTATTTGAAAGCGCAGCCGCCAAATCTTTTGCGTCTGATAGTTCCCATTTTCTTATTCTGCATTTCATTTTTCAAGTCCTCTCAATCCACATTTTCAATTATCAACAAGCTTTTTCTCCATGATTTCATAAACCAACTTCACGTCATTTTCCAATTCGTATATCCCATGCCCCACCGTTTTATAGCCCCTATGCTCATATAAACACGCTGCTGGAAGCGAAGCGTCCAAAATAACCGTATTATATGTTTTGGAAATTTCCTTTTCCAAACAATTCATAATATACGAGCCGCAGCCTTGATTTTGATAAGCGGGCAACACATATACTCCTGTAATATGATTATCATCAAAACAACCTGTTCCGACAATCATATCGTTATACACCAACACTCCCATATTTCCCGATGCTATTCCGTTTAGAATGTGTTCTTTACTATGATGTCTGCAAAAGAAATCCACTACTTCCTTTGGATAATATTTTGGATATATGGTTTCAATAGCCGTATGTAAAACATTTTGCATATCATCTGCCATATCAAAAGTTGCACTTGTATATTTCATATCGTTCCTCCGACAAGCTATCTCTCATTCTGAATTTTTTATCAATTATACACGAAAGCATAGGCTTTTTCAATTCCCCAAACTGCTTTTGTTTAGGCAGTAGAGTGCAAAAGTAAAATCCACACCATCAGGAAAATGTTGAATTTACATTTACAGAATATTCCACTTATTTTCATGTAGATTTTTCTCTTACAATTTCTTATCATTATATTGCCCTTATTGTGGTCTTTTTTATTTGCTAAGGAGGACTTTCTTATGAATACCAAAGGTTCAAAACATTTAGACCTACAATATCGCAATTTCATTGAACAAGGTCTTAACAATAATTCATCTAAATCTGCTATTGCTCTCGTTATTGGTATGGATAAATCTTCCATCTGTAAAGAAATCAAAAAACATTCTTTTGAGGTCAAGTTCTCGCGTCAAGGTGTCTCAGGTACTTATGACTGTCAGAATATCGCTTCTTGTGGTTTCAATGCTTTTTGTAAGAGCGAATGTCCAAAACGTATTCCTATCCCTTGTAAGATCCGTGATAAGTACAAAGGTGTTTGTAACGGCTGTGACAAAAAAAGCTCCTGTAAGCTTACCAAACGCTTCTATTCTGCTCAACGTGCTCATGCTGAATATCGTTATTCTCTCGTTGATTCCAGAGAAGGCATTAACCTCACTTACTCTGAACTCCATGATATTGCTTCCGTCATTGTCAAGCCCATCAAAAACGGTCAGTCCGTCTATGCCGTTCTTCAAAATCATCCGGAGATCTCTTATTGTGAAAAGACCATTTATAATTGGATTGAAATGGGGGTCTTCCAACCTTTCGGTCTTTCCAATCTCGATCTTCGCTCTAAGGTTGGCAGAATGGTACTATGTCAAGATAGTGGACACATTTAATTGATCTTTTTTTGAAAATCATAGTTACTTTCATAATCATTTGGAGATTGATATTCACAATGGCTATGAATACGCACTGTGTTATAAAATGTTTCCACATATTCAAATACTAAGTGATACGCTT
>CAJTIT010000012.1:0-19366 GCA_910576345.1 Erysipelotrichales bacterium
TAAAGAAGTAATTTAGATATACCACAATAAGAGCAATTTGATTACCTGCATATGTTACTAGAGATTTTACTCTTACTTTGGCTATTACAGTATATCATAAACCTCATCACAATGAAATATTTGATTCATTTCATTTGTTTTCTACTTTATTTTTCGGATTTGATTATCTTTTGTATCTGTTATTTCCACTTTTTATTTTTCTCTCTTTGGTGTGGATTTTACTTTTGCACTCTACCAATCTTTTTATCTTAAAGTTACTATTCACAGTTAATATAAATACGCATCATAAAAATACGATGTTTTAGAGTATTTCAATTCTTTGTATATGTGCTAATTAGTTATTCAGGTATGTATGAACTTGTGGAGAATACCTATGATATATAATTAAACATCATAATCTTTATAAAAGATACACCCTTAAAGAATAAATGATATGCACTTTTATTTTCTCACTATCAGAATCACACATTCAACACCGCTTGTTGTTACTAAATTAAGCTAAATTGGATACAATAAGCCTATGTGATCCAATTCTTTTCGCTCAGTACATCTCCATATTTCCAACACATTTTTTTCTGTCTTAACACTACTATTTCATTTATTAAATTGTTAAATTGACTGTTACTATCAGTTCCTACTCATTTTTGCCCAGTCACATTCAGCCGAGTAAAAAAGTGCATTTCAGCCTGTTGTTATCGGCTTATTTGCACTTTTATTTTCTTACTATCAGAATTACACTTTCAACATGGCTTGTTGGTACTTAATTAAGCTAAATTAGATACAATAAGCCTATGTGATCCAATTCTTTTCGCTGAGTACATCTACATATCTCCAGCACATTTTTTTGTCTTGACACTACTCTTTCGCTTATTAAATCGTTAAGTTGACTGTTACTATCAATTCCTAATCATTTTTGTCCTTTCAAATTCAGCCAAGCAAAAAAGTGCATTTCAGCCTGTTGTTATCGTCTTATTTGCACTTTTATTTTCTCACTATCAGTTTCACACTTTCAATCGATCCCATTCCTTTAAATCAAGCATATTCAAATACAATAATCCCTCACATGAAGCATTTCTCCATACATCACTGCTTTATATTTCTTGTAAAAAGTGTAAAATATATTATTTTTTCTTTTATACGAAATTTTATAGAAATACAATATAACACTTGCTATTTAACAATTTCATTTAATCTTTTAATTCATTCCACTGATCTATCCACCACTGTTTTTCTTTATCAACTGCATTAATGCGTTTTGTAATTAATGCTTCCCATAACACTAATGATAAAGGTAATAACATATATAGTACCGTTAAAATACAAAATTCTCTATTTTTCATTAAGTTAATAGCATAAAAAACATAGCATACGATAGACAAAATCAAGCATTCATAATCTCTAGAAGAAGTGTAATTTCTTGAAAATCTTTTCTTTTTATTAAATTGCATATTAATTAACTCGGCATTTCTAGTTTCCCAATCCAATCTGTCTAAATTCTTTTCTAAAAATACTATCATATAAGCTGATAGTTTTAACATTGCTGATCGATAATATACTATTCGCATTGACATCGGAATAAGAATGCAAAATGGTATCAAATATAATATAGTCTTATTTTGTGACAATGCAAATGTTAAAGAAGTAACTGTTGCTGTAATAGTAAAAGTTAATAAAGTATTATGAAGCTCAATTTTTTGGTTGATTTCATTTCGTAGACTATCATACTCTTTTATCATATTATCCATGATTATAATCCTCCAAGAAAACAAATAAAAGCGTTATCCTTATGTTATTTACTTGTAAATAGGTAAATTAGTATTTGCTATTACTTTCATAATGTTTTAGAATTAGCTATACTAATCTCCTTTGTAATATCTAATCAACACCATCAATTTATGAATTTCATATTATTAAGCAAACATATATTTCACAATTTTATTTGCTATGCGCATCAACATTCTGCAAAAGAAATAGTCTTTATGCCATTATTGTAATTCATTCATGCAATGATGTTAGAATTATTAACGAAGTCCTAACTTTTCCTTAATCAATAATAGAGTCTTCTGTTCAACCTCCTCTTTGGTGAAACTCGCCACAATGTCCTTCATTGTTTCTGCACTCCAGAATATCTTTAGTTTCTCTTTTGCACGAGTTATTGCAGTGTAAAAAATAGAATGCGATATTTTTTCCGCATTATAAGAAGGAATTATTATCTTTACAGACTTGTACTCTAACCCTTGTGCCTTATGAATAGAAACAGCATATGCGATTTGAAAAGGTATTATTGTCTTTATTCGCTCTTCATCAGATGTTGATTCATCATCATTTGAAGTTACATCCAAACGGATTCTTGTTCCAAAATCTGTAACGTCAACAAATTCAAAACTTTCATTTTTGCATTGTCGTTCAGTTAGAATAGTGTCTATGTCAAGTGTAAATGATATTACTGAATCATTTTTTGAAATATTTGCTATTCTTCCTTTTAAATTGTTATACAATAAAGATGATCGTTTGGTATCGAGAAAAATTATAGGATCTCCAACCTTGAAAGTCCACTCAGCCCATGAATATACTTCACTTTTAGTATTAGCATTTTGAAAATAAAGGTTCATGTTATTTAACCCAAATTTACCGTCATAGTTTAAGCACAATATAATTTCATCATCACCGATTGTAAATATTTCCTCTCCTATATCAGCAGAAAATGGACCATCTATTGCTAATTTTTCTGTTATGATAGGTTCAAACCTTCGAACTGCATCCCATAAACTCTTTAATTCTTTTTTGTCTGTCCTCCAAGTGTTTAAAAGTTCAATATTGGCACCATCTGTTGTAATAATATCCTTGGCATAATAAAACCAGTTACCAAAATCTATTGATTCAATTTGATAAATATCTCCTGCTAAAACAAGCAATGTGTTTTCATCAATTTTTTCGAGAAGTTTCTTCATAGTTCTATTGTCTATAGTGCTGCATTCATCAACAAAAATTATGTCATAATCTGTAAGTGTAACACTCTTTGTAAAACTATCAATACTTATAAAATCAGAATCTAGACCTGGATTTTCTATTCGTCTTTTTAAATTCTGCAAAGCAGTATGCGTTTTTGTAAGAAACAGCTTTTTTGACTGATTCATCATATTGGAAATATAGTTAATTAATGTAGTTTTTCCAGTACCTGCTGCTCCATAAATAAGCATTACCTGAGAATTCACAAACAACTTTTCTAGAGTGACCTTTTTTAACGGATCTTCAAAAATTATATTACATTGCCGAAGATATCGTGCATTGGACTCCTTTTGCCCTCTGTTAAAGATATTTGACAGCTTTAATAATTTTTCAAGTATGAATAGGGTCGTACTTACATAGGAATCAATTGACAACAAGCCATTTTCTTCTTTAATTGAAAATCCACTTTTGCGCTCCCAATCATCTAGACTATCATTGTATTTTTTTATCTCCTCCGAGCTTGCTATTAAGTCTTTATTAAAGTACAATTCTTTAGTTTCTTGTATTAATCTTTCAATTGATAAATAAGGAATTACAGTTTTAAATTTTTCAGAATCATTAGTTATTTCAACTATTTCTTTTATATTTCCCTTACTTGTTTTCCTTCCAGCTAGATTAGAAATAAATGAGTTTTTCTCAAATGGGTAACATCGACTCGTAATGTAAAGATCTTCAGTAAGATATTTATTTTCATATGTATTTGGTAGTACCGATTCTAATATTTTTTCTCGCAAATTTAATAATATATATCTTATGGTATGTTTTCCTTTTTTATTTGAAGTTAGCGAATATTCTCTTCTTAGCTTTAGTAATAAATCTTTAAAAATATGAGTATTTGTCTTACCATAAATTTTATTCAATGTTTTTTGAAATCTTTCTTCATCTAAATTAATTAAATCAAATAAATTCATGCCAGTCTTAGAAAGAAAGCTCATCAATGTAATATATTCACCATAATTCTTACTTAGTTTCATGTCAATCTTTAAAATTTTACCTAGCTTATTTAAACATGAAGGATCAATAGACACTTTCCAATTTGTTACAACTTTAATTTTATTTTTTACACCCCAAAGAGTGATTTCAGCATCGGCATATGCAATTTGTATCGAGTAATTTGTTGATATATCCTGTTTAGTATATATTGTTATCCGATTAAATTTTGTTGCATACAATCCTGCCAATTGCAGTGTGATTTCAAAATATCTTTCTCCATTGACAAAGAAAGGAGTCTTTTTTTGAATATAATATCGAGAAGGTCTAAGTCTCTTAGGTGACAAATCAACTGCGGCAATACTTAAGGCCACCATTTCGTAATACTCTAAATCAAGAGTATCGGTATGTAAAGGAAATGCTTCTAAATTTCCTAATACATTGATATTGAATTTATTTTTTAAGAACTTTCTAATCTCCCAAAGATAGTTATAGTATTTTAACATCAATCTTTCAGATTGACCTTCATCAGGAATTCTTGACCCAATATATTTAAGTCCCTTCAAAAAGCTACTTAAATATTTAGTTTCAATATTAAACTGCGATAGCTCCCATGCTAATCTCTCATTAACATCTGTATATCCTAGATTTATTGCATTTAGAATTAAAACAGCATAACATAAATCATACAATCCATTCACAATCCTTCTTGATATATAATCACGTGATTTATTTTCATTATTAATTCTAACAATTTCTAATGAAATGTCTTCGCATCTAGCCTTAACAATTTTCAAAGCATCTTCTTTTTTAAGTTGTTCCGTATTTAATTTTCTTAAAAATAGATGAAAGTCGATAATTTTTTGAAGTTTATTACAGAATATATTAATGCTTTCATCTGTATTTTTTATCTCATCTTCAATATTCAGCTTGATTGTAGTACTTTTTTTTTCAAAGTTTATTGATTTAATAAAGCCAGGGGATAGATATTTCCAAAAAACACGTTTTTTATCTCTAGTATTAGGATTAAGAACGATAAAAAGAATTCCTGGATCTGCGGTTACTTCATTTGCTATAAATGCTGGAAAAGCTAAACTCTTTAAACTGTACGATATTATGTCATCTTTTTCAGTATAATTTCGCGTTCCTTTTATCTGAACTATAAAGTTTTGCTCAGGAATCCTAGATATTTCAGGATTAGAGACAAACTCAAATGTACCATCATGATTTGGCCATTTATCATCACAAGAAAAGTTAGTATTGATTTTTCCTCCTGATATCAGAAATGTTTCTAACGTTGAAACAGCTGCGCGATCTTCATCTGAATGTTCTGTATGGGTTGAAATATGACGCCTGTATAAATCATTATTATTTGGATACAAAAATATCACCTCGTTTTAAATTTCATTCTTTCACTTTATTATACCATATATGGGATAATATAAGAGAGTATACATATGATTTATTGCCAATTTTTAAATAGTAATCATATTATATCTATAATATAATTATTCTTTTCTTCTAATGAGAAAGTTTATAAAATTTACTCAACATTAAAATTTTTCTAATATACTTCATTATCATATTTCATTCCTATATAAGTTAAATTCTTTCAAGTATTAAATTCTAAAAATATTCCTTTACTTACGCAATCAAAAAAGAATCCTTAACTACATTGAATCCCTTTTTGATTGCAGTAATCACTTAAATTGTACGTCACCTTTCTTTTTAAATCAATCTCGCACTCTAGCTGATACCAACTGTTTTGTTACGATTGCCCCAAACTTGAAGTGTATCTCGATAGTACAATCTTCATTCACATTGATCCGTTCAATCATTTTTCTCATTATCTCATTATCAAAATTTTTTATGCTTAAATATTCATCATCAACCAATTTCTGTATTTCATCAAATCTCTTTTGCTGAATCGTATCTGTATCGTCAGCCATATCACTCATAATTACATCTTTTACATTACTTAAAACTGTTCGTGCTACTTGATTATCAACCTGCTTCACTTCTTTGATTGCCAGCATGATATTTCTTTCAATATCAGATTCTTTTAATGTAGGTGATCTGCCACAACTTGTACCTTTAGTCTGTGTGCTTTTGCATCTGTAAACAGGTATGCTTTTTCCACCTAGTCTCCATCCAACTCTTCTGAACTTATTCCCACAGTGGCTGCACCTTAATAAATCTGATAGTGCATATTTTCCGTATTTGATTTTTTTCTCTCTTACTGTATTTAGCGATCGGCGAGCCTTTTCTTCCTGGATCTTCATGAAAACTTCCATAGGTAATATAGCAGGAATACTATTGATTGCTTTATACAGTGGTTTCTCCCCTTTGTTAATCACTCTTTTTTTGGTTAAGAAATCCTCAGTATAAGTCTTTCCCTGTATCGCATAGCCTGCATATTTTTCATTACTTAAGATGCTGCCCACTGTACTGGCACACCATTTCTCTTTCCCTGTAATTGTTTTGATACCTCTACATTCTAATTCTCGTGCGATCCTTTCCCAACTCCTTCCATCTAAATAAAGCTTTGCAATCAGTCTTACAACATCCGCTTGTTCTTCATTTATAATTAGGTTACCTTCTTCATCCTTATCATATCCCCAGAATCGATTGGTACATAACATAATTTCCCCGCGCTCAAACTTCGCTTTAAGCGCCCATTTCACATTTTCAGAGATGGAGCGGCTTTCTTCCTGCGCTATACTGCCGAATATCGTTAGCAGCATTTCGCAGTCTTGATTAGCAGTATTGATATTTTCTTTTTCAAAAATCACACTGATTCCCATTCTTTGCAGATTTCGAACAGTCGTTAATGTGTCCACTGTATTTCTTGCGAATCTGCTGATTGATTTCGTTAAAATCAAGTCTATTTTTCCTGCCTCACAATCCTTGATCATTTGATTGAATTGATCTCTTTTCACAGTGTTAAGAGCACTGATTCCTTCGTCCGCATAGCCTCGTACAAGCTCCCAATTAGAATGGGCATGTATCTTTTCTTCATAGTATGCCTTTTGCGTGTCAAAGCTCGTCTTTTGCTCGTCACTGTTGGTACTGACCCTAGCATAATATGCAACTCTGACTTTCTTCTGACTCAATTTATTTTTTCTATCCTTGGAGGGATCTGCAGGTTGTACTACTACTGTCCTTGCTGTTCTTTGCATAATAATCTCCTTTCCCTGTATATTACGGATTTTTCAATTACCTGACTATTTAATAGTATAAATTGAACTTTACCATCCTTGTGAAAAATGATTTTTTTCATAACCTTATTTAATAATGTTCTAGTTAACACACTCTGCTTTTTCATATCTGATAAATATGCTTTTAATTGCATTGACTCTGCCATATGATTACTAGTGTACTGCATATATATACTACGATATTTCATTTTTAACAATTTATTAATTTCAGATAGGTTAGAATTATCCGCTTCTATTAAATTGTTAAGTTGATTTTCTGTTTTAGTAATTTCTAGTACTCTTGGTGTCATACCATTTATACTATCTATTAATTCATTGTCAGCAATAAGAGTGTTTATGATGTCTAATGTCATCTCTTGTAATTCTGATTCCAATAAGCAATCCTTATCAGCCTCACGAGGACATTTATGATAGTGTATGTTATCAGATTCATAAAGCCTTATTTTAGATCCGCAGTTGTTACAATATACCATGCCATAAAATGGACTGTCTTTATTCCGCTTCGCTGCTTTTCTTTTATTGACACTCAACGCTCTATTATTGTACATGTCGATTGCTTTCTGCTGATATGACTTATTTACGATTTTGGGATAGCCCATATCTCCACTATATCGTTTATTATTCAAGATCAATCCAATCATGGAATGTGTCCATTTTCCACCCTGCTTACGAACAGGAATATTGTTTGCATTAAGATAGTCTACGATACTATTCTGACTTTTTCCTTTTATGCATTCATCAAACACATATCTAACATACTTTGCCTCACTTTTCTTAACACATAATATGCCGTTTTTGATCTCATAACCGTATATCAAATCTTGCATCTTATCACTTCTCGATCCATTCAGTTAGTTCCAAACCGTTTTTCAGAATAAATGTAATTTCAGTTTGATTGGATAACATAATCTTATCTATAGTTAATGAGAATATTGCATCTTCAAATTCAACCATATAATCCATCTTAAGCAGCAGCTTTTGGAGTTCTTTGGTTTTTTTAATTTCCTCTTGGTATCCAATTTCTACTCGTTCTTGCAGCATTGCTTCCTTTATTTCTTTTTGTATCGCCTTTAAACGCTGTATTTCTTGCACATAAAAAGCAAACTCATGACACCCTTGATTGTAATCCAATACGGTTTTATGAATTTGCTTTTTTGTTTTCTCTAGTTCGTATAACAGTAGTTTTGCTTTTAATCGCTTCCTTACACACTTATCTAACTTAGCCAAGTCTTGCAGATATTTATCTAGAATACTTTTGTGAAATTTCAATTGATTCATCATGCGCAAATAAGATTTTTCGATAGCATTTTTCATCATTGTCTTATTATGACAGGCATTTGCATCATTAATATGCAGCTTACAACTATATCCTATCTTTTTGTCTTTTCCGACGATTACTCGCTTCATAGTTCCACCACATGATGAACAGAAAATCTTTCCACTATAGCAATCCCTATTTTGAAATTGGCTAACTGTAAATGAATTACTTGTTCTCCTGCTCATAATCTCATCTATGCATTTTCCTTCTTCCTCATTTATATAGGCAGGATGATCTCCTTTATAGAGATATTTATCTTTTTCACCTCTATTCTTTCTTCTTTCAAACGGAAACGTGTCGGTTGTATAAGTTTTTTGCGCAATCAAATCACCTCGATAAAATGGATCTGTCAGAATTTGAATAATTGTATTTTCATTCCATTTCATTCTTTTTGAGATGCTAGGTATTTTGTTTCGCACTAAGTACTTAACAATTTTTTTTGCTGAATATCCATTTAAATAAAGATACTTTATAAGCTCAACGACATGTTCATTCTCTTGATTTTTTACGACTTCATAGTCTACGATTTTATAGCCGTATCCTACATAAGTAGGGAGCCACAAGCCGTTTTTCATACGCTTATTAATAGCCCACCTTTGGTTATTGCTTATGCTGATTGACTGCTCCTGAGCATGCATGGCATGGATAGACAATAAGAACTCACTTGCCATTTCCATGCTGTGTATTTTCTCGTTTTCAAAATACACGTCTACATTATACCCTCTTAATTCTCTAACATAGCTTAAACAGTCTACAACATTCCTCGCAAAGCGGCTAACTGACTTTACTAATACTAAATCCAAACGTCCATCTCTGCAATCATTCAATAATCGATTAAATTCATTTCTCGTCCATGCCTTAGTGCCAGAAAGACCCTCATCCGCATAAAAGTCTACAAACTCCCATTCCTCATGTTCTTCAATATAACCGACATAATGCGCAATTTGATTATAAAATGAATTCAACTGTTCAACATGGCTTGTGCTGACTCTGCAATACGCACCGACCCTGGTTTTACGCATTCTAAATTCACTATCTTCATGCAATGAACATGTGGCTGGTATAATACTAACATTTGCTTCCACTGAACCTTCTCCTTTCTATCAGTTTCACACAATACCACATAACTTTCCACTTATCCACTGTTATTTGCAATACTATCAATGAATTGACGAAAGGACTTACAGTTTAAAATATCGATTTCATTATATTCGCATTGTGAAATAAGCTCCTTGTCCAGTAGCTTATCAAGTATTTGTTTTGAAATACCATAATATATTGCATTTATGAAATCACTTGTTTTATTATTATCTAAGTACATTCTTTTTAGTTGAATTATCCTAATGCTTTAAATCACTAATCGAAAGTATCACATTATCATTTAGAGCTTCTTCTACTTCATTGAAGGATATGATTCTATCATCATCTAAAGCATTTTTTATTTTATCTAAAACTATTTTAACTGATTCTGACTCAATCTCTTTGTTCACAATGATATGATTGGGCATGTATTTTAAAACGCTATGAATAAGATTCTCTCTCACATTTTCTGTATCTTCATTAAATTGTACAACAGTACACATATCTTGATTCAGCACTGTCTTCATATACATAACAATTTTTTGAAAGCTACTATCTTTTTCAAAATCTGATGTACCTTCAAAAACAACCATAACAGGAATATGCCTTGCCAGCATCTCTTTTTCAACCTCTTTAAAGAAGCCCTCTATCATACTGTTAACCAAGCAATCATTATCAACATCAATCCATTGTATTCCTTCAGAGTCCGCCGCCTGTAATAAACTGTCCTTTTCAAAAATTTTGGTATATAGTGGCAACTCATTATCCGTCAAAATAACCTCTATATTTCGTTCTTTTAACACGGACATGATTTCTTCACCGTTTTCTACAATATCTCTCGGTGTTGTTTGATAGTCCCCTGCATATTCATAACCTTTTTCTAGCGCATACTCTTTTGCCTTTTCAATTGAAATACTATTAGATTTTTCATCATTCATTTTTAAGAAACAAATTGCTTTTTTCACTTTATTTTCTCCTCACTAAATTCAATATTTCCTTAGCTCATGGGATTTTGATCTGTTATACGACATTCTAACTGCTGAAGCTCTTCTTCAACTTCATCCATACTAATAAATAAATCATAATCAAAATTATGATTTAAAAAATTAACAATAGATTTTCCTTCTTCGGATCTGAATTCATTTTGCATAATGATATGATTAGGCGTAAATCTGAATATTGCTCCTTGCAAATTCATCATTGTTTCATGATCCTCATTACCGTAACATACAAGGACATGCTCATCAATATTCAAGACCTTTTCAGCATATTCCTTAATCATTTTATATTGCTCGCTTTGTTTGAAGTTCTGTGGATCATTAGCGATGACCATAAGAGGACAATGTTGTTCTTTTTCTAACACATTCCATGTGCGTATAAATTCTTTTAATTCAGCATTGATTGCATAATCTTTTTCAAAATCAATCCAATCCATACCATCTAAACTTGCATAATTTACTACCGATCCGTTGGATGACTGTTGAGCTAATTCAGGTACCAAATTATTGGTTAAAACAATATCAGTTTGTTTATCCTTCAAAATAGATAAAATCATATCACCTTTATTTAAAATATCATTTTGTGATACAACAATTACTCCCTGAAACTTATATCCTTTGTTTGCCGCAAATTGTCTAGCAGCTGTTTCTGTTGCCACTTTATCTTGTTGATCATATATAATACACATTGCTTTCTTCATAATGTTATCTCCTTGTTAAGTCACTTCCATACCATGTGAATTCACTATTTTGTAGATCTTCTATGTTTTGAAAATAATGAATATTGATGTTCATCGCTTTGGCAACAGTATGAATTTTATGAGCATATTTATTAATGCTATCTGTATTTTCAACAAGGACGTAAATGTCTGTAATAAGAGCATCAGATAGTATTTTGACCATCATTTCCAGATCAAGAACATTCATTTCTTTGCATATAAACATATACTTTTTGTCTTTATAAAAGACACGATCTGTTATATTTATGAACTCCATCTTTGTCTTTTCTATCTGTTCCTCTATGGTATTACAAAATCTTGATGGAATACTCCCGATAATAGTTGTAGTCCCTTCATTTTCCAGCACCTGTAACAATCGCTGTAATTCCTTTATTGAGAATGAATAAGATAAATCCATAATGCCAAATAATTCATTTTTCATTTTCCTTGTATAATTTCGAATCGCTTGTCGTTGTTTTTCTCTTTCTGTTACATCACTTGATACAATTATACCTACTGTATTCCTATTCATAAACACCTCCTAAAAAATCGTTTTATGATTATTTTTCTTTAAAATAATTAAGGATGATCATTGAAATCATCCTTAATCATCAGTAGTTATACACTTAGCTTAATAAGAGAAATGAAATGGATATTTTTCGTCAGAGATTTGATATTGTTCATTCACTGCAATTTCCTTAACATAATAATTACCTTCATGATAAACTCTCGCAGAGCCATGCTGCTGACTATCTAAACGAATGATTCCTACTAAGCTATTTGCTTTTAAAATTAGAACACCGTTCCAATGAATATCTTCTGCGGAGTAAACACCAAACACAACTGACTCATAATCTGTTCCGTTAAGAATTTCAGATTCTTCCATGACTTTATCCAAAGTAACTAATCCGTATTTTTTTCCGTTAGAAAATACTACAGCTTCATTATCAGATGGTTTAACAGGAGGATCTACAGGTGACGGTGGTATTGGATCAGCCTCATCTATATGTATTACCGCTTCACTTGTACTTGTTTTTCCCAAGCTATCTGTAACGGTATATATTACAGTATATTCTCCGACCTTACCTACCTGAACATTGCTTTCTTTGATTGTAACTCGATCAGTTATTTCTCCGTCTGTATCATCATAAGCAATAACCTTCTTAAGCAATTCCTTTTCGGTGATCTTATCTTGTGTGGTAAACCAACGATCGCTGGCATGTATAATCGGTGCCAGATTGGGTTCAACTGTTACTTTTATTGTTTTTTCTTTTGATTTCCCAAAACGATCTGTCACTCGATATGACACTTCATAAACACCCGCTTTGTCCACATCAACATTATCATGAATTACTTCAATATCATCTGACAAATCATTATCCTCAAGATCATGTGCCGAAACATTTTCCATTCTTATCGTATCCAACCATTCACGTTCGCTATATTGTCCTTCCACAAACCGTTTGTTTTCTGCAAAAATATCCAGTGTCGGTTGATGATTGGGCTTAATCGTAACATCGATTGTTTTTTCTGTCACTTTTCCACCACTGTCACTGACACGATAAGTTACCTCATATGCACCAGCCTTTGAAAGATTTACATTATCCTTGATTATTTCAATATTAGGAGTCAATTCTCCGTCTTCGCTGTCAAACGCTGATATATCCTTCATAATTTCTTCCTGCCATTGAGCTTCAGATAATTCGTTTTCAAAATATGATTTATTTTCGGCAACAATAATTGGAACTTGGTTATAAATCACCTCAACTTCTATTGATTTCTTTGTCATCTTTCCATAACGATCCGTCACCTTATAAACGACTTTATAAAAGCCTGCCTTATGAACATTAACATTGTCTTCTATGACTATAATATTATCAGTAATATTCCCATCTTCTCTATCGCTCGCTGCTATATCAGTAAGCCTTTCTCTTAACCATTCTTCCACAGTATATTCATTTTCTAAGAATCGCTTTGATTCCCCATCAATTTCAGGAGGATGATTATACTTGATTGTGACATTTCTTGTTTTAGTATCTGTTTTTCCAAAACGATCACTTACTTCATAAACTACTTGGTATTTTCCGATAATACTTGGATCAACATTGTTATATGTTACCTTGATACTATGGTTCAATGAACCATCCTCTACATCAGTTGCAGTTGTATTTAACATTAAATACTCATTATCAAATTGTTCCTTTGTCAATTCATCTTCATAAAAGGATAAATCAGAAGTATTGACAATAGGTGGATTATTAAATTTGACTTCAACAGCTGATGTTTTAGTAGCTGTTTTTCCATAGCTATCTTCCACTTGATACTTCACTGTGTAATTACCTGCTTTTAACGGATTTACATTATCACTGATAACCTTAATTTTATTAGTGATTGTACCGTCTTCTTTATCAGTTGCAGTAATATCTTGCATTCTAATTTCATCATACCACTGATCGACAGAATATTCGCCTTCATAAAAGCTGCGATTAACAGTCGTTAATAGAGGTGGATTATTGTATGCAATTGTGATATCATCTTTCGCAGATGTCATTGTCGTAAGACTGCCAAAAGAGTGTATATTGCCTGTTTCATCAATCCATTTCGGTGCATACATGTACATTACGTTATCAAGTGTTAAGCGTTCTTTATCAGTAGAACCATGGAAGGTTACTTCCAGTGTATCTCCACGATACGACCTTCCCTGTGCATTGGCTCCGAAAATCACTTTTATGGTATTGCCGTTTACAGTGATCATACTTTTGGGCAATGTAGTTTTCGTACCGTTATGAGTATAAACGGCGGTGATTCTTGATGTATCCAGGGTAATGTTATTATCCGCTGTTATCAATGCATATCCACCCGAAACGCCCAGGTTAGATTTGTTGACTTGGGTGTTGTTAGTAATGTATGCCTTCATTGTTATATCTGAATTTGGATATAGGTTTCCACTATGGGACATAGAACTACCGTATGTAGCTGTATCTATATCAGCTAACATTCCGAATAAGTCAAGATTACCGCGATACCTACCTGTGGTAATCGCAGATAAAGTTATCTGATTTGAGTTGTTTACAAAATACGCATTATGCCCGTTTTTAGCATTATTCTGGGTGCTGTTTACATCCATAAGTATAAGGTCTGTATTATGTATTGGTGTATGATCAGACGGTCGGTAACCTAGTGTTCGTACATCAGAGCGAGATACTCCATTATGAGTAACGATCGTTTGCATAAAAGAACCAGATCGATTCATATTTCCAGTGGTACCTGTATTCAAACTTATTGTGGGTGAATTAGGACTTGGTCGATAATCAAATAACGAGCTTCCGTCAATATCAGGATCTCCACCTCCGCCCGCTATAATGATTTGTCCAGTGACATTTCCACTGCTTTTTGTGACAAACCCATCACCTTCCAATTTTAACGTGATTGTCTTTCCAGTGGTACTTCCGCTACCTATCTTCATTCGTAACATTCTGATCGGTAAGTTAGGATCCTCGCAAATGACTATTAAACGCCATGCTGCATAATCATCACCGTAGTGATTTTTCCCTTTTGTCACATACGGAATGTCCCAACCTTCGTATTTCCCAAAGCCTTGTTGCTTCACAAAATCGGTGACATCTGTATAGGTGACTCCGACACTATTAATGCTTCTGTCTGATACAAAAACTTTATTCACTTTTGGCTTTATTGAACCGCCCTTAGGACCTTTTAGGGTCATTGCGTAATCAGACAATACATTTTCACTGCCTGTCTGTACATCTGCTTCTTGCATTAAATATGCGCGTACAACCTTTGCGTTTTCGGATGGCTTTGGTAAAATAGATGAAGAACTATTTCCACCCCATCCAAATAATCTACCATTCTTATCCGTAATAGGAATTCTGCCGCCGTTATCACCAGGTAAACGAACTGCATCATGGCAATTATCACAATAGATATCAAATGGATTATCCCCCTGACAATATCCATAAACATTGGCACCTACCGCAAAAGTCAACTCATATTTACCTACCATATCTATTTCATCATATGCTTCATCGACTATTGTTAATGCCCGTGTATTAATCAATGCAAAACTTACTGTAATAAAGCCTATTAACAATGCAATGATTTTGTATTTCTTCATTTTAATTTCTCCCTTCTTTATACATTTATACAGCCGCATTTTTTAAGTAAAGGGGATCTTGCGATCCCCTGACATTTCATTTATTCTTCTTTTTTCTTTCGCATAAAAAGAATTGTGAAACCACTTAACACGAATAATGTAACCATGATAGCTAAATTACTATTATCACCTGTTGGTACACTTGGAATGAGCTTGTTTCCAAATACTAACGTTTTATCTGATTTCAACCACTCATCATTAATTTCAACTTTTACAACTTCATTAGATAATTGATATCCAGCAGCTGCTTTAGTCTCCTTTACATACAGTGTCTGATAAGTAAGATTATCAAAAATAATTTCACCATTATCATTGGTAGTTTTCGATACAATCGGCTTTGTACACTTCTCATCTTCAAACAGTGTAAATTCCACACCTGATAATACTTTATTATGATTATCCTCATCAACCTTCTTGATTTTAATATAAGAACGAATTTGGATATCTTCCATTTTTATATTCAATGGTTTTTCACTTGCGACAACCTCAAAAGTGATATCTTTAGTAGTTTCATATCCATATGGTGCTTTCTTTTCATGTAAGACATAATTGCCGACTTTTAGTCGCTCAAACAATTTAGGTTCATTGCCCGACACCCACTCATCAATTAACTCGTACTTCGTCAGTGGTCTTGATCCATCTTCAACAGCCTCTGCCTTATCTTTTTCAACATAGTATAACTGTAAGTGCGCTCCAGCAAGTAGTTTACCTGATTCCTTGTCTACCTTTGATATATTGGTGCGGGTATAGTCATCTTTCATCTCGACTTTCTGAATTTCGCCTGTTTCTTGCACTTCAAACTCAATATCTTCCGCCCAAACATAGCCATCAGCTACAATTTCTTCATGTAGCGTGTATGTCTCGTTGATCGGTAAGTAATTGATTCTATGTGGTTTTCCGTCAGTGACCCATTCATGAATTACATTACCATCTTTATCCTTAATTTGAAGTGTTGCGCCAATGATTTCTTCACCTGTCGTAATATCGGTTTTTGAGAAATCAAACTTTGTGTAATCATCTTTCATCTCAACCTTTTGAATTTCGCCTGTTTCTTCCACAGTGAATTCAATATCAGCTGCGTGAATATATCCGTCGGCAACAATTTCCTCATGTAGAATGTATTTCTCATTGATCGGTAAGTAATTGATTCTATGTGGTTTTCCGTCAGTTACCCATTCGTGAATTACATTACCATCTTTATCCTTAATTTGAAGCGTTGCGCCAATGATTTCTTCTCCTGTCGTAATATCAGTTTTTGAGAAATCAAACTTTGTATAATCGTCTTTCATCTCAACCTTTTGAATTTTACCTGTTTCTTCTACTGTGAATTCAATATCAGCTGCGTGAATATATCCATCGGCAACAATTTCTTCATGGAGCGTGTATGTCTCATTGATCGGTAAGTAATTGATTCTATGTGGTTTTCCGTCAGTGACCCATTCATGAATTACATTGCCTTCTTTGTCCTTAATTTGAAGTGTTGCGCCGATGATTTCTTCGCCTGTTGTAATATCGGTTTTTGAGAAATCAAACTTTGTGTAATCGTCTTTCATCTCAACCTTTTGAATTTCACCTGTTTCTTCCACAGTGAATTCAATATCAGCTGCGTGAATATATCCATCGGCAACAATTTCCTCATGTAGAATGTACTTCTCATTGATCGGTAAGTGATTGATTCTATGTGGTTTTCCGTCAGTTACCCATTCGTGAATTACATTACCATCTTTATCCTTAATTTGAAGCGTTGCACCAATGATTTCTTCTCCTGTCGTAATATCGGTTTTTGAGAAATCAAACTTCGTGTAATCCTCTTTCATCTCGACTGACTGAATATCTGTTCTTTCTTGTACAGTAAACTCAATATCGTTTGCAAGTAAATATCCACTGTTTTCAGGTGCTTTTTCTTCATGCAAAATATAATCTCCAACTGGCACACGCTCAAACAGCTTTGTTGTACCGTCTGAAATCCATTCATACACAACTTTGCCATTATCTTTATTGATAATCTGCATCGTTGCACCTTTGATATGCTCATGAGTTGTGATATCGGTTTTAGATACTTCGACCTTTGTAAAGTCGTTATCCGCATACACTTCTCTTTCGATAACGCCTGATGTTTCACTATCAGGTGAAATCGTTACGATATGTTGTAGTGGATCAAGGACATAACCCTCTAAAGTTTCAACTTCAAAAATTGCATACTTACCCATAGGTAAACCATTTTCGCCACCGATATAAATCGTCCCTGTTTCATCAGTTGCGTATAAACCATTTTCTGAAATTCCTGTGTCTACTATATCGCCTTTATGATAAGCAATAACCTTATTACCATTTTCATCAACAGGGTGTCCGATCGCATAAATATCCTCGTCTGCGATTACTTTATATATAATGCCTGCTAAATTGTCTTTAGTCGCAATATCTGTTTTATGAAGCTTGATCCAGCCACGATAAGGTTCGTTATCGTATGTAAATTCGATAACTTGTCCGTTATCCTCAATTTCCGCTTTTTTCACAGATGTATTTTTAGCATATCCGTCTGGTGCCGTTTTTTCTCGAACATAGACTGTTGATTTTTCAACATTTTCAAGTTTAGCTATACCATTTTCATCTGATGTAACAGTCGCTAAAATGTTTTCAAAATCTTTATCACGACTAAACTCAAATACAGCTCCAGCTACAGGATTACCAGTAACACTATCTCTTTTCAACACTCGAATATCGCCTCGTTTTACTTTATTTTCAATCGGCTGTCCGTTATTGATATTTATAACAATCTCTTTATCCGAAGTATAATTGAAATTGAAAGGAATCTTTGTGTTCGATAAAACATATTGATCGTTGGTAGCAAGCTCACGCAAATAATAACTTCCTGCAAAATCAACCTGAACTTTTCCTTTGTACATATCATCTAAAGAAACTACCTGTATCATGCTATCCTTATTCAGAACTTTACTGCCGTTTACAAGTAAATTGTTAGCTGTAAATACTCCGAATTTGATGTCCTCATATACATCACTATTGTCAATGATTTCTGAATCCTCAATAACTTTAGTAATTGTACCTGTGCCTTGTTTTCTGTCATCATACAGTTTCATTGTTTGTTTGACAACAGGTGTTTCCTGATCCTTATAAATCAAATCAAATTCATAGATATTACTATCAATGACATAAGACGGATCATCGCACGCGATTTCTTGGACAGTGTAAGCTCCTAACGGCAAACGTGATGACTTTGTTGTTGTTCTCCCATTAGTCGTAATTCGTTCAACAAGATCTCCTCTATAATGGTAGATTCTTGTACCGTCAGCAGATTTTATGTCCTCTCTCGCTCGAATTTCATATGTTACATTTGCTAATAAGCCTTCCTCAAAAACAGGCTGATACAATGTTCCATACTCTGTTTCTTTAGCTTCGTAACCTTGGAATATATCTGCTGTTTTTTCCAATACAAGCTGACCCTTTGCGGGAGCATCAGCAAATTGTACCGTAGTGATGTAATTGATACCGTCAGGGGCAATCTGCTGTACATCATCATCTGAAATTGTAAATGGTTTGCTTTCATGTGCAATAAGCATTCCGTCAGGTGCTTTGATTTCTTCTAATACATAATGTCCGGCTCTAACTGTACCCGGTGTCATTGCGTTACCGTCTTTATTGGTAGTAAATTCCGTCACATACTGTCCCAGTGATGAACCATACACCCAAAAACCAACATATTCATCTGTATCTAAATTTTTAATTTTAAAAGTAGCTCCTGCTAAACGAACTACATCGCCTGTTTCACTGTCTACTTTAACGATACCAATCAACGAAGTTGTAGGCTTATCATTTTGAACGACCCACGACAAAGGCTCACGACTATCATCGGGTATATTTACTTCAAAATCTTTTACTTTGGTATGGTTAGGCGGAACCACTGT
>CAJTIT010000012.1:19397-20138 GCA_910576345.1 Erysipelotrichales bacterium
GCACGCGATTTCTTGGACAGTGTAAGCTCCTAACGGCAAACGTGATGACTTTGTTGTTGTTCTCCCATTGGTCGTAATTCGTTCAACAAGATCTCCTCTATAATGGTAGGTTCTTGTACCGTCAGCAGATTTTATATCCTCTCTTGCACGGATTTCATATGTTACATTTGCCAATAGGCCTTCCTCAAAAACAGGCTGATACAATGTTCCATATTCAGTTTCTTTCGCTTCATAACTTTGGAATAAATCTGCTGTTTTTTCCAATACAAGCTGACCCTTTGCGGGAGCATCAGCAAACTGCACGGTTGTAATATAATTAATACCGTCAGGGGCAATCTGTTGCACCTCATCATCTGAAATTGTGAACGGTTTACTCTCATGTGAGATAAGCATTCCGTCTGGTGCTTTGATTTCCTCTAATACATAATGTCCTGCTCTAACTGTACCTGGTGTCATTGCGTTACCATCTTTATTGGTAGTAAATTCCGTAACGTACTGTCCCAGTGATGTACCATACACCCAAAAACCTACGTATTCATCTGTATCTAAGTTTTTGATTTTAAATGTTGCTCCCGGTAAACGAACTACATCACCTGTTTCACTGTCTACTTTAACGATACCAATCAGCGAAGTTGTAGGCTTGTCATTTTGAACGACCCACGACAAAGGCTCACGACTATCATCGGGTATATTTACTTCAAAATCTTTTACTTTGGTATGGTTTGGTGGAACCACTGTTTC
>CAJTIT010000012.1:20239-85249 GCA_910576345.1 Erysipelotrichales bacterium
ACAGGTGTTTCCTGATCCTTATAAATCAAATCAAATTCATAGATATTACTATCAATGACATAAGACGGATCATCGCACGCGATTTCTTGGACAGTGTAAGCTCCTAACGGCAAACGTGATGACTTTGTTGTTGTTCTCCCATTAGTCGTAATTCGTTCAACAAGATCTCCTCTATAATGGTAGATTCTTGTACCGTCAGCAGATTTTATGTCCTCTCTCGCTCGAATTTCATATGTTACATTTGCTAATAAGCCTTCCTCAAAAACAGGCTGATACAATGTTCCATACTCTGTTTCTTTAGCTTCGTAACCTTGGAATATATCTGCTGTTTTTTCCAATACAAGCTGACCCTTTGCGGGAGCATCAGCAAATTGTACCGTAGTGATGTAATTGATACCGTCAGGGGCAATCTGCTGTACATCATCATCTGAAATTGTAAATGGTTTGCTTTCATGTGCAATAAGCATTCCGTCAGGTGCTTTGATTTCTTCTAATACATAATGTCCGGCTCTAACTGTACCCGGTGTCATTGCGTTACCGTCTTTATTGGTAGTAAATTCCGTCACATACTGTCCCAGTGATGAACCATACACCCAAAAACCAACATATTCATCTGTATCTAAATTTTTAATTTTAAAAGTAGCTCCTGCTAAACGAACTACATCGCCTGTTTCACTGTCTACTTTAACGATACCAATCAACGAAGTTGTAGGCTTATCATTTTGAACGACCCACGACAAAGGCTCACGACTATCATCGGGTATATTTACTTCAAAATCTTTTACTTTGGTATGGTTAGGCGGAACCACTGTTTCTCTCACAACATACGTTCCGTATGGCAGCTCTATAGATTTAGCATATCCGTCATCATTAGTTACTAATTCGTCATAAAGTTTGGCATCTTGCCATTTTCCTCCCACTTTCTCAAGCTCACTCTTTAACTTCACTTGGAAATGTGCGCCTTTCAAGGTTGGTGTCGTTCCACTTTCGCCGTCTGATGAGATTTTGATAATTTGAAATGCGCGTTTCTTGACTTGTTCACTATCAGTAACATTTCTAATTTCTGTTGCCTTATTTTGACTGGTTGAAGTTAATATAATCTCATGTGCCGTCTTAGAAAGCAAATATCCTTTAGGAGCAGTTTTCTCTTTGATTTCATATTTACCCATATATAGATTTTCAGCTTTAGCTTTGCCGTTTTTTATTGTCAAAGTTTTAACGACAGTGCCTTTGTTATAGAGGGTATGTCCATCATCGGGACTAACAATATTCTCTTTCGCTTTTAACTCATAAACGGCACCCTCAAGAGTAGCATCGCCCTGAGCTACATTTCCAGTTTCTTTATCCACCTTTGTTAAATTAATGGTTCCAACTACTCGTTTATTGCTCAAAGACTTCTTTACCGTTACTCCATTTTCACGAATTTCAAACGGTACAGGTGTACTGTTTAAGGTATACCCCTCTGGCGCTCTTGTTTCAACAAAGTAATAATCTCCATAACGTACATTAGGCAGCGTTGCAATGCCTTTATCATTTGTAGTTACAGTAGCCACAAAAGTATCATCGCTCTTGTAGATTTTAAATTCAGCGTTAGATCTTGTAATCGGTTTTTTCGTATCAACATCTAGCTTCTTGATTTCTAAATCACCAGTTTTAAAATCATTTGTCGCAGTAAATTCAACAGTATCATTAGCAATGATTGTTTTTTCATGAATAGTTCTATCCAAAATTAACGGTGCGGGCACTGAAACTTCTTGAATATATACCTTTCTAGGTCGTAGTTTTTCAACTCTGACAGTACCGTTTGAACCTGTTGTATATGTACCGATTGGACTGCTCATATCAGCATTGTATGAAACCTTAAATTCAGTGTTTGGAACAGGTTCTCTGTCTTGGTTCACTTTTTTCAGCAACATATCGCCGTATTTGTTTACTTTTACTGAAATATTTACACTATACGGGTCAGCCATTTTGAAAATCGCGACATCTTGACCGTCGTCAGCTGCTGAACGATAAGCGATAGTAGCGCCTACACAAGTATCTAAAACTCTATTTAGCTTAATAGTAATATTATCTGGGGTGTTTGCTGTAGGTGTTATTTTCAAGCTATTTCCGCTGATACTTACATTTGCTCCACCATTAGATTTTACATGATAATTATTCAAGACTCCTTTAGTATCATTCAATGTTAATGTTGTACCCAAATCAACCTCATGTGTCCCTGTACCAAAATCAGGTCTAGTATCATGCTTATTAATCTTAGCCTGCACATTTGCCTTTAAACTAGGATATCTTTGTCCAAAATCCCCATACCATTCCATAGGTGAATACCCTAGTTTTTCCCAAATCATATATTGGGTGGTAGCATAGTCATCATCGGTTTTAGAAGTTATATCCCAACCATAATAAGCTATTAAAGACAATGTTCTTTGTAATGTTAAAGGAACGTCCTCATGTTTACTATACGTTCCGCCTAGACCTATTGTAGTAGGTTCAATGCAAAAAGCAATTTGCCCATCTACTGATATTTTATGAACACCATCATACCAATAAACATAATCTGATGAATTTCCTATTTTCGCACCAGAACCTCTTATTAACCCTACAGAAGTAGGTCTATAAAACTCTTGTGCTTTTATAGTTGGTGTATTCGTGAATAAACTTGTCGCACAAAGAAAAAAGGCAAGAAATGAATTACTTACCTTAGTCAATATTTTTTTAAAACTTTTCAAAATTTGTTCCTCCTTTATTTTTTAATCTATACTAAAAAGAAACCCTATTAAGAGTTTCTCTAAATTAATTTTAATGTAATTCAAAAAATTCTACAGACCAACCTTGCTTTCCACATATATCATGTACAGTCCCTACAGCATATCCGTGATTTTCAGGACAATGTTCCTCGCCCCATTGAAATACTTCATCATAATCATATCCAGCATAACCACTATTACCTGTCGAGCGCCACTGTCCGTTAGCTACACAAGTTTGTGTTTGCTGATTGTTAGACGGTTTATTGTTTGTAGACGGCTTTGTACTTCCTTGATTTTGTGAAGTAGTGGGCGGTGTATATGTTGTCTGTGGTGTCTGCTGTTGTGTCTGGTTTTGGCTCGGTTTTGGTTCCTCTGGTTTTTCCTTAACCGTAACAGCATATTCTTTTTCTGTTTTGTTTCCGTTTACGTCATAAGCAATAATTTTCACTTTGTAACTTCCTGCTTTCTTTGTATCAACATTGCTGTCAATCAGATAGCCGTTTTTTGTGAGTTTCTTATCATCGCTTTTTTTGATTTCGCCGTCAATGACATCTTTTACACTTGCAATATTACTTACGGGATCAAACTTATCTCCCTCTGTAATTTCCACTTTATCTTTTTTTAATTTGATTTCAGGACTTTTTGTATCCTTAATTTCTAGTTTCTGTGGAAACTCCTTACAAGCATCATCAAGACAGACGGTAAATACTACGTCAATTTCCCCAATTTTTTTTGTATCAAATTTTGCCGCAGTGACTTTGTTGCCATTTGTCGTAGAAAGTTTTAACCAATCTACCTGGGATTGGTCAGATCCATACTCCACTACATGATTATTCAACGAATAGTCAATGTTTACCTTGTTAGAGTTATAAACCATATAGCCACCACCTATGGCAGCGATAACTATTACCCCAATACCTAATTGAACCTTTTTTTGATTTAGTAGCTCTTTCATTTTCATAATTCTTCCTCCTCACTTTCATTTATATATATCATACTCAAAAAAAATGAAAATGTAAGTCCTTTTTTCAAAATAGTATCATTTTTTGAATATATCCAGAGCTACTTTATAGATGCAGGCACTCGATTTGGCGCTCTTATCCATATCATTGGATCATCGTCCTTTCTAAGATAACATGTAGTTATTCAAAACGCAGAATTGTTATATTCTTTCTTCTGCAAAATGCTGTCAGTAATCGCTGCTCATTAATGGTTAATGAATGCTTATTAATCAACAGAGTGTTTATTTGTTCCATGGTCATTAAACGAATCAGCGAACAAACATCACTGGCATAGAAACCATAGATATCAATATTCCTGTTTGCTGCGAAGCGTATTGCCTTTTCTTTTAAACCATCCACTTGATTTAAATCTTGTATGTGGCAATACACGTATGCTTTCATACAATATTTATTCAGCATAAAAATATCTCAAGATGTCATCAGCATGATTTATTTTCATTACTGAATTGATCCATTTTTGATTAGCTTCCTGTAGTTCTTTATTCACCGCAATAAGTTTCCTTCTTAATTCGCCATATCGTTTGAAATCATCCTGTTTATCTAGCATTATAGATTTATAATAGAGCGTTTCTGCTTTTTTGCTTTTTTCGTATTCTGACAATAGCATCTTATTTGTGTTTCGATATCCAATCACATAAGACACCAGTGTTTCTGTTTCTTCTATTACAGCATTTGTATCCTGTTGTAAAATAGCCATGTTATCTTTAAGTTCCTCGTAGAAAAATGATATTGCTTGTTTCAATAAAACATCACACTTTAAATGCTCATTTAGCAGATAAAAGAAATTATCAGCATATGTACGTGTCATAAATTCCAGCTTTTTAAAATGTAAAAAGACTCGCTTATATCTTCTACATAACGATGTCTTCTGTTCATCATTATTAATGACTTGCAACAATTGATTGAGATCATACATTTGTTTTTTTAATGAGGATAGCCTAATTTTATTTGCTTCATAAGCCCACAACAAATACATAAGTGTTTCTTTCTCTGTTAGCATCATTTTTTTATCTTTTAAGCGCTGATATAATTGCTCAATTTTTCTGTCCATTTTACTCGTCCTTTCCATAACACATTAATAACACAGGAATGCAACGCAATAAAATGCGTTGCATGATCTGCCGCTATTAATTGCGTTTTATATTCGTACGTCAGCAACAGTTGGCTGTGTTTGGTAACACATCACACGAATTTCACGTTCCCCAGTCAAGGAGACTCAGCTTTGAGGAGTAGCATTATCCCTGCTTTTGTTGTGGCGAAACAGATTACCAATTCTGTTTTAAAGTCAAATAATCTCGCTCATATGCTACAGCACAATACTGTACAATAGCATCGTCATTGCGTATTTTCTTATGTCGCTTATCCCTTGTGAGGACAAAGCAGTTAATGTACCAACCGTTGGTTATTCTATTTTCAAAGATCTTGAAAGGTATTTTTCACCCTTTCACCTATATACCATTCAATGTGTTTTGGGTTTAACAAAAGAAATCTGAAAAAATTTTTAAAAAAACAGAAGAGATATGTTTTTAAGCATTCCCATCTGTTTTTGTTAGTTTAATTATCTAACTCTTCCTTCAAGATCAAAGTCAAATCCTTTTTCAATTTCTCAATTATCTTCACTTTTTTATAATGAATGAGCTGCTGTGACATTCCTAGGCAGCTTCCTACTTCTGCTTCGGTTTTATTTTCATAAAATATACCAACAATAATAGCTTTTTCCGTTTCATCCAGACATTTGATCTTTGCCCATATTATCTCTTTCAAATAGGCTTTATAGATTTCTTGGATAGGATCTGACGAAACGCTGAAACATTCATGCAGAGATCGCCCGTTATACGCACTATCCAAACTGATCGTTGTTAATTCCTTCTGATGTAATGACTTCCGATAGCTGTTAAACATTGCATAGTAAACTTCTTTTGTAACCTCAACCATTATGCCGTTTAAATTGATATAATACTGCCTTTGATTTGACACAGGATCCTGTTTCGTCCAAAATGTGTTTTTAGTATAATCTCTCATTAAATAACCTCCAGTCTTTGAACACTTGAACATGCTCAAAAACGGAGGTGCCCTAATACTAATTACTCTTTTCAGCATAATTAAAACCTCCCACCGCGGACAATAGGAGGTATAAAAACTAGACGTTTAAGAAAATAAAAATGCCCGATACCATAAAGGAATGATATCGAGCAACGGATATAATCCGTATCTTTTATTTGGATTTCTTTAATTTCTCAGGTTTTTGGGGCTGATATAATCCACCCCAAGTTACGCGAGATCCAGCATGTTCTGCCGCAAACATCGCTAACTTAGCCATAATATCTTTCATCCTATCATCCTTTCTGTTTGCAAGCACATTGTACTGTATATAGAATTAATTAACCATATAGTATGAGGTTTTTGGCAACAAATGGAATATTATGACAAAAAACAAAACATTTTGTCTACTTAAAATCTTTTAAATGCTTTAAAAGCAATAGCACAAAGTCAAAGCTGACAGCAATATATAATATGATAAATATTGCTATATTTAGATGAAATACTACGCTGCCTAACAAGAAATAAATCAATAGAATCATACTATTCTTATGATTGATTTCCTCTTTAACCAAAAACACAATCAAAATCATTGTTAAACAAAATAAAATCAGGTACAGGCTTCCTAATGAAAACGGAAGCGAATTATAAATAATCAAGCAAAAGCCAACACAGATGCTGTAAGTACAGATACATTGTCCCATTGTTTTGCAATGATAACCTAAAAACTGCATTTTGATCGGTGTTAAAAAGCAGATAAATAATAATCCGAACCATAGATTACCCAATATTCCCGTTGCCAGTAAAGCCATGCTATAACATAACACTGTAGACACAATTGCGCTGACTCCGTAATTGATGATCTCGTAATCTAAATCTGTATCTTTTACAATATAATTGGTAATTTTGTTTATAATCGTATCCATAATCAAGCCCCTTTTGCCTTCGGAAATAACACAGTGTGAGTGTATTTTTCTTTATCAATTGCATTCTCATAGCAACCGCCATACATTTCCGCAAAATTTCTTAGATACGCATCTTCGAAACATACTTGTTCTTTTGTACAATTGCAGCATACGGTTAACTTAATGCTGTTTGGTAACTCATTTACGGCTACTTCGATTATTGGATCCGCTTCGTCTCTACATACTTTAATCATGTGATCTATTAAAGTTGTAAATAGAAAGATTAAATCATAATCATCCAAATGCTTTAATGTGTTTTCAAATACTGCTTTGAATTTTATATTTAAACTAGATAACATATATGTTTTTATATTCAAAATATGGTTTAACAGAATATTGTCTGTATCTACAATAACAGGTGTATGTTCTAAACCAATACCTGATACAATCTCTTGTAATCTCAAAACGTCAGGATCCCCGTTATCTTTAGCTATTCTCTCTATATGATTTTTTAACAATATAATTTGTTCTCTAAAATCATGTAACGCCTTCTGACTTACACCAATTAACATCTGTTCCTTTTCTGTCATGTTAAATTTTGCTTTGATTTCTGCTTTTTGCTGCTTTACTTTAAAATATTTTATCAGCACACAAAATGTAATAGCAAACATCAAAACCATAATGCCCATCAATATTAATGCATCGATTGCGGAAACCAGATGACGAATATACACATAAAAGCTGTAAATGATTGCAATGAAAAACAACAATAACTCCGCTAATATTAAATTCCAATTCATAATTCCAGTAGGCTTCAGCAGCTTTCGAAACAAATAGCACAGCAAAATCAACAAGAATTTTGAAATTAACACAATACAGAAATAAAAAATTGCGTCTTCTGATAACTTCACTACCATATCTGCATCTAACACATTCATAAATGATATGATAGCAAAAGATAATAATGCATTTAATATAAAAATCCCGCTACTTACAAAACATATATAGCCAAAAGAATTCTTATATTGGATCTTGGCAAATCCTATTAACAATCCCAATGCTGTCAATAAATAAAACGGACTTTCCATTGTATTCACAAATAAGGCAAATACAGAAAAGCATACTACAAAAGCGATCCATGTCTTTCTTGCTCTTGCCTCTAAGTAATAATTCATTATCTGGACAATAACTAAATTTTCAATCAAGCTGGATAATAGGCTTATGATCATATTATTCATCTTAATGTACCCCCAAATAATGTTTATATAAATTCTTATATTTGCTATGACTAATTATAAAAAACTGTTTATTTTTCAAGATAACTTTATATTTTTGAATACTTGCTATGTAATGTAAATTAACTAATGTATTAGATTTTACATACTCAAAATCATTTTCTATCAGCTGACTTTTGATATCGTTTAATGATAATCGTACCGCAAGACTATCTTTCTCATTCATAAAATAAACATAATGAGCAACGGAATAAACAGCAATGATATTAGATAAATCTAAAACAAGATTTTCTCCTTTATATATAACCGTCAGAAATCTGTTACATTCTCTTTTTAATAAATGATTAATGTCACAAACGGCTTCTGTAATTTCAGTTTCAAAGTTATCTTTTGTGACATATCGGAAAATGTCACACTTAAAACAATCCTTTGCAATACTCAAGGATCTATGCATAGTTATCAAAATGATATAAGGTGTTTGAATCTGTTCAGAATTCAATAGCTCTAAACCAGTTTTATCGCCCAACTCGTAATCTATCAAGAGGACATCATATGAATAGTCTTGAGCAGCGTGAATTAAATCACTACTCTGGGTGAATGTATCTAATTTTGTTATATTAATATCAATTTTCATAATGACAGTTTTAGCGAATTCAATAAAATCCGCTGAGTCATCAAGTAAAGCAATTTTCATTATAAGCCCCCCCTTGATTTCATCTCCTGGAAATTTTTATATTATCTTCCGTTCTTTTTCTTATATTCCTTCAATAGTTCTATCAACTGCTGATTTATGTGATTCACAATAAGGGCTAAACCATCAGGCAAGGTTTTTATTTCTTCCTCAATACGCCTTTTCTTAACCAAAATAGTTGATCCGACCCAAGGATAAAATAATTCATAAATGTCTATCTCGTAGAAATTTATTAAGTCAACAAGCTCGTGAACATATATTTGCTTCTTACCGTTCTCTAGCTCTCCTAGTCTTTTGCTGGGGAAATGAAGTGCTTCAGTAACTTGTGCTTGAGTATAACCCTTCCTTTTACGATAATCTCGTAAAATACCACCTAACGCATTATAATCAAAAATAACCTTACCAACACTCATAACAACACCTCATTTTCTATTTATTGGTTATAATTAGTATAAAATTTCCTGGCCACAAAATATATGCCGTTTTTGAGGAATATCCGCAATATAAGCATGTTTTCGAATGGACTACAAATTATTTCACTAAGATTAAATATCTTTCTTATGAGTAAAATTAAAATTATAAAAATATGTTAAACAACTATTTGAATATATTTTTCAATCATGTTAGACTACACAGGACTAGGAGGAACTATATATGACTATTTTACTTGATGATCTTTACGAAGGGAAAATTATACCTAATAACGAAAATTTTCTGAACAATCCCAAATACAAAGAAACTGTTGATCAGTATTATGCAATGTATGAACATCTTTATTCTGCTTTGGATAAAAACTGTAAACGCATTTTTGATGATTTACTTGATATCAAATGTAAATTAGAGGACATCGAATGTCTAGAATACTTTAAATATGGTTTTTCTTTGAGCTATTCATTTATGCTGGATTCACTAGAGATGATAAAAAAACAGAAGAAATAAACTTTTAAAATATGAACCCTCAGAGTATATAAGTTACTCTGAGGGTTTTATAATACCCAGTATTCCTCTCTGTAATTATAATTTTCTTAGATTGAATAATTCTTGGGGTAGCAGGAATGACAGGATCCCCCTTTCAGCGAATTTGTATGAGAAAATCCTGCCATTATTTTAAAAAATACATATTACTGGTATTGCCATTATTTTTTCGATAGCGCTGTTCTTTTTTTAAATAACCTTTACTCTCCAATTCTCGTAAAGCTCGTCTTACTGTGCTTTCAGAAACATCCAAGTCTCTCGCTATCGTTTTAACAGAAGGGAAACATTTCCCCTCTTTGTCACATCGCCCTCTCAAATAATAGTAGACCAGTTTAGCTCTTAACCTAATCCCTGATGCATAAATACAATTAAGATATTCCATTATATGATAACTTTTACTCCATCCTTAATGTTGACTTGTATCGGAGTTTCTTCATCATCTTGATGAAACAGCAAATTGATACGATCCAGTAGTTTATCTTTATCGGCATATCGTACCTTCCTTGTAACTTGTTCTGGAATTCGATATGGCTCATCAAATGTGATTCCCCATTTCGTAAATAATTGCAATCTTGTTTGCATCGGTGAAACCCCTGTCTTAGTGACTATAAAGCAGCCCTTTTTCAAAGATTTTAATTCATCTGGTGTCATAAGCGGGCGCCCAATCATTTGTAACGATTGTGAGGGGTCATTTTTCCCCTTAGTAATAGAGCCAGAAAGCACAGTCCTTTGCCCCAGCGCCTCTGATAATATCTTAGCCGTTTCACTTGTTGGTGCAAAGCCGCTGAATAATGAGTCTTGACAGTTATCGATAATAATATCTGCTCCCTCTTTACCGTAATTCTTTTGTAACTGGGCAATCGATTGAATCATCGGCACAAGTGTGACACGCCTTGATCTTGACGCACTGAACATCATTTCCGCTGAATTTATTTTGGGTAACGTACCATATTCATCTAAAAACATCATAACTCTATTATTCAATCTTCCGTCTGTTTCATCAGCCACAACCAGTATTTCTCTATAGAATTGTTCAACTATTAAAGATATCAAAAAATGCTTTGTATTATCTTCCTCAGGCATACACAAAAAGATAGCAGTTTTTTCACTGCAAAATCTTTCTGCATCAATCACACTGTCAAAGCACAGTATTTGTTCAAGCTCTGAATCTAAAAAAGCATTTAGTCGTGAAAGTGCTGTTGATAAAACGGATTGCATTGATTGCTCCGATGTGTTCAAAGCTGCGCCAGCAAACCAACGTGCCTTATGGCTTTCAGGCAGCCTGTCTAACAATAATTTAAACTGATTCATCCCTTTTACTTTCGAAGGTGCTAAAAGATCCTGAACCAGCTTAAATACTGAAATGATATGACGTTCCAACGGATCACAAAATTCAGATACTAACAAAATCACTGCAGTCAGCAGTCCTTCTGCACAATCATAGAAAAAAGCATTTTGTCCATAGCTGGATGCATCTTGTTCCCCGCTGAAGATAATTGTCTTTGCTATTATCTTCGCATACTTTTCTGCTTTTGCCTTTGATCTCACATCAGTATTGTCGTCTAAATACATATCCATGTATTTATTAACCAAATGAAGCATATTATTCCCATGTGACTTAGTTGGATTTCTTAAATCGATAACGGCTACATGATAACCATAGTATTTTTCTGCAATCGTTCCGTAATTGCGATAAAGATCACCTTTGGTATCGGTTGCTAAAAAACTCATTCCTGAAGCACAGGTATATTCTAAATTAGGATATAGAAAAAATGAGGTTTTCCCTACCCCTGCAGCTCCGATCATAAGACAATGGATGTCGTCATCATCCACATATGCTCTGAGTTTTCTTTTATTACCGACACTTCCCACGATCAAACCTTGTATCTTAGGGAGATTTTTTCCTTCTCGCCACTCTTTTGGTTTATATCGTACACAATGATATGCTCCTAAAATTTCCTTTTTTGTTGCAAAATACGCTGTACCATATTGCCCATCTCCGACTGTTTTAGACTTAATACCGTTCAAATCATAGCTATGTGAAACATATTGAATGAGTGCCAGCATAGCAATCATTCCGCCACCAATTACTACGAATAATAATAATTGTTCCAATAATTTATTCCTCTCTTTCCTTAACCAACCATTGTTATTTGCTCACTGAAATTAAATTCAGTGTTTATTCGTTTAATCATTTCTAAAGCATCCTCAACTGATTTTGATTGATTCATAACTTTCAGTGATTGAATTTTATACTCATTTAACAATCCTGCTTCGTCCATATGAGCTTTTAACTGTTGAAGTTCACTAAATACCTTTTCGTTGATTTCATGAGAAGTTACAGGAATTACGTAATCAGTTAGGATGTCAATAGCTTCTCCATAGCTTTCAGAACTCATGATCCGTTCTTTCATTTCGCATACACTATTCTCATCGCCAATAGCAATTAAAGATTTTTCTGCTAACATGATTAAATTAAATATATTTCCATCAGCATTAAGCAACGGACATTTAGGCTTATCAATTTGCTCAAGATTCATTCCCTCTTTTATATATTGCAAGCAATCACTTAGTAAATAATTCGCATAAAGCAACATACTTTTATTAGCAACACTTAATAGTTTTTTCTGTAACATCAATTCTTTATGCGGTAGCTTTTTTACATATACTTGCTTTAACTCATGGATTGCATCTTTTAGCTGCTCTATTCTTTTGGCAATGCTCCCTCTGTCCTCATGCGAATAATAACCTTTCATCATTTCCTCAATTAACTCATTACCTGTTTGAGTGATTTGTTGATAATAATCCATTGCTTTCATACTTAATTCAGTGAGACACTCATATAGCTTTTGGTTATTATTTCTTGAAGGATCATTCAAAATCGGAAAAAATTCCATGTATTGATCCATGATAGCTTTCATGCTGGAAGGATGTTCGGGCAATATAAGATTATCATTGATCATTGTTAAAATGCTGCAGTACATCTTTTTCATCGGATTATCGATACCCTCTTGTCCGATCTCACCTGTAATTTTTTCTTTTAGATCCTCATTCCAGTCTTTGTTTTGTGATAGTTCTTTACTAATCTTAAGTTCCATATTGAAATCTTCCAGAGCTTGTCGGATTCGTGACATTGCAAGATCTCCTGCTATATCATGGTCTAAACACAGTGTGATTTCATTAAGATTGGAATGTTGACTAATTTGATACATTAATGCTTGAATCGAAACACCATTCAGCGCAACATAATGGCTGGATTGCCAATTATCTTTATGTAATGAAATGTAAGACAATAAATCTATCGGCGCTTCAAAGACTTTGATTTCATTTGATGTTCCTGTCCAATGAAAACTATACTGAGGATCTGAACCTAATTCATTGCAACGATAATTTCCATAGGTTGCTCGTTTATGTGCATGCCTTATTTCTCCATTCTCATCCATTCCTGCAAAAACTACATTATGATATTTGCCACTTTCGTAAATCAATCCTTTTTGTATAAACGCTCTTAATACATCATAATCAATGCATCTCTGGTTTAATAAATAGCCATATAAGCGTTTCATTGACATACTTTTCTCTGGAGCATGAAACTCATAATTGTTCGCCTCGGAAACACCTTCATATAGTGTTGGCGATCCTTCCAACAATGTATTTACAGCTTCTTGAAAGGTATAATTATAAAACTTTTGTAAGAAACGGATAGGATAACCACCTTCTTGATATTTATGTTGAAACCAGCGATTCCCTCTGATCGTCACACTGCTGTTTTTTAACCACCTCACTTCTTTCCCTGACTTCTCCAAAGCTTCTCCCTGCTGTTTTAAAAACTCAGCCAGATCTACTTTATTGGCTTGTTCTAATTGTTCCTTTGTATATTTAATATAATTTCCCATATAATCTCCTTTACTTTATATGTTGTAATTCATCGTTTGATCATTTTTCTTATGACCCAATGCCATTCGCTTTTCCAGTAATTTCTTTTTCAGCTTACGATCTGTTCCGATAAGCGGATTCTTCTTATCAGGTAACATTTGTTCTTGGAATATACGACTGAGATGATGAAAAAAGCGACAAGATACCAACATTAAATCAATTTTTGGCTCGTATATTGTGTTCACATAATCCAGCAGATATTGAGCATATTCATTACCTTGAAGTGCTGATTTTTCCAAATAGTACATTGCCTGCTGCTTATCTTGCTCAATCTCTTTACCGAATAAAAAAAGTTTGCCCAGTAGATATTGAGCAAACATATTGTTTTGATCGGCAGACTGTTTTAACCAATACACTGCCTCATTGATATTTTTCTCTACTACCTCTCCTTCTAGATAGTATTTTCCATAGAGAAACTGTGCAATCTGATTTTTATTTTCAGCGCATCGCTTTAAGTAAAACAACGCTTTATTCATATTGGGCGGTTGTAATTCTTTGTATGCTTGATACAGCATATAATCAGCATATACATTTTCGCTTTTGCTTAGATATTCAATACTCCGCGCAATATCTTTCTCAAAATAGTCACCTTGTAAATATGCTTTCCCCAGCATGAGCATAGCTGTCTGATTTCCTTTTTCTGCAAGTTCTACAAGAATTTTCTCTGCTGTTTCTGCTTGATCATGATAATGTTCATTTATCCATATCTTTGACAATAATATCAGAGCATGCTCGTTTTTCATCACTGCAGATTGTTTTAAATAAGATATGGCTAAGTCAATATCTTTTGATACACCTTTTCCTTCATAACACATCCTTCCCAAACGATACTGCAAATTATCATCATTGCTTTGCTGCTCCATTTTTTCAAAGCCTTTAAATGCTTTTTTATAGAATTTTTCAGCTTTTTCTTCGTTTTTATCTATACCAGTCCCTTGCTCGAAAGCAATCGCTGCTTCATATTGGGCGTAGCAATTCCCCTTCATAGCAGCATCATAAAAATATTCAAATGCTGCGGTATTATTTGATTCCATTCCTAATCCTCTTTTTGCCATCATTCCCAATAAATATAACGCATACTTATTGTCTTGAGCTTCTTTAAAAAACTTCATCGCCTGAGTATGATCTTGCTGTGTACCAAGACCATATAAATAACATTTTCCTATTCGATAATTCAAATAATCAGTTTTATGAGTTTCTGAATCACTTAGACAACAAAAGCCTTCCAACGCATCGCTGTAATACATATGGGATTTTTTTTCATCTTTTTCTACACCAATACCACGCTGATATATTTTTCCCAATTCTGATAAGGCTAACACATTACAATTCCTTGCTTCATCTTCCAATAAAGCAATCGCAGTTTTTTCATCTTTTTTAGATCCGTAAAGACAGTTCATGGCTCTTTTATATCGTTTACTCCATTCCATTTTGTACTCTTCGTCGATATTAAAATAGTCTATGGATTCTTCGTCTGTTGGCGGAATCCCTTCATCGGATACTGGAATCTCAATATTACTTGCTTGATTGAATTGAATCGCTATTTCTTTTATCTCGTTCTTCACACTGTCCAAACGCTTCACTTCCTGCAAAATAAAATTTTTGATACTGCTGAATTCCTTTTGCTTGCATAATGGCATCCTTATGTCCAGTTTATCTTTATATGTAAGTAAAATATCCTCTTTTAAACCATACCAAGTTTCATAGAGCTCTTTAATTCGGTTATCCCTTTCCAAAATCGATATAATATCATCTACCTTTTTTTTAGTTTCAGCTTTTAAAAATCCGTATACTAATTTTCCTTTGTGATCTTCAATGGCATAATATAAATCCTGTATCGCTTGTATGATATTCTCATCACATTCTGAAGGCTTATCAAGCGAGTTACAAAGCATTTCAATCCGATCTTTACTGATACTTTTTATTTCATTTCTTATTTTCGTCTGTTCTTCAAATACATGATACAAATCTTGTTTAAAAATTGTATTTGCATAATGCTTTCTAACATCGTAGATACCTTTTTTATTCAGATATCCTTGATGAGCATCAGCTGCATAGACGATCATATGAATATGGGGATGATGTCCTTCATTATGGAAGGCTGCATACCACTTCAAATTATTGGGATCGATTTGCATTGCCTTTGCTAACTCATTTCTTTTAGCTCGGCACAAGTTTTTCCAAGCACTTGCGTAATCGTAACCAAGTCGTTGTGCATCCTCTCGTTTGATTGAAATGATATACGTCCAAACATTTCCTTGATGGTTCCCTACATCAGTAGCTACCTGATTAAGTTCTATACTATCGTCTGTATCTGAAAATAAACCATGACTTCCCAGTTTTTCTACCCTTGGTCGGTTTGCAATATAATCAACATAGTTTTCTTTAGTAGCGATTTCATTCATGTTGTATTCAATGATTGCGGTTATCAATTCGCTGGCATTCTCTCTTGTAGGATTTTGTATATAATCATCATACTCAAATAGTTTTTTTGCATCAGGAAAATCCTGTAGCATCGCTTTTATCATTTCCTTTTGTTTCGCAGTTGATTCCGCTTGACCATAGGAAGTTGTAAGCTTCTCTACGCCTTCCCTTGTTGCCATATATTTTGTATAATACTCACGATGTGTTCTACCTTTTAAGTATCCGCATTTAACAATAATTTTAGGCATATATTACATGATTCAGCTATCGATTCTTAATTCCTCTCTATTGATATGAAGCTCAAAAGAAACTGCTACCTTTTTCTTTGATAGCGATAGATATCATCAAAATTTATTTGACCTATCGTACCTTTCACATCCTTGATACATTTCGCACGAAGACTTCTCAATTTTTCATCATCGATTTCAGCCACCGCTGCCAGAATATTCATCACTATCGCTAACTCTACAGTGTTTTTGAATATGATTCTTGAAATGCGATCCTCGCTATTATCAATAATTCCAACCATGGATGAGGCAATTGCATTAGGTAAAAACTTATTCTTTTCTGAAGTAATATATCCGCCATAAAATTCGATTGCATCCAATATAAACTGATTACGATTTTTAGAATCAGCTATCTTCACATATCCGTCTAATCGTTCTCTTTGCTTTCGCTCGATCCTAAGAGCAATTCTATCTCTTTCTGTACTTGCCATTTATTTCCTCTTTTCCACTTTTGACATCTTTATTTATTATCCGTACCTGCTTTTAAATTGGGTGCAAACTTCGTCTGTAACTAAATAAGACACCCTTTCCTACACCACATATGATAATGTGGCACCACATTTATTTTTTTTATCAGTGTTCAAAAAGCCTTTAACTGTCGGCTCTGCCGACAGTTGTCAGATCGGTCGGAGGGGTATATGACCCCTCCGCCTTTAACCTGCACATTTCACATCGCTGATGATAAAATAATTCTTTCATAAGTTTCTCTATCAGCCATTTTTCAATAACTTCACAATCGTCCTCAGTTCGCCCTTATTTACCACTATGGTATATTTATGCCAGTTTCTTGATAAAACCTCACACATCCTTCACAAATCGCTCACACGCTGATTTTTTGATGACATAAAGAAAAAGGTACAGCAAATTTGCCTATACCTGTTTCTTTGATTCAATTATTGATTTGCGTATTCTGATTTTATCTACATACTCTGTTGTGGTTCTTGGCTTTGAAGATCTACTTGATGAAACGAAAATTTAGCCGACATGCTTTGCACTTGGCTCCTAATGTAATCCTTTAGCGATTCTTTCTCATCGGTATTGTATAAATGAAGCAATCTCTCATTAAACTCATTTGCTGTTTTTTCATCAATTGTGAAGACACCAGCGCCATGTTTAATTAATATTGCATTCGCAACAAGCGTGGATGTTCGTTTATTACCATCCCAAAACAACTGCGCCCTTGTTGCCCAACAAAAGTATTCACTTGCATACTCCAATGGATCGTTGATATTACTTAACTTGGTTAATTCCGTTATTACATCTGCCTTGTCAGGTATTGCAGGGCGATAGTCAGTACCGCTTACACCTACATTACCATAACGCAGTACGCCCCAGTCCAGCGACTCGTTTCTTGATATATGATCATTGACCTTGCATATAAAGTCCAAGTCTATTTCATCATCTAAATGTCCTAAAACAAAACGCCACGCATCACGCAAATTTATCACTGTTTGAATATCATCCATCTTTACATTGTTGACAACCATACCGTCCAAGATCGCCTGTGTTTGAGGAAACGTTACATTACATCCTTCTACATAAGCACTGTTATAAATCATTTCCGAAAGCATCTTTTTGGCGATGAACACGTTTTCTTTGCGACTGTACATTCTTACACATCCCTTCATTAAATATTCACATTGTTTGATTTTGATCCATATCCAAAGGATGTTCTTGCATATAGGCAAGTGTTTCTTTTAAGAACTCAAGCTTTTCTTCCAAGCGCTGTTGACATATGGTAAAGATATTTTTTAATTCATTAAAATTCTGATGCTTTTGCGCTTGATATAATGCTTGTTTATACTCTTTCGAATACATATCATCGATCATAATTAAATCAATTTCATTTTCAATGCATTGCTTCAGCATAATAAAACGCCCAACTCTGCCATTGCCGTCTTGAAAAGGATGTATGTTTTCAAATTGTGCATGAAATCTCATTACAGCATCTATATCTTTAGCTGAATGTTCCCATTCCTTTAATAATTCCTCGATGTATAGATCCACTTCATAAGGCTGCGCCAGCTTTAAATCAATACCTGAAATTTGATTCGGAATTCGTTTCCAACAGCCTGCGAAGCCTCGCTCATGATCTATGGTTTTATCTTTCAGCATTTGATGAAATTCTAAAATCAAACGCTTCGATAAAGGTTCATTTAGTGTATCTACCACAAAATCAAACAGCTTGGTGGAATTGGTTGTTTCTAATATATCATCGATTTTATGCGAGCCTTCTACGATCTGCTCATTCAAATATTTTTCAAGATTTTCTCTTGTAAACGTGCTGCCTTCCAGTTTATTAGAGTGATATAAAAACTCTGTTTTAATGGATTGATACGCTGAATTAGGAGTGTCTTTTAAAAATTGAATAGATTCAATTGTAACGATCATTTCTATCAGCTCCTTCCATGTGATTCTATTATATCACAAAAGCTCTCAATTGTTTTTATTCTTTTTTAGCTGCATTCCTTCAGCTTCTTCAATGAATTCACGAACCTCTGCTTTAACATATTTTTTATAAACAGAATCAATTATTTCATTCAATTCACTTTCAAGGCTTATTCCTTTTTTCAGCATTTGTGATCTAATTGCTCTCAAACGCTCTGTACTATATTTTATTTGAATTATTTCTTTTTTCATTTTAGTCTCCTTTAATCGTTTCTCCTATTTGAATCAGGCATCAGCATCTACCATCTTGCATACTGCACAGCATCCTGATTTTCCGCATGAATAACCTTAATCAAGTACACACTGAATTCTTTGAGTATATATTTATTATGAACTTTGTTATTCCAGGTAGCTCCTTGGATTTTGGCATTTTCCATTATCCCAAATCTCCAAATGTAGGTGGTTTCCTGTACTATAACCAGTAGAGCCAACCTCAGCTATTTTCTGACCTCTCTTAACTTTATCGCCTTCTTTTACAATGATCTTTGACGTATGGGCGTAAATACTGAGCTTTCCGCCACCATGATCTATGACTAAATGTAAGCCGAAACCTTTTTGATGATTTCTTACATACACAACTTCACCATCGTTGATAGCAACTATCGCCGTTCCTTTCACTGCCCCCATGTCTAAGCCTGTATGTGCGCTGGCAGTCACTGTTCCGTCAGGTAATACAATTTCATCTCTGTGACCGAATTCTGATGTTACTTTTTCTCTCCAATCATCAACGAACGGGGATCTCATAGTACCGCCGACATAAATCTTTTTGCCCGATTCATCGATAATCTTTTGTAGTTGAACACTAACAGAAACGCCATCACCATCTGTTTTGGCATTCAAGCCGGGATTCACATAAGCTGCTATTGTTCTGTAATTTTCTATTGTTTCTTCTGAAATCGCAATTTCCATATTGGTTTGCACATTAACTTTAATAGAATTGATATCAGAGAGTACTATTAGTGTACGTTTTTCATCTATATTTTCAGTATCATCATCTTCCGAATTGCTGTTTTGGATATTTTCCTTTGAAATATCCTTCGTAAAACACAACACGAACGTTTTTAATTGTTCCTCTTTCAGATTTAACTCAGCTTCATTCACATAGATCGAAAAAAATAATGCTTTTACTTGAACTGGATCCAGCACCCCTTCTTTAACATGCGCTTGTATCTCATTTATCTGACCATCCAATTTTCTAAAATATCCTTGCATCACTACTAAGTATTCGCGAAATTCTAATGGCAAAGATTCTGGTATCGCTCTATCTTCAAACAATGTATTAATAACAGCTTGATTGTGTTGAGTAGTAGCATCACCCATACAAGTTAATAAGCACACTACTAATAAAAAAGGAGAAAGAATGATTCCCATAAACTTCCCAATCATCTTTCTGTTATCTTTTTTCAAAAGCAGCTTAGCTGCCTTCACTGCTTTTAATATACCTGCAAAACTCATTTACATTTCCTGTTTTAACAATAGTTCATCTTGTTTATAAATATACTCCTGATTATTCTCCAACGCCTGAATTAATGGCGAAATATCTATGCCATTCTCCATGTATCCTTCTTCAATTGTTCTAAAATACTGTAAACTTGGATAACCGAATTTATGTCTTGGATCCATAACATATGCCATTCCTTGCACCACAGTTCCGTCTTCAAGTTCTACATCAAAGTCTTGTTTTCCATAGAAAGTAGGATAACCTTCATAACAATCCAATGCTGCCTCATCTCTTGCTTGAACCTTCCACAATAAAACATCTACTTCTTGGTCTGATTTTTCCGATATGGTCGCAAAAGCGTTATATTCAGAACCTTTAAATTGTAACTCATAGTTTTTTACTTTTCCTATGCCGATACGCTCCGCAGTTGGACATCGCTCTGCCATTTGTTTTAAATTCATGTTACTTCCATATGCTATATAATATTTACTCATTTTATCTCTCCTTCACATATTCATAGTAAGTTCCTGTTCTTGTATTTCTTCTGAATTTTCTGCGATCACTTCATTCTGCGCCTCGCTTTGGCGCATCCGTTCTTTTTGAGCTTCCAATTGGGACGGATCTCTCCATGCGATACAACCATCTAAATTCTCTAATAAAAACTTTCTTGCAGTTGCAAATTCATCTCCTATCATTCCAAGCCGTAACAGCCAAGTACGAAATGTATATTTTTCATTTTCTGTAATCGTTTTTATCGCACTTGCTTTATGTTGATTAATTGCTTGAGCTGATATCGCTAAAGAAAATTGTATATAGGTCTTAACCTTACCCGCATGAAGTGTACTATTAAACATTCTAAATTCGACTGTTCCCTTTTGAAACACGCTATGCAAGTTCAATGCATGGTATCGTGTTTCATCGTAATGATAATGACCTCTGCTGGTACCGTTATACCATAAATTTGATATCTGTTCTTTTGTCCTGGGAATTTTTTTATTGAGCTTCTCAAGAAAGCTCTTATCTACTTTCTTGCAATAACTTTCTCTCGCACTCTTTATATCCAATGCTTTATAAAAGATATCTTCTTTAGCCGCCATAATATTCACAATATTTCTTAAGGAGCGAACATCATGTTTACTGGCATCGATATGAACATGTATTCCACAGCTACTATTGACTAAAGCACCTTTTTCTCTAAAAGAACGAACCATTTCTTGAATTTTAGGGATGTCTTCATATTTACAAATGGGAGAAACAAATTCAACACTATATGTTTGCGGCGCTGTAATTATGCGTCCATTTAATTTTTTTTCGCATGTAATACTACCATCACTCATGATTTTCCATTTACGATTTTTATCGTCTTTAACCTCATATTTATCATAGACACCGCCAACAAATTCATAAGCAGTGCCAAAATAATCTGCTAAGACTTGGGCTGCTTTCTTCCTTGTAATACCAGTAAATTCAATTTCAATTCCAAACCTTTGTTCTCTAAGATCCACAACTATCTGCCACCAGCATCACCAAATAACTCATGTTTATAGTCTTGTGCCTGAACTACCAGATTATATCGTTCATTTCCGCATTTATATAAACAACAACCTCTTTGAGGATAACGAATCAGTTCAAATTCGCTTTCTTCCAACTGTAAGGCATCGATATAATATTTACTGTCAGTATTTCCTGCATTAAACAAAAATGCATGTGTCGGTATAGAAAACAATGGTTTGGTCAATTCTCTAATTCCTTCCACATTAAAATCTTCCAAGTTTTGTGTAGCTAACAGTACAGAACTTTCTTTTTTACGAACACGCTTCATGAAATTCCTGATATACTGCACTGCCACCAAATTGGTTAAAAACAAATATAATTCATCTATGGAAGCAACCGTATTACCTTTCGTAAGTAATTCATTACTCATATACGATAAAATATTGAATAGCATTGCATTTCGAATGCTATCATTCGCTTGTAACAATCCTTTTACTCCGAAAGTAACAAATTCTGCCTGTTTGATATTGGTATGACCGTTAAAGAATTTACTGTCTGCCCCTATACAAAGTGAGTTCAAAGCGAGACACAATTCTCGCAATGTTTTTTCTGTATATAAGCACTTTGTGTTGTTTTCAAAATGGAGAAATTTGTTTTCCATATAATCATAGAGGTTTTCCAAAATAGGAAATTCATCATGTTCCAGTGACATTATATCAGTTGACTCAGTTATACCAAATTCCTCATATAGCCCCATAATCATTAGCTCAAGTGTATCTAACTGTTCTACAGTAAGATCTTTATAAGATTTAAAAAAGTCTTTCAAGAAAGACACATGTTGAGACAGTATTGTTGATTGTTTAAACGCTTCAGGAACACTTTCATCGTCATCATCCTCGATGTTTTCATCTATCGACCATTGCTTTGGCTCTAATACATTTATCATATATCTTCCAGACATTAAGTCAATAAAAGTTCCATCTAAGTTTTTAGTTAGATCTATATATTCATGTTCAGGATCTAAGCAGATGATATTCTTTCCTGCTTCTCTTTGATTACAAAGTATCAACTTCAGCAAATAAGATTTTCCTTGTCCTGAGTTTCCGATAATTAAGATATTGGCATTGGTTTTATCATTTGCTCGACGATTAAAATCAACAATAATGTTGCTGCCATATTTATCGCACCCCAAAAAGAAGCCTTTAGGATCTGTTTTACCCGAATAAGTGAATGGAAACAAATTGGCAACACTGCTTGCAGGCAGCACACGCTCAAATTGTCCTCGAAAGGCATCATATCCTGACGGCATACAAGAAATAAATCCTTGTTTTTGTCTTAAAACCAGACGATCCACATTCAATTTTGAACGTACCAATTCAGTCATCACCTCTGTCTGTAACAGCTTCAAGCCGTCCAGATCGTATGCCATCAATTCCATAAACACAGCACAATGAATTAACGGTTCTTTTGATCGATGCATGTTTGCCACCAGCTCTATTACATCATTCAGATTACTTTGAGCTTCAATAGATTGTTGAAGATCATTTGTATTCCCTTGCTTCAAGCGGTTCTTATTCGTTGCATTACCGATAATTTTCTTTTCCTCGACAGGTGTAACCATTCTTGTGTAAATTCTTAGTGTTATGCCGTCTTTTTCGCCCAAATAGCATAGTAGCGCTTGATCTTCAGTGACAGTGGGGTATTCTCTTAATGCCCATACAGATCGGTATGTGTTTCCGCACAAGAAATATTCACTGTAAAACCTGCATACAGATGGTGCGGTCATATCCAAAAAGTCTTGTACCGCTATTTCGATCGGATCAATAATCTTTTCTTTTTTCTTTAATAGCTTAATCATTGTTCAACCACCTTTCTCCATCCATGTCCTCGAATTTATCTGTTGTTACATTTTGCTCGAAAAATATTGCTAATAGCTCTTTTAATTCTTCCTTATCTGCTTTCTTGACCTCAAAGCCTTGCAGCTTCAACAGTTTTTCAATTCGGCGCAATAAGGGATAAATTTCAGATTGATTTTCTTCTTTAATTCTGATAATAAGAGAAAAATTTCGAGCTGTTGCTGTCTGTATCTGTATCTTGTCTAAATGCACAAGATCTCTTTCTAAGAGCTTGCGTATCTTCTCACTTTTTTCTTCTTTTATTCTTTGCTTAATAAAGATCTTATTATTTTCAAAATTATCTCTCCCATTCAAACAGAGAATTTCAATACCGTCGATTCCTTTCAGCACATTCGTCATCGAAAATATCTTAGCGCCTATACTTTCAGGAGACATAACTGATAGATTTGGCGGCAGCACTTTAAAAAAGACAAGTTCTTCATTGTTATAGCAGTATAAACTAAACTCTGAAATAGTCTTGATATTCATCAGTTGTCTTGTTGATTTACTCTTTTTATTCTTTTGTTTATTCATCTTACCTCCTACATACTCTGTATTAATTCATTTTGCACTGTATTCACATAAGCAACTTCAGGAATCGGTACTTCTCCCATTTGCATTGGAATTATCGCTTCTTGCAAGGTTTGTAAATCATTCTCGTCCAGCACTAAATCCAGAAATTGTCCCATTGAAAATAGTTTGATTTTGTTCTCTGAGGTTACAAAGGCATAATTTTTAAATATGGGACTTTTAACAATAAAAGCAGCTATGTTTTCAGGTGTATCTTCGATATGATAAGCGGGATCCTCACTCGGAACCCGAAAGTCTTTACATTCATGAATCGCTAAATATTCCATTATTTTAATCTCCTTTCAAGGGCTCTTTTTCCCAGACAAAATACTGTTGCTTAAACACAAAATAATTACACGCATAGATGATAAAGTCCAATATAGAGACATCATCTGTACGAATCGATAAAAACCCATATACTGCTACAAACGCTAAGGGCAAATAAAAACTTGTTGTAGTTATCAAAATCACAGAGATTATTGCTCCCACCCCCAGAATACCAATATCTCGTAAATACCATAGCCATAAAATTGGCTTACCTTTTAAATTATCGGGATACATATACTCTTTCACACCATCAACTCCTTTACTTAATTGAACTCCTAATCGTTTTTGTAATGGTAACCGCAGACTGCATTGCATACACTGAACTCATCAGATTCCCTTTTGCTGAGGATTCCAAACCAAACTGCTGTGCTATTCGAGGCACTTCTGTAGCAGAAAACATCAATCCCAGACCGAGCAATAGCTGCGATTGCAAAACCCCCAGTCCGATGTACAATATAAGCGTTTGTAAAAAAGCAGTGAAGCATATTGCAATCGTCTGTTTTCCCCATTGAGTAAATCCATCAGTATAGCCTCTCGGTACACTAAACATATAAAGGCTCCCTACTGCTATTTGTGTCAATAAAATTCCACCACGCTTTAAATTAGCAAAAAACACCTTAATAATTGCATAACCAATCATAATAATCATTACCAGAGTTATCACGAGCCCCATTGAAAGATCAACTAAAATATCCAATGAATTGATAGACATATCTCCCATTGTGATCAAATCTGTCATGTCGCCTGATAATGTTGTCTGTAAAGAAATACAAAATTTGTACAACTCTATTGGTACTATTGTAATAAGGCTGGTTGCCATGAAACCTTTAATGGCATTGAGAGCAGTATCTTTTATACTGCCCCTGCCATTCTGAGATTCAATCGCACATTCAAATACTGCAACAACTAATCCTACCGCAAACATTGCCCATGCGAAATAATTAAAAAACAATACAATTGCTTCGACCCATTCGTTATTAAACAGCTCCGCTCCCATATTGCCCATCATGCCAAAGAATTCCGATAATGCATTCATTATATTTTTGAATATCCAATTCAGAATTCCTTCCAGCATTTTGTCAACAAGAAATTCAAAAACAAACATTTTACAAACCTTAGAGGATATTCCAAATAAACTTCGGTGCAGTCAATGTAAAGCATAAGCAGGCGAACAGAATTGCTGGTGCTGCCCATTCGAATTGACCTTGCTTCCGATAGTCAAAATAAGCCGTTCCCAATTTTACAAAAAAGAAAACTGCCAATACTAGATCGATTACTGGGAACACTACATTATTCACAACATTTTTAATCTGGGTTTCTGCCGAACCCCACGCATTTTCTATCACACCGCTTACATCTCCTGCAGCATACGCTTTCTGAATCGACAATGCAGCAGTAACATAGCATGCACACATAAACACAAAAGTTTTCTTCCAAATATTTTTTATCATTTTTTTACCTTCTTTCAATTTTATTCAATATCGGCTATTGCTTCTGCAATTGCTGATGCAACTTGCTCATTTGTTATTTCAAATTTCGCAAATATATCCATAATTAATCTCGGAATTGTTTCACAAACTTTATCGCTGCTAACAATAACCATTTTTTCGTCTGAGCAAAACATATGCATAGGTTTATTATTCAAACCGCAACGCCTAAGAATTTCATAAGGCACATATAAACTTTCGCCCACCATGTCTTCTTCTGCATAGTATCCTTCTATACGCAAACATTGCTCAATAGATTCTGTTGCACATGGGTAGCTGAATTCAAGACTATCCCCGATCTTCAATCCCATTTCTTGTAATACATTAACAGGAAGAGCAATTCTTCCATATTCATCTAATACTGCTTCAAATATTTTACGTTTCATTTAATCTCCTTCTGTAAACAAACTGAATTGCGTACCAAGTATTTTGTGCTGTTTAGTATCATAATTAGAAATTAACAGCTCTTGAAATTGGGAATCTCCATCATATCGCATAGCGATGTTATTTTGTCTTTCGACTGCTTCAATAAAATAATCCTTATATAGATCTCTAATATAAGGACAGTCATTATATGATAATAGAAATTTCCCTTTAATTTTTGCAAGGCAATCTCTCAATCTTATATGATCTGCTTCAGTGAATGCAGCTTCATAGTAGGATTCCGTATCATAATACGGTGGATCGCAATAAAAAAAGGCATCATCTCGATCATATTGACCTATTAATGCCTCAAAATCTTTATTCTCTATCACTGTGTTTGCTAAACGTTCACTGATTCTCCACACTTGTGCAAATACTTTTCTTACATCACATGGATTACCACCAAATGCTTTACAGCCACTGGCATAAGAATATCGTATTAGCTTGAAAAATACAACCGCACGCTTTATATCGTATTGCTCCTTGCTTTTACTCAGCAGCTCCTCTAACTCTTTTTGTTGTAAATCTGTAAAGAAATCATTCACTCTGACCATTTCTTCGTCTATGATTTTTTCATCAATACGCTCTTTGTTGATGATTTCTTTATATAATTGGAATAAGTATCTACCATTTAAAGGTAAATACCCTAGTTCTTTGATAAAGGCTAATGGCTTATCTCGTACCACCTGAAACATATTTGTTAGATTGTTATTAAAATCATTGTATACTTCCAGATTTTTCTCAGGTGCTTTTCCGAATAACACCCAGCCCCCACCGCCGAATACTTCTATGTATCTTCCATAATTCATTGGGAATCTTTTATAAATGGTATCTCTGAGCAGTTTCTTGCCACCAATCCATGATATTAAGCTATTCAATAAATTGTTTCATCTCCTCTCGTATTAGATTTGTAATAAAAGGTTACAAAACGTGGATTTCTTGTTTTTCTTGAACACATTCAAATCCAACATATAAAGTTTCATAAAACTCTTGCAATGTTATAAGCATGGTTACAGGATCATCATGCACGTAGTTATTCATGATATACGCATCGTATCGATCGTATACTTCTTTAATGTCTTCAATAGGACATTTGACATTTATACAAATCTTCATCATGTTCAAAACATTGGTAATCATACTCATCAAGTATAGATGGATAAACCTTGTATAAACAGCGATTACAAACTGTTACTTGGCTGCTCATTATTGCATACTCATCAGCATTTCATTCTTTTCTGATATGATTTCATCGAACTCTTCTTGAGTCATCTCCATAAAATCATCTAAAGTATAAATGCCAGGTAGATAGTTTTCTCCATTCTTTGGATAGTAAGATTGGAGATTATCTAGCGGCAAGGGGCTTTTACAAATAATTGTTCCCCAGTAATTCACCATTATAGAAGGTTTTATTTCTGCGAAAGTTCCATCACAATAGTCAGAATCACGCACATCGTAACAATAAAGTGATTCAGGTATTGTGGATCTGTCAAGACGAATATCTGTAAATAAGCATATATATCCATCTAAATCAATCAATTCATATCTTTCTGTTCTTGCATCTTCTGGTATCATTTTTAAACCTCACTTTTTAGATACAAAAAAAAGCAACATCATATCTGCTTTGATATAATATCACCCTGATTAGTTTATTAATATTTTCCATGTTGAGTGCTTGTTGCACTCATGGTTCAAACACCTTGAAATAATACATTTATAACTCCTTTTTTATTAGAAAACACAATATTTTCTCCTAACATTATTTTCATATTAAATAGCTCATAATCCTAAATTACATTTCGAATAAAATCTTTATTATCATCAGTATATGAAACCTTACTTTTAACTTCAAATATTTGTACCGGTTAAAATTTTAGTATCTTTTTTTATATATATGAAGTAATTTTTTTCTATTAGATTTCGATAGAGGTATACTGTCGTAACTAATATTCGTTTTACTGTCTAATAAAGTGAAAGGAAATCTACATAAAGGTACTTTGTACTCTACATTTAGATTATTTATAGATCCATAGTATCTCAAAAGAGTACCATATTCTGTTTCTATGCTTTCCAAATTAATGCTATTTTCTCCATCCTCATATATATTGTAAGAACAATATTTTTTAGAATTATGCAGTTCAGTATCTATTACTTCTATTAAAACGTCACAAGCATATACATCTATCCTATGAATAAGATTTTCAACCCTTTTTATTAAAATTGATTCTTCTTCAGTCTGTTGTATTATACTATAAAGACAGATTATAATATTTGCAAATTCATTTCTTTTAAAACCATCTTCAAGTACAATATTGAGATTTCTCAAATGAGCGAACTTTATTTTTAGCAAATCAATAGCTTGACGATCATAATCAATAGCATTTAATATCAGAGGAGACTTATTTAATAACTCCTCGGTGTGCTTACCAGTGCCAGAACCAATTTCTTCTATTATTTTATTTTTTAACGAAACAATCTTATCTATTATTTCTATTTCTTTACTATAATCTCTACTCCATCCGAATAATTCATCATATAGTTTATAATACCACCTTGGATGCATATATATTTTCTCCTTATTTATCATTCCACAAATCCTCAAATATACTAGAAAATAAAGATATTAAATCATTATCTTGTGAAATAAAACATTTTTCTCCATAACCTTTTGTTTCTGATACAGGCCAACCAAATATTACTTCAGTAATATTAAAATTATCTTCTATTATAATAAAATTTAAAAAGCCTTTTCCTTTTTCTGAAATTTCCTTATAATTATATTTACTATTATACTTCTCACTTAAATCAGAAAATTCTTTAGCTAATCCACTACTACCATTTGTAATTAGATCTTTATATATAGTGTTCTTGTTTCTTAATAGCTTTTTAGTTGCCTCATAATACTTTTTACCATATAAAGTGTGATATACAACCTTTTGATTTACAGGAATACGAGTATTTCTAACAAATCTAGCTATTTGAATTTTCTCAGACAAATACTTTAAGCCTTCATCCCCGTTTGGGAGTATACGTAATTTATTTAGATTAGGAATTTCTTCCATATATTTTTTTACTGCACTCAACTCTGAGATAAAATCAGCTTCCATTTGTACTATATTTATAAAGTGCCCAATAAGCAATATTAATATAGATGTACCTATAGTTAATGGAATTCTTAATTCGTCGGTTAAATTAAGAAAATTCCAAAACGGATCAAAACTACCGAAAAAAAATGAAAATGCTGCTAAAATATAAGATATAATGGGTATTATCCAATTATTCTTTTTCATACCATTACCTCAATTTCATTTTTTAATTTTTGAAGCCATTTTATTGCTCCGTCTTCTAACATTGAAACATTTTCTATAGAATGATAACCATTATTCGAAACATTTGACTTTAAATGAACTATATCTTGAATAAATGATTCACTATACATATTACCATACCATTTTGCGAATTCTTTATTCTCTAAATAGTCAGCTTCTTTTTTCCTCAATAATCTCATTCTATTGCGTGCAATAGTCATAATTGAATGCAAAATGAACTCAATATATTGAGCAGAATATCTTGTATATGACAAAATCTTTTTCTCTCCAGTAATCAAGTCAAGGCTATCATACTCAATTATTCCAGATTGTAAAGATTTGATTGTATTCAAAATCCCACATTTTGAATGTAATAAATCATAAAAAGTTGGCTCCTTGTCCATAAGATTCTTTAGAAGATTATTTGTATTATGTGCTTTATATTTGCTCCAACACAATTTTGTAAATATAGATCTTTTATCATAACTTATTTTATCATCAACCAAAAGATGCAAAAACAAAACATCTTGATTGCCTAATTCCCAAATTTCTGGTTTATACGGACCATTTACTGCACCTGCAATCAAAAGTATATTTTCTTTTTGAAAAGTCTTATTTATTTCATCTATCATTCTCCTTATATTTAGCATTATCGTACTGCTTATGCTTTCACAATAAATCCACAAGTCGTAATCACAAAATCTGACCTCTTTCCAACCATAATGTCCAGATGAACTTCCAAGAATTGCAAAATCAATCATGTCTTTTTTTATTCCACATAAATGATTCTCGATAATTGGATATATAAGCTCATAATTATTTCTGGTAAACATAATAACCTCCTTTTGTTTTATTATAATATATATTTAATAAAAAAATATTCTGACAATATTTGATTAAATTTTGATACATTTTGAATCATCAAGATATCTTCATTTTATTATTAAAACATTTAATAAAATAGCACTTTTATCAGTTAACAGCCAGTTTTGATCTTATGTTACTTATTAATAGGCAGAGTTTTGCCCTTGTTAACGACTAGGAGTACTTTTATTTTATCGTTTTCTTTATTGTACATTCGTTATGTTGAGCAGGTGTAACATTACCAATAATAGTTCCACAATTATTCACTGTGTTATTTGTTGAACTATTAATAATAATTATCCTCTCACTTAATTCAATTAGATTTCCCACCCTATACTTTTACTGGTGGAATTCCAAAAAAATTCAAAAGATTTGCGAGACCAGAAAGAGCGGATATTAATTTTACACCAACATTACCCATAAAACAAATTGCATCTGTAAAACTTTTTTTACTTTCATCTCGTTTCTCGTCCATTTTCAACTTCACTGACGATTTAGTCTCATCCATAATGGCAGAAAGACGTTGTCTCTGTGTTTCGCTAATGTATTCAAAACTCCTTATTATTTTTTTTGCCTCTTCAATTTCTTTCATTAAATCGTTAACATTAATATCCCCTATATTTGCAGACAATGCACCATAATTTACAGCCGCAACATTTCCTGTTATTGTGCCACTGTTATTGACTGTATTGTTGGTAGTAGCGTAACTTACAGCTCGATGCTCCTCTCTTAACATTTTACTCATTTGATTTGCCTCCTTTACAATTTCATCTATCTCATATTTGTTTTGAATTAAATTAACGATACCACGAATCACCTCAAATATATCTGTATTATTCAATCTATTAATATCAATTCCTTGCGCTTTACTTAAATCAGTATCCCATATTACAATGACTGGGGCTTTTGTCTTCAATTTGTCTGGAATAAAATTCATTCTATTCATTATTTCATATCCAGATTTTCCATAATCAACTTCAGTATAATATATATCCAGATAATCTCCAGACAAATAGTGAAGATCTTCCCAATGATTTTCTATTAAGTCCTTATACTCCTTTGAATCTACTTGAAGAGGCATAATAAAACATTTGAATGGTATACTCTTATCCTGATATCTCTCAATGATATAACCTAAATCTTTTGCGCGTTTAGCTGTTTTAATCGGCAAAATCGCTAGTAACTTCTCCGAAACTACTATTAAATCCTTTTGTTTAAATGTTCTTATGAGTTTTTCTCTATCTTTGTTACTTTTATTACATTCAAATTGAAACTGTTCTGCTAATTTTTTAAATACACTAAGTGGCATTTTTCGAATATCTATGGGTTCACCTTTTGTTTTAATAAGCCATTCCAAGAAATCGCACTCAATATGTAAATCTAAATCTAAAGGATTCATAAAATGCAACACCCATTGCTTTTCTTCTTGAATCCAAGGAATAGAATTTGCGTGAGAAAACAAAAAACGAGATGAGTCTGCCAATTCTTGTGGTCTCACATTTCGCACTCGGTTGCCATTATTTATGCATTTCATATTGCCATATGTTGCCTTATAGAAATGACAAAAACTTTTATCAAAACGTCCTTCATGAAAAACACAGTGAATCAGTTCATAATCAGGCCAAAATTTATAATGAAAATCAAAATATTTATTCAAGATCCCAGCACATTTGTCTAAACTTTCCTCAAAATATTCACTTTCAATAAATTGATGAAATATACTTTTAATTGATGGTTCATATTGCTGTAAAAAAAGAGACGCATATTCCTTCAATTCGCCAGCATATTGTTCATTTAACATTAGATCCAAGATATCCAAATCATTATGCTCTAAGCGAATAGAATGCTTAAGCCATTCACAAAAGTCAATAATTATCATATCGGGCAATAAATTCATCCGTTTCTACCTCCTCATATATATCCTTATAATACTTGTACTAGGCGCATGACTTCATCAGTTTCATACCTTATTATATTCTTCAAAAATCCTTAGCTACAAACAAGTAACAGACCCATTTTGTTCTAAAATTCCATCTAAATTGGCTTTGAATATAAGAAAAACATATGCACATAAATTTCTTCACTCATGACATCGCTATCAACCACTTATGGGGCGCTACACTTGACGTTAAACTATCTATGGTTGGTTTATCTCCAATTGAATTCATGCCATGCATGGAATAATAATTGAATTATACTATATAAAAGACTATCAAAGTATATTTAGGCAAGATTTGACTTTAAATGGCAAATTATTACCGCATTTAAAGCTATCAATTACTTACTGTCAAAATATTTCAACTATATAATTAAGTAAACAGACTTCAGAACACGTTTATATTTTCTTAAAAGTGATAATTATTAATTTATATTATTCTATTGTAAACATTTTGATTTAGATTTGCTTATACCTTTGAAAACAATTATAATAACTTTAAATAGGTAGCTTATGAAAAAACAATGATGATTTCATTTTTCAGTTATTAGCATATTTCGAAGAATTACGTGACAAGGCTTGCTGGTACTTAATTAAGCAAAATTAGATACAATAATCCTAGTGAGCAATTCTTTTCGCTGAGGACATCGCCATATCTCCAGCACATTTTTTTGTCTTTACACTACTTTTTCGCTTATTAAATCGTTAAATTGACTGTTACTATCAGTTCCTACTCATTTTTGCCCAGTCAAATTCAGCCGAGTAAAAAAGTGCATTTAAGCCTGTTGTTATCGGCTTATTTGCACTTTTATTTTCTCACTATCAGAATCACACATTCAACACCATACGTATTTGGAAACATATCCACAGGCTGTATTTTTTTACATGCATATCCCGCATCACACAATATGCGTAAATCCCTCGCCAATGTAGAAACTTTACAAGATACATACACAATACGCTTTGGACGCATCTTCACGATACTGTCCAGCGTTTTCTTATCGCATCCCTTTCGCGGCGGATCTATGACCACCACATCCACTTGTTGACGACGATCGACAATCTGTTGTGCGTACTCTGCCGCATCCGCACAAACAAAATCAATATTCTCTATTCCGTTTAACGCCGCATTTTGTTTCGCATCCTCAATCGCCTGCGCTACAATCTCTACACCGCAAACATGCTTTGCTTGCTGTGCCAAAAACATGGAAATCGTCCCAACACCGCAATACAAATCCACAACATTTTCCTTTCCGCTCAACTGCGCAAATTCCAATGCCTTTTGGTACAACACCTCTGTTTGAATCGGATTGACTTGATAAAACGACTTCATGGAGATATGAAACTTCAATCCATGAATGGAATCGACAATACTGTTTTGTCCATATAAAAGTATTTCTTCATCTCCCAAAATTACATTATCGTTTCTACGGTTGACATTCAATAAAATACTTTTCACATTCTTGACTTCACTTGTCAAAGTGTGTACCAATTCTTCTGTCATGTCCAAATGTTTTGTTTTCACGATACATACGATCATCAATTCATCACTATGAAACGCATGCTTGATCAACAAATGACGATACTTCTCAATATCCGGCACACGCTTTAAAAACGACTTCATCACTGTCAGAACTTCATTGATGCGTTCACTTTGAATCAAACAGCGATCCATATCAATGATTGTATTGCTGTGAATACGATAAAACCCGGTCACCACTCGATGATTTTGCGTGCCAATCGGTATCTGTGCCTTATTTCGATACATATAGGGCGAGGGCATCATCGCCACATCTTCTACAGGCACATCGATTTGCGCAATTCTGCTCATCGCTTCTTCTACCTGCATCTTTTTAAACATCGCCTGATGCGCATACGACATATGCTGAAGCTGGCAGCCACCACATTTTCCGGCAATCAAACATTTCGGTTCCATTCGTTGCGGATGTCGACAAAGCAGTGTTTTGATTTTCGCATAACCGTAGGTCTTTTTTACCATGGTCACAATCAATTCTGCTTCTTCTTTCAACATCAATCCTTTTACAAACAAAGGAAAACCCTGCACTCGCACGACACCATGACCGTCATATGTATAGCTGCCGCAAATTCCTGTTACGATATCATTCTTTTTCATACGCATATTTGAAAAAGGGCTACTGCCCTTCTCCTTCTTCTCCTTCAGTTGGCTGTTTCGTTGTATCCGGATGCAAAATCGCATCGGCGCTTTCCTCATCTTTTGGTGAAGTCAACACATCATCCACTGCTTCTTCCGCAGCTGCGTTTTTTGTTCGACTTATATGAATCATACCTTCATTTTTTTCCTCTGTAGGAATGAAATTGTACGCACTCACTTCCAAATCATACATTTTCATCACACTGTCTCCACTTTTTTTATTGGTGAAATACGTCTCTACAGGAAGTTTTTCCACAACCTTATCATATGCGGATGCCAACAATGCTTGCATATCTTCTTGACTTAAATCATCTTTTGTATTTATGGTCACTCTTAAAGTGGCTGACTTCAAATGAATTTGCACAGATTCTGCTTGTTCAAATGTCAAACTTGATTTTAATGCATTTAAGTCTTCCTCTGTAATTTTTGGATCCAAAGCATTTTTAAAACGGCTACCTTCCACCGGCGCTCCCGAACTTTCTCGTGATCCAATCACAATATACAGCAATAACAATGTAGGTACTGCTACAATAATGATTGACACTATCAAAAGATAATTTGGTTTTCTTTTATCTGAAAACTTTGATTGTCGATTGGTATTTGACACTTTTGGTTGTGAAGGCTGCTTCTTTTTCTCCGGTTTTTTCGCTGTTTCCGTTTTTTTCTTTGATTCTTGTTTCTTTACTGTTTCCTGTTTTGGTTTCGGTGTGCTTTTGGGCGCAGCTAATTGTTTTGGTTTTTCTACCGCATGCTTTTTCACAGGCTTTTCTTCTGATTGATGTTGGGAAGCTCTTGTTTTTGTCGTATCGATTTGACTTGGTTTCACTGTATTAAAAAGCGGTGTTTCTTTTTTCTTTTCCGGTTCTTTTTTTTCATGTTTCCGTGTCTTTTGAGAATCTGCCCACTTTTTCATTTCTTCTAATTCAGATTTTGTATCCATGGATACGTTGTCGTTTTTCTGTTTCGTTTTTTCTTGATTGTCTACCATGTTATCAACTCCTAACGACTACTGTTATTATTTTACTAAATTTATTGTTGTTTGACTATCTTTTTCTTTGTTTTTTTATACCTAACATTATTAGAATGATACATTTGTTATATGGTTGATATTTCCTAGGAAATGTTTGCGATGATCAAAGATTGTCAATGGCAACATTATCATTCAATTTTTCACCGCATCCATATGTTTTCTATTAGAAAGAAGTGTTTAAGCAACAACCTTCTGCCCATACTAAGCATGGGGTGATATTATGAAAAAACGATGGAAACGTATCCTATTATCGATATTGTTATTAACGCTCAGCGTTCTTTTGGCAATTTATGTGTATGCCTCATTTCATGAATTGAAAATCAACGATGCTAAAAAAAGCATAACCATATATGATACAAACGGCAACACTTTGTATCAATCCAATTTTAAGAAAAACATGGAATGGACCTCCATTGACGATATTCCAGAGTTTGTGCAAGATGCATTTGTCGCCGTGGAAGACAAACGATTTTATTACCATGCCGGTTTTGATCCTATCCGTATCGCCAAAGCATTAGGCTCCAATTTATCGCATGGCGGCATTGTGGAAGGTGGATCTACCATTACCCAGCAATATGCCAAAAACCTGTTTCTAACGAATGAACAGACCATCAATCGAAAAATCGACGAATTCTTTTATGCGGCGCGTTTAGAAATGCAATACTCCAAACAAGAGATTTTAGAAGGCTATTTGAACACTTTATACTTTGGTCATGGTGTGTATGGTATCAAATCCGCTGCCAAATACTTCTTCGATCTGCCATTAGAAAACCTCAGCACAGCACAAATCGCCATGTTAATCGGAATACCAAACGGTCCCGGCATTTACTCTCCGTATTTACACGAGGACAATGCATTGCGTCGACAAAAACTCATATTATCCATCCTGCATCAAAACGATGTGATCAATGATACAGAATATGAGCAGGCAAAACAAGAAACACTTGTTTATGTGGATCATGAGAATGTGAAAGAGGATCAATCGATTGATGAATTTTACATTGATGCAGTATTACAGGAGCTAACATCAAATACGGATTTGAATACCGATCAGGAACTGCATGTCTATACAAATTACGATCCCAACAAACAAGCAGCCTTAATGAACGCAGTGAAAGAAAACATGTCCGATGAGGATGAACTGGAATGTGCCGGCATCCTGATTGAACCGTTCACTTCCCATGTTGTCGCCATTACAGGTGGAAAAGATTACACGCAGTCTCAATATAACCGCGCAATTTATGCACAACGGCAAGTAGCAAGTACCATCAAACCGCTTCTTTACTATACCGCCTTGCAACAAGGTTTCACACCATCCACTAGATTCATATCACAACCGACTTCTTTTCAAGTGCAAAACGACTCCTATGAACCGCAGAATTACGGAAATAAATATCCTTATCGTGAAATTTCCATGATCAATGCGATTGCGATGTCCGATAATATTTATGCGGTCAAAACGCACTTATTTCTCGGAACATCCACGCTACATCATGCACTGCTTGACTTTGACATTGAACAATCACAAGAAAATCCAAGCGAAGCACTTGGCACGGTCAATATGTCCGTACTAGAATTATCCAAAATCTATAATACATTCGCATCAGAAGGATTGTATCAAAAACCATCCTTTATCCGCAAAATTGTCAACGGTCAAAAAGAAACCGTTTATGAACATGAAGATGAAAATAAACGTCTTTTGGATCGTGATACCACATTGATATTGAACCAAGCAATGACAGCGACATATGACTTAAAAAACCGCACCACATCTTATCCAACGATGGCTGGTTTTGCGCCTTTGTCGCCATTTGCTATAAAATCAGGAACATCCGATTGGGATGCATGGGTAGCGGGCTTTAATCCGCAATTAACGATTGTGTTATGGACAGGTTTTGATGATAACCGCAATTTAGATAAAAATTATTATGAAACCAGCAAGCGAATGTTTCAATCCATCTGTGATACGCTTTATCCTGACAAAGACGGTCCATGGTATGCGCCTTCCGATAAAATGGAAGTGCGAAACGTCGAGCCCATCAGCGGCACGGTCTCATCTTATGGAAGTCCTTACTGGTATTTGAAAGATGATCCCGAACAGTAGCGCCGTTTAAAATTAAAAAGATTGTTTTTTTTGTGATGCTGCTAGGTTTCACCAGAAACACTTCTCATAAAACAATCTGCGCCTATCTTCAAAAAAAATCCCTTAGCTTTGTAAAAAGCATAAGAGACAATGATCCGCTTCTTGAAATTTGTACCGGAACACATCGGAAACAGGAATCCATTTTCCTTCTTTGTGTGCATGGAACTCCATCGTTCCACTCACGATATGTGCTTGAAAAGCAAACACATGCACCTGTGGTTCAAATGCAGAATCGATAAAATCCATCAAAAACGCATCAATCACAATTTCTACATTTAATTCTTCTTGGATTTCTCGAATCAATGCCTGTTCTTTTGTTTCGTTGTTTTCTACTTTTCCACCGGGAAATTCCCAAATCCCATCTGACACCATCGATTTTCGTTTTCCGATAAACACTTGGCCTTGATCATTTGTGATCACAGCACACACAACATCTATCGCATCCATCATTCACTTCTTCCTCGATATTTCGTAACTTCAAATAAAGAAAATCCAAACGCAATCAACATCGCTGAAACAATTAGCTGTGACCAGCTTACCGGTTCAACCAATAAACCGCTGTAAATTCCCAATGCGCCCAGCGCAATAAAAATAAGCAGACCTAGCCATTGGATCAAACGACTTCGATAAGAAAAGAAAAACGCAGATACGATCAGTCCCAATAGCTGTAATAGATGATAATACTGAAAAAAGTCTGTATTATATTCAGAATGCACAAATACATATGCAAAAATCAGCACATACAGATAAAACGGTGTCAGCGCAACCGCAAATATTTTGGAATTAAATGAACGTTTCATTCTGAACACTCCTCATCAGATGGATAAGCTAGCTGTTCCGCTTGCCAATCGCAAATCACTTCCAGAAATGCTTTTCCGTATGCTTTTGCCTGTTTTAAATCATGATCAAGATAATTGCCGCACTCCTTAGACTTTGATGCGCCCGGTATTTCACCTTCGAAATCTTTGATAAAAGCACATGTATCCTGAATCAGCTGAATACATGTTTCTTTAGATAATGTATCACGTGTCAGAAAATAAAAACCGGTACGACAACCCATTGGTCCTGCATATATGATTTGATCAGAATATTCACTGTTTCTCACATAGGTCGCAAACAGATGTTCAAAGGTATGCAGACCTGCATTCTCCAAATATACACCGGCATTTGGTTTCATCATGCGTAGATCATATGTAACGATATCGCCATCTATGCGAGAAATATATAATCCTTTTTCTAAAATGTCATGATTGATACAAAAACTTGTAATTTTTTTCAAATAATCACTTCCCAAATGTATTGTAACATATCTGAATTATAAATACTAGCTCGCAATCGTATGTTTTTATGTTATGAATTTTCTACATTCTTTTGACACATCCATCGTTTAGAACCAAGTGTCAAACAAACATTCATGTATTAAAAAAACTGTGGTTCGCACAGCTTTCTTAGTTATTTATTTCTGACCATTTCTTTCGCTCAGGACTTAAATTATCCACATAATAGCGAATGGTTAAAGTACCGGCGCATTTGCTTTTGTTTTTTGGTTCAACGATAAAGTAATCGCCTTCCAGCATGGATTCCAGCATTCCTTTACAACAAGTATTCTGGTTTTTTACCCCCGGTTCACATTCTTCCAAAAAATCTTTTGCATTTACTTCGATGTAAAGCCATTGTTTATTGTGGGCTTCCACTTTTTTTTGTTGCAGCTTATCTACATAGTCGTTCATTGTCAATTTTTCCATAGTGTTGTTCACTCCTTTGGTTGATTCATCACAATCATTATAACATTATTGCTTGGTTTCGCAAAGCATTTATAGTAGTTTCAATTATTTTTCTTCCGTAAGCATTTACATTTTTATGACAGTATTGTATTCTCTTATGAAAGAGGATACGAAAATGAAAAAATTGATTCATATTATTATAGGGGATCTGTTATATTGGGATTGAGTGGTTGTGGTGACAGCACAGAAAGCAAATCAGAAAAACAAGGATTTGAATTTGATAGGACGTTATCAAAAAATCATTTAATCCGATGACAATACAAAAAAAGTCGCTATTCAACTGAAAATAAAATGAAAGGAAAACAAGATTTTGTTCATAAGGATAGACAGACAGCCTGCACCTACAATATCTCAAAAAAATTCAGAAGCCAATCTTTTCCATGTTTATGCCGGACACAAAAAAAGCCCTTTTTTATGGGCTTTGATTATCCAATAGTGCCGACACGCAGATTTATAAAAAATTCATTATACCCCTTTTTAAGCCTTATTTTTCCTCTGATTTCCACTGTTTTCCAAAGTTTTTTCTAATTTTTTATGCCAAAAATTATGCCACAGTCTTGATATTTATTTTCGTTTCGCATATAATATGGACAGGCAAAATGTATATAATGCTTGCATCAGAAAAAAGTAGTCATGGCGGTGACTACTTTTTACATAATATAAAGAAAACCAGTGAACTGGCGGGATTCACTGGCTATGCTTGCCTTGTTACCTCTTCCGATCAAGCCATTTGCAGATGAGATGGCAAATCACACCTACTACGATCGGAAAAATAAATGTATATAATATGTCCTGCATCAGTTTTCACCTCCTTCACCGTTAATGGCGGAGGTGTAACAAGGCTTTTTAATTATACCATAAAGAATAATACAAAAAAATAAGCCTACTCCTCGTAATGAGAGATAGGCATATTTATTATTTCAATTTCTGATTTACTCTTGTCTGAACAGCGCTAATGTAAAAAAATAACCTACCTCTGTTTTCTGTGATTTTTCTATTCTTTTATGCCAAATTTAATGTCAAAGTCAAGGAATCAGGCAACCCATTCCATCATACCGGAATTTGAGATAATATATACGCCATTTTTATCTTTTTTGTGTTAAATCGTATGCAGACAAACTTTATGATTATTTTGACATAGCAATTAGTGATTACCTTAAAGCAGATTTCCTAACGCTTTTTTCAAATAACAATACTACAACACCACAAAAGCTGCTTTCTAAATATGGCGAAGGCATATGTGAAATGTTCAACCAAAAGGCCAATGAACTGATTAGAGGAAAACAAGAATCAATCGCTCAAAAAGTAGAAATTAATCTTGTAAGAATAAACAGTAAGGCCAACGCTGATTTTACCTATTATGCTACCAACAATCCAAAAGAACAGAACATTCAATATGTAGATCGACCTGTAGATTATAACCAATCACATCCTTTAACGCATCATAAGATAGTCAATGAGATAGATAGAATTATCAAAACAAACTACATAGATTTTACACCTATACGAAAACCCATTCCAACAACAAAAAATCCTAACCCAAGCATCTTTACACCTTCTTGTTTTGATGCATTGGCCAAGAAATATAAATTTAAAGACAATAATGATGATTGTGTAAAAATAGAATTGGGAAATTTCCAATCTTATAAGTACGCAGAAAAACTTATAACTTATGTCATATCTTTAATCGCTGATGATAAAGATGTGGTTATGAAAGCAAAAAAATGAGCTAACCCAAGGAGCAAAGGCATCTCGACATAAGTCTTACCGGCACAGCCGGCCAGCTTTATCCATCACAAGTTAGCTTACTTATATTATATTCAATTAGCACAAATTATCAACAAACAATCCACGGTACACCAATACCGTAAAAAGGTGATATAATCGGTGGTACCAAAAATACAAGCATAATAAAAAGCCCTTTGTTATGGGCTCAATTTGACATATGGTGCCGACACGCAGAATTGAACTGCGAGCTGAGCATTACCATTGCTCTGTATTACCATTATACTATGTCGGCGCTGTTCTGCATCTTCTCTAATTTGCGAACAACTTTGCTTAGAGGAAGACCTACTATATTATAATAGTCTCCAACAATTTTTGCAACCAAAAATGCACCTTTTCCCTGAATACCATATGCGCCTGCTTTATCAAGCGGCTCTTTTGTATTCACATACCATTGAATCTCTTTATCACGCAGATCATAGAATGTAACTTCACTTAATTCATAAAAACATTCGGTCATCTCCTTGGAAATCATAGCGACGCCTGTCATCACCTGATGCGTCTTGCCGGATAATGACTGTAACATATGATAAGCATCATATTCATCTTTTGGTTTACCTAAAACACTTCCATTGAAATACACAATCGTATCTGCGCCAATCACAATATCATCCTCATGTCGATGAAACACAGCGTTTGCTTTATCATACGCCAACCGCATAATCGCATCCCCCACCAAAAGATTTTGATCCAACGACTCATCCACATTCGCATAATCCACTGAAAAAGGAATCCCCATCTGCTTTAACAAATCCCTTCTGCGCGGACTTTTACTCGCCAGCCATACCTTCTTCATTCTATCGTTCCTTTCTTTTCTTCCCCTTTTAAAGAATTCATGTCATAAATTGTCTGCACCAATAAGTGCTGCTTTTTCAAATACCAAATTGATCCTACCCCCAGACTTAAAAACACTGCTAAAAAAGACACTGCGATTCGCATAACCATATGAAAAAACAATGGCTCCGGAAACATTCGAATCATAAAATCCGTACGTGGATTCAATAACCATAAATCATTGGTAAAAAACAAGCGATGAAACATTTCCCATAAAGAAGTAAAATCTATCGCTGCCCAAAGAGCAAGTATAGCGACAATGAAAACAAAACAAATACTGCTACGCAAATAAGCAGCCGCAAATAACGTAAAACATTCCTTCTTTTTTACGTAGATTACCAAACCACCGCAGCACAGCGCCAAAAGAATCGCTATCCTGCGCAAAACAATCGCAAATTGATACAAACCGCGCACATCCACCATATGGGCACGTTCACGCTCGTTAAATGCATCAAAGGGAAGTTCATACAATTCAATTTCCACTTGAATATCATCACGTTTCCCCTGAATATAATCCAAAAGCGCATTGGTGGCCTTCATCAAATCCGCATCACTCACATGGTTATCTTCTCCGATACGTAATGTTTCAAATTCACGTTCATAAAATCCACGCCGAAAACATTGAAAATCAATACAACTAATCAAAATCACCAAAATCAAACCGGCGGACGCTACATATGCACAAGCGCGCAACCATCGCTGCTTCATCATTACTCCACCAATTCCAACCGCACGTTGGAAACACCCTCAATCCGCTCCAATCGATTGATCAAATCCTCTACCGCAATATCCATTTGACTCAAATCAAATGAAATCACGGCGCTTGCCATATCATGAATCGGAATACTCTGATTGATCGTTATGATATTGGCCTTAAACTGCGACATCATATCCAAAACAGAAGACAAAATACCAAAGCGATGATGCAGCCGCATCGAAATGACGGCTTTTCTTGCGCTCAATTTCTCACTAGGCACAAAAACATAATCCTTATATTTGTAATACGTACCACGGCTGATACCTACCTGTTTCACAGCCTCAGAAATTTGCCGCACCTCACCACGCTGAATCAAATCGCGTGCCTTCACAACCTTATCCAAAATCTCCGGCAAAATGTCGCTGTCAACGATATAGTACTTTCCCATTACGCTACCTCCTCTACCACGGCCCCCTGCATATCCGCTGATAATAGAAGCGTCTTCCAATTTGGAAATTTCTGATTTACCGCATCCAAAAGCGCCTTCCCCTTTGCTTGATCTTTACATATCGCCATCATCGTAGAACCGGAACCACTGATATACATCGTACACATCTCATAAATCTGACACAATGTATCAATCTCTTCATACTGTGGAAACAGCGATTTTCGATACGGCTGATGCAGGCGATCATCACATGCCGCAGCGACCATATCCGCATCACCGATTTCCAACGCTTTGGCCAATGCCGCACAATGACCGATATTAAAAATGGCATCTTGATAAGAAAGCTGATTTGGCAATACTGCACGTGCTTTTTTCGTTAAAATCTCATAATCAGGAATGATGGCACAAAATTTCCAGTCAGAATCCATCTGATAGCGCATCGTATGCACATGACCATCCTGTAAAAACGATACGCACAATGCACCATATATCGCCGGCGCCACATTATCCGGATGTCCTTCCAATTCTGTACACAAATCCAACAATTCCGCTTTGCTGAAACGATTGTTTAAAAACGCATTTGCTGCGACTGCGCCTGCCACAATACAAACCGCACTGCTGCCAAGTCCTCTTGCCTGTGGAATATCAGCTGCGTCAATATCAATGGACAAACCATTACAGACTTTACCGCAATGAGTCATGACCTTTTGAAATCCCTGATACACCAAATTCTGTTCATTTTGCCACTTTGGATCACATCCGGTTATTGTCAATCTTTCTTGCTTTTCAAAGCGAAACACCGCATACGAATCAAGTGCAATTCCCATACAGTCAAAACCGGGACCAACATTTGCGCTTGTTGCCGGCACCTTCACTTCGATCATAACAAGATCCCCTTCGTTTGATTTTCCACAAAAGCCTCCATTTGCGATGGTTCAATCACATGTGTATGACGCACCGCTAAATTTTTTAATTCTTTCAAACCCTTTGGCGCTAAGATGCCCGTTTGTTTTTCCAATTTTTCCATTACCGCAAATGCATCCTCGTCTGTTTCATGAAACAGCGCCTGATACACATGCTTAGAAAACTTATACGGACTTGCCGTTGACAACAGCACGCTTTGATGCGCATGATCCTGTGTCTCATATTGTTTCAACACATGATATCCCACGGCCGTATGCGGATCCAGCACATAGCCATCCGACTTAAATTTGGTTTGTATGGCATGGATGCAGTCGCTGTCTGTCGCATAACCGGCATAAAACAGTGATTGAATGCGCTGCAACACATCACTTCTTAGCGTATATTGACCTTTCGTAGCCAGATCATTCATCAATTCTGCGATATAATCCGCATCTTTGCCGCTCATATAATATAACAAACGCTCCAGATTGCTGGAAATGAGAATATCCATAGAAGGAGAAATCGTCTTATGGAACGGGCGATTTCGATCATACACACCTGTCGTTAAGAAATCATACAAAACATGATTGGCATTGGACGCCACCAGAAAACGATGTACCGGCAAACCCATCATTTTCGCATAATAACCTGCCAATACATTGCCAAAATTACCGGTTGGCACACAGAAATTCACTTCATCGCCAAACGCAATATCGCCTTGTTCCACCATCACTTTATACGCATAGAAATAATATACGATTTGTGGTATCAAGCGACCGATATTAATGGAATTGGCACTGGAAAAAACCACACCTTGTTTCGCAAACGCTTCTTGAAATGCGGCATTATGAAAGATTTCTTTCACACCGCTTTGTGCATCGTCAAAATTACCATGTAACGCACATACGCATGTATTCTTACCTTGTTGGGTCACCATTTGTAAGCGTTGCATTTCACTTACGCCATGATCGGGATAAAACACAGTAATGCCGACACGCTTTACATCTTCAAAGCCTGCCAATGCCGCTTTCCCTGTATCCCCGCTGGTTGCGGTCAATATCATCACACTTTGATCTTTTTGATCACGTAATGCGACAGACATTAGCTGCGGCAGCATTTGTAAACCTATATCCTTAAATGCACTGGTAGGCCCATGAAACAATTCCAAAATATGATCGTTCCCACTTTTCACAAGAGGTGTGATGCATCCATCATCAAACTTACCTTCATATGCTTGTTTCACACAGGTATTGACCTCATCATTCGTAAAATCAAATAACAAGGCGCGAAGTACAACCTGTGCCATTTCACTGTACGACATTTTCATCATATCGCTTAACGGCAGCGTAATTTGATCAATGTCATCATATACATACAACCCTCCATCACTTGCCAATCCTTCCAATATCGCTTGTTTTGGCAATGCCTGTATGGACGTATTTCTTGTGCTTGTGTAATTCTTTTCCATCGCTCTTACTCCTTTTTTCTTGCGTTTCTTTACCTATTATGATACAATGTCCGCAATTCAAATACAAGTGTTTTTTTAATGAAAACACTTACAGTCATGAGGAGGATATGAATGAAAATCGCTGTATTAGGAAACGGAACCGTTGGCAATGGTGTATTGGATATCATAGAACAACAGATGAAACCGGCATGTAAAGATATAGAAATTGCCTATTTGCTCATCCGTGAAGGAAAGCCAAAAACAAAACCGATCATGTGTGATGATATCAACACCATATTGCAAGATACATCTGTCGATCTTGTTGTAGAGGTGATGGGTGGCATTGAGCCGGCACACACTTATATATTAAAAGCATTGCGTATGAAAAAGCATGTTGTGAGCGCAAATAAAGCCGTCATCGCTAAATATATGAAAGAATTTCAAGAATGTGCTGATGAAAACAACGTATGCTTTCTTTATGAAGCAAGCTGTGGAGGTGGAATCCCATGGCTGCACAATCTGTTTCAGGCAAAACGTATTGACGACATTCATGAAATTTCCGGAATTTTCAATGGCACGACCAATTATATTCTAGATCATATGACCAAAGAACAAAAACAGTTTGACGTGATTTTGCGCAGAGCGCAAGAACTCGGCTATGCGGAAAAAGATCCGAGTGCAGACATTGATGGAATTGATATCCAAAACAAGTTAAAGATTTCCGCATCCATTGCCTTTGACAGTGATATCGTACAGGATTTTCCAACCTTTGGAATTCGTACCATCCATAAAAATGACATTGCGTATTTCACTTCTTTGCACAAATGCGTAAAATTGATGGCAGTTGCCAAAAAACAAGACGATCGCTATGGCGCAGCCGTCGAACCGCTGTTATACGATGCGGACGCAATGGAAAGTTCCATATCTGAAAACTTCAATCTTGCCTGTTTGAATGGAACGACCATTGGCGATTGTAAATTCTATGGACAAGGCGCAGGAAAATTACCTACAGCCAATGCCGTTGTACAAGACATCATCGATATTCTGTATCAGCTTCCAAAACCGGAAATCTCACTTTCTAAAAATTTACGACATGATACTTCATTAGTGAAAGGCGTTTATATCGTTCGCACAAACAATAAAGAGTGCAGACAGATACTTGAAGATTTCTATGATCGTGAAGAGCGTTTCCAAGGTTATAGCTATATATGGACAAAATGCATCAGCGCTTATCAGATGCATCAATTCATCAAACAAATCATGGACAAAGATGCAGGTGCCTTCATGGCAAGAATACATGAGGTGACAAAATGATCAAAGTAGTCAAATTCGGCGGTTCTTCCGTTGCCTGCGCAAAGCAGTTTCAAAAAGTAAAGGACATTGTTTTAAGCGATGACGCAAGACGATTTGTGGTTGTTTCCGCAGCCGGACGTATGCACAAGGATGACAACAAGATAACAGATTTACTGTATTTGTGTCACGCCCATTTGCGTTACAGTGTTTCCTGCGATCCCATTTTCCAAATGATCGAAGATCGTTTCATCGCCATTAAAAACGAACTGGGTCTTACCTATCCGATCGAAAAAGATTTGGATAATCTAAAGCAATCGTTAAGAAAGAATATTCCCTTGGACTATCTTGTGAGTCGTGGTGAATATTTTACCGCAAAACTGATGGCGGAATTTCTTGGCTATACCTTTTTGGACGCAAAAGATTTCATTTATTTTTCTTATGACGGTTCCATTGATTTTGTGAAAACAAAAGAAATGATGGAACATCATTTGCTGAAAAGCGATCATTTTGTAGTACCGGGATTTTATGGCGCCATGCCGGATGGCCGTGTGAAAATCATGGCGCGCGGCGGCGGTGATATTACCGGCAGTATCCTTGCGAAAGTCATCGAAGCAAACGTCTATGAAAACTGGACCGATGTTTCCGGTATTCTCATGGCAGATCCACGCATTGTCAAAGATCCAAGGCGCATTGAAAAAATTACTTACAGCGAACTGCGTGAACTTTCTTATATGGGCGCAAATGTACTTCATGAAGATGCGATCTTCCCTGTCAAAGAAAAAAACATTCCAATCAACATACGCAACACCAATGATCCTTTCAATCCCGGTACATTGATTATGGAATTGGAAAACGATCCATCCTCGCATGAAGGTTCTTTGGTTACCGGCATTGCGGGCCGTAAAGATTTTACCGTTGTGGCGATTTACAAGAACCATATGTCCAATGAAGTAGGTATCATTCGACGTGCATTGGAAGTCTTTGAACATTATCAAATCAGCATTGAACATATACCAAGCGGAATTGATTCTTTTTCCATTGTCGTAAACAGTGCGGACATTAAGGAAAACATTTATGATATTGTCGCACAAATTAAGGAACAATGCCGTCCGGATAAAGTCAAAGTCATTTCTGATATTGCGTTGATTGCGACCGTTGGTCGTCATATGTCCTATCGTCCAGGTATATCGGGTCAGCTGTTTGCGGAACTGGGAAACAACGGCATCAATATTCGCATGATTGCACAAGGCACAGATGAAATCAATATCATTGTCGGTGTTGAAAACAAAGACTTTGAAAAAACGACGCGCGTTATTTATGAGAAGTTTGTACGCGATTAATGAATCCTTACATAGTATAAAGCGGAAAGAAGGAAACAAACATATGAAACAATACAATGTGGCAATTTTAGGCGCAACCGGCGCTGTGGGTATGCAGATGCTGGAAGTTCTTTTAGAGCAAAACTTCCCTTTCAAAGAGCTTCGCTTGCTTGCCAGCAAGCGCAGTGCAGGAAAGAAAATCAATATGCAGGGGCATACATTTACGGTAGAGGAAGCGAATGAAAACAGCTTTGAAGGAATGGATATCGTATTAGGTGCAGCGGAAAACAATATCGCAGAACGCTTGTTGCCTTATGCCGTTCAAGCAGGTGCTGTCGTAATTGACAATTCCAGCGCATACCGTCTGGATCCACAAGTTCCATTGATTATTCCGGAAGTCAATCCGGAAGCGGTGCATACGCATCATGGCATCATCGCCAATCCTAACTGTGCCACCATCATCGCACTTGTTGCCTTACAACCTCTTCATGCCTATGCGAAAATCAAACGCATGGTGGTTTCTACTTATCAGGCTGTTTCCGGTGCCGGTGTGAATGGTTTAAAAGAATTGGATGATCAAATTGATGCGTTAAAACAGAAACGTGATGTTACGATTTCTACGTTCCAACATCAGATTGCGTTCAATTTAATACCGCAAATTGGTGGTTTTCAAGAAAACGGTTATTCCAGTGAAGAAATGAAGATGCAGAATGAGGGAAGGAAAATTTTAGGCGATCCGGATTTAACCGTCAACTGTACTTGTGTGCGTGTTCCTGTGTATCGTTCCCACTCTGAATCAATTATGGTAGAATTTGAAAACGAAATTGACGTCGCAAAAGCAAAAGAATTGATTGCGAAGGGAAAAGGCGTAAAACTGGTAGATGATATCGATAATGCGCTATATCCAATGCCAATCGATACAAGTGATCAAGATCTTGTGTATGTCGGACGAATCCGTAAAGATCTCAGCGGTCATAAAAATGCATTGAGTTTATGGTGCTGCGGCGATCAGGTTCGAAAAGGCGCCGCCAGCAATGCGGTACAAATTGCTCAACTGCTCATTCAAGAATAATGAGTCCATACATTGTCTTATGATGATAAGACAATGTATTTTTATATATTTATTGTTTTTTTAAAGAACTTATCAGAAAAATTATTATGCTTACATGGGCTAAGTCAACAACAGATTTTCAAGACAATTATGAAAACATCAGATAACATATTGCCTGGTTATTAGAAGATATTTTTGAATAAACTTCATTAGAAAGATTTCATTATGAACGGATATCACACATTCTAAAACAAAAAAACGATACTATTGAAACGTATCGTCATGAAATGCATCATTGTACTCTTCTTCATCATCCTTTTTTCTTCTGCGAAGCAACAAGATCAAAAGCAAAAACAACAAAGCCACGCCGGCAATAATCAAATAAAATTTCAAATTGGTCGCATCGCCAGTATAAGCGCCTGTGAACATATGACTACCTCCTATATGTTATAGTTTTTTCTATCTTTCTATATTATATACTAATTTTTGTAAAAGAAAAGGATGAATTTTATTTTCTTCCTTAATTTTTCCTTTTCTATTTTGAAACTTTCAAATCTTTTACAAGTTTCCATAATTCGCTGTAAGAAACAAAACCGATCGCATCGCACTTTTCTTTCGCTGCCTGACGCTGTCGCTTGACATTTCCCTCATGAACACGATTCAGATTGTTTTTATCCATCATGTATTGTACATAAGAGAATTTCTTTAATAAAAACCATGTGGCAATGATTTGATTTATGGTAGTCTGCGCATTGTCGCTTTGCGCAAGAATGTCTTTTAGATTGACCAGTTGATAAGACGCCATAGTTTGTGCGATATCATACATTTCTTCATAATCAATGAACAATCTTCCATCAAGACTGCGTTGCACAATGCCTGCTTTTTCATTTTTATAGAAGAACTGATCTATTCCATCCATCACAATGTCTTTATTTTCATTGGATATGCTGGTCGCTATAACTTCATTGCGCGTTCCTTCATATTCATTCTCTGGTTCACTGATGACATAATACAATGCCTTTGCCATCACATATTCTTCTTTATTACCGGGAACAAAGATAACTGCTTTCTGAGATTCCTGAAAATTTCCATAAATCAGATACGGACATGTAATGCTGCCACGAGGCAGTTTGAAAGAATCCTTATAGCGTATGATTTGATTTGCGATGGCGTCTTTATTGATACCTAGTTTTAAATCCACACATATACGCAATTCTTCATTTTTCATGAATAGCGGCGTAAAGAGTGCATGAATGTCCTTTTTCGTTTCATCATCTTCAATCATTGATAAGTAATCTTCCAGATAGCCGTTGAATTTTGCTATGCCATTGGCTGTTCTTTCATCTTTTATTTCATATAAAATATCATAGATTGCCATATTTTCCACTCCTTCCTTATAATAATACACAAGTTTTTGTTTTGTTTCTTCAACCTAGTATATGTGAAAGCAATGCACGACATGCGTAATGAATTCATCTAGTATCATTTTACAACTTTTTAAAACAAGAAACAACAACAAATCTTTATTTTTCTATGTTTTGGAAGCGTTTACCCATGGGCGCATCTATCTTGGAAGGTATATAAAACATACATTGTGTCTATTATATCGTTCATATCCCTATAGCACATGTTATCATCAACAATAAATGCCGGAATTTTAAGGTATTTTCCTATATGCATGTACCAACGACGACATAATGACAATTAGCGTTATACTTAACAAGCGAAAATATATCATCTTTGTTTGAATTATGTTATTATCACTGTTGCTATTGCGTCAGTATTTGTTTTACTGTAAAATAAAGGCATAGGAAAGTAAAATCAGTAGTTTGTTTGATGGTTATACTACTGATTTTTATTTAACGGAGAAAGAAAATGAAAGAGGTAGCTAAAGAATGAAGAGTAGAGAAAAACTTTCGTCAAGACTTGGGTTTATTCTGATATCAGCCGGATGCGCAGTTGGTCTTGGCAATGTATGGCGATTTCCTTATGTCACAGGTCAATTTGGAGGTGCCGCCTTCGTATTGTTATATTTGTTATTTTTAATTTTATTGGGTCTTCCTATTATGGTTATGGAATTTTCCGTAGGACGTGCATCCCAGTATTCAGCCGCTAAATCATTTGATGTATTGGAACCGAAAGGCAGTCGATGGCACTGGCTGAAATACGTATGCGTAAGTGGAAACTATCTGTTAATGATGTTTTATACAACCGTAGGCGGATGGATGATTAATTATTGTTTCAAGATGGCAGTCGGTCATTTTGAGGGGTTGAACAATGAAGCTATTTCCCTGACATTCTCCGATATATTGGCAAGTCCAGGACAAAATTTGTTTTGGATGATTGCGATTACGGCAATTGGTTTCTTTGTGTGCAGCCGTGGTCTTCAAAACGGTGTTGAAAAAATATCTAAGTATATGATGTCCTGTTTATTCATTGTGATGATTGTGCTGGTGATTCGTGCAGTGACTTTACCAAATGCAATCGAAGGGTTGAAGTTTTATTTAATACCTGATTTTGGAAAAATGATCGACAATGGTTTATGGGAGGCCATTTTCTCTGCGATGGGTCAGGCGTTCTTTACGCTAAGTCTTGGCATTGGTTCTTTGGCGATATTTGGCAGTTATATTGATAAGAAACGTTCTTTGTTAGGTGAAAGTGTAAATGTCTGTATCTTGGACACTGTTGTAGCGATTGTGGCAGGTCTCATTATATTTCCTGCATGTTTCGCCTTTGATGTGGCCGCAGACAGTGGTCCGGGGCTTGTATTTGTGACGTTGCCAAATGTTTTCCATGTCATGTCCGGTGGTCGGTTATGGGGCTTTTTGTTTTTCTTGTTTATGTCATTTGCGGCACTTACTACAATTATTGCAGTTTTTGAAAATATCGTTGCGTTTGCGATGGACTGCGGATGGTCTCGAAAAAAGTCCGTGTTGGTAAATGCGGTGTTGATTCTGATTTTATCCCTGCCTTGTGTATTTGGCTTTAACTTGCTTTCCTTTATAGAACCAATAGGTGCCGGATCTACGATACAAGATTTGGAAGATTTTATCGTATCCAATAACATGTTGCCTTTAGGATCTCTCATGTATTTGTTATTTTGCACATTCCGTTATGGATGGAATTGGGACAATTTCATTGCGGAAGCAAACAGCGGAAAAGGCATGAAATTTCCAAAATGGGCTAGATTTTATGTCAGTTACCTATTACCTTGCATCGTGTTGTTTATCTTCTTTCAAGGATATATGGAAAAATTCTCTCAGCCTTGGAATTATATCATTCCTTCCATCATATTGATTGGAATGATCTCCATACCTATACAGGCATGGAGAAATGGCAAAATAACACAAATGAAAACAAATGCTTAATGTATTCGATGAAAATCAGAAAGAAGGAGGAATGTCATGATGGATAAGAAACCTTATATTTGTCCAAAATGTGGAAATCATCATTATGTGTCGGATCAGTTTCAAGCAACCGGCGGTAATTTCGCTAAAATTTTTGATGTCCAAAACAAGAAATTTATTACCGTCAGCTGTACGAATTGCGGTTATACAGAATTGTATCGTGAGGAAACAGATGCAGGATGGAATATTCTAGATTTTTTGTCTAATTGAAAATCATTGACATCTATAAGTATTCTAAAAGACTATCTTTCGATAGTTTTTTATTATCATGCATGTTCAACAAATGCTTGTTAATTTCACAATGACTCTTATTTTACATCTTTTATATCTGATGATGACTGCGTTCTACTTTCCTTATTTTGTTTTTGATAGGACGCTGTTTTAATTCTGTTAGAACCTTCGCTCCCAGATCATGTAATATTTCTACATAGGTACCATTGTCTTGTACCTGAATCACACCAATATCATCGAACGCAATCCCTGGTATCTGACAAACGGCACCAACAATATCACCTGCGCGCAATTTTTGTTTTTTTCCCGCATAAATATATAATCGTGTAATCCCTTCTATAACCAATGATTGCTTTTTTTGTTTTCGTATCCTTTTTGAATTCAATTCCTGTACTTCTTGTTGCACATCCAATTCTAAATCAAAAATCGCTTTTGGATCGTTTCTGACAATAGAAAAACCATAGGTTTCTTCTATTTTTGAAACAAGCGATTGTTCCTGACGATCCATCAATGCCACACTCTTACCATAATGACCCATTCTACCACTTCGACCACTGCGATGATAAAACTTCTCTGTTTCCTGAGGAATTTCATAATGTACTACCCATTCCACTTCTTCAACATCAATGCCTCTTGCGGCAATATCCGTCGCAATCAAAAATTGTGTTTCTCCATAACGAAACTGTTCCATTTGCTTGTTGCGCTCCGTTTGATCCATGCCTCCATGAAGGATAGATACATCTAATGATCGCTGCTTGAAAAACTGATACAGCTTGCCACATGATTCACGCGTATTACAAAAGATCATTGCACCGGACGGCTTTTGCCACAACAACAATTTCCAAAGAAACTCACTTTTCTTTTTCGTATCGACTTCATATCCCTCTTTCATCAAATGATTTTGTGTCAGTGTCGTTTCTTTGCACAAACACATTTGATAAGATTTTGCATATGTATCTGCCAAATCTTTTACTGCGTCGCTGATTGTGGCAGAACAAAAACAGAAAGTAGGCTTTACGCTCAACGAATCCAATATCCTATGAATATCTTCCAGAAATCCCATCCGGCACATTTCGTCCACTTCATCCAATACAACCATTTGTATGTTTTGCATATCCAATGTTCCTTGGCAAATATGATCCCATATCCTTCCGGGCGTACCACAAACGACATGTGTTTTTTGTTTTAAATCCTGGATTTGGAAAGACATCGGCTGTTTACCAACCAATGATACACATTTGACACGTTTATGCTTGCCCACCATTTCGCATGTTTCTTTGATTTGTGCGGCAAGTTCACGTGTAGGCGCGATTACCAAGCCAAAGCAATGATTCTGTTCCCAATCTAACAAATCCAGCATAGGCAACAAGTATGCGCCTGTTTTCCCACTTCCTGTTTTCGCCTGCATCATCATGGATCGACGCTTCTTTAACAGCGGGACGGCAAGTTGTTGGATTTCTGTCATAGAATGCCATCCAAGCTGATCCAAAGTTTTTAAAATTTCAGATGAATCGATATATTTTTGAAAAGACATAAAGCCCCTCTTTCTATTCAGCTAACTTACATAAGGCACTTGTTAAAACAATATACTTCCAACACGAATCATGGTTGCGCCATGTTGTAAAGCCAATGAATAGTCGCTGCTCATACCCATCGATAATTCACACACATGCGGATATGTTTGTTGCATATCTTTCAACAGCTGTTCCGCCTGCGCAAAAACATGATCTATTTTTGACACATCCTCCGTATGCGGTCCCATGACCATGATTCCTTTTACTTGAAGATGCGTGCAATTTTGCGCATATGCCATCACCTGACGCCATTCATCATACGCAAAACCGCTTTTGGTTACTTCCTTGGCAAGATTAAACTGTAGGCAAACCGATAGAACACGCTGTACTTTCGCTGCCTGCTTCTCAATTTCATCCAATAAAGAAAGGGAATGAACTGAATGAATCATTGTAACAAACGGCGCAATATATTTTACTTTATTCGACTGTAAGTGACCGATCATATGCCAACGAATATCCTGTGGCAGATGTTCTCTTTTTTTCAAAAGCTCCTGGACTCTGTTTTCCGCAAAATCACGTTGCCCTTCCTGATAATATTCCATCATCTTTGTTTCACTTTGATATTTTGACACAATGATCAGTTTTGCATTTTGAAGTTTCTCACAAATGGACTGATATATTTCTTTCTTCATGTATACACCTCAATTGTTTATGACTATATTGTATCACATGCCAAACACCAAAAAAAGACAGAAAACTTCTAATAAAATTCCCTGTCCTTCTTAACATCCATATTCACAGAATCGTCACTCTCTTACACACACAACCACATGTAGACAATCTCCATCCGATTTTTTCAGTTTTTCACGAATGGATTTTAACACGCCAATAATATAACAAATATTTCCCTGCTCATCTTTCAAGCCCATATTAACAATACTGCCCTCATATGGAACGCCATCAAATGTAACATCCACTTTCACACGCCCTTTATGAAATTCCTCACGAATATTCCAAGGAAAAATAACATATGCGCCTTTTGGTGTTTCATGTAGTATAGCATCAAATGAATATGTATCTCTCAAACCCTTTTCTCCTTTCTTCATCCGTTTTGATGATCCCGCAGCTTCTTTCGCATAAAGATCATCTTAAAATCCGACCAGTTGAATGGTATCAACGGATATAAATAACTTTGTTTGGACACGGTCTTGGCATTGTATAAAATCAACGCCATGAGTACCAATCCGATCCATAAACCATAACTTGGCAATAAAGCAATGAGAATCAGCATCATGACTCGCATAAACTTCACACCATATCCCAATTCATAACTTGGCTGCGTAAAGTTCGCCAATGCGACAAACGCCATGTATAAAATCACCTCTGGCGCAAACCACCCTGCATTGACCGCAAAATCTCCTAAAATCAAAGCGCCGATAATACTAAAAGAACTGTTTAAAGAACTGGGCGTATTTAGCGATGCCAGTTTCAGCGCATCAATGCCAAACTCCAAAATCAATAACTGCACGATGATAGGCAGATTGCCACTATCCTCTATGATCGCAAATGACAGCCATGAAGGTGCCAAATGCGGATTGGAGTTAAAATAAAACCAAAAGGGCGTGACCAACAATGTCGCAAAAAACACACCGATACGTATACAGCGAAGATAGATTCCGGTAATGGGCGGTAAATAATAATCCTGTGCTTCCTGAACAAAATCAAAGAAATAGGTAGGCAAAATCAAAACAGAAGGACTATTGTCAATAATCAAAATCACTTTTCCTTCTAAAATATTAGACGCTGCCGCATCCGGACGTTCCGTATAACGAACCTTTGGAAAAGGCGAAAACCATTTTCCGGGAACCAGCGCTTCAGCCAACGACTCTTGTGCCATCATTAGCGCTTCCACTTGAATTTCAGATATAATATCACGAATGCGTTGTAACATATCCATATCAACTTTATGTTCCATATAACAAAGCACAAGATCGGTTTTTGATATTGTTCCAACATTGGTATATTCCATTCTTAGTCTTGGGTCGCGAATACGTCTTCGTATCAATGCCGTATTGAAAACCAATGTCTCCACAAAGCCATCTCGACTTCCGCGCAACACACGATCATCTTCCGGTTCTTCCATGCCTCTGGTCGGGTATGTACGAGCATCCACCAATAGTGCAGTTTCATAACCTTCGATAATCAAAACGATCGTTCCTGATAATACAGATGTCACCATTTGATTTAAATCAGAGCTTAAATCAACTTCGATATAAGATACCAACTGTTCACTTAATGCTTGAATGGATTTTGCCTGATCCATTTTAGAAAGATCCGCCTTCAATATGAACTCCATCATTTTTTCCAGCACTTCATCTTTCACAAAACCATCAATACAATAAAACGCAGTCTGCTTATCCTGTACAAGCAGATTGCGTCTGATCACATCAAAATTTTCTTTAACCCGCAGTCTTTGATCCAGTTCTTTTGTCAATGTTTCATACGATTTCATAACATCACCATGTTTATGATGTGTAAAAATCACTTTACTTATACGAATAATCAAGAAATCATTTCACTATACGTCTCCCATAATTCCATTAAATGTTCAATCTCATTATGAACATCATCAATCATTTGATCGAGTTCATTCATTTTGCGAAAATCATGATAATATTCCGGTTCGAAACGTCTTTCACGAAGCTCTTCCAAATATGCTTCTTTTTCATCGATTTGTTTTTCCAGCTTCTTGATTTCTTTTCCATAATTGATCATACGCACCGGTTTTTGTTTTTGTGTGACAGTTTCTTTTATTTGCGGTTCTGCACCATTTTTTTTACGCTCCATATATTCTTGATAATTCAAAGGATAATACAGCGCTTTTCCCTCATCAATCACCAGAATAGCCGTTGCGATCTTGGAAATGAAATAACGATCGTGCGAAACAAATAACATTGTTCCTGTATATCCTTTCAGCGAATCCTCCAACGCTTCTTTTCCCAATAGATCCAAATGATTGGTTGGCTCATCCAAAACCAGAAAATTGGGTTGTTTCAACACCAATTTTACTAGCGACAATCGTACTTTTTCTCCACCGGATAAGCAATCGACAGTTTTCAATACATCTTCGCCTTGAAATAAAAAGGATCCCAAAATGGTGCGTACTTCACTTTTGGTAAGCGTGTCATATTCATCCCAAACTTCTTCCAACACGGTTTTGTTGGAGTGAAACTGTGCAAGTTCCTGATCAAAATATCCCGGTTCAATCTGATGACCATATAAATAGTCACCACCAAGGGAAGCAACCTGTCCCATAATCGTTTTCACAAACGTGGATTTTCCTTTACCGTTAGGCCCCAATACAGCCACTTTCTCTCCCTGCATGATTTCCAGATTGATACTGCACAACGGCTCATCATAGCCAATCACAAGATTTTTTACTTCCAAAACGCGTTTTCCACCTTTCACCTTTGGTGTAAATCGCGCATGAAATGTATGTGTATCTGCACTTGGGTCTTCAATTTTCTCCATTCGATCCAAATATTTGATTTTTGATTGTGCAAAAGCTGCTTTGTTCTTTTTGTATCGAAACTTCTCGATCAACTCTTCCAATCGTGCAATTTCTTTCTGTTGTCTGGCATAAGCGCTTTTCTGTTTTTCTATATCCGACTGTTTCACATTTTGATAATTTGTATAATTGCCGGGATAACGGCGCATAACACCATACTCCAATTCATACACCACATCAACGACATCATCCAAAAACATGCGATCATGTGATACGAGTACGACCGCTTTGGGATAACGTTTCACATAGCCTTCCAACCATTCAATCGTATCCAAATCCAAATGATTGGTTGGCTCATCCAACAATAAAATATCCGGTTTTGATAATAACAGTTTTACAAATGCCAGTCTTGTTTTTTGTCCTCCACTGAATGTATCAATGGTCCGATTGAGATCATCCAATGAAAAATTGAATTTCGTCAATACCGTTCTCATCTCAGCTTCATACGTATATCCGCCTGCTTCTTCAAAAGCCTGTGCCAGATTCGCATATTTATTTAACAATTCTTCGTCTGCGCCATTTGTCATCGCTTCTGTTAATTCATCCAATCGTTTCTGCATTTCTTTTATACGCAAAAAAGCTGTTTCCAGTTCCTCTTGGACCGTATGTGTTTCATCTCGGAAAGTGGTCTGTGCCAAATAACCAATACTCGTATTGTTTTCTTTATGGATATTACCTCGATCCAACTCTTCCAAACCAGCCATGATTTTTAATAATGTGGTCTTCCCACATCCGTTTCTTCCAATCACAGCGATTTTTTCATTATTTCTGATTTCAAATTGAATATCTTCAAATATCATATTTGCGCCAAAATATTTGCATCCTTTATGTATTTGATAGCGCATTCCGCATCATCCTCTCAGTTACATTAGATTATTTTTTACCATGGATTGCTTTTACAAACGCTTCACTGAATTGTTTTAAAATATCATCCTGTTTTTGTTTCCACAAAGCAACGTCATCCGCATTGCTTAAATAAATGAAATTCACTGATATCGCATACATGCCTGTATTTCCTTCTGCCACAAACGATGCATTTGTTTTTGCATCCGCATTCATTTGTGCTGCGCCGGTTGCACGTCCTCCACTTTCTCTGATTGCCGGAAACGAATCATAGATTTCTTTGCCTGCGCTCCCTATTAACGGACATGACGCAACCCCTTCACTATGCGATTTCCATGTATACGCATTGGAAGCTTGTAACGGCGTATTCTTTGACAGCGCATAACCAATCGAATTGCTTAATGATCCAGACGCTTGATCAGAATGGTAAATTTCAAATCCGCGCACGGTGCTCTGTGAAGATGCATTCATGCCCAATTCTATATAATATTTTGCCCCTGATTGATAAGCACGGTCCATAATACCATCGAAACCATAATAAGAAAGTGGTTCTAATGCTTCTTCTTTAGCAATGGCTACACGCAATCCATAAGATTCCAAATATGCTTTGATTTTTTCCGCCGCTTTCTGCATCTCCTCCGCTTCATTCATACCGTTGGCACTTCCCACAGGCTGTGCAAAGCCATTGACCAAACGAGGTCCATAAGGATCCAAAAAAACATCCACACTTTCTTCTTGGATTTCTACATCTTCAATCTTTATAAACAAAGTATTGTCTTTCAGTGTTTCTTCGCTCAACTGCTTATCCGCAATGAGTGTTATAACTTTTTGTTTACCGTTTCGTGCCACACTGTAAAATGGCTCACTTCGTATCGCTTCCTGATACGTCAAACGCTTTTTTACGACTTGATCATTCAAATAAATGGAATAAAGCCCGGAAGGTAATTCTCCGACATCGATTTTACGGTCCACATAGCTTTCCATTGTATATGTAAATGTTTCATCGCTACATAAATTTATCAATTCCACTGTTTTTCGACTGATGGGATCCATCTTCTCTAAATCATATGGGTTTTGAAACAAATTCAAGCTTTCTCCATAAAATAGATAATCCGATACCTCATAAGTTTCTGTATAGCTTTCTTTCAATAACTGTTCACTTTGATGCTTGTTAAAACCACAGATGGAAATTTCACTTTTTTTCTCACCTGTCAAGGATTGTATAATGAAATAGACGCCAATACTCAAAACACATAGAAAAAGAACAGCCAGCACATAGCGTATTTTTTTCTTTTTACCTGTATCTTTTGGCGGAACATATGCCATGTGTCATCCTTCTCTCTTATAACCATGCGTCTTTGATATGTTTTGGTTTTTGATCTTTTAGCGGTGGATAGCTCATATGAGACGGGGATACTTCAATATCCAGCATCCATTTTGGATCATTGGGTATTTGAAACTGCGCATCTTCAAAGGGAACACGCTGCAGTGGAAATACGCTGCTTTTGGGATAGCGAACCGGATGCAGAATGGGATTGAAACACCAAGTAAGCGCATAACCAATGGATTCACTGTTTTTATTTTTCTCTGCGTATTTTTTTGCGTTTCGCATAAATGCTCGTTTGAGTGGCAATGGATTGATATGAAGATTTTCAAAAACAGTAATGATGCACATTAAGAAAAAACTCCACAATCTTCTAGGCAGATCTTTGTGCGTCTGCGTCGCAATGGGATCACAGACAAAAATATCAATAAACAAGCCATCTCCATGTTCACATTTGCTTTTCATTAACGTATTGTATTCTTTGATCTTTGTACCTTTCAACACAAGTTTACTTGGAACACAAACATTGAATTTATTATCATTTTCAAAACATTGAAAGACGTATCGTTCAGGAAGATCAAATACCGCCTTTTTGATAAAACGCTCGTAATCTTCACGCATCATAGCGATATCCATATCATCATCCCATGGAATGAAACCACCATGGCGAACGGCGCCCAATGCACTTCCTCCACTCAGCCAATAAGGAATCTTATGTTTTTGACATACACGATCGATATCTTTCATCATTTCTAACAAAACACGATGAACGTCTGCGACTGTGACAATACTTCCATCTTCATGTTCCGCTATGATATACTCTTTCATATGCTTCACCTTCTATAATTATAAAAGAAATCATCAAAAAGCTCAATCTCTTTTATCATAACATCACAAATTTGTTAGAAAACGTTTTCTGTAAAAAAAATACCGAAATTGATTTCGATATTTTAGAAACTTACTTTACTTTGCCAACCGCGATATTCACCATTGAAAGCATATGCCTGATCAGCCAAATACAGAATGTTGCCTACCAATTTCTTTTCATCAATCGGTGAAATATGAAGTACGACCAAATCGCCTTCTTCATCGCCTTTGGTAATGACAAATCCTTTGTTTATGACTCTGCTTTTAAATGCGTCCATATCTTCTTTTGTCTTGAAAGAAACCATGTGCTGAACCGGACGTTCATAAGCATGATTATCTCCGTCATTCGCCAATGCTTCAATGGCGTCTTTTGTCATCGCATTGATATCATTTACCATGCGATTGGTTAAGTGCGGATATTCGCTATGGAACACATTCTGTATAAAATCTTCATGTGCCATTTCCATTGTTTTTTGCGGTTCTTCAACATTATGAGATGCTTTTGGCATGACAGGTTCTTCATCCATCAGATTTTTATTGAAAAACTCTTCTTCTGCCGTTTCCTTTAACAACTGCTGGATATCATCGACTGTAATTTCCATTGTTTTGTCTTTATAGGAAAATTCCGGTTTTTCCTCTTTTTGCGCTTTTGGTTGTTCTTCGACTTGTACACTCGCTTCTTCTTTCTCTTCCTTGGTGATTGTTTGTGTATGCTGAAAAGAAGGCTCGTCTTCCAATAGCCCTTCATCTAGCTCAGCTAACTTTTTCTGTTCCTCTTTTTTCATTTTATATACCGCAAAGGCAACGGCACTTCCCAATACAGCTAATACAGGTATTAGTTTCTTCATGTTCTTCACCACTTTCTTATCATTATTGTACCACATTGCAGGCACTTTTTTACCTATAAATTCATTTATTTTCTGCTTTTTTTCGACTAATTGCCAATCCATCTCCAATAGATACAAATTCTGTCTCAAAATCACTGCGATTTTCTAAATAAACAATGTATTTTTTGATTTTTTTCACCATTTGACGTAGCTGTCTGGACTGAATCGTTTCCGGGTGTTCCACATATCCATGAAAGGCTAAATTATCGGAAACAACACTGTGTGTTATCTTTGATACATAGCGTTCAAAAAATTTTATATATTGTGCTTTTGCGGCATCGATAAACAATAAATCAAAAGTGCCTTCCACTTGACTTTGAAGTGCGTCGTCATGAATCAAAGTGATGCGATTTTGATATCTGGCTTTTTCTACATTCTCGCATGCGATTTGATAGCGCTCTTCATCACGCTCTATACTGACAATTTCAATATCATCTCTTACTTGTGCCATGCGAATCGCAGAATAGGCAATCGCTGTTCCAATTTCTAATATGCGTTTGATTTCATGTTCTTTAATATAGTTACATAGATAGTCCATACTGTCATTTTCCATAATGGGTACATGATGTTCTTTGGCATATAGTTCCATCTGTTTTATCAGTTCCATGATCTTCCTTCTTTTCTTTTAATCAACACCCAGATATTCTTCTAAAGAAATACCCTTTTGATAAATTTCACTCGCTACCTTTACGCCAACATAACGTATGTGCCATGGCTCATATGTGTAACCAGTAATATGTTCCTTGCCTTTTTGATAACGAATGATAAACCCATATTCATGCGCATGTTCATACAACCATTTTCCTTCCGGTGTATCGCCATATCCATAATCCAATTGACCGACATCAAACGCCAAACCGGTTTGGTGTTCACTGTATCCGGGACGTGCAGAATATGTATCTGCCTTTTCTTGTCCGTCGCGATTTACATACGATTGATAGAGCTGTGCTTGATATTCATAGGAGCGATAGCCGCTAAGCATTTGAATACTGTATCCGGCCATTCCGGCGCCAACCTGTAAATCCATTAATGCACTATACGCTGTATTGTCCATGCCACCAAAGTCTTTGGGCACCGGGTGGTTTTTATTGACAAGCAAAATTCCATTTACATAGGTTGGTTGCACAGTTTGATTGACAGGCGATTCTTTTGCTTTTACAATGATTTTTACGCTTTTCTTTGTTTCGTTGCCATTTTTATCTTTTGCCTTTATGCTGCATTCATATTCACCGACAGTGCCTGTATCTACATTATGCCGTAGGATATACACACCATTCTTCAATTCTTTTGATTCCTTTAATTTTCCGTCAACTGGATCACTCACAGAAATCTGAAGCTGATCGGGCGTAAAATCATCACCCACCTGTATTTCATATGTGTCTTGCGCAAATGTAATTTCCGCTCCCTTTGTATCTTTTACTTCCACTGTATATTTGAATTCTTTGCTAAATCCTTCTTTTTCCACAACAAATGTCAATTCTTGTTTTCCAATTGTTTTTGTATCAATATTAGGATATTGTTTTATCGTACCGTTCATATCGTTTATCAAATCTTTTGCTTCTTTTTTTTCACCATATTCAAGAATCGCTTCATCAGTTTTAAATGTTACATTTATGGAGTTCCTTATCTCATCATCTTTATGAAGCGTCCACCAAATCGCAGCGATACCAGCCACCACAATCAAGATGATGCAAACTAACCAAATCCATATGTTTCTTCGTTTCATGTGCGACCTTCTTTCTAACGGAATTGTATCATGAACATATGCAAAAAAGCAATGGAATCTTTCTAGGATTGTGATTACCCTGAAGTGAAAAGTTAAATTCCACTTCAAAGGGTAAAAAATGGAATTCAGTCTTTCAGTAAATTCTAGTTGAATTTACTCTTACATAATGGCATTGTTTATATGGCTGACAGCGTCACTTTAGAAAGGCTGATTTTTTATGAATGCTATCTCAAACAAAAACAAACATCTCTCTCTTCAAGAACGTTTTATTATTGAAAATGGTATCCGTAACGGTTCCTCTAAAAAAGCTATTGCTGACACCTTAGGAAAAGACAAGTCCACCATCGGCAAGGAAATCAAGCTTCATCGCTCTTGTTCTTACAAATGTAAACTTCCTCTGGAATGCTCTGCTTACAAAAAATGCAGTCATGGGCGTTTGTGTTCCTCCGCATGTCCTGACTTTATTCCTTTTGTTTGTGCACGTAGGGATCGCTCTCCAGGAGCCTGTAATGGCTGCACTAATTTTCATAGGTGCCACTTCGATAAATTCGTCTATTCCCCAGATATCGCACATAAAGAGTATCGCTCTTCCCTCATTGACTCACGCTTAGGCATCAATACCACGATTGAAGATATCAAGATGGTTGGTAAGATCATCATGCCGCTGCTCAAACAGGGACAGTCTGTCTATCAGATTCTTGCTTCCCATCCTGAAATACCTTATTCTGAAAAGACTCTGTATTCTTACATTGAAGATAACATCTTCAAAGATGCCGGTATTGACATCTCTGTTTTTGATCTTCGTAGAAAGGTTAGCCGCAAGATTCTCAAGAAAAAAGCTGCTACATATAAGAAACGTGAAGATCGACGTTTTTTAAAAGGCAGACTCTATAGCGATTATAAAGCATTGATTTCGCAACATCCTGATTTGAACATCGTCCAAATGGACACTGTTTATAATGATGTTAAGAATGGTCCTTTTATTCAGACATTCAAATTTATTAAATACGGTTTCCTATTCGCTCTGCTACATGATCGTAAAGACGCACAGAGTATGTTGGACGGTATCGATTTATTGGAGTCCATTATAGGTGCTGAGTTGTTCAACACAGAAGTGCAAATATTACTTACCGACAGAGGGAGTGAATTTACAGCGGCAGATGCTATGGAGATTAGAGGAGATGAAACAAGAAGGACAAGTGTTTATTACTGCGATCCTCTCCAATCTTGCCAGAAAGGAAGCCTAGAAAACAATCACATTGAATTGCGTTATATATG
>CAJTIT010000013.1 GCA_910576345.1 Erysipelotrichales bacterium
AGATTTACGTGAGGATGAGTTATCAAGACCTCTTTGAATCATAATACGATCTTCAAATGTTAAATGTTTATGAGCAGACATAAGAATTCTCCTTTCGCCGCCATGACAGGAGATACAAAAAGAGAACCATAATGTAAGAGTAAAGTCAACTAAAACAGAAGTGGAAATTGATGTAAGACTGATTTCCACTTGCATCACATTGAAGTGGAAGTTACTTTTGCACTTCATCACAAACGTAAAATGCACAGTTTATTTGATGAATTACTTTGTTTCAATCTCTGTTTATGATAAAATATTACACGGTGATGTTATGAGAAGTTTATATGAATTCAACTATGAACAAATACAAGAATTTGCATTGTCCAAAGGATGGAAAAAATTTCGCGGACATCAGATTTTTCAATGGCTGTATCGTAAGCGCGTCACAATGATTGACGACATGAGTGATCTTTCTAAAGAGACAAGAAACATTCTAAAAGAAGAATTCATAATTTCACCTTTGACTTTAAAAGACTTGCAGATTTCACAAGACGGCACCACAAAATTTTTATTTGCTTTAGAAGATGGCGCCTTGATAGAAAGTGTAATGATGCAGTTTGACTATGGCAAAAGCATTTGTGTAACCACCCAAGTAGGTTGTAATATGGCCTGTGCCTTTTGTGCCAGTGGTTTAACAAAAAAACAAAGAAATTTAACCGATGGAGAGATTGTGGCACAAATTATGTATGTACAGAAATACTTAGATGAAAAAGAAGATCGTTTAAGTCATATCGTCGTCATGGGAACCGGAGAACCCTTTGATAATTATGAACATGTCATGAATGCTTTATCTACTGTCAACCACGATAGGGGACTTGGCATTGGCGCAAGACATATCACTTTATCAACTTGTGGAATTGTACCGAAAATATATGAATTCTCCAAAGCGCATCTGCAATATAATTTGGCCATTTCACTTCATGCTCCTAACGATGAATTGAGAAATAAACTGATGCCGATCAATCATGCGTATCCTTTAAAAGAATTATTTCAGGCAATACAGACTTATACCACCGAAAACAATCGTCGTTTGACATTTGAATATATCTTATTGAAAGGAATCAATGATACAATGACTTGTGCAAAACAACTGGCTAAACTGGTCAAAGGCTTGAATGCCTATGTGAATTTGATTCCTTATAATGCAGTGGATGAAAACGGATTTCAAGGCGTAAATCATGAACAAGCCATGATATTTTACGATGCTTTAATGAAACTGGGCGTAAGGTGTACGATTCGCAAGGAACACGGTGGAGACATTGATGCGGCATGCGGGCAGCTACGCATCAAGCATCTGAAAAAGGAGGCAAAATTTGGATGAAAGCATTTGGAGCGAGTGACATTGGATTAAGAAGGAAGCAGAATCAAGACAGCTATGTGATTGTGGAAAGTGATGAGGGAAGTTTATTGGCTGTCGTATGTGATGGCATTGGCGGTGGATTGGCAGGCGATGTCGCATCCCATATGGCAGTCACCCACTTAAAAGAACGCTTTTTACAAAAACGAGTTTTTCAAGATGATATTGATGTTAAGCATTGGCTGAAAGATACCATTCAGGAGGCAAATGATTTAATTTTTATGCAGTCTACGAAATCCAGTGAACAAAAGGGTATGGGTACTACATGTGTGGGGGTCATCCATACGATGAATCAAACCTATATTTTCAATATTGGAGATTCACGCATTTATGGAATATACGACCATGCATTCATTTGTCTAACCGAAGATCACTCCTTTGTGCAAGATCTTGTCAAAGCAGGTGAATTAACGAAAGAACAAGCAAAATATCATCCCAATCGCAATATGTTGACCAATGCTCTTGGCATTTGGGACAATGTAAAAATCGATATGAATAAAATTAAAGAAGGTTATGATATTTTGCTCATATGCAGCGATGGCTTGCATGGTTATGTAAGCGAAGAGCAGATTTTTCAGATTTTGACTTCCCAATATGATATGAGACATCGTGTGTATGAATTGATTGATGCTTCCAAAAATGCCGGGGGATATGACAATGTCAGCGTTATTGTCTTAAGTGGGGAGGATTCCTCACATGAATAAGATGAACAAAATGATATCCAATCGCTACATGATTGTGACATCTCTTGGCGAAGGCGGTATGGCAGATGTATATCTTGCGGTTGATACTATATTAAATCGTGAAGTCGCAATCAAAGTTTTACGTGGAGAATTATCCAGTGACCCTGTCACACTGCTTCGGTTTCAGCGGGAAGCGAATGCTGCCAGCAAGCTGAATCACCCCAATGTTGTTGATGTATATGATGTTGGCGAACATGAAAATCGTCACTATATCGTAATGGAATATGTACGCGGAAGAACGCTGAAACAATTGATTTCACAACGTGGTGCGCTCGACAAAAAAGAAGCAGTCGATATTATGATTCAACTTACATCGGCAGTAGAGCATGCGCATGAAAATAATATTATTCATCGTGATATCAAACCGCAAAATGTGTTGGTAAAAGATGACGGAACGATTAAAATAACAGATTTCGGTATTGCTTTGGCACATGATGCGGTGCAATTAACACAAAGTGATGCCGTATTGGGCAGTGCACATTATCTAGCACCTGAAACAACAAGAGGAGAACCGCCCACCAATCAGATTGATATTTATGCATTGGGAATTGTATTTTATGAATTGTTGAGTGGATCCGTTCCGTTTAAAGGAGATAACCCTGTACAAATTGCCATGAAGCATTTACGTGAAGAAGTTCCTGGCATACGTGCGTTCAATCCAACGCTGCCGCAATCCATTGAAAATATTATAACAAAAGCAACTATTAAAAATCGCAGACTGCGTTATCAAACAGCCAAAGATATGTTGGTAGACTTGCAAAATTGTCTTTTGGACGAGTATGCCAATGAAGAAAAACTGGTTTTTGAAGAACAGGAAAACATACCAACCGTTGTCATGGATGAAGTAAAACAAAAGGAATCGGAACAAAACAAGGAAAGTGATACAATCAAATCAATGCCTCAAAAAAACAACTCAAAAATGTTTTTTGGTGTAACGATTGGCGTAGTTATTGGCGCATTGCTATTGGTTTTACTGTACTTCTTAAATGTACAAAGCAATCCGCAGATCATCGTGCCGGATATTTTGAATCATACAAAAGAAGACGCATTGGATTTATTGAAAAATGCCGGGTTTGAAGAAAGTGATATCACATTTATTGAAAAAACAAGTGAAGATACCAAAAGTGGACTGGTATTTGAATGTTCGCCTGCTGTTGGTCAAAGTGTTACGAAAAACAATGGAATTCAAGTGAGTGTTTCCAAGGGACAGTTTTTTATCATTGAAAATTATGAAGGCCGCATCTATACAGATGTGGAAAAAGAAATCAAGGATGCATTGCCTCATGCTGTACTGACTTCAGAATTTGTTATTTCTAATGAAAAAGAACCGGGAACCATCCTTTCCCAAAGTGGTGCAGAAATCAATGAAAAGTGTGAACCGGATACAGAAGTAACTCTCCACTTTCAAGTTGCCAAAGCACCGTCGTTAACAATCGAACACGTGATCGGTATGCCAATCGATAGTGCGAAAGCGTTGCTGGAAACTTCAAAGGTCGCTGTTGTCTGTGTACAGAAACAGACGATTGGAATGAGCGAAGAAGAAATCAATGCACTGGAAAAAGGCGTCGTGGTAGAAGTGGATCCGCCAGAAGGCACATTCTATACACAAAATGGTTCTGAAAATTACATTACTTTGTACTATTATTAATGAAGGATGTTTATTATGAAAATAGGAAAAGTAATGAAAATTATCTCCAATCAGTATGAAGTGTTGTGTGATCAAAAACGTTATCCATGTGTTGCTATGGGAAAACTGCGAAAAGGCGCTTCTCCGCTTGTCGGTGACAAGGTGCAGATTGAACAATTCCAAGATCGATACGGCATTCAGAAAATTTTTCCGCGTATCAATGAATTAAAACGACCTTCCGTTGCCAATGTTGATCAGGCATTGATTGTCATGTCTTGTAAGGATCCTAATTTTTCTACAACGTTGATTGATCGATTGATTTTTCAAATCACATATGCCAATATCGAGCCCATTATTATGGTAACGAAAATGGATTTGTTGGATGATAAGAGTGATGTTCATCAAGCGATTGCGGAATACAAGCATAGCGGTTATCGTATTTTCACCAGTGATGTAAAAACTGTTTCTCCTGATTTTTTACAAGTTCTTGGCAATAAAATTACCGTATTGACCGGTCAAAGCGGCGCCGGAAAAAGCTCGCTTTTAAATCGCTTGGATCCTTCCTTTCATTTACAGACGCAAGAGATTTCCAAAGCATTGGGGAGAGGAAAGCATACAACACGCCATTGTGAACTGCATTGTATAGCCAATGGTTATGTTGCGGACACTCCCGGTTTTTCTTCTATGGATTTTTCACATATGCATATTTTGGAACTGGCTGATCGTATTTTGGATTTTCAGCCGTTCATTGGTAAATGTCAATTTCGTGATTGCAAGCATATAAATGAACCCAACTGTGCCATTCGACAAGCTGTGAATGAAGGTAAGGTTTGTGCATATCGTTATCACCATTATGAGGAAGTCGTGAGAATGATTGAGCAGGTAAAACCTCGATATGAAAGGGGATCATAGTATGAATCCATTAATTATTTCGCCATCCATTCTTTCAATGGATTATGCTCATGTAAATGAGCAATTAAAGGAATTACAGGAAAGTGGCGCAAAGTGGCTGCATTTTGATGTAATGGATGGACACTTCGTTCCTAATCTTACGTTTGGTCCGGATATTCTGTCTGGATTTCGCAAGGCTGTAGATTTATTTATGGATGTTCATTTAATGGTAGAGCATCCCAAGCAAGTCGCTCAGTGGTTTCTGTCTGCCGGCGCTGATCTTATCACTTTTCATATTGAAGCGATGAAAGATATGGAAGATTGTCTTGCTTTATGCGATGATATACATGCTTTTGGTAAACAAGCAGGCATCAGTGTAAAGCCGCATACAGATGTAAAGCCATTATTGCCGTATCTTGATCGATTTGATCTTGTTTTAATCATGAGTGTGGAACCTGGGTTTGGCGGTCAATCTTTTATGGAAGATGTATTAACAAAAGTAAAGTTACTACGCAAAGAGATGGATAAAAAACAATTATCTACACGATTACAAATTGATGGCGGCATTCATGAAACGACAGGAAAATTGGCTGTGGAAGCAGGGTGCGATACGCTTGTGGCAGGCAGTTATGTATTTAAAAACGGAATAAAGGATGCCGTAGAAACACTTTTATGTCTGAAAAAGTAATGCTGATTGCTGGAATGGCACATCATATACCACAAATGGAAGATTGTGATTACATTGGTATCGATCGCGGCGCATGGATCGCCATGCAAGAAAATATAACGCTGAAATGTGCCATTGGAGATTTTGATTCAATTTCAGAAAAGGAAAAAAATAGAATAGAATCCCACTATCCCATCATGCAGCTGCCACAGCACAAGGATGAAACAGATACGGAGCAGGCACTTCTTTATGCGATGGAACAAGGGTATAAAGAAATCATATTATACGGTGGTTTGGGTGGACGTATGGATCATACGTTGGCCAATTTACATCTTTTGATGCATCGCGATCTTCCTTTGGTTTTGATGGATGAACATCATGAGATACGCAAATTAAAAAAAGGGAATTATACAATTATACCCAAATTTAAATATTTATCTTTTCTTGCTTTGGAAAAGACGATCATTACAGAAAAAAAAGTCGCATATCCATTACAGAAACGTTTGATTTCCCAAAAGGATATTTATACCATCTCCAATGAGATTTTAAATGATTATGCGGAAATTATCATACATGAAGGTAGTGTATTGATGATTCAATGCGAAGATTGTTAAGCATCGAGCAACAGATGCTTTTTTACATACGAAAAGCAGGCAACGCCTGCTTTCATAGTTTTTTGTTAGATTGCTTTTTTTGCTTTCAGTGTTTTTAATGCACGGGCACTGATGCGCAATGTTTGTGGCTTTCCATCGACAATGACTTTTACTTTTTGTAAGTTTACATTCCATTTACGACGAGTCGCACGCATTGAGTGAGAGCGTTTATTTCCAGCCATAGGACCTTTTCCCGTTATCTGACATACTTTAGACATCGCATATACCTCCTTCATCATCATAAAAAGCACATTTGCCTATATATGATACCATTCAAACTATAAAAACACAAGGAAAAATTCAAATTTCTAAAATGGTCTGCTTTTATTTGTGTTTCTTGTCAAGGAAACTTTGTATGATTTATTCTACATTAAATATTAAAAAAACCGCATAAATAAAGGGCAAACGTTTGCTTTTTGTAATTGAATGCATTATAATTATATTGCGTAAAAGCAATTTTACAAAAAAAGAGGGATTGATATGAACAAAGCAAAGATTTGGAAACAACTGAATATTTGTTTTACCGCATTCTGTATGTTGATTGTCGGTGTTTTATCTGTCCATGCCAGTGATGAATATCAATATGTTCATGTCACTGACATTCCCGAAAGTGACGGAGAAACATATGAAGTTGCAAGTATGGACGAAAACGGAAACATTACAATGATCCGACAACCGGAAATTGATACACAACAAGTGGAAGAAGATCGAGAGCCTTACATTTCTTCTTATGATGTCATTTTGAAATGGGGAAATGAAGAACAGGTGATTGATTCTTTTGAAAAGGAATCTGATGCACAAAACAAAGTTATGAAAAGAAATCGTATGCGCAGTGTGGGAACAACTGAAGTTCGTGCCGTTCACGATTATTCCGGTATCAAGTATGGTGTTGTGGATTTCCATACGAAACCTAGCAATACCAATACAAATTATACGGAGACTCAGACCAATGCCAAAGGTTATTTAAACGGCTCTTATGCATCTGATGGAGCATTCTTAGGTTATTGTTCTGTGGATAAAAGTAAAATTAAATTCCGTCAAGCAGGTGTGGAAGGCTGCGTGAGCGCCAACGATGTAATTGTTCGTGATTATGAAGATGAATCGATGGTTAAATCGGTGAATTTTTATAAGGTAGTGAATGGCTCCATTCTGCATTATATTACGTTGGATGTTACACAATCCATTTATGCCAGTACGATTAATATTGGTCCGGCACAAAGTTATATGAAAAACAATGGTATTTATTATAGTTATGACGGTCATTATTTTTATACCACATACAAAAAAATGATCGATGATTATAAGAATGGAACGTATAAGAATTCCATTAATCCCAATCAGCCCTATTACAATTATTTTCAATATATAACGCATCGCACCAAAACATCCATAACGGCAAATCAACTGAATGCTTATCTAAATACGAAAATAGGAAACAGACAATCGATCATGAAAAATCTTGGAAAATATTTTATCCAATATCAAGATAAGTATGGCGCTAATGGTCTGTTGATGTTTGCGCTTGCTTGCAATGAGTCTGCATATGGTACAAGCAGTATTGCGTTAACAAAAAATAATTTGTTCGGTCATAATGCAACGGATACAGATCCGGGAGGAAATGCGGACCGATACAGTTCACCGCAAGCAAGTATAGAAGTGCATGCAAAAGACTATGTATCGAATGGTTATTTGGATCCAAAAGATTATGCCGGAAGATATCATGGCGGACATTTAGGAGACAAGGGCAGTGGAATGAATGTGTCTTATGCATCTGATTCTTATTGGGGCGAAAAAGCAGCTTCCATTGCATGGGCTGTAACAAAAGCAAATGGCAATAAGGAATTTGGGAAATATCAAATTGGTATCATAGATAAAATGACGGATTTGAATGTGCGAAAAGAAGCAAATACAGTGTCAAATTCATTATATAAAACAGGGAACAGCGATCATTATTCTGTCATGATCTTATCACAGACAAACGGACAGGATGTGAATGGAAACAAAACCTGGTATAAGATCCAAACGGATCCGACCTTGAATGCGGATCGCACAGCAATGACACAAGATGTATCCGTTTATGATTATAACAAATACTATGGATATGTATCTGCGGAATATGTAGATGTTGTCAAATATTCCAATATGAATACACAAATTCCAAATGAAAATCAGCCTCCTGTTACACAGATTATGATAGGAGATGTGAATGGTGATAAAAGAATTTCAGCCGCAGATTATGTAATGGTAAAAAATCATATTTTAAAAATTAAATTATTAAATGGAGACAGTGCCAAAGCAGCTGATGTAAATAAAGATGGAAAAATATCTTCTGCAGATTATGTTATGATCAAAAATCATATTTTAGGTATCCAGCTTTTGAAATAGAAAAGGAGCAAAATGAATGAAAAAACGATTGTATCAGTTTTGTTTCATCTTATTGGGAATACTTTTATCTTGCCCCTTGACCATCAAGGCAGTTAGTGTAGAACCTGGAGGTACATTTACCGCCAGTGCGATATGTGGAAATATCGAAGGAAGCGTGCAGATTTATACAGATAATGCGACTTTGGTTAGTGGAGACAATTGGTGTGATCGAGGAAAAACGTTGCATGCAACAGCAAAAGCAACGAGTGCCGGAACGGCATCTGTTACTTTTGTGACTGTAGATGCAGTATATGTGGATTCACTGGAAGATGCCAGCGGCATTACTTTAGGAAGAATAAGTGCCAGTGTTGTAAATCCAACTCCGCCTAACAATGGTGGTAATACTGGAAATAGTGGTAATTCTTCACAATATCCTGATAATTATACAAAGCCAGATGAACCAGTGAATCCACAGCCGCAAGTAAAAAAATCAAGTGAGACTGGACTGAGTGAATTAAACCTTTCTAAAGGTGTATTAAATCCAAAATTTGACACGGAGATTTCGAATTACACAGTAGTTTTAGAAAAAGACGTTACCAGTATTTCGATTAATGCTAAGGCAAAGGATAGTAAAGCATCGATTGAAGGCAATGGAAAAGTGGCTCTAAAACCAGGAGAAAATATTATTTATGTTGTAGTTACCGCAGAAGATGGAACTACACGAACTTATGAAATCAAAGCCAGTGTTGATGAGACACCGGATGTATTTGTTCAGTACAACAATCAAAAATTAGGAGTTGTAAAAAATCTAAGTAATGTGACAATTCCGGAATCTTTTGAAAAAGTAACAGTGAATGTAAGCGGAAAAGACGTAGATGCTTATAAAAGCAATTTAAGAAATTTAACAATTATTTATATGATTGATGATGCTGAAGAAAAGAACTGGTATTTGTATGATGAAAATACGAAGACGATTACTTCTGTTTATAAGCCATTCGCAATTTTAGGAAGAAATTTGGCAATTATTGATATACCGCAGGAATTACAAAATCGTGCAGGTATGAAATATCAAGAAGTGGAAATAGAAACAGTCAAACTTATGGGATGGGCATTTGAAAATCCAGAATTTGAAAATTATATTCTGGTTTATCTAATGGATGAACAGGGAGAAATGAAATATTATTTGTATGAGAAAACAGAAGATTCCATCATGCTGTACTCTAATCAAGCTGCTGTTACACAAAAAGATTATGATAAATTGAGCGATGATTTTAATCTAAGAATGATTATGATATTGGCATTGGCAGCGACAAATGTTTTAACAATTATATTGTTGATCATTGTGATGCTTACAAAGAAAAAGAAAAGCAAAAAACACAAAGAAAAGAAACATAAAGAAAATAAAGAGCTAATGGAAGAAACACCTGTTACAGAAGAAATTGAAGAAGTGATTGAACCGTTTGATTCATGGAAATATGAATCCATGCCAGAACAAAATGATCCTTACGATGACTCTTATATGTAAAAAAGCGATGCATCTTTTTTGAAAGATCATCGCTTTTCAAAAGACTAAAGTATCTTCGATATGACAATTTCCGGCTTCTGTTTTTGAGTAGCATAGTTATTTAAATACGAAATCACTTGATTTGTAAGATAAGTTGGCGTAGATGCTCCGGCAGTTACCGCTACACGCTGACAATTTAGTAATTGTTCATCTTGTATATCTTGCACGGAATCAATCAAATAAACACGTTTAATGCCTTGCTCTAAAGCAATCTGCGCCAAGCGATTGGAATTATTACTTGTAATATCACCAACCACAAACAATACGTCAACACCTTCATTTGCCGCATTTGCGACAGCTTCTTGACGAATCCGTGTCGCATTACAGATTTCCTCACAAAATACAGCGTTAGGATAAAGTACTTTGATTTGATCAAACAAGCGTTTTAAATCAAATATGGACATAGTCGTTTGATTAGTCACAAATACAGGATTTTGTATATGAAGGGGTATATGATCACTTGATTCAATCAAATGGATGTGATTGCTTATGGCGCATACAGCTTCCGCTTCCGGATGATGCGCTTTACCAACATACAAGATTTCATAGCCTTTCGATAAATGCGCTTGAACGATTTCCTGCGTTTTTAATACGTCAGGACAAGTCGCATCAATAATAATCAATCCTTTTTCTTTGGCTTTCGCAAATACGGAAGGCGCAATACCATGCGCAGTAAATATGACGATGCCCTCCGAAATATCATCCAAAAGTTCAACGCGTGTTTTGTTTGGATCATCGATCATTTGGATGTGATAAAGTTTCAACGCTTCCATGACATAGCGATTATGTACCAACATGCCCAGTACGGTAATAGGAACATCAGGATATTTCATAGCGCATTCCTTCGCAATTTGTATGGCACGTACAACGCCTTTACAATAACCTCGTGGTGTGACTTTTACGACTTCCATTCGATTCACCTCTGGCTCTATTATACCGTATTCAATGGAAAAGCGCATTTATTTTTATTTACATTCGCGACAAAATCAGTATAATTAAAAGGAATATGAACAAGATGTATCCAAATCCTACGGAATTTTTCTATATAAAGAGGTGAGTGCCCATGGAAGAGACACAATATCGCGATTATCAATTCAAAACAACAACAAAAGAATTTCTTAAAATCAATCATTTTGTATCACCGACACCAATTCAAAAAGCTGTTATTCCGTTGGTGATGAGACATCATGACATTATTGGAATATCGGCGACCGGAACCGGAAAAACGCATGCGTTTTTAATTCCCATCATGGAAATGATCGATACGAATCAAGCGCAAGTACAAGCAGTGATCACAGCGCCAACCAGAGAATTGGCTATCCAATTGTATGAGCGTGCCAAAATCATGCAGGTCGTTGATCCCCATCTACAAATCAAACTGATAACCGGTGGCATTGAAAAATCAAGAATGAATGAGCGTTTAAAAACGCAGCCGCATATTATTATTGGTACACCCGGAAGAATTCGTGATTTGTTTTTAAATGATCAGACGCTGTTTTTGCAGCATGTAAAGATTTTGGTTGTGGATGAAGCGGATATGACATTGGAATTCGGCTTTTTGGAGGATATTGATTTGGTCGCAAGCAGAATGCGAAAAGATCTTCAAATGCTCAGCTTTTCCGCAACCATTCCCAATGGCTTGAAACCATTTTTAAAAAAATATATGCACAATCCTAAAATTGTACAAATTGAAAAGGAGCATAAGAACGATCCTAAAATTGAGCATGTCTTAATTCCTTGTCGACATTTTAGCTATGAAGAAAAAGTCTTGGAACTGTTACCGGCTTTTCAGCCCTACGTATGTCTGATATTTGCCAATACGCGTGAAGAAGCCGCATATTTATCAAACATGATGCGTGAACATGAATACGATATTATTGAACTGCATGGTGATTTAACGCCACGTGAGCGTACCAAAGCAATGAAGCAGCTAATGAATCTGACACATTCTTATATTGTTGCGACAGATATTGCGGCACGAGGTATTGATATTGACGGAGTGTCTCATGTTATATCGATGGGATTTCCAAAAGAACTCGATTACTATATCCATCGTAGTGGAAGAACCGGAAGAGCGGGGAAAGATGGCATCTGCTATGCCTTGTATCAAGAACAGGATGAACAGATGATCAAGGCTTTGCAAAAAAGAGGCATCGGATTTCATCATCGACAATACAAAAATGGCATGTGGCAGGAATTGAAACCCAAAAATCAGAAAAAACAAAAAAAAGATGATCCACTGGAAAAAGAAATTGGTAAGATCGTCCATCGAAAAAAGATGAAAGTAAAGCCTGGGTACAAGGCGAAGCGAAAAAGAGAAATTGAACAGCTGAAACGAAAAGCAAAAAGAAATATGATACAAGAAGAAATAAAAAAACAGAAAAAAGAACGCGCAAAAGCAAAACAGTTAGAGAAAAGAGGAGAATAATATGATCATTGGTTCTCATGTATCCATGTCGGCACCTGATTATTTATTAGGAGCAGTAAAAGAAGCATTGTCTTATCACGCCAATGCGCTTATGGTCTATACCGGACCACCGCAGAATACAAGAAGAAAAGATATCAAAGATTTAAAAGTGGAAGAAGCACATACATTGATGAAAGAAAACGGCATCGATCTAAGATCAATGATCGTTCATGCACCTTATATCATCAATCTAGCTAACTGTGCAAAAAAAGAAACATTTGAATTGGCAACAGAATTTTTAAGCAAAGAAATTGAACGTGTGAATGCGATCGGCGCATCCATTCTTGTTTTGCATCCAGGCTCACATGTCGGTGCGGGAGAACAAGCCGGATTGGATAAAATTGTGTCCGGTTTGGATATTGCCATGCAGAATATGGGGAATGTAGAACTGGCCATAGAAACGATGAGTGGTAAAGGCTCTGAACTTGGTTATCAATTTGAACAGATTCGCTATTTGATCGATCATGCTCAATATGCGGATCATATCAAAGTATGTTTGGATACTTGTCACATTCATGATGCGGGTTACGATTTACAAGCGTTTGATGAAGTGCTTGCACACTTTGATGATGTAATTGGATTGGATCGACTTGTCTGTCTGCATATCAATGATTCTAAGAATGTTCGCGGAGCGAAGAAGGATCGTCATGCGAATATTGGATTTGGTGAAATCGGATTTCAAACATTGGCAAATGTTGTACATCATCCAAAATTAGCCAATGTGGTGAAAATTTTAGAAACGCCCTATGTGGAGGATCATCCGCCTTATCAATTTGAAATTGAAATGCTAAGAAACCATCAATTCGATGAACGAGTAATGGATAAGATAAAAGGAGATACAAAATGAAAAAGCTACTGTTTTGTTTCATGACATTGTTGTTATTCACAGGCTGTGATTCAACTACCAATGAAGAAGAAAAAAAGGAAGTTGTACAAAATGTGGAACTGATACAGTTCCAAGAGCCGCAAAGCGGTGATTATATTGCGACTTTGAATACCTCTATGGGATATATCAAAATACATTTGTTTACCAAAGAAGCGCCAAAAGCTGTAGAAAATTTTGTGACACATGCGAAAAATGGCTATTACAATAATGTGATTTTTCATCGCGTTATTCAAGACTTTATGATTCAAAGTGGTGATCCACAAGGTACCGGTTATGGTGGAGAAAGTATTTGGCAGGAACCTTTTGAAGATGAATTCAGTGATCAACTGTATAATTTCCGCGGTGCGCTTTCTATGGCAAATTCAGGCGTCAATTCCAATGGATCACAATTCTTTATTGTGCAAAACAGCGACGGTGCTTCTTTAACGGATGATATGTTCAAAAGCATTTATCAAAATGCCAAAGCAAGAGGGCAGGCAAATGCGGATTTCATACATCCAAACAATGTCATTAAAAAATATCAGGAAATTGGCGGTGCGCCGCATTTGGATCATATGCACACCGTATTTGGGCAAGTAATAGAAGGCATGGATGTTGTAGATCAGATTGCCAATTCCTATACCAATACGGATGATAAGCCAATTGTCGATGTTTTGATTTATCGTATTACCATCGAAGAAGTAAACTAAAAAGGGCATCGCCCTTTTTTTATTTGCACATTGCTAAAATTTCCTGTTTTAATCGTGCCACAATTTGATCTTGCGGCAATTTTTCTATGATTTCACCTTTTTTGATCAGTAAGCCTTCCTTATACCCACCGGCGATCGCAATATCCGCATGCTTTGCTTCACCGGGTCCATTCACTGCGCATCCCATAATTGCAACGGTAATATCGCTGTGAATCGTTTGCAAAAACATTTCAATTTCGTCAACAACACGGGATATATCCCATTGGGTTCTTCCACAAGTTGGACAGGCAATCAGATTTGGCATCGATTTTAAAAGTCCACAGCACTTTAACAGCTGTTTTGCAATCAAAATTTCTTTGCAAGGATCCCCATTCACAGAAATACGAATGGTATTGCCAATACCTTCGTTTAACAATGTTCCTAATGCCATACTGCTTTTAATGGCACTCCCAATATACGTGCCAGCTTCTGTAACTCCCAAATGTAATGGATAAGGGAATGTTTCCGCAGCCAATCGATAAGCATCAATACATAACAGCGGATTACTGGATTTAAAGGAAAGACAGATATCATGAAAATCGAGATCTTCTAAAATTTTGACATGACGTTTCGCACTTTCCATCATGCCGGCTGCATTCACAACGCCATATGCATTATGAATATCTTTTTCCAAAGAACCGGAATTGATACCGATCCGAATCGGAATATGTTTTTCCTTACAAATGTTGACCACAGATTCTACATTTTCACGTTTGCCGATGTTGCCTGGATTGATACGTATTTTATCAATACCGTTTTCTGCGGCCAATAGCGCAATGCGATAATCAAAATGGATGTCCGCCACCAAAGGAATGTGCGTTCTTTCTTTAATCGTGCGAATCGCCGATGCATCGTCCTCGTCTATTACAGCTAGCCGCACCAATTCACACCCTGCTTGTTCCAACGCTTGGATTTGATTCACGGTTGCTTCGATATCACTTGTTCGTGTATTGCACATCGATTGAATGATCACATGATCATCTCCACCCATGAAAAGAGAACCAATTTTGATTTGTTTTGTTTCTGTTCGTTTCATATGTTTCACCTCATAACTACATCATAGCCCAATCCGACCAAAAAATCAAAGATTTTCAAGTGAAATCAAATTAAAACCTACCATAAGACTGGTAATTGTTCCACTAGTTGTATTATAATAAAGGCAGTTTGAAGGAGGGATGTGCATGATCCGTAACCCTTTTCGTGAATTAGATGCCAAAAATATGCTTCACAGCAGTGATTTGTTAAAAAAACAAAACGATTATCAAAAAATCGTCAATAAACGACTGAATATAACAACAGCGATTATCGTTTTTGTATTTATTTGTATCAGTGCACGTTTGATTGATATACAGGTGCGTCAAAAAGATGACTATGCGAATAAACTGGAAAATTATACGTTGAAGAAACAAGTCATTTCCACACCACGAGGACAGATGCTCGATCGCAATCATAAACTGGTTGCACAAACGGTGAGTTCCATGAGCATTGTTTATTATCCAACCGAAGATATCAGCGCAGATGAACAATGGAAACTGGCGGAAAAATTTGCCAAACAGTTTGATGTTTCCAGTGAGGATTTAACATTTCGTGATTTGCAAGATGCTTATATCACGCTTCATACGGATGAACAAGGAATCAATGATCATGCGAATCATTTGATTAAGGACAATGAGCGCAGTTTGGGAGATGATCAAATTTATCAGTTGAAACTGGAACGCATTACACAGGACATGATTGATACAGAACTCAACAATCTGACACGATCTTCTTGGGTCGTATATAACTCTATGGAAGTTCATTCACAGAGTTCCCATTCACGTGTGATTTTAGAAAATGTAGATGAAGATAAAGTTGCTTATTTAATTGAACATAAATCAGATTTTCCTGGCTTCGACGTTGATTTCAGTTCTTGGAGAAGGGAATATCCTTATGGAGCTACGTTTCGTGATGTGTTGGGACAAGTGACCACAAGCAAGCAAGGTTTGCCTTCGGAACTCATGCAGTATTATACAGCCAAAGGGTATGAGATGAATGCACGTGTCGGCAAATCGGGATTGGAACAGCAATATGAATCCTTGTTGTCCGGCACATCCAAAGTGAGTACAATCAAATATGATGAAAGCGGAACGGCAATATTCAGTGAAGTGAATGCCGGCAAAAAAGGTTATGATCTGCAGTTAACGATTGATATTGATCTTCAACAAAAAATTGACAATATTTTAAAATCAACATTAGAAAAAAATGCCGACAATAAGAACAGACCGGAAATGGACAAATTATTCGTTTCTTTGATGAACCCAAACACCGGAGAGATTTACGCAATGAGCGGCATGTTAAGAAGCGAAGGAGAAATTATCAACTATGCCAGCGGTAATTATTTAGAAGGCTATGTTCCCGGCTCCATTGTCAAAGGCGCTACTGTATATATGGGATTAAACGAAGGCGTTGTTACGAAAAATGAATATATTACCGATGCGCCGATGAAGATACAAGGGACCCCACAGATTGCTTCCTATCACAATTATGGAGCGGTCAATGCCGTTACAGCTTTACAAAAATCCAGCAACGTCTACATGGTACATATCGCTATGCGTTTGGCAGGTTCCAAATACGTTGCGAATGCGCCATTTTACATCAATGATGCCAGTGCCGTATTTAAAAAAATGAGAAATTATTATTCTATGTTCGGTCTTGGTGTATTGACCGGATTGGATGTACCAAATGAACAACTCGCATACACGGGTTCTACCGAAAACGCAGGTAATCTTTTATATTTTTCATTTGGACAGTATGATCAATATACGCCTATCCAAATCCTGCAATATGCATCAACGGTAGCTACACGCGGAAAAAAAGTACAGCCAAGACTTGTATCTGGCGCATATGGCGTGAATTCCAATTCTTTGGTCTATACGAATGAAACCAATGTATTGTCGACCGTATCCGGAGATCTTACCAATTTGGATACCGTACGGGAAGGATTTCGCACATGTGTCAACGGCGCAGGTAGTTATTGCGGATCTAAAATTGCTGCTGCCGGTCATAATATCGCAGCCAAAACCGGAACAGCCGAAGTAACCGGTAAAGATGGTAAAGCATCCACGAATGCGTCTTTGATAGGGTTTTGGCCATATGAAAAACCGGAAGTTTCTTTTGTTTGTTCGGCACCCACATCATCCAATGCATCCGGCCTGCAGGCAAACATCTGTTCTGAGGAAATCATGCCGGCGGTTATCCAAGCGTACTATGGAAAATAACAAAATACCGACTTCTTTTGTTTCATGAAAAAGTATTAGCAATTTTAACTTTTGTATGGTATAATCTTAACGCAAGTAAGGACGAGGAGGTATAACATGAGAGATCGTATTACTTTCAAGTGCTCTGCATGTGGAGAAGAAAACTACATCGGAACACGTAACAAACGTAAAAATCCGGAACGTATGCAGATCAATAAATTTTGCCCGCGTTGTAACAAGAAAACTTTACATAAGGAGAAAAAATAAAAATGACCCTACGTGGTCTTTTTTATTGAGGAGGATGCACAAATGATAAAGGTAGAAACATTGGTACTGGGCATGTATGCAGCAAATTGTTATCTGCTTTGGAAAGATGATCATGTGCTGATCGTTGACCCGGGCAGCCGCAATCCCAAGATAAAAGAGCGCATCATGCAGGAACATGCCATCATAGACGGTATTTATTTAACCCATGGACATTTTGACCATATTCAAGGTGTGGATGTGTTGGTGGAAGCTTTTCAAGTACCGGTATATATCAATGCGTTGGAAACATCGTTTCTAAAAGATCCAAGACGCAATGTTTCTTATGGGGCAAATGAAGTTAAACTGCAGACAGAAGCCATTGGATTACAGCCAGGTGTTCAAAGTATTGGCGTATTTTCATTTGAATTGATCGATGCGCCGGGGCACAGTATCGGCAGTTCCATAATGTTGCTTGAAAACTATATGATTTGCGGTGATGTTTTATTCAAAGGAAGCATTGGAAGATGCGATTTATTGACAGGTTCCAATACGCAGATGAGACAGACACTACAAATGATCAAGCGGTTGGATCCTTCCTATATCGTACTTCCGGGTCATGGAGAGCCTACAACATTACTCGATGAATTAAAAACCAATCCATATTTAATTTAAAGAAAAATGATTATAAAATACAGAAGATGAAATAAGAACGCAATGTTTTTATTTCTTTTTTTTAAATTTTTTTGTAATTTTGAAAAAAAAAGCAAACAGTATATATAGAAGGAGGTGAAACAAATGAAGACACACTTGATACAACTGATACAATTCGCACTCCAAAACCAAGCAACGGATTTGCATTTCCTGTATCAAAACGATCAGCTTTCCGTAAAACTGAGAGGAATGCATGGAATGGAAGAAATCCACAGCGCAATGATTGACCATAAGCTGTTCCATTATCTCAAATACATCGCCAATTTAGATTTGGGAAAAAATGATGAACCACAATCCGGATCATTTACACTGAAGATCCATCACAAAGATTATTACTTTCGCTTTTCTGTACTTGCATCCCTGCATCTTCAAACCGGTGTGTTACGTATTTTAAACAACCATACGCATCTAACATTGAAAGATATGGTGCTATCACAAAAGCAATATGCGGCGTTTTGTCGATTCACAAAGTTAAAAAGTGGATTGATATTGCTATCCGGTCCTACCGGAAGTGGGAAGACAACGACACTGCATGCGATTTTAGATGCCATAGCACAAGATGGAAAGCGGAAAATCATGACGCTGGAAGATCCGATTGAAATTGTGAATGAGCGATTGATACAGCTACATGTCAGTGAACATGGCACATTGACATATGAAGAAGGCATCCGTCAACTGATGCGCCACGATCCGGATGTCATCATGATTGGAGAAATACGCGATCCGTATACTGCAAAAATGGCTTATCGTTGTGCTTTGACCGGACATCTTGTATTGTCTTCGATTCATGCCAAAAGCACGCTGGAAACCATCAAGCGCATGGAAGAATTGGGCGTCACAAGACAAGACTTAAAGGATACGCTGTTTGCGGCTTGTACACAGCGCTTATTCACGCGAAAAGACAAAGAAAGGGAGCGAATCTGTATTTATGAAATCTTGGAAGGAACACAGCTACAAAATGCCTTGGCAGGAAAAAACATCCATATGGCAGCGTCTTTACAGAAATGTGTGCGGCAAGCCGTGGAAGATGGCATCATTGAAGAAGAACAAGCAATGTACGCATAAATTTAAAACGTATGAGTGGACATATTTGGTACATTTATTGAAACAGGGATTTTCTGTAAAAGAAGCGATTCTATTGTTGGATGAACATACAAATATTCCATCCTTATTGGAACAAGGGAAATCAATCGAACAAATTTTGTGTGAAAACAAACACGGTTCTTTTTACACGCACCTTTATTTCTTTTTATCCATTACATCATTGCCCAATGCCATTGTATCCGCTTTGGATATGGAAGCATTTGAAAAAAACATGATCAAAAAATTAACAAAACAAATCAGTTATCCGCTGTTCATCCTTGTTTTTTCTTTTGTGATTCTATATCTGTTCACTTCCATGGTTTTACCACAGCTCATCATGAGCTTTGATTTACAAGATGAAAATCAAACATTGATGTTTACAGTGGTTTTATTAAAATGGATCATTCAGCTTTGGTTTTTCACAATGTTGATGACTTTGATCATTGTACTGGCTGCCAAAAACAATGAACGATTGCGCATGAAGATTTACGCGCATACACCATGGCTGCATTTACCCAAGGATCTTACAAGTTATCGAATGGCAGGATATTTCATTCCATTGATACAGCACGATATTTCTACCAAAGATGCATTCTCATTTCTAAGCAAACGCAAAAAATGTGATTTGATTACCCATTGTGCCACAGAAATAAAAAATCAATTGGAACAGGGAATGGATCTATTGGATGCATTGAAGCAAAATGTGTGGATCAATACAGCATTTTACGATACATGGCGGATTGGTATTCATACAAAAGATATGAAAGAAGCGCTTGTTTCAATGATGCGGCGACAAGAAGATACATGGACTTGTCAAATCAAGTATCTCACGATAGGAATTCAAGTATTTGCCTATGGATTTGTTGGTGTCATGGTATTGATCATGTATCAGATTATGTTAATACCACTACAATTAATGGAAACAATGTAAGGAGGATTTATATGAAACAAAGAAAGCAAAACGGCTTTACAATTTTGGAAATGATCATTGTTTTGTCAATCATTGCCTTGATTTTTTTACTGACGCTACCCAATATTCAACAAAAACAGGAGATCATTCATAATAAAGGATGTGAAGCATTGGTGGAAGTAGTCAATGCACAAGTATTGCTCTATGAAGTAGAACATTTGGTACCGCCAACATCTATTTCGCAACTTATTGCGGAAGGTTATCTGAAAGAAGAACAGCGTCGCTGTCCTGCGGGTGAAATGATTGAAATCGTTAATGGTGAAGCATATGCGAAATAATGGTTTCACACTAATTGAAATGCTGGTAGTACTCTTGATGATGTGCATCTTGTTATTGTGGTTGCCAAAACTAGCAAAACATCCCCATGCAATGCATTATCATATGGAAGCGCTTCGATATCGTTTAATCGAAATACAAGAACAAGCACAGACAGAAAAAAAAGTGCATAAAGTGACATTTCATTCTACAAGCATGCGTAACAATGACAGACAAATGCATTTACCCATCCAATGTAACGGCACAATCGTTTTTCATGAAAACGGTAATGTGGATCAGGCAAAAACAATTACATGTACGTATCAAGGCGTCCAAGGAGAACTTGTCATATTGTTAGGGAATGGCAGAATGTATGTTAAATAATGAAGGAAATTTTGTCATTGATGGGATTTTGGCTTTGAGTCTTATCGCATGCATGATCATTTTATGTGAGCGATCGCTGCATCTTTTCATTATGATAGAAAGAAATACACAAAAGGAGGAATTCTATGAAACGCTTCCTGAATTGTTTGAAGCGGCAAGCAGGCTTTACGATGATTGAAATGTTGTTGGCACTCATGATTGGTTCCTTATGTATTGTACTATGCACAAAACTGCTGGGCATTATCCGCATAAAGAACATTCAAAATTATCAAAGCGAGGATGCGATCGCCATTCGACAGCTGCAGCTATTATTTGCGATTGGAAAAAACTATGAGATTCAGGGCTCTACACTTTATATGGATTATGAAGGAAAACAAATACGACTGGAACATTATGAACATGCATTGGTCAGACGCTCTGGCTTTGTGGTATTTCTGCAAGATGTTGATCAAATACAGTGGTCATATCAAGGAAGATGCATCCTATTACAATGGAAACGAAAACAAGTAATGACAAAAGCGGTGGTTGGTTGTGAATAATCGTGGTTTCAGCAGTGTTTTTGTACTCGTGATTTTATCGGTAGTGCTGGCATTTTGTCTTTTGGTTATTCAGTTGGCAAAAACATTATCTTCGCATCATCACAGTGATTCCTCCATGCATGAGGCGCAGTTGTTTGCCATCTATCATGTAAAAGCACATTTTACTTATCATACGGAAGAACAAAACAAAGAAAATGAATCTTCAGAAACTGAAGAAAATGATGATGATTTGCAGGATGAACAAGAATTTTTGCAATATCGGTCCCATCACATCGATATCACATATTATGGCAATCAAGCTATGATTACCATTGAACATCTTCAATTTTACATTACTTATGATGAAACAGGGAATTTCATCACAGCGCCTGTATATCAAACATACCAATGGGGTATGATATATAAAAAGGAGCGAAAACGATGTTCATCAACTGTATGATCAGTACGATTTTTTTTACGATTATGTTGGCATTTGGACATATAATGATGTTTGTGGATGATTTTTCTTACTGGCTGATTCCATTATACGTTATTTTACTTATTGTCACTTATCCATGTTATCATGAAACATGCAAACCTTTGGATAAGAAAGATTTTCTTTTTTCAGGATTGTTTTGTGTCTTAGCGTCATTGATCTATATGTGGAATAAAAAAAATGTCAATTTTGATATACTGATGTTTTTATATCTTGCAGTATTTATCCCTTATGTATCATTTACATCCAGCATTCGTTATAAAAGTTTGATTTAAAGAACAGAAAGAGCGATTCTTTCTGTTTTTTTAACGCTTTTTCCTATGATGAAAAGCATAACATACGAATAAAAAGGCATAAATAAATTGACGTAATATATAAAATGCTTTAAAATAATAAAGGAATTACAAAGAAAGGTGAACGTATATGATATCTTCAAATGATTTAAAACCGGGAATGACGATTCAACAGGATGGAAATATTTTCGTTGTACTGGAACAAAGCCAAAATAAAACAGCCAGATCTGCAATGGTCGTGAAAGCAAAGGTAAGAAATCTTCGTACCGGAGCGAATGTAGAATTGTCCTGGGGCGGCGGTGATAAAATACAGCCTGCACATATTGATAAAAAAGAGATGCAATACTTATATGATACAGATGAAGATCTGGTTTTTATGGATAATGAAACGTATGAACAGATCGAAATCCCAAAAGAGCGTCTGACTTGGGAAATGAATTTTATCAAACCAAATGACAATGTGATGATTTCCATGTTTGAAGGTGAAATACTTGGTGTGATTTTACCAGACAAAGCAACATTGCAAGTGGTAGAATGTGAGCCGGCTGTCAAAGGTGACACAGCGACATCTGCCAGCAAGAACGCCAAGCTGGAAAGTGGATTGGAAATCAAAGTACCGCTGTTCATTGAACAGGATGAAATGATTGTCGTTAATACGGCTGATGGCAAATATTCCGGCCGTGCAAAAGACTAAGACCGCGAACTGCGGTTTTATTTTGTGAAAATGCGATGAAAAAAACTGTGGTTATCATACCAAATCCGATAGAAGTTTGGTATAATAGTATCCAAGTAGGAGGAATTGCACATGGAAACATTGTCCAGGGTCAAAAAATATGAAGATTTGCGTAAACAAATTGAAGATGACGGTTTGGGAATGGAAACATTGCCAGATGAAAAACTGCAAGATTATGCCCAGCGTCTGAATGAAATCGATCCTACGATATTCAAAAAAGTCGCCTTGAGCGAAGAAGAACCCTATACGCCGGAACGAGAGCGAGTGGTACCAAAACCGGATTACAAAGATGAAACCAATACAGATGAATTTCATAATGAATATCTGGATGACTTTATCAACGAAGTCCGTGAATATAACATCAAAAAAGGCACACGTGAAAATGAAGACACACAAATCGATATCTTAAACCAACTTAATGCGGTGTCACGCGCAAAACGCAGCGATTATCTGCAGAATATTGAAGAAGTCAAGCCACAGCCTTACGTAGAAAATAAAACTGCAGTTTCCAAAGAAGAAATTGCTGAACAAGTCAAAAATCTAATTGTGGAAGAACAGGCCAAAGAAGAGAAACAGCCTGTGATGGAAAAAGAAAGTGCACCAGTTGTGAAACAGTTAAAAGAGCCTGAGGCGACTAAAGCGTTCATACGTCCAATTTCAGAAGATCGGCAGAAAAAGCAGATGGAAGCCACAGCGGAAATGAAACAGCTGGCCAAACAAAGCGAAGATGATACGATGCAGATGCAGAAAATGAAACAGGAAGCATCTTTGGAACAGCTTGCACAAGAGGCTATCAAGCCCAATAAGCGTCATCCTTTTGTCAATCGTAAGGAAAAACCAACCACCGTACCAACAAAAGAAGAACAGGCGGAAACGGAAAGAGAAAAACGCCTTCAACAAAAATTGGTGGAAGAAACTCAACAATTACGTGTGCAGCTGAATGAATACGAAGACGATCTCAATGATTTAAGCGAAGGTGTCGAAAAGACCAATAAGTTGTTAAATATCATCTTAGGCTGTTTGATTTTGGCACTGCTTGTCATCATTGGAATTATCGTGTACTGGATCGTGGAAGCAGGAGGTATAATCTAGCATGAAAATGAATATTGCGATTGATGGACCAAGCGCAGCCGGCAAAAGCACCATCGCGAAAATCCTGGCGAAACAATTACAGTATGCACATCTGGATACCGGTGCCATGTATCGCTGTGTGGCTTATGGCGCAAAATTATTGGGTGTGGATGAACATGATGAAGACGCGCTTGTAAAAATGATCGATGCATTGGATATTGAATTTCGTGGAGAAGGGAGCGTTTATATCAAGGGGACGGATGTATCAAAGGAAATCAGAACCAACGATATTTCCATGTCTGCATCAAAAGTCTCTGCATTTCCTAAAGTAAGAGCACGATTGGTGGAAAAACAAAGAGAGATTGCAAAAGACAAGGGATATATATTAGATGGTAGAGATATTGGCACTGTTGTATTACCGGATGCGGAAATCAAGATTTATATGGTGGCCAGCAGTGTTGCACGAGCTAAACGGCGATATAAGGAGTATCTGGAAAAACAGATTCCTGCCGTTTATGATGAAATCTATAAAGACATTGAACAGCGCGATTATCAAGATTCACATCGTGCAGTTTCACCATTGAAAAAGGCAGAGGATGCCGTCGAAATCGATACAAGTGATATGACGATTGATGAAGTTGTCAATCGCATTCTGTCAATCATTCAAAGCGTTTAAAGAACAGGAGGTGTACTGTGCAGAATGCAATACTGCACAGGGTGAATATGATCAAAGGAGTTGCCGCAATCGTCGGACGCCCTAATGTTGGGAAATCGACGATTTTTAACCGTATGATCGGAGAGCGAAAGAGCATTGTCGAAGATACGCCGGGTGTAACAAGAGATCGAATTTATGGCAAAGCGCAGTGGCTGACCCAAGAATTTCGAGTCATTGATACTGGCGGTATTCAGTTAGCGATGCAGCCATTCCAAGAGGAAATTCGCATGCAGGTCGAGATTGCCATGGATGAAGCAGATCTCATTGTTTTTGTGGTCAATGGCAAAGAAGGCATAACAAATGACGATGAATATATCGCAAAAATGCTTCAAAAAAGTCAAAAACCGGTTTTATTGGCAGTCAATAAGATTGACAATCAAGAAATGAAAGACAATATTTATGAATTTTATAATCTTGGATTAAGTGATCCAATGCCTGTATCCGGTGTTCATGGTATTGGAATTGGTGATCTTTTGGATGAAATTATTCAAAATTTTCCTAAAAAGGAACGAAATGATTATGACGGAATGACCAAATTTTGTTTGATTGGACGTCCCAATGTTGGTAAGTCCTCTTTGGTCAATGCACTTTTGAATCAAGAGCGTTCCATTGTCAGCGATATAGAAGGTACGACCAGAGATGCGATTGATACGCCGTTTAAGTATGATGGCACAGAATATGTCGTGATTGATACAGCCGGTATTCGAAAACGCGGAAAAGTGTATGAAAGCGTTGAAAAATATAGCGTATTACGTGCGATGAGCGCCATAGAACGTAGCGATGTCGTGCTTGTAGTCATTGATGGAGAAAGCGGCATTCGTGAACAGGACAAGCATGTGGCAGGATATGCGCATGAAGCGGGAAAAGGCGTCATTCTTGTTTATAACAAATGGGATACGGTAGAAAAAGATGAACAGACCCTTCAGCAAATGGAAAAGAAACTACGGCAGGAATTTATCTATTTGGATTATGCGCCGATTATCTTTGTTTCAGCAATCACCAGACAGCGTGTGAATCAGCTGCTGCCGCTGATAGATGAAGTGCATGATGCATCACTACTTAGAATTCAGACAAATGTTTTAAACGAAGTCATTATGGATGCACAACTGATGACACCGCCGCCAACGCATAAAGGTCAGCGCTTAAAAATCTATTATGCATCACAAGTAACCGTTGCTCCACCCACCATTGTTTTGTTTGTCAATGATCCAAAACTGCTGCATTTTTCTTATGAACGGTATTTAGAAAATAGAATGCGAGAAGCATTTGGATTTGTGGGCACTACAATAAGAATCATTGCGCGTGAAAGAAAGTAGGTCAGAATATGAAAACTGTGATTATCGGAAGCGGTAGCTGGGGGAGCGGGCTTGCCCAAGTTCTTGCGGATAAACAGGAGGCTGTGACAATCTATGGATTGGATGAACAAGAAATTGATGATATCAATGAACATCATCAAAACAAGAAATATTTTGGCGATATAGAATTAAATCCATCCATTCATGCCACAACCAATATAGAAGTGGTAAAAGATGCGGATGTGGTCGTATTAAGTGTGCCAAGTATTGCGATTGAAAGTGTTTGTAAACAAGTCGCAGAATTGGTGACAAAAAAAATCATCGTTGTGAATACCGCAAAAGGTTTTCATCCAATTACCAATGGACGCATGTCAGATGTGATTCGTAGTGCAATGCCAAAAGATAAATTAAGCAGCGTTGTTTCCTTGATTGGCCCTTCTCATGCAGAGGAAGTCGTTGCCAGAATGATCACGACCGTTTGTGCAATTTCACAAAATGAAGAAGATGCGCACATCATTCAACATTTATTTTCCAATGATTATTTAAGAGTATATCGTGGATATGATGAAATTGGCAGTGAAATCGGTGTAGCGATTAAAAATGCGATTGCGCTTGCTAGTGGTATGTTGTCAGGTCTTGGATATGGGGATAATACAAGAGCGGCTTTAATGACCAGAGGATTAAGAGAAATGATTCGATTTGGGATCGCCATGGGTGGACAAAGAGAAACTTTTATCGGTTTGACCGGTATCGGTGATTTGATTGTTACTTGTACAAGCCGTCATTCACGCAATTTTCAGGCCGGATATACGATTGGAAAAGAAGGGAATGCCAAACATTTTCTTGAAACGAATACAAAGACAGTGGAAGGAATACGTACTGCCAAGATCGTTCATGAGATTGCTTTAGAAAAGGGAATTGAAATGCCAATCGTTTCTGAGATTTATAAGGTTTTATATGAAGACAAGGATCCAAAACAATCTGCCAAAGATTTGATGTTAAGAGATTTGAAGGCAGAGAGTTAGTTTCACCAATAAGATGCAGGAAACTGTGTCTTTTTTTGTGAATTGGCTAGATTGCATCGTTCACTCATGATATAATAGAACACGTTTTATAAAGGTTTGTGCATATTGTCATAGGAGGTTATTATGGCAGAGTATAGAAAAGAAATCGAACGCAGAAGGACGTTTGCGATCATATCACACCCGGATGCCGGTAAAACGACATTAACAGAAAAGCTCTTGTTATATGGAGGCGCCATCAATCAGGCAGGCAGCGTGAAAGGCAAAAAAGCAAATAAGCATGCCGTATCCGATTGGATGGAGATTGAGAAACAACGTGGTATTTCTGTAACATCTTCCGTTTTGCAGTTTGAATACAAAAATTATTGTATCAATATATTGGATACGCCCGGTCATCAGGATTTCAGTGAAGATACCTATCGCACTTTGATGGCGGCAGACAGTGCCGTCATGGTCATTGATGCATCAAAAGGTGTGGAGGCGCAAACGAAAAAACTTTTCAAGGTATGCCTGTTGCGCCATATTCCAATCTTTACATTTATTAATAAAATGGATCGTGCTGCTATGGATCCGTTTGAATTGATGGAGCATATTGAAAAGGAATTGGGAATTTCCACGTATGCGATGAATTGGCCCATTGGTTCCGGCAAGGACTTTAAAGGCGTTTATGAGCGTGATCATCATCGCATCATCGCTTTTCATGGTGGTGATCATGGACAAAAGGAAGCTGAAAAGATCGAAGGCACTTTGGATGATGATACATTTGAACCCATTTTGGGGACACATTTTTTTCAACAGCTGAAAGAAGACAGTGAATTGTTGGATGGCGCAAGTAGCGAATTTGACGCTGATCAAGTTGCGCACGGCACATTGACACCTGTTTTCTTTGGTAGCGCCTTAACGAATTTTGGTGTGGAGCCATTCTTGTCACATTTTTTGGAAATGACGACAGCGCCCTTACCAAGAGAATCTGACACAGGCGATATTGATCCTTTTTCAGACGATTTCAGCGCATTCGTTTTTAAAATACAAGCCAATATGAATAAAGCACACAGAGATCGTATCGCCTTTATGCGTATTTGTAGCGGAAGATTTGAAAAAGGCATGGAAGTCTATCATATGCAGACGCAGAAAAAAATCAAGCTGTCACAGCCGCAACAATTTATGGCGCAAGATCGAGAAATCATTGAGGAAGCATATGCAGGAGATGTCATAGGCGTTTTTGATCCCGGAATATTTTCCATTGGTGATACCTTATGTTGTGCCAATCACAAATTTTCGTTTAAAAAAATCCCAACCTTTGCCCCGGAGCACTTCGCAAGAGTGGCACAAAAAGATACCATGAAGCGAAAAGCATTCACAAAGGGCATTACCCAGATTGCACAAGAAGGTGCTATCCAGGTTTTTCAAGAAATCAATCTTGGGATGGAGGAGATCATTGTGGGGGGTGTCGGTGTTTTGCAATTTGATGTTTTAAAACAGCGATTAAAAAGTGAATACAATGTAGATATTCAACTGGATATACTTCCATATCAATGTGTGCGTTGGATTGAAGACCAATCCTTAGATCCCAATACATTAAACTTAAACAGCGATACAAAGCGTGTCAAAGACTTAAAGGGAAGAAATCTTTTGATCTTTATGAATACTTGGGGCATCAAATGGGCATTGGATCAAAACAAACAGTTGGTGTTGAACGAGGTCAAAACCCAAGAATAGAAATTCATTGTTTACACAAAGATCAAATTGATTTAAAATATATGCAATATAAAAAATCATAGTGAGGAGAATGGATGATGGATGAAACTGCATTATTAAAATTGCTGGAAAAACATGCGGATATGAATACATGTGATCTAGCATCTGCATTAAATGAAACACAAGAAAATATCTTAAGCAAACTGAATGAATTAGAACAAAACAAAATCATTCTCGGACATCATACGCTGATCAATTGGGACAAGACGAATACAAATCGTGTTATGGCTTTAATTGAAGTCAGTGTAATGCCAGAGCGTGAGTATGGATACGATCGCATTGCCAAGCTGATTTATCGCTATCCGGAAGTGGACACGATGTATCTGATGAGTGGAAAAAGCGAATTCATTGTGACTGTTTATGGAAAAACGATGCAGGAAATTGCCAATTTTGTTGGTAGTAAACTTGCATGTATTGATAAAGTAACCGGAACTTGTACCTTGTTCGTGCTGAAACAATACAAAAGAAGCGGCATTGTTTTTGAAGCAGAGGAAGATAGTGCAGAAAGATTGTTGGTGACACCATGATTGATGAGCGCTTTTTAAGCAAAAAGGTACAACAAGTCAAACCAAGCGGTATACGTAAGTTTTTTGACTTGGCATCTGAATTGGAAGATGTGATTTCACTTGGTGTCGGTGAGCCGGATTTCAATACGCCATGGCATATCCGCGAAGCGGCCATTTATTCTATTGAACAGGGCAAGACTTTCTATACTGCCAATCAAGGACTTTTGGAATTAAGAAAAGAGATATGCAGCTATTTAAAACGCCGTTTTTCTTTGGCATATGATCCAACAAAAGACGTTATTGTGACCGTCGGCGGAAGTGAGGCCATCGATATCACGATGCGGGCTTTGATTGATCCAGGGGATGAAGTTATCGTATTGTCTCCCGGATATGTCGCATATGAACCAAGCGTTACTTTGACAGGAGCAGTTCCAATCATCGTTGAATTGAATGAAGAAAATCAATTTAAATTGACACCAGAGCAGTTGAAACAGGCAATCAGTGATAAAACAAAGGCATTGTTAATTAATTTTCCAAGTAATCCAACCGGCGGTGTTATGACTCATGAAGATTATGAAAAATTGGTACCCATTATCAAAGAACATGATTTGTTGGTGATCAGTGATGAAATTTATGCAGAACTTTCTTATGATGTAGAACATAGTTCTTTGGCAAATTTTGAAGAAATTAAAGATCATGTAATATTGATTTCCGGTTTTTCTAAAGCGTTTGCGATGACTGGATGGCGCTTAGGTTATGTATGTGCTGATCCTGTGCTAATTAAACAGATGAACAAAATTCATCAGTATATCATTATGAGTGCCCCGACAGCTGCTCAGTATGGCGCCATTGAAGGATTGCGTCATGGTATGGATCATGTTTCAGAAATGCGTGATTCTTATCATACACGCAGAAATTTCATTGTGAGTGGTTTCAATCGTTTGGGTTTAAAAACACATATGCCACAAGGCGCGTTTTATATTTTTCCATGCATCAAGCATACGAAGATGACATCAGAAGAATTTTGCCAGGCGTTATTGGAAGATCAAAAGGTTGCTTGTGTACCGGGCACTGCTTTTGGAGAAGCGGGTGAAGGGTATATTCGTGTTTCTTATGCATATAGTATTGATGAAATCAAAATTGCTTTGGGAAGGATAGAACAATTCTTAAAAAACAAAGGATTTTTATAGTCTTAAAAAGTGTCTTTTTATCGGACACTTTTTCTGTTTTCTATATAAACCTGTATTTTAACAGTTAGATAAAAAAGGAGTGTCTTCATGATCTATACACTAACATTGAATCCGGCGCTTGATTATGTCATTGATGTGCCTGATTTACAAATCGGTAAGCTGAATCGAATCCAGAGTGAACATATCTTATACGGAGGTAAAGGTATCAATGTATCTGTGATGTTAAAGGAACTGGGCTTAGAAAGTATTTGTCTAGGATTTATCGCCGGTTTTACCGGAAAAGAGTTTCAAAAAGGCATACGAGATCACTTACAAATAAAGGAAAAATTCATTGAATTAAAACAGGGAAGAACACGTATCAATTTGAAATTGCTAGGCAAAGAAGAAACTGAAATCAATGGAATTGGTCCTATCATACATACCAAAGATTTCAAGCAATTACAACAACAGCTGTGTGGTTTAGAAAACAAGGATATTTTGATTTTATCCGGCAGTATTCCATCTTCACTTTCAAGTGACGCTTATGCAAAACTGCTTGCTTCTATAAAAGAAAAAGACATTTGTATCGTTGTGGATGCGAGTGGAGATGCGCTCTTGCAAACATTGCCATACCGTCCTTATTTGATCAAGCCCAATTTAAACGAATTGGAAGAATTGTTCCATCAATCATTACAAAGCGAACAGGAAATCATCGCATGTGCAAAATTGCTTCAAAAACAAGGTGCGAAGAATATATTGGTTTCTTTGGGAAAAGACGGTGCGATTTTGTTAAATGAACATCATCGGTTTTTTACGCAAAAAGCAAATAAAGGCATTGTTAAAAATTCTGCCGGAGCCGGAGATTCCATGGTGGCTGGTTTTATCGCAGGAGTATGCAGTGGAATGAAGGATGAAGATCGACTTGCATTGGCTGTCGCAGCCGGAAGCGCCACTGCTTTTGCATATGGTATCGCTGCCATCAAGGAAGTTGAAAAGCAACGGAAGCAACTTCCATCGTGTTGAATCAGCTAAGAATCACATGCGCATTCGATAAACAAGAAATTATACACATGGAAGAAATCGACATTTTTATTGACAAATTGAACCGTATTCTGTATGATAGTACAGGACAAAGACGTGCCTAGAAAGGACAATGGATTCATGTAATTTCAAGCAACGTCTTTTTATATTTTTGAGAACACGGAGGTATTTCTTATATGTCTGGATATGTTGTAGTCGGTACACAATGGGGAGACGAAGGAAAAGGAAAAATCGTCGATGTATTAAGCGAAAAGGCGGATATGATCGTTCGTTTCCAAGGTGGAAACAATGCGGGTCATACAGTTGTCGTCAATGGAGAAAAACATATTTTGCATCTATTGCCAAGCGGATGCCTTCATGAACATGCAAAATGCATCATTGGTCCCGGTGTGGTTGTGGATCCGTTTGTATTGCTGGATGAATTGGAAATATTAAGATCAAAAGGCATGAATACCGAGCATATCTATATAAGTGAGCGTGCACATTTGATTATGCCGTATCATATATTATTGGATCAGCTACAGGAAGAAAAAGCCGGCAATAGAAAAATCGGTACAACAAAACGAGGAATCGGACCTTGTTATGCTGACAAATATACAAGAACCGGTTTGCGCGTTCATGATTTAATTCATTTTGACACTTTCAAGGAAAAGCTGCGTTATACATTGGAAATCAAAAATGAACAAATCGTAAAACTGTATCATGGAACACCGTTTGACTATGATGAAATGGTGCAGAAATTTTCGGACATTAAAGATGCATTGTTGCCAAGAATTGTAGAATCGCTTTATGAAGTCAATCATGCATTGGATGAAGATCAAATGGTTTTGTTTGAAGGCGCTCAGGCTGCGATGTTGGATATCAATTATGGCACCTATCCGTATGTGACTTCCTCATCTCCAACAACTGCCGGTGTATTAAGCGGCGTCGGTATTGCTCCACAAAAACTGGATCACATGATTGGTGTGGTTAAAGCATACAGCACAAGAGTGGGGGAAGGTCCTTTTGTAACGGAATTAATGGATGAAACAGGCGCAAGCATTCGTGAAAAAGGAAAAGAGTTCGGCGCAACAACGGGCAGACCGCGCAGATGTGGATGGCTGGATCTCAATGTGGTGAAACATGCGTGTACCATCAATGGTCTTACCGATCTTGTCATTACAAAAATTGATGTGTTGAGCGGTCTAAAAGAATTGCAGGTATGTGTTGCATATGAAGTCAATGGCAAACGTTTGGATTATATACCGTCGGCTGTGGAAGATGTAGAATGTGCTAAACCGATCTATCAATCATTTACCGGATGGGATGAAGACATAACCAAATGTAAGACGTATGATGAATTGCCTGAAAACTGTAAAGCGTATTTATCATTCATTGAAGATTTCACCAAAACAAGAATTTCTCTTATTTCCGTAGGTCCCGATCGTGTAAACAATATCATTACACATGCTTTGATTTAATGTTTCGTGATCAATTAAAGCGCCTTATACAAATTTTGGCGCTTTTTTTCATTGTAATTTTAACTTGCATTTTATTTTGAAAACTTGTATAATACACAGGAATTATGAATGAAGAATCATCTTTGTTTATAAATGTTGAAATTGATATTGTAACATATTGAACGAAAGGTTCTTTTTTATTTACAAAGAAGGGATGGATTGGATGAATCAGAATACTTCAAACATAGGAAATCCATTGGGATATGAACCGATTGGAAAGTTACTGAAAATGTTTGCGCTGCCATCTGTGATATCCATGTTGGTCAATGCAATTTACAATATTGTGGATCAAATCTTTATTGGTCAAGGCGTCGGCTATCTTGGTAATGCGGCAACGACGGTCTCATTTCCCATCGTATCCATTATTTTGGCAATTGCGACCTTGATTGGTGCAGGCGGCAGTGCTTATGCGGCAATCAAATTAGGAGAAAAAAGAGAAGAGGAAGCACAGAAAACATTGGGAAATGTGTTTATGTTATCGCTGTTTTCCGGCGTTGTGATAGCGATCATTGGATTGGTCTTCTTGGATCCGATTCTGAATTTATTTGGCGCAACGCCCAGCAATTTAGAATATTCCAGACAGTATGCGTCTATTATTTTGATCGGATTGCCATTTAACGTCTTGAGTATTTCTTTATCAAATATGGCAAGAACAGATGGTAGTCCCAGTCTGTCCATGTATGCAATCGTGATTGGCGCCATTTTAAATTGTGTACTGGATCCATTATATATCTTTGTCTTTCATTGGGGTGTGGCAGGAGCTGCGATCGCTACCATTTCTTCACAGATTTTATCCGCAGTCGTATTGATGTATTATTTCTGGAAAAAAGGAAAATCCATGCATTTGCATAAAAGTGCAATGAAATTGGAGCCTTATATCATACAAAGGATATTGTCTTTGGGTATTTCCAGTTGTATTACACAGTCTGCGGCTGCGATCATGCAGATCATTTTGAACAATTCGCTTGTTTACTATGGCAATCAGTCTTCCGTTGGCGGTGATGTCGCACTCAGCGCTATGGGCATTGTTTTAAAAATCAGTATGATCATTGTAGCTGTTTGTATTGGCATTGGTGTTGGATCACAACCGATTATGGGTTTCAATCGCGGTGCAAATCTACCAAAGCGAATTAAAAAGACATATCTTTTGGCAGTGGGATGTGCAACCTTCGTTGTATTGTTGGGCTGGCTTTTATGTGAATTAATTCCGGATTTAATTTTGAAAGTGTTTGGGAATGCGGATGATGCATTTACAGATTTTGCGCTAAAAGCAATGCGCATTTATTTATTTGGCATCTTTACATCAGGCTTCCAGATTGTGACGACCAATTATTTTCAAGCGACCGGTCAGCCAATGAAGGCCAGTATTTTATCAACGTTACGACAGCTGTTGTTGCTGATTCCGTTGATTGTCATTTTGCCAATGTTCTTTGGACTTGACGGTATTCTTTATGCAGGGCCTTTGGCAGATATTTCCAGCGGCATCATCGTGTTATGTTTTGCATATCACGAGATTAAGAAATTAAACGCATGGATTCATAAAGCATCCAAAGAAAGTGTTTCCGCAGCATAAATAATGTTGTGGATTGTCACATTTTTGAACTCCTTGTATCTAATCATTGAAAGAGGAGGTTATACATATGGAAGAAACCATTATCAAACAAGCAGTTGAAAAAAACATGGATGCACAGGAACAGGTTGTGCGCTCTGTCAGCGACCTTGTCTACAACTTATCTTTGCGCATGTTGGGTAATCTTGCAGATGCACAAGATGCCAGTCAGGAAATTTGTTTGCGCATTTTGGATAAGCTGTCCACGTTTCGATTTGAAAGCGAATTTTCAACTTGGGTCTATCGGTTGAGCGTGAATTACCTGCTTCGTGAAAGGGAAAAACGTTCACGTTTTCAAGGTTTGAACTTTGAAATTTATGCAAATGATTTGGTAGAAGAGCATTTTGATGTTCCTTATGTCAGCAATGTAGCCGCTGAGCAATTAGCAGAAGAATTGAAATATTCTTGTAGCAATGTCATGTTGCAATGTTTGGATGCACGCGCAAGATGTGTGTATGTGCTTGGTGCCATGTTTCATATCGATGCGAAACACGGCGCTGCAATTATGGAAATGACACCGGAAAATTTTAGACAAATTTTATCAAGAAGCAGGCAAAAAGTGAAAGGATTTTTGGACAATTACTGCATGGTGAATGGACATTGTGACTGTATGCGAAGATTGGGTCATGCCATTCAAACGCATCGTCTTTATCCGCAGGCATGTGAATATCTTTCGTTAAAACAGCTTCCAAAAGAACAGATACAGTTGTATACAAAACAAATGGAAGCTTTCGAAGCACAAAGCGATCTATTTGATACACTACCTTATTACCAGGCAGAACATGTACTTGCACAAGTAATTCAAAAATTACGTTCAAAAGAGCATGCATCTTAACCGGTATAAAAGAACCTTATACTTCTTTATAAGATAGAAGTATAAGGTTTTTTGTTTATGAGCGATAAAGCAAATCAAAGTAATCCGGATATGGCCAGTAGCTTTTCGCTGTTATTTCTTCTAATTGATCTGTATAATGCCGCACAATGTCCATTTGTGGAAGAATCGATTCCTTACATGACATCGCAGCTGCTTTCATATCATGTTCATCCATTTGTTTTAATTTTTCTTTTAATGTTTGCGTGGATTCATATAAAGCATTGGTTAATTCATCCAATTTCTGAATCAATGTTGTATGCTTTTCCTGTTTGAAAAGTAATTGTTTTTTTTCAGCATTCATTAATAACATGTTTTCATAATCAATGACAGCCGGTAATATATCCTGTTCTACCATGCGTACCATTGTCAAGGCTTCAATGTTGCATTTTTTATAGTAGGTTTCATAGAGAATCGCATCTCTTGCTTTCAGCTCGTTTTCATTGAAGATCCCGTGTTTTGTAAATAAGGCAATATTATTGGAAGTAATATAGTAAGGAATGGCGTCAGCGGTGGTTGGTAAATTCAAAAGACCACGCTGTTTTGCTTCTTTCAGCCATTCTTCTGTATATCCATTGCCATTGAATATAATACGCTTATGTTTTTGAATGGTTTCTTTGATCAATGTATGCAGTGCTTTTTCAAAGTCATTTGCATTTTCTAAAACATCCGCAAATTTACTTAATTCTTCCGCAACGATCGTATTGAGGATATAATTGGGACAAGAAATGGATAGGGAGGATCCCAGCATGCGGAATTCAAATTTGTTTCCGGTAAACGCAAATGGAGAGGTACGGTTACGATCGGTCGTGTCTTTTGGAAATTTTGGCAGTGCATCTACACCAATTTTCATGGATCGTTCATAAGTTTGATCGTAAACATGATCGTTCTCGATTGCATCCAATACGGCTTCCAATTCATCTCCCAAAAATATTGAAATGATCGCAGGTGGCGCTTCATTGGCGCCAAGACGATGATCATTGCCAGCTGTAGCAACGCATACACGAAGTAATCCCTGATATTCATCTACGGCTTTCACAACAGCTAATAAAAATAGTAAAAAGCGCGCATTTTTCTGTGGTGTTTGACCAGGTTCTAACAAATTGATGCCGTTATTCGTTGTCAAGGACCAGTTGTTATGTTTACCACTGCCATTGATATGCGCAAACGGTTTCTCATGTAACAGACAGGCAAATCCATGACGTTCTGCGACTTTTTGTAAAATTTCCATCGTTAACTGATTTTGATCGGATGCAATATTCGCAGTTGTAAAAACAGGGGCTAACTCAAATTGTGCCGGGGCAACTTCTTTATGTTCCGTTTTTGCAAAAATACCAAGTTTCCATAATTCTTGATCGACGTCTTGCATAAAGGCAGAAACACGCTGTGAAATCATCCCAAAATAGTGATCTTCCATTTCTTGTCCACGTGTTACTTTGGCTCCAAACAAGGTACGACCAGTCAATATGAGATCCGGTCGTTGTTCATACAGCGCTTTGTCGATTAAGAAGTATTCCTGTTCCGGCCCTACAGTGGTCGAAACATGTGTGATTCCTTCATTCGGAAATAAAGAAATAATACGCATTGCTTGTCGGTTGATGACTTCCATGGATCTTAACAACGGCGTTTTTTTATCCAATGCAGAGCCATCAAAGGAACAAAACACAGTAGGGATGCATAAGGTATGATCTTTGATGAAGGCAAAAGAGGTAGGATCCCAATTTGTATACCCTCGTGCTTCAAAAGTAGCGCGCAGCCCGCCGTTTGGAAAACTGGAAGCATCCGGTTCTCCTTTGATCAATTCTTTTCCTGAAAATTCAAGAATGACATGAGATGCGTCTTGCGGGCAAATAAAACTTTCATGTTTCTCTGCTGTAATACCGGTCATCGGTTGAAACCAATGGGTATAATGGGTTGCCTGTTTTTCAATGGCCCAGTCCTTCATTGCATTTGCGACAACATTGGCCACGCTCAAATCCAAAGATGTACCTTGTTCCATTGTTGCTTTCATTTTGTGGTAAATATCTTTTGGAAGTCGCTGGCGCATGATCGTATCGTTAAATACATATTCACCAAAATATTCAGGTATCGTATTCATAAATATCCATCCTTTCTTCAAATACAAAAAAAGACACTGTACCTTTCGATTACAGCGCCTTTGCTTGTTTGCGGTAATTATAAACATGTGAAAAGCAGTTGTCAATCCTTTTTTTTATTTTTAAAATTTTACTTGACAAAAAGTAGCGAAGTGATTAAGATAAAACACGTTAAGCAAAGAGGCTTATGCACATTGCATTTTTGTGCAGCGCTCTTTGTTTTTTTTATTTTGAGAGGAGCGATCACTATGAAAGAAGGAGAATTTCGCATACCATCCGGATGTGCGATTGCGGCTTTGATCCATAAAGATAAACACCGTGAGAACGGAGAGCGCATTACGCAGGCGATGCGGATGATGCATGAGCGCTCCAATGGTCTTGGCGGCGGTTTTGCGGCGTATGGCATCTATCCGGAACATAAAAACGAGTATGCTTTGCATCTTTTTTATGATACTTTACAATGCAAGGATGCATGTGAAGCGTATTTGTCTCATCATTGGAACATCCTACATGAAGAAGAAATACCCACCAAACCACATTCCCAAATCAAGGACGCCCCGCTAATTTGGCGATATTTTATCGAGAGTGTAGAACATGATGAAAATAAAATGACAGAAACAATGTTTTATGTCAATACATCCATAACAGGCGCTTATATATTTTCCTGTGGAAAGAACATGGGAGTTTTCAAAGGTGTTGGCTATCCGGAAGATTTGGCAGAGTTTTATTGTTTGAATCAGTATCAAGCATATACATGGATTGCGCATGGCCGTTATCCGACGAATACGCCTGGCTGGTGGGCAGGCGCACATCCTTTTGGTATGCTGGATTTTGCTTTGGTACATAATGGAGAGATATCCAGCTACGATGCCAACCGGCGTTATATAGAAATGTTTGATTATCCATGTTCCTTATTGACAGATACAGAAGTTATCACATATGAATTGGATTTTCTGATGCGGAAACACCAACTGTCTTTTGTAGAATGCGCGGATATTTTGGCAGCGCCTTTTTGGGATGAAATCGATCAAATGAGACCGGATAAAAAACGCTATTATACAATGCTTCGAAGAAACTTGGGATCGATGCTGATCAATGGTCCGTTCAGTATTATCTTAGGTTTTCAAGATGGTGTCGGCGCCATGAATGATCGTTTAAAACTTCGATCTTTGATGATTGGCGAACAAGCATCCTGTGTCTATATGGCCAGTGAAGAAAGTGCCATTCGCAAAATGAGTCCGCAACTGAATCGATTGTTTTCGCTGAAAGCACAAGAAGCATATGTTGTTACTTATGAGGAGGACGCAAAATGAAAAAGCAGCCAAAATATGAAATTATCAAGGATCAAGATCGATGTGATACATGTCGTGCATGTGAATTTCAATGTGCCAATGGTGTATATCATTATGATGCAGAAAAAAAGAAGATGATAATCGATTCTCTATCTTGTGTAAATTGCCAGCGATGCGTGGAATATTGTCATCAGAATGCATTGAAAATTATTGCCAATCGAAATGAATATCATCATGGATATTGGCAAATGGAAGATATGCAGGAAATTTATCAACAAGCAGAACATGGTGGAATGTTACTGTCTTCCATGGGAAATGACAAAGCATATCCTAAATACTTCGATCATCTGTTGATCAATGCATCACAAGTGACTAATCCCAGTATCGATCCATTACGTGAACCGATGGAAGTACGAACGTTTTTAGGAAAACGAACCCACCATATCACTAGAGATACAAATGGAAACATTCAAATCAAAGTACATCCGCATCTGCATTTAAAAACCCCGATTCTTTTTGCGGGCATGTCTTTAGGGGCTATTTCTTATCCGGCGCATCAAGCGCTTTTGGAGGCGGCGAAAGCACTTGGCACATTTTATAACTGTGGGGAAGGCGGTCTTCCTAAAACATTCTATTCGGATAAGGATTCCATCATTGTACAGGTTGCCAGTGGAAGGTTCGGAGTCGATCCAACGTATCTAAAACATTCTGCTGCGATCGAAATTAAAATTGGGCAAGGCGCAAAACCAGGAATTGGCGGTCATTTACCAAGTAGTAAAAATTCTGCTTTGATCGCTGATACAAGAATGATAGAAGAGGGAAGTGAGGCAATTTCTCCAGCACCGCATCATGATATTTATTCCATTGAAGATCTTCGACAGCTGGTAAACTCTTTGAAAGAAGCCACCCAATATGAAAAACCTATCATCGTGAAAGTAGCGGCTGTACATAATATTGCGGCCATATGCAGCGGTATCGCCAGAAGTGGCGCAGATATCATTTATATAGACGGTATGCGCGGAGGTAGCGGTGCGGTGCCTACCAGAATTCGCGATCATGTTGGTATACCATTGGAATTGGCATTAGCCAGTGTGGATCAGACTCTACGAGAGGAAGGCATACGTGAAGACGTCTCCATAATTGCGGCTGGCGGTATTCGCAATAGTGCGGATGTGCTGAAAGCCATTGCTCTTGGTGCGGATGCGGTTGCGATTGGAACGGCGGCACTCATAGCGATGGGATGTCATATGTGCTGTGATTGCACAAAAGGAAATTGTAATTGGGGCATTGCGACACAAAAAGATGCGCTTGTAAAGCGTCTCCATGTCGAACAGGCAAAACGACAGCTCATTCATTTGATTCAAGCATGGACGTTGGAATTAAAAGAAATGATGGGCGGTATGGGTATTTGTTCTATAGAAGCGTTAAGAGGCAATCGCATGATGTTGAGAGGGATACATTTACAAGAAGAAGAACTGCGTATTTTGCAGGTCAAACATGCAGGAAGCAGGTGATCACATGATTGACGCAAAAAATCTTACTGCGAGCGAACTGAATACAAAAATTCGTGAAAGCGATGCAGATGTCATAGAAATTCAAAATATTTTGGGACAGCGATACATTGCGAATGCCTCCAATGGAAAAAAAATTAAGTTGTTTGGCACTTGTGGGAACAATTTGGGCAGTTTTCTGGATGGCAGTGAAATAGAAGTGTTTGGAAATGTGCAGGACGCATGTGCCAATACGATGAATGATGGCAAGATAATTCTACATGGCATGTGTGGAGATGCGCTTGGATACGGCATGCGCGGTGGTAAAATCTTTGTTGAAAAGGACTGTGGAAGCCGATGTGGGATTCATATGAAAGCGACGAAAACCAAACAGCCGCTGATGATCATAGGTGGTGTCGTACAGGATTTTTTCGGTGAATATTTATCAGGAGGAACCTTGATTGTTTTGAATTTGCAAAATGAAGCAAGCTGCTGTGGCAGATATTGCGGCTGCGGCGCTCATGGCGGATCGATTATTTTACGGCTGTCCGACTTATCACAAGCTTGCCATCTAACTTCACAATTAAAAAAAGTAGATGATAAAAAGAAAGCGTATATTGATCAAGCTTTGAATGAATATGCGAATGATCTTCATATCACACTTCCCAAAACAATGGATTTTTATGAAGTGATTATGCAAAATAAAAATCCATATGAAAGACTCTATGTAGAGAATTAAGGAGGAAAGATTATGTGTGGATTTATGAGTGTTTGCGGAACTGATTTACCGTTATCTGTTTTTAAGTCTTCGTTTCACTCCATCGCACATCGCGGTCCGGATGCGAGCAAATGCGTAGTGCTAAACGATGGTATCATGGGTTTTCATCGTCTGGCCATTATGGGATTAAGTGAAAAAGGAATGCAGCCGATGGAATGGAATGGAAATGTCTGTATATGCAATGGCGAAATCTATAATTATCGCTTCTTGGCAAAAGAAAAATTAAATCTTTCTTTGCATACCGGAAGTGATTGTGAAGTCCTGTTGCCTTTATATTGCAAATATAAAACGCAGATGTTTGATATGCTGGATGGAGAATTTGCGATGGTCTGTTATATCAAAGAAAGTGACGAATGGATCGCGGCCAGAGATTCCATGGGAATACGTCCGATGTTTTATGGTTTTCAAAAAGGCAACGGACGCATTGCCTTTGCCTCAGAAGCAAAAGCACTGTTGCCCTTCTGTGATGTCATCCATCCTTTTCCGATAGGCACATATTATAAAGATGGAGAATTTCACTGTTATCATGATTGTTCCAATATAACAAGCATACAAGCTAACCATAATTTGGAGACATTGTGCAAAGGCATTCGTTCCCGTTTAGAAAGTGCAGTATTGAAACGATTACACAGTGATGCGCCGATTGGTTTTCTGCTCAGCGGCGGATTGGATTCCTCTTTGGTTTGTTCTATTGCCGCAAAACACATCACTCAGCCAATCAAAACGTTTGCGATTGGTATGGATAAGGATGCGATTGATTTATCCTATGCACGTGAAGTAGCGGATTTTATTGGCAGTGAACATCATGAATTTCTCATCACCAAGGATGATGTTTTAAAAGTACTGCCGGAAGTGATCTATCATCTGGAATCTTATGATATTACAACGATTCGTGCTTCTGTCGGCATGTATTTGTTATGTAAAAAAATATCAGAAGAGAAGGATGTCAAAGTATTGCTAAGCGGTGAGATTAGTGATGAATTGTTCGGTTATAAATATACGGATTATGCGCCATCCGCTAAAGAATTTCAGAAAGAATCGGAAAAGCGGATTCGTGAATTATATCAATATGATGTGCTACGTGCGGATCGATGCATTGCAGCACATGCCATGGAAGCACGCGTACCTTTCAGTGATAAAGAATTGATCGCATATATCATGCGGATTGATCCTGAATTAAAGCGTAATCATTATGGGATTGGAAAATATTTATTGCGTCATGCATTTACAGACATGGACTTGCCCAAACATATACGAATGCGTGAAAAAGCTGCTTTTTCAGACGCTGTTGGTCATTCTTTGGTAGATGACATTCAGGCATATGCCAATCAGTATTATGATGATGCAACATATGAAGCAAAACGAAAATGCTATACACATGCGCAACCATTCACAAAAGAATCCTTATATTATCGGGAATTGTTCGAATCTTTTTTTCCTAATCGCTCTCATTGGATCAAGGGTTTCTGGATGCCCAATGCCACATGGCCAAATTGCGATGTGAATGATCCCAGTGCCAGAGTATTGAAAAATTATGGAAACAGCGGACAATAGAGGATTGATTAAGGATTTAAAATCAAGATAGAAATTCTTTGTTTTTGATTGACAAATATCATACTTTTCGCTATCATATACATATGAACAAAGGTGTTCATCAAGAGGGAATGGTTTCTTTTGATGACCACTTTTTTTCTTAATTTTGGAGGATAATTATGGAAAGTACAATTCAAGAAGTATGTTCATTCATCAAAGAAAATGATGTGAAATTCATTCGTTTGGCATTTTGTGATTTACTAGGCAATCAAAAAAATATTTCCGTGATGCCTTCACAGTTGGATCGTGTTTTCAAACATGGAATTTCATTTGATGCTAGCGCAATACCAGGCTTTCAAAATGTGGATCAGTCTGATTTGTTTCTTTATCCCGATGTTGCCACCTTGGATATTCTTCCATGGCGACCTTCACAAGGAAGGGTGATTCGTTTTTTTTGTGAAATTCGCTATCCGGACGGCCGTCTTTATGAAAAAGATACTCGGTCGTTGTTGAAACAAAAATGCGGTGAAATACAGACCATGGGATGGCATGTGATGAGCGGTTTGGAATGTGAGTTTTATGCGATGGAATCTATCGATCAGTCTTGTCAGCCGATCGATCACGGCTCTTATTTGGATATTTTTCCAAAAGATAAAGGAGAGGATTTGCGCCGTGACATTTGTTTGACATTGGAATCGATGGGAATTACACCGGAAAGCTCACATCATGAACAAGGTCCCGGACAAAATGAAATTGATTTTCATTTTGATGATGCGCTGATATCCTGCGATCATTATATGACCTTTCGCTGGATTGTGGATAGTGTGGCTCATACACATGGCGTCATTGCAAATTTCATGCCAAAACCGATGAAAGATGCAAGCGGCAATGGTCTGCATATCAATTTATCTTTGTCTAAAAATAATCTGAATGCATTTTCTTTAGAAGATCCTACTTACATATATCCATTTTTGGCTGGAATATTGGCACATATCAGAGAGATTACTGCATTTTTAAATCCTTGTGAAAACTCTTATGAGCGACTAGGTGAATTTGAGGCGCCTAAGTATGTTAGCTGGAGCCATTCTAATCGCTCTGCGCTGGTACGCATTCCTTCTGCCAGTAAATCGTATGTACGCTTAGAAGTACGAAGCGCTGACCCTACTTGCAATCCATATCTGGCCAGCTATTTGTTGATTTGCGCAGGAATGGATGGCATCAAACATCATCGATCCTTGCAAAAAGAAAGCAAAACCGATGTAATGTTTGAAAGCAATCTGGAAATGCTGCCGCATTCTTTAAATGAAGCTAAGGAAATCGCACGCAACAGCGAATTTGTAAAACAAATACTCCATCCTGCTATCCGTTCTTTTTATCTGGATTCAAACAATCAGTAAATATAACCTAAAGGAGAAGTCTAACTATGCCATCCATTCTTATTTGTGCTCATCAACAAAAAAACATTGATATTTTAAGTGAATATTTTATCGCACATGGATATCATGATTTTGTTGTAGCCTTTACAAGTGATCAGGCAATCGAACTTATAAAAAAACAGGTATTCACGATGGTTTTTGTGGACCTTCCTTTTACACAAGATACACATGAATTTACAAGTCTGTGCGCAATGGCGCAGTTGAGTCATGCGACATTTATTGTCATGGTAAAAAGAAATCATTATGATTTGGTTCGTGCCAAAGTGGAAGAATATGGTATTTTTACAATCATGAAACCCATTGATAAGGATGTATTGATACAGTTGATGGCCTTTGCACAAGCTGCCTTGCATCGTTATCATCACGCAATGAAAAAGCAAGCGCAAATGGTAAAGAAGATCAAAGAGATCAAATTGATTGATCGTGCCAAATGTCTGCTGATTCAAAATGAGTACATCACAGAAGAAGAAGCACATAAACGCTTGGAAAAAGAAGCAATGAATCAACGAAAAACACGTTTGGAAATCGCAAATGCGATTATTAGAGAATACGAGGAGGGATGATCAATGAAAAAGTTTATCTTTGTTACCGGAGGGGTTGTCTCCGGACTTGGCAAAGGCATCAGTGCCGCATCCATCGGAAGGCTGTTAAAAGATCGGGGTATACGCATCAGCGCGCAGAAAATGGATCCATATATCAACGTGGATCCTGGAACAATGAGTCCCATCCAACACGGAGAAGTATTTGTGACGGAAGACGGCGCCGAGACAGATTTGGATCTTGGGCATTATGAGCGTTTCATGGATGAAAATCTGAATATGTATTCCAATGTGACAACGGGAAAAGTCTATTGGAATGTGTTGCATAAAGAAAGGGAAGGGCAGTATCTTGGAGAAACTGTACAAGTGATCCCGCATATTACAGATGAAATCAAACAATTTATATATTCTGCACAGAAAAAAAGCAAGGCGGATGTGTTAATTTGTGAAATTGGCGGCACCGTTGGCGATATGGAAAGTCAACCCTATCTGGAAGCCATTCGACAGATTGCACAAGAGCAAGGGAAAGATAATTGTCTGTTCGTACATGTAACATTGGTACCATTATTAAAAAGCAGCGACGAATTCAAAACAAAACCTACGCAGCATTCCGTGAAGGAGTTACAGTCATATGGTATTATACCAGACATAATTATACTTCGATGCGAGCAGGAACTGCCCGTATCCATCATTGAAAAAATATCATCCTTTTGCCATATTGATACACGCAGCGTAATTGAAAATGTGAATTGCGCTTCGTTATATGAAGTACCCTTGATGTTGGAAAAGCAGCAAATTGCGGATATCATATGCGAAAAACTTTTATTATCGCAACAACACGTTTCCAGTTTGCAGTGGCAATCAATGGTGGCGCGGATCAAGAGTATTCAGCGAACAATACGTATTGCCATCGTTGGTAAATATGTTACGCTTCATGATGCATATTTATCTGTGGTTGAAGCACTTCATCATGGTGGTTATGTCAATGAGCGCAATATCGATATTGTATGGATGGATTCGGAATGTGTGAGAGAAGATACTGTTCATACTATGATGAAGGATGTGGATGGAATTTTAATTCCCGGTGGTTTTGGAAACAGAGGTATCGAAGGAATGATTCTAGCAGCCAATTATGCAAGGGTTCATAACATTCCGTATCTAGGTATCTGTCTGGGCATGCAGGTTGCGGCCATTGCCTTTGCGCGTGATGTGTTGCATTATGAAGATGCCAATTCTTATGAATTTGATTCTGAAAGCCATCATTTGATTATTGATTTTATGGAAGATCAAAAAACAGTAAGGAAGAAAGGTGGAACGATGCGACTGGGCGCATATGCATGTGATGTGAAAGCAGGCAGTCGATTTGCGCAAGCATACACATGTAACAGCATAACAGAGCGACATCGTCACCGTTATGAATTTAATAACGCATATCGCAAGTTATTTGAAGAACATGGAATGGATATAGTTGGAACAAGTATGCAGGACTCACTCGTAGAAGCGATCGAATATATCCATCATCCGTTTTATATCGGTGTTCAATTTCATCCGGAATTGAAAAGCAGACCCAATCGACCACATCCTTTGTTTGTGAAATTTATTGAATCAGCATGTTTACATCAGAAATAAAAAACAGTATAATAACAAACGAAAAAAGAATGCTATTGGAAAAGGATCGATAATATGAGCGAAGTATTGGAAGAATTACATGAAGAATGCGGCGTATTTGGCGTCTGTCATGTGGAAGATGCGGCTTCTTTATCTTATTATGGTTTGCATGCCTTGCAGCATCGCGGACAGGAAGGCTGTGGTATTGCATCTATGGATCATGGCGTTTTACAAGCGCATAAAGGCAAAGGATTGGTCAGTGAAGTATTCTATCCATCTGTCATGGGTCAGTTGAAAGGCGACTGTGCAATTGGACATGTACGATACTCTACTGCCGGTGGCAATGAAATTGAAAATGTGCAGCCATTGCTTGCGAATTTAACAAAGCATAAATTTGCAGTCGCACATAACGGTCAAATTGTCAACGCAAAAGAAATGCGCGTCTATTTAGAAGCGCAGGGAAGTATATTTCAAGGCAGCAGCGACAGTGAAATCATTCTTCATTTGATTCAAAGAGCAAAAGGTACGTTTTTGGAACGAATCAAACAGGCTTTTTCACTATTAGAAGGGGCTTATGCCTGCTTGATTTTATCAGAAGAAGGTGTTTTTGCGATTCGTGATCATAATGGACTGCGTCCGCTTTCTTATGCACAATTTCATGATGGATATTTGATCAGTTCGGAAAGCTGTGCATTTGATGTATTGAGCGGGACTTTGGACAAGGATGTAGAACCAGGAGAAATTGTTTGGTTTCATCCAAATGGCGTTACGCATGATCGTTATCGAAATGCATGTGAAACACATATGTGCGCTATGGAATATATCTATTTTGCACGTCCCGACAGTGTAATAGATGGAATCAATGTACATGAAGCACGTGTCGCTACCGGTGTTTGTATGGCTAAGAAAGATAAGATGGCGCATTTACAAGCAGATATTGTGATCGGTGTACCAGATTCTTCTACGTCTGCGGCCATCGGCTATGCCAAAGAAAGCGGCTTACCATTTGAAATGGGCTTGATCAAAAATCGTTACGTAGGAAGAACCTTTATTCAGCCAACACAGAAACAGCGTGAACGCGGCGTTCGGATGAAGTTATCTGCGATTGAACCAATTGTTTCGGGAAAGCGAATCGTCATGATCGATGATTCCATTGTAAGAGGAACGACTTCAAGAAGAATCGTACAGCTGTTAAAGGAGGCCGGTGCTTTAGAAGTCCATGTACGAATTGCATCTCCGGCAATTACATATCCTTGTTTTTATGGCGTAGATACCTCCAGTTTTGAAGAATTGATTTCAGCGAGAATGAACGAACAAGAACTTTGTGCGTATTTAAAAGCTGATTCTTTATCTTTTATGGAAATCTCTGATTTGGTTTCTTCTTATCAAACAGAGCGTTTATGTACGGCTTGTTTTAATGGAGCATATACAACCGGTTTATTCAGTTATGGAGATATTATAAAAACGTTTCTTTCTCATAAAGAATGATCATTCAACAGGTTTTCTACCTGTTTTTTTTTATGAAAACCAAAAAAAGAAGATGCATGATACATCTTCTGTTAAACGTTGATTTCCGCCTGCATTCCCAGTGCATCTTTTTCCTTGTCCAGCATCGGCTGAATGATGTTCTGATTATATTCCTCCACTTGTTGGACGCTTCTTCCAACAAATTTAACCGGATCCATCAAAGCATTCAGTTCTTCCTTATCCATAGGGAAGATAGGATCACTTGCAATACGTTCCAACAAATCATTGTCCTTTCCTTCTTCTTTCACCAGTTTGGCAGCTTCCATGCTGTGCACGCGAATTGCCTCATGCAACACCTGACGATCTCCGCCCAATTTTACACAATCCATAAGGATGGTCTCTGTTGCCATAAATGGCAATTCTTTCATTAAATGCGCTTTGATTGCATTTGGATATACCACCATGTTTTCACTAATGTTTAAATATAGATCCAAAATTCCATCCACAGCCAAGAATGCTTCCGGTATCGCAATGCGCTTATTTGCGGAATCATCCAGAGTGCGTTCAAACCATTGTGTTGCCGCTGTTATAGCCGGATTGATCGTATCAGAGATCACATAGTTGGCCAAAGATGCAATACGCTCACTTCGCATTGGATTGCGTTTATATGCCATTGCACTGGATCCAATCTGATGCTTTTCAAATGGCTCTTCCACTTCTTTCAAATGCTGAAGCAAACGTACATCATTGGAGAATTTATGTGCACTTTGTGCAATGGAGGAGAGGACATTTAAAATTCTGGAATCAATTTTTCTTGAATATGTCTGACCGGATACAGGATAGCACGCATCATATCCTAGTTTTTTCGCAATCCTACGATCCAATTCTTTTACTTTGTTCGTGTCTTGATTGAACAGTTCCATAAAGCTAGCTTGTGTACCGGTCGTACCTTTACAACCTAAAAGTTTTTTATTTGCTAACAGAAAATCTATTTCTTCTAAATCCAACATAAGATCATTCATCCACAAAGTTGCTCGCTTTCCCAACGTCGTAGGCTGTGCAGGCTGAAAATGCGTAAATGCCAACGTAGGAAGTTCTTTGTGTTGCATCGAAAAAGATGACAAACGACTGATGACATTGATCAGTTTTTTACGAATCAATTCCAAGCCTTCGTGCATGATAATCAAATCGGTATTATCACCAACATAACAGGAGGTAGCGCCTAGATGAATAATGCCTTTTGCATTTGGACATTGGCATCCATAAGCATATACATGACTCATAACATCATGACGTACTTCTTTTTCACGCTGTGTGGCAACTTCATAATTGATATTATCTTTATGCGCTAACAATTCATCAATTTGTTCCTGCGTGATATCCAAACCTAATTCTTTCTCGCTTTCGGCGAGCGCAATCCATAATTTTCTCCATGTTTTAAATTTCTTATCCGGAGAAAATATGTACTGCATTTCTTTGCTTGCATAACGTTTCGCAAGCGGACTTTCGTATATATCGTGATTCATGTTTGTTTACGATCCCTTCTAATTAGATGCCTAAGCGTTTGAAAACTTCCAAATATGCTTCTTCCACATCCCCCATATCACGACGGAACCGATCTTTATCCAAACGCGCATGCGTGTGAATATCCCATAAACGGCAGGTATCTGGAGAGATTTCATCTGCTAAGACGATTTGATTCTGATAGCGTCCAAATTCCAATTTAAAATCCACCAGTTCGATTTCTATTGTTTTGAAATACGCAATCAGAACATCATTGACTTTATAAGCAAGGCGTTTGATTTCATCGATTTCTTCTTGTGTTGCCAAGTTTAATGCCAAAGCATGCGAATCATTGATGAGCGGATCTCCCAGATCATCATTTTTATATGAAAATTCAATGGTTGGTATGGATAATTCAGTTCCTTCTGCGACACCATAACGTTTGGAAAAACTTCCGCAGGCCTTATTTCGGATAATGACTTCCAGTGGCACGATTTCTACTTTCTTCACCAATGTGTCACGTTCATTGCATTCTTCCACATAATGTGTGGGTACCCCTTGTTCTTCTAATTTCTGCATAAGGAAATTACTCATGCGGTTATTTACGACACCTTTGCCAAGAATCGTGCCTTTCTTTTCTCCATTGAATGCGGTCGCATCATCTTTGTACGATACCAATACGATATCATCCTGATCGGTAGCAAATACTTTTTTTGCCTTGCCCTCATAAATCATTGATTTTATTTCCATATTTGTTTGCTCCTTCCATTTGAAATCCAGCAGATTTCAATACCCGCTAATTATAGCATAGTATCCATGAAATGTTAAGATAAGCGCATGTTTTATTCACTGCCTAAAAATAGATGTTTACCATCATTTGCATAAAGATAAGATATCGGTGCACACTATAAATACATGAAGAATATTGCGATTGTTTTTTATGTACAAAATATAAGAAACAAGTTGTATCAAAAACAGTTTTCATGTAATTTTTCAGCAATCACATGCGACTGGTTTTTTTACAGTACAAATGCTATAATGGTTAGTGTTGTAAAGATAGGAGGATGTCAATCTTATGAAAGTATTCGTTACTGGTGGATGTGGTTATATTGGATCCCATACCGTTGTTGAATTATTAAACCATGGAGATGAAGTCATTGTTATTGATGACTTCTCCAATTCTAAACCAGATGTTTTGGATAAAATCCAAACGATTTGTGGAAAAAAACCGATTTGCTACGAAGGAAATGTCTGTGATAAAGTGCTTTTAAGGAGCATATTTGAAAAACATGATATTGATGCAGCTATTGATTTCGCAGCTTTTAAAGCAGTAGGAGAGAGTGTTGAGCAGCCGTTAAAATATTATCAAAACAATATGAATTGTTTAATGACACTATGTGAAATCATGCAGGAATACAGCTGTAAAAACCTTGTGTTTTCCTCAAGCGCAACTGTATATGGTGGGGTAGAAACAATGCCGATTGTGGAAGATTCACCACTTTCTACGACCAATCCGTATGGAACGACAAAACTTTGGGGAGAGCAAGTGCTACAGGATCTTCACCATGCAGATCCTTCATGGAGCATAGCCATTTTACGCTACTTCAATCCGATTGGCGCACATGTCAGTGGTCTCATTGGCGAAAGCCCCAATGGCATCCCAAACAATATCATGCCGTATATCTGCAAGGTCGCAATGAAAGAATTGCCACAAGTCAATGTTTTTGGCAATGATTATCCAACCATTGATGGCACCGGTGTTCGTGATTATATCCATGTGGTTGATTTGGCAGTTGGACATATTGCGGCTTTAAACGCTATATGCAATACACAGACGATCGATGTATTTAATCTTGGTACCGGTAAAGGTTACAGTGTTTTAGAACTCATACAAACGTTTGCCAAAGTAAACAATATTGATGTACCCTATACAATCGTTGATCGCCGTCCCGGTGATATTGCGGAATGCTACGCAAATACGGATAAAGCAAACAGAGAACTGCACTGGAAAGCAGAGAAAGGAATTACAGAAATGTGTGAAGACGCCTATCGTTTTGTAAAACAGTCGTCTTCATCAACATTTGGGATGTAAGATTCGACAAAACTATGCATGCAATCCATGATCCTTATCATGGGAAGATGGATGAGCAAAGATACAGAGATTGGAATGCGTGGCCCGTGGATACACATCAAATGTCCTGGGAGGAACGCAAAACGGTATTAGAAGCATTACAAACGATTTTTCAACATCAGGAAGAGTCGTTTGAGCAGTTGTACATGCAGATGAATGAAGAAGTCATAGAGGAAGATTTTTTTGAAGATCTGTTTGATATATTATATGATTTTGCATATGATGAAGTAAAGCTGCTCGCCAGAGTGTTAAAACTGATGGATCATATGATTTTAAAAAACTAAATAAAAATTCATGATACAAAGACATATTTCCTTTCTGTATCACATACATTAGGAGTGACTAAGGGAGGATTTATATGAATACACCTGAGATTTTGAAAAATATAGCACAACGGTGCGGCGGAGACATTTACTTAGGTATCGTAGGTCCTGTTCGTGTTGGTAAATCTACGTTCATCAAAGGCTTTATGGAAAAAGCTGTCATTCCTTATGTAAATGATGAATATGAGAAAGCGCGCATGGTGGATGAATTGCCACAAGCCGGCGTAGGTAAAACCATCATGACAACCGAACCTAAATTTGTACCTAATAACGCGGCCAGTATTGAATTTGACGACGGTTTTACAGTCAATGTTCGTTTGGTAGACTGTGTTGGCTATGTCATTCCGGAAGCAAAAGGTTATAAGGATGAAGATGGCATTCGTTTGGTCAGAACACCTTGGAATGAAGAAGCAATGCCGTTTAATGAAGCCGCAAAAATCGGAACACAGAAAGTGATTCAAGATCATTCTACCATTGGTATCGTCGTGACAACGGATGGAACCATTACCGATTTGTCACGGGAAGCTTATATTGAAGCAGAAGCAGAAGTAATTGATGAATTAAAGCAAATCGGCAAGCCATTTATAGTTATTGTGAATTCGCAGGATACGTCGAGCGCTGCCTGTATGAGCGTTGTCGATAAGTTAAAGGAAAAGTATGAAGTTCCTGTACTTCCAATCGCTGTCAATAAAATGAGCGAAGAAGATGTGCATGAAATCTTGCGAGAAGCGCTATACGAATTCCCGGTTTCTGAAATTAATATCAATATGCCGCAATGGATTGCTGTTCTAAACGATGATCATTGGCTGAAAAAGAGTTTTAACGAAACCATCCAAGAGAGTATGTCTTCCGTGGAAAAACTGCGTGAAGTTGCCAACATTACGGATGTGTTGGATGTAAATGAATATATAGAATCCAGCAATATCGCTACGATTGATGCAGGTAGTGGGGTTGTCAATGTAGATATAACCGTAGCCGGAGGCTTGTACAATGAAATTTTGAAAGAAATCATTGGTGTTGAAATACAAGATAAGGCACAACTGATTTCATTAATGCAGGAATTTACCAAGGCAAAAAAGGAATACGATGCAGTTTCCAGCGCTTTGAAAATGGTGAAACAAACAGGATATGGATTTGCGAGTGCCTCACTTTCCGATATCGAGCTTAGCAAACCGGAAATCATTAAGCAGGGAAGCCGTTATGGTGTGAAACTGAAAGCTATTGCGCCAAGTATTCATATGATCAAGGTGGATGTAGAAAGCTCTTTTGAACCGATTATTGGCAGTAAGGAACAAAGTGAAGAATTGATCAGTTACCTGCTTCGTGATGAAGGTGCCAATGATGAATCTATATGGGATTCTGATATTTTTGGTAGGAAATTAAGTGATCTGATCCGTGATGGATTGAATGCAAAACTTTCAATGATTCCGGAAGCTGCCAGAGTACGTCTACAGGATATCTTGACCAAATTGGTAAATAAAGGAAAAGGAAATGTAATAGCGATAGTACTGTAATAGAAAAACTGGTTGTTTTTGTAGTTAATTACTAAAAAAGTATTGAAATAATGCCTTTTGGATGGTATGATATAGCCATGTTGGAGGTAAAAAAACATGAGCGAAATTTTAAATAAAAAAGCATTGACAGAAGTCGTTGCAGAAAAATTGGAATCTACAAAAAAAGATGCATCAGCGGCTATTGATGCAGTATGCGAAGCAATCGCAGATGAATTGAAAAAAGGAAACAAAATTGACATCAGCGGATTTGGTAAATTTGAAGTAAAAGAGCGTGCAGCTCGTCAAGGTATCAATCCGGCAACAAAAGAACCAATTCAGATTCCAGCAACAAAAGTTCCTGCATTTAAAGCAGCGAAAGCATTTAAAGAATCTGTAAAATAAGGGAAACGAATGATGAGGGTATATCGAATGGTATATCCTTTTTTATAACCATCTACTGCTTTGCAAATTAAAAGTTACAATGAAAATCTGCATAAAATATGTTACTTGTATATTATTGTGCAATACCAATATTTTGCCAGTGTCTTACATTGAAAAATATTCATAGCTTTATCGATTGTTTTAAAAATAATAGGAATCCGTTGAAATAATCGTGGTATAATAATGTAATAAAAACAAGAGGTGAATGTATATGTATGAACAATATTATTTATATTTGATTGCCATTTTCATTGTATTTATGGCACAAGCAAAAGTCCAAAATGCGTATCATAAATATAAACAAATTAGAAACAAAAGGGGACTTAGCGGTGCGGAAGTGGCTAGACGCATACTGGATCTGAATGATTTACAAAACGTAAGCGTTGAAGTTTCCAATCGCGGCATCCTGTCGGATCATTATGATCCCGTTGCGCACGTGGTACGATTATCTCCTGATATTTTTTACCAAAACTCCATCGCATCCATATCCGTGGCTGCACATGAAGTAGGACATGCGATACAGCATAAAGAACATTATGGTTTTATTGCATTGCGCAATCGATTATTACCATATGCGAATATTGCCAGCAATTTTGGATGGATTACCATTGTGATAGGATTATTGTTTTTCTATTCATCGCCGATCATCTTATATATTGGTATCTGCATGTTATTGGTTGTCGCATTGTTTCAACTTGTAACATTGCCGGTAGAACTTAATGCATCGTCACGTGCATTAAAACAATTGGATAACGCCAATTTCATAACCAAAGATGAATATACATCTTGTCGTACTATGTTGAAAGCTGCAGCATATACATATTTAGCTGCTTTGGTATCTACCATATTACAAGTACTGCGCGTGATATTGATTGCAAGACGCAGAGATGATTAAATATCTATAATAGATTCCATAAAATGGAATCTATGCTTTTCTGTTTATTACTTCGCATAATGTATCTTATGTAAAATAATTGTGATTTGCATATATTGGTAGATAGAGGCATAATCCCGCAGCATCGGTATTCTTAGTGAACGCATTTTGTCTGATGATCCAATTCACATACATTGCCATGAATATCTCCAATGCAATCATACAGAGATTTTTAAACGTCGCAAAATAACGTCTCTTGCTTTTCTTTCTAATTCATCATTTAGAGGTACTAAATCATGAAATTGAAATGTAGGATCTTGTTTATGCAAACACTTATAAATTACAAAATCAGCAACTTTTGGATTTTTTGGAAATAAAGGTCCGTGCATATACGTTGCCAACACTTGTCCGTTATAAAATCCTTCCATGTGATCTTCCATGTTGTTGCCAAATCCAGATAATACACTGCCTAGTGGTTGATCCACATTTCGTGTCTGTCCGCCATGGTTTTCAAAGCCGACAATGATCGTTTCCAAGTCATCCAATTTTGATGATATTGCAATATCACCGATACAACGCTGTAAATTCTTGCTGGCTTCTGTATAGTAGTCGAAAAATTTCAAACCATTGATTTTTGTTCCATCTGCCGCTATGTAATATTGGCCAAATAATTGATAGCCGCCGCAAATTAAAACAACAAATGTCCCCTGCTCCATCGCTTTTGCAATTTCTTGTTTTCTTTTTAAAAGATCATCCATTAACAAAATCTGTTCTTTATCTGCACCGCCGCCAAGAAACAATAGATCATAGGAGGTAAGATCCACATCATCGCCAATTTCCATTGTTTCAATTTGACATTGAATATTACGCTGTTCACAACGATTTTTTAATACCATCATATTTCCTTTGTCACCATATAGATCCATAATATTATGGTACATCCAACAAACACGGATTACTCTAGTTTCCATGTATCTCATCCTTTCTCATGGCGCTGCGAACCGGTGCTAAGGCAGTGTAGGTTGCGATAATATAACTGCGCATTTGCAGATCATATAAGGCGTCCAATGCGTGCTTTTCATCTTCCGTCACAATGACTTTTCCTTGATAATGCGCATATTTGATTCTTAGAGCCATATCGTAGGCTCTTGTTCCGGAACATATGATAGTTTCTGTAGAAAGCTGAAGCACACGCTCAAAGCATGCGTCATAAATCCAGGAAACATCTCTGCCGTCTTGGGCATGATCATTTAAAACAATCATCAATGCTTTCTTTTCTTTATCCAATGCGATTGTCTTTAAAACTTCATTGGCACCTGTAGGATTTTTGACTAGATTCAGTGTATATGCATGATTTTGCCAATAAAAGGTTTCATTGCGCCCAGGCGGTCGTTTTGTATGAGTAAATACATATTCACATACATCGCTATCAATATGATATAGCGATGCGACAGATAAAACCGCCATACAGTTGTAAATGGAATACAGCGAAGATAGCGGAGAATGGAATTTCTTTTTCTGATAATGAAGAATCCCCTGCTCAATTTGTACGTCATTTGCGAAAACATCAATGCTTGGTGTCTGAAAGTCACAATGTGTACAGTGAAATTTTCCAATATGAGAATACTGATAAAATGAATATTGTAAAAGATGGCTACAACGAGGACAGAATCGTCCTTCACTGGCTTCATTTGTTTGCTCCATGGAAGCACTGCAGCGATCCACACCAAAATAGATGCTCTTTACCTTAGGTGCATGATCTGCGATGCGAACAACATTGGGATCATTTCCATTCAATATAAGCGTTCCTTGAAAATCTTGAACGGCTCGTTCTATTTTTTGAATCAGTTGTTCCATTTCTTGCGAGCGGTCCAATTGATCTCTGAAAAAATTGGTTATGACAAGTGTAGAAACACGCAGATGCTTCATGATATAAGGAATATTTAGTTCATCCACTTCCAAAACCATAGCATCCGCATGGATGTTTCCGGTAACGGAAGAGGCATGGATGAGTGCAGTGGTGATTCCTTCCTTTAAATTATCTCCTTTTCGATTATTGACGACTTGTTTTTTCGACTTTAAAAAAATATCCGCAATCATATTGCTTGTGGATGTTTTTCCATTCGTTCCGCTGATTAAAATCACGGGGCAATCGTAATGAAAACATGTGAGTATATCTTTTTTTAATTTCAATGCGATCTGTCCCGGAAAGGATCCGCCCCGATGAAATAGTCGTAGTATCCATGAGATGCATTTGGTTATGATCAATATTGGCAGTTTCATTGGTACCTCCTATGAAAAAAGAAAAGGAAAAAACGATTGGAAACTTTCCTTTTTATTTCAGCAATTCCAGCAGATGATCAACACATGGAGCGATCAATGAATGGATGCTTTCTTGTTTTTCTGTATCAAAATCATCATCTCGATGAATCATTGCTATACTTTCCATCATCGGAAGTTCACATAATAAAGGAAGATTGTTTTGTTTCAAAAAATGTTTTGTATCATTGGTATGATACATATCAATTTTTTTGCCGCAGTCAGGACATAGAATATAGCTCATATTCTCAATTACGCCCAATACCTCAACATTCATTTGTTTGCACATATTGACTGCTTTGGAAACAATCATGGATACCATAGGCTGTGGTGTTGATACCATGATTACACCACTTACCGGCATACTTTGCATAATGGTCAATGCCACATCTCCGGTTCCCGGTGGCATATCAATTAACAAAACATCTAGTTCACCCCAAAGGACATCAGTCCAAAATTGTTTGACCGCATTACCGATAATAGGACCACGCCATACGACTGGCTGATTTTCATCATCCATCAAAAAGTTCAAAGACATCAATTTTATGCCATCTTTATCAATGACAGGCTCTATGGCGTCATTGGACCCATACGCCTTTTCTTTGGACACGTTCATAAGACGCGGAATACTTGGACCGGTGATATCCGCATCCATAATGCCAACGGATAATCCGCATGAACGCAATTCTTTGGCGAGCAGTACCGTACAGCTGGATTTTCCTACGCCGCCCTTCCCACTCATGATCGCTATGACATGTTGAATATGATTGTTTGGATTATTGATAATTCCACAGGATTCTTCTTTTTTGCCACATGTGCCTTTGCTGGGGCAAGTATTACAATTACTCATTTTTTTCACCTCATTATTATTCGCATTACATCATATCGTAATCACTTATATATTGTCAATGTATTATTTTAATAGATGCAAAAGAGATCTTCCAATAACCGGTTGTTTTACATGAAAGTTATCTGCGATTGTTTTACCAACAGATGCAAAGCTGTCTTGGATAGGTAATAATCCAAAACCTTTCATACTAGGAGAATAAGCCAATAGAGGAACCATTTCACGTGTATGGTCATTTCCTGCATACGTTGGATCATTGCCATGATCTGCGGTAATCATCAAAAGATCATCTTGTTTTAATTTACGCAAAACAGTGCTTAGTTTTTGATCGAAACGTTCCAATTCTTCTCCATAGCCAATTGGATTTCTTCGATGCCCCCATTGTGCGTCAAAATCCACTAGATTCACAAAACATAAACCTTTAAAATCTTGATCCATACATGCAATGGTTTGATCCATCCCATGAACGCTGCTTTGTGAGCGATAGGTTATGTGAATTCCTTCCCCATCGAAAATATCATGAATTTTACCAATGCCAATCACTTCCAAATCTTTTGCACGAAGATGATTTAGTACTGTTTGATCAAATGGTTTCAGCGCATAATCATGACGATTTGCGGTACGTATGAATTCGCCTGCTTTTAGACCTGTATAAGGTCGTGCAATCACCCTGCCGACTTTCCATTCATCCTTCATGGTAAGTTCACGTGCAATTTCACAACAGCGATATAATTCTTCCAATCCCATTGTTTCTTCATTTCCACAAATTTGTAACACGGAATCTGCGGAAGTATAAACGATGAGTGCATTGGTTTTGATTTGTTCTTCTCCAAGTTCATTGATGATTTCTGTGCCACTGGCAGCTTTATTACCAATACAGCGATGACCGGTTCGATGTTCCAGTTTTTGTATGAATGATTTTGGAAAACCTGTTTTTGTAAATGTAGGAAATGCATGCTTCACATGTAACCCCATTAATTCATAGTGACCGCTCATCGTATCTTTTCCGACGCCTTTCTCTATGAGTTTGGTATAATAACCCAATGGTGTTTGGCATGGTTGGATAGATGATAGTGGATGCAGATTGGCGATTCCCAAAGATACAAGTGTTGGAATTTGTAAGGGTTGCTTTGCTTTTGCAATATGGCCAAGTGTATCAGCGCCCTCATCATTGTAATCCATCGCATCAAAAGAATTTCCTACCCCCAGCGAATCAATGACGATCAAAAAAATTCGGCGGTATTTCATGGTATGTACCTCATTTCATTTTTTTGCATTTAGAACGAGGATGGAAGGAAGCATATGCATCTTTCAATCGTTTATTTTGTACATGTGTATAGATTTGTGTTGTCTTGATATCGCTATGCCCCAATAATTCCTGTACAACACGCAAATCTGCTCCACCATCCAATAAGTGCGTCGCAAAACTATGTCGAAAACTATGTGCAGATAATTGTTCATTCAATCCTTGTTCTTTCAGCTTTTGTTTGATCATTCGATGTACATATTGGCGACTGACTGGATGTCCCAAATGATTGATAAATACCTCATTTGTTCGCTTGATTAGCCATTTTGACCGCACTTGTTCCATATATTGTCGTATGACTGAAACACAGCGCTTATGGATGGGAATCATGCGTTCTTTATCGCCTTTGCCAACGACACGAAGAAATCCTTGTTCCAAATGAATTTGATTCATTGTTAAGCCGCATAGTTCACTGACACGCAAACCACAGCTATATAAAAGCTCCAGCATTGCATGATGGAAAATATCATTGTCATGATCTGAAAAACTATCCAAAAGGGTTTCTATATCATGCACATTAAAGTATTTTGGCAGTTTATTGCCATCTTTTTTTGATCGAATAAAAATGCTTGGATCGGGGATATTTGGATATGTGAAAGTAATATATCGATGAAACGTATGAAGTGTTGAAATCATACGATTGATGGAATTTGGTTTTTTGGTACGTCTTTGTTCATGGATGAATTCTTGTAAATCGTTATATGTAAGTTCTTCCATTTGAAAACGCTGCTTTTGCATCAAATATTCTTTATACATAAAAAGATCACGTTGATAGGAAAGAATACTTGTGATTGCTTTTTGATCCACTACTTGAATATAGTGCAGATAATCTTCAATTGCATCTTTTATCAACATATCATCACCGTTATCATTATACCACATTTCACAACTCTTTAATCGTTTTTTTGATATACCAAAAAGAGACGCACGGTCAATGTCATTAAGATAAAAAGATATAAATAAAAGAAGGTAAATCAAAAATAAGAATTACCTTCTATTCATTAGGTGAAAGCATTATGAAAACTGTAGTTCAAAACTACAAGAATTTATATTATAATAAACCAACAGCATCCCCAATCCAATCCCCAATCTCTTTCTCACCATTACCATCATCCCTTTCTCTTACTTATCCATAAAAGTAGACTTACTTAGATAAAAGAAGAAGAAAGTAAAATGTATGTTTTCACAATAAAAAACAGGAATTTTAAATAATGGATTCCTGTCTAAGAATGTCTACCTTTTGAGACAATTTCTTTTCGTATGATTGTTTATTTGCATATTGAAAACGAAGAAAAAAATATACGTATCCATATACTAGTTCCCTATCTATATCAAAAGGTTCTGTTCAATGAAAAAAACATAAAATTATGTACGATCCACAACGATAGGAGTCAATATTTGACAATGCGGTCTTCCTTGTTTCATTGCCTCAATCAAAACACTTTTTGCATCATCTTTATCCGCATCATATACAAATTGCAGTTTCTTTATCTCCATATGCGCCTCTCTACAAAAAAGCGCCAAATCGATGATACGATCTGCTCGATGAATCATATAAAGTCTTCCCTTATCATGAAGCAATGAAGATATTTTATGTAAAAGTGATTGTAAATCCAAATGCATTTCATGCCTTGCACTGGAAAGATACGCATTATCGTTCAAATTTTTTTCATTTGCAACTTGAAAATACGGTGGATTACATACAATACAAGATACTGGCGGATGTGTCAGATCCAAAATATTTGCATGAATAATCTGTGCGTCAAATTGTTGATGATGATCTAGGTTATAACGTGCCAAAGCACAGGCATCTTCATTGATTTCTACTCCGATCAGCTGTTTTGGCTCATAGCGCATCGCATACAACAACAGTGCGCCATTATTACAACCGATATCCATTACCACATCTTTTTTGCGAATGGTCATGAAATTTCCCAATAAGGCTGTATCTGTATTTACATGAAACATTTGCGGATGCTGGTAATAATAAATATCTGTACCGGGCAAAAAATCATACGTATAATTGCTTATATCCATAAATACCTCATTTCCATCAAGTATTATACAGTAAATTCAAATCAAATTAAAGAGTTTTACCAATTCCACAATCAATGTGGATTTCACAAAAGCCGCAATCAAAACAATGACGAAACAGATGCACAAATCGCTTAACACACTGTCTGCAAGTGATTGAAAATTTAACCGTTCTCGATTGCTGGAACTGTAAATCAAATACATGGATAGCTGAATGGCACTTGCGGAAATGAGACAGGCAGCCAACAGATCCAACAAAACTTGCGGTGCTAATGTCATCAAAATACCTGCAAAACCTTTTAAATGATAACTGGCCACAAACAAAGCACAGGAAAAACCAATCTGTAAACCCTTCGTAAAAATGATAAACGCAATCAGTGGAATCCCTATAATACTGGTGCCAAGAACAAAAACCAATAGAATAAACAAAATACCGGTAAAAAACTGATTCGCAAATGATGCATATACTTCTCCTTCTTCATCAATAGCTGTTAAATAGGAAGATAAAGATGCAATATCCGATCCATCAATATATTGAGAAAGAAATATTCCTGTAAGAAAACCCGCAATGATCAAGATCGCTATAAAAATATAAACATTTTGATATTTATGCAAAAAACCATGATAACTTTTTCTTCTCATTTCATCACTTCCTGTAACATTCTATGAAAAAAAGATGCACATTACGCATCTTTTCCATCGACAAAAATCACTGTTTTTTTAATTTTGCCGCCGTTGTTAAATGAATGCCAGGAATCTGTTTATTCAGATGATCCAGCACTTGATCAATCGATTCATGTCCTTTGACATCATCCAATGATAATTTCATTTGGTCAATGGAATGTGTCTTGGAAAACAATGATCCAAGACCAATGCCCAAATGACGTACTGCCTTACCGTTTTGATTGCGATCGTACAATAGTAAAGCATGTTCAAATAATACGGATGCATCACTTGTATAATCTTGTATCGTAATAGAGCGTACCGCATTGGTAAAATCAAAATAGCGAATACTAATGGAAATCAGAGAGCCTTTGATATCTTCGTTTTTTGCGCGTTGTGACAATGATAAGGCAAGACGACGCAACACTGTTTTGATTTCATCGTAGTCCTCCACATCACGATCCAATGTCGTACCCTGTGATATGGATTGTACGGTCGTATTGTAAGTCAGCTTATTGGTATCATTGCCTCTGGCATTTTGGATATAAGTATAACCATGTTTTCCCAATAATGTTAAAATAAGCGATTCGTTTTTTTCATCCGCTAAATCACAGATGGTATGGATGCCATGTTCTTTTAATATCGGCTGACTTTTTTTTCCGATTCCCCACATTTCACTAATGGGAAGCGGCCACAGCTTTCGTGAAATTTCATGCTTGCGCAGTACGGTTATTCCCATCGGTTTACGCATATCACTGGCCATTTTTGCCAAAAATTTATTGGGTCCTACGCCAATACTGCAAGGCAGACCAATTTCCTCATAAAGTCGCTGTTGAATCATCCATGCAAAATCAAGAGGACGTTTATAACGTAGAATCGGTTCTGTCACATCCATGTAACATTCATCAATGCTAGCTGGTTCTATATAGGGTGAGAACTGTCGCATGAATTGAAAAAAACGCTCGCTTAATTCTTCATACCATGAATAATCCCCTTTTACAACCACCAACTGCGGACATTTCTCTTGCGCTATCAATAACGGCATTGCGCTATGTACGCCATAAGCTCTTGCCTCATAACTGGCCGTAGAAACCACACTGCGTCGATGTAAGCCAGCTACAACAACCGGTAGACCTTCTAAAGCAGAATTTTTCAATATCTCTGCACTGGCAAAAAAAGAATTCAAATCAATATGAAAAATAACGCGTCCAGCCATAAAAAAACTCCTTTTCCTTGTATAATTATAAAGGATAAGGAGTTTAGATTCCAGTCTAACGATAGGAATTTACTACATTTTTGTTTTTCAAGCGGTGTTCCAATCGTAGTTTATCAGAAATCATTGCGATAAATTCTGAATTGGTCGGTTTTGCTTTTGATGCTGATATCGTATATCCAAAAATATCATCGATGGCATCGATGTTGCCACGATTCCAAGCAACTTCTATCGCATGACGAATGGCTCGCTCTACCCTGGATGCTGTTGTCGCATACTTTCTGGCAATTTCAGGATACAAAACTTTGGTAATCTGTCCTAAGAAATCTACATTCAAATACGTTTCCAAAATTGCTGTGCGTAAGTACATGTATCCTTTGATATGTGCCGGTATTCCAATTTCATGCAGCAACGATGTGATTTCACTTTCCAATTCCAGTTTTAACAATCGCTCTCTTTCTTGTTCATCCATATGTATATCAACCGCCCCAAGCAATCGATTGCTCATTGGTTTCAATCCCGTAATCACATTTAGTTTTTCAATCAGTTGTGGGATTTCAAATGGTTTCAACATTAGATAATCTACTTTATAATTTTGTACTTGAGAAACAATAAGATCGTTCACGAACGGAGTTGTACAAATGATATGATCCGCATGAATTTGATGATCTTTCATTTCTTTCAAAACGGATATGCCATCTTTTTTCGGCATGATCAAATCCAACACCAATACATCCACATGTTTGCCATGCAGTTCTCTTAGTACCTGTTCCCCGTTTGATGCACTGCCGATTACATGATACATATTATTTTTGCGCAGCGTTTCCTTCATCTCGTGAATCATATCCAAACTGTCATCTACGATATAGATTTTTAAGCTCTCTTTCATGGTTCTCTTACCTCCTCTGCAATTTAATTATAAGTGATAAAGGTGCATAATTTGTCGTATCTTGCGGAAATAAATGGGTGAATTTGTAAAAGATTGTGTAAATTTAAAAAGAAAGCAGATATCGCTATTTGCTTTCTTTTACCTGTGTTTCGATTGTCGAAACCTGTCATTCATTGGCTTCTTTCAGCATCCATTCAATATAGACTCCATAACCGTTGATCGGCTTCGATGTAATGACATGTGTGATTGCTCCTACAATTTTACCGTCTTGAACGATCGGTGAACCACTCATTCCTTGAATAATGCCGTTGGTTTTTGACAACAGACGTTCATCATCTACTTCAAATTCGATGCCTTTCATATCCATTTCGCTTTGTGGATGCAGCTTCGTAATATTTATGGAATAGGATTCAATCGTTTTGTTGTCTAAAACCGTGTAGATTTCAGCGGTTCCTGTATGAATCTCTTCCTGTTTTGCCCATGGTAGCTTACGAATATCTTGCTTGATCGTATCATAAGTACCATATATACCGATTTTTGTATTTTTGTCGATGGATCCAATGATTTCATCATATAAGATCTTGGCATGCTTTTCACCGGCTATATTCTTGTGTGCAGGCGTAAACGAAGTCACATCGGACGCATAAAGCGTTCCATCATGAATATCAGCGATTTGTTGTTGATCGGAATCGTAGATTTCATGTCCCAGTGCGCCAAACGTTTCATGAACCGGATCATAAAAGGTTAGCGTACCAACACCTGTGATCTTGTCTTTTACATACAGACCGCTTTGAAACGTATGGTCAACGTTTGAATATTTCGTTAATAATGTTTCCGATCGTGTTTGGTCGCCATGCTTGATCGTTACAGGAATCTGATTTGTATCGTTTTTATACTTCATCAGTTGCTGGTGCAATTCTTCCAATGTAGAAACGGAAACATCGTTTACGGACACAATCATATCACCATTGGATATACCATGGTCTTTTGGATCATATAACGCTCCATCGATTTGAATGGCATATGTGCCGGTAACCATGACACCATCATAGCGAACTTCGATGCCAACACTGTCACCGCCCAGATACAGTTCATCAGCCGCATGAACACATATAGGAAAAGCAAGGAATGCGGCAAGAAAAACTGCCACTATTTTATATCTCATGAAAACACCTCCTACAAATTAGTATTCCCGGGAGGTGTAAAATTACTTTGACTAATTTTTTCCTATTTTGTCTGTGCTTTTTCATACAGCTCTTTGGCTGCCAGCAATGCATGATCGCTGGTAGAATCGCTTGCGATCTTTGCAAGTTGTATAATACGCTCTTCTTCCTTCAATTCTTGAATATCGGTTTTTGTGGATGTTTCATTTTGATCTTTCACTACTAGATATTGATGATCGGCACACGCCGCAACTTGTGCAAGGTGCGTCACGCAGAAAACTTGTGCATGATTGGATAGCTGTTTCATCTTTCTGCCAATCGCAAATGCCACACTGCCGCTGACACCCGTATCAATTTCATCGAATATAACCGTTTGTATGCCCTGTAAATGCGAAAAAATTGTTTTTAGACCCAACATCAGCCGAGAAAGTTCCCCACCGGATGCAGTATTTGCCAAAGGTCGAAGTGGTTCGCCACGATTCATGGAAATAAGAAATTCTACTTGATCAATACCATGCGTATTACCTTCAATTAGCTGAATGTCCACATGAAACTTAGCCTGTTCCAAATGCAGATCACGAAGCTGCTCTACAATCGCCGTTTCCATTTCTTTTGCTTTCGCTATACGTATTTCATGTAAATGGTTTGCTTTTTCATAAAAAGCGTCATATGCTTTTTGTTTACCTTGCTCCATTTTTTTAATGACATCACTGCGATGCAAAATCATGTCAATTCTTTGTTCCAATTCTTCTCGTTTCTTCATAACTTGCGTAAAGGATCCACCATATTTACGAATAATTTTATTAATCAGAAATATGCGCTCACTGATTTCATTAACGCGCTCTTCATCATATTCCAACTGTTCCATATAATCATTCAGTATCTGATATTGATCTTCCAATGCATAATACAAATCCATCAGTTTATCCTTCGATTGTGAGATAATTTCATCCGCTTGTAATCCTTCCAACAATCGTCCGGCTTCATATACGATCGCATTGGCGCCTTGATCGCCATTCAATCGCTCCATGCATTGATGCAGGGCAACAGATGTTTTTTCATATGCCATAAAGCGGCGCTGCTCTTCTTCCAATTCTTCCAATTCGTGTTCCTTTAGATCTGCTTCATCAATTTCATTGAGCTGGAAAGTTAAAAAATCCAGATCATCTTCATTATATTCGTTTTCTAATGCATCGTTTAGCTGTTTAGAAATACGATGAAATTCTTTGTAAGCAATTTGGACATCCTGAATCAGCGCATCTTCATGACAATAACTGTCTAACAAAGACAAATGATATTTGTTATTCAAAAGATATTGAGAATCGTGTTGGGAATGGATATCGATCATCGTAGAGAGAATTTGTTTGATGATAGAAACCGTAGTGGTGCGATGATTGATCCTAGAAACACTTTTTCCATCTTTGGTGAATTCTCTTGTGATGATGATCGTATCATCTTCGATATCAAAACCAGCTTCTTCCAACAGTTTTGCGGCCAAATGATCATTGGATATATGGAAAACACCTTCAATAATGGCTTTCTCTTTACCTTGCTTCACCAAAGACGCATTGATTCGATCGCCGCGTAAGATTCCGATTGCATCTATCAAAAGTGACTTTCCTGCCCCGGTCTCTCCGGTAAACGCAGACATGTGATCACAAAAGGAAAGATTCACATTATCGATCAAAACAAAATCTTTGACATACATTTGCATCAGCATTTCCATCACCCTTTCTCATTCGCTGTTATAACCGATTGATAACTCATTGCTTTATTGGCGGGCGTTGATTTTAGGTGCACGACATATTCTTGATTGCCGTCACGTCCGACAACGCTACTTTTTTGTATATGATGCACATACAATGCACAAGATTGAAAGAAGGCATGTAATTCTTGAAGAACACGCAAATGGACACGTTTGTCTTTTACGATCCCATTTTTCCCGATATCGCTTTTTCCGGCTTCAAACTGCGGTTTGATGAGCGCAACGATTTCTATCGAATCCATACAAGAAATCACAGATTTCATAATCAGACGCAAAGAAATAAATGATACATCAATACATGCAAAATCGATTGGCTGATCAAACATGGAACTCTTGATATAGCGACAGTTGATATGTTCCATATTATGGAGCCGCGGATTCTTTAACAATGTGGAATCCATTTGACCACAACCAACATCTAAAGCATACACGCAGGCAGCTCCCTGTCGCAGGCAAACATCGCTGAAACCGCCAGTGGACGCACCAACATCCATAACGATGCGATCTTTTAACTGAATGCCAAATGGATCCAATACATCATACAGTTTCCATCCGGCTCTGGATACGAATGTTTGTTTGTCATGCACGATCTTCAATATATCTTCTTCTGTAACCAATGTGCTGTTTTTGGTTATCATTATTCCGTTAATGGATGCCCTTCCTTCTTTTATGGCATCCTGTGCCTTGGCTCTTGTGGCACACAATCCTTTTTCCACCAATGCTTTGTCAAAGCGCATCATATCTTTGATACCACCCATTCAAACAATCTTGGAATATCGATATGTTCCACTTTTCTCAACTGCGGTAAAGATCCTTGTTCTACAAAATGATCATGAATACCAATGCGTTTGATCAGACAAACGATATTTTGATCATTATAGAATTCCAATATTGCGGAAGATAAACCACCGCAAAGCATATCGGTTTCATATACTGCGATCGGCAGTTTCTTTTGTGCCAATTCTATTAACATCACTTCATCCAATGGCTTGAAAAAACGTGCATTGACAACGATCATGGATAAATTATTCACTTTTGCCTTCGCGATAATTTTATCTACGTCACTTCCATATGCGATGACAATACAAGTTGGATGATCACCAACCGTAACCATCGTCCATGTGCCGATTTTTATTAAATCCAACGATTCACACAACTGAAATGGTGCGCTTCCTCTTGGATAGCGTATTGCGAAGGGATGATGTTGATGAAAAGCCGTTTTCATCAACTGCTGGGCTTCCATCGCATCTTTTGGCTGCGACAAGATCATGTTCGGCAATGGCCTTAGCATAGCGATATCAAATACGCCATGATGCGTTTCTCCATCTTCCCCTACCAGACCGCAACGATCAATGCCAAAAACGACAGGCAGATCCATGCGTGCCACATCATGGCTGATTTGATCATAAGCGCGTTGCATAAAAGAAGAATAAATAGATACAAACGGCCGCATGCCGCTGTGTGCTAGTGAAGCCGCAAACGTTACGGTATGTTCCTCCGCAATGCCGCAGTCAAACGAGCGATCCTTGAACTTTTCAAAAAATGGCTGTAATTTCGACCCGGAGATCATCGCCGGTGTCAATGCCAGAATGCGTTCATCTTTTTTGGCCAGCTGATAAACGCTTTCCGATATAATCGTACTCCATGAAGCATGCTGTGCTGGTAATTTTGACAACGTCATTCCACTTTTTGGATCAAATGGTGTAACGCCATGCCATTTCCCATCTGTATCGTTTTCCGCAAACGGATAACCTTTGCCTTTTTTGGTCAGCACATGCACGACAATAGGACCTTTGTGCTGTTTGGCTATTCTTAACACTTTCATCAATAAATCGATATCATGACCATTTACCGGTCCAATATAATCCAGATTGAATTCTCCAAAAATGGAAGTGTCGACAACATTTTCTTTTAATGCATTTTTTACATGACGCATACCTTCCAGAATGTTTTTACCGGTTTTGGTTTGTGATAAAACATCGCTCACATCGCTTTTCAACGTATTATAAGACTTTGATGCGCGAAGTTTTGTGAATGCCAAATCCATTGCGCCGACATTTTTTGAAATCGACATATGATTATCATTAAATATGATCACCATATTGCGTTTTTCACTGCCGATCTGATTGAGTGCTTCCATAGACATGCCGCTGCTGAGAGCACCGTCGCCAATTATTGGCACAATGGCATAGTCATCGCCATGAAGGTCACGCGCAACTGCCATACCCAACGCTGCGGAAAGCGATGTAGAAGAATGTCCGGCTTCCCAAACATCATGTTCACTTTCTTTGCATTTTTGAAAACCGCTCATGCCTTTATACTGACGAAGTGTTTTAAATCCATCTATCCTGCCGGTTAAAATCTTATGCGTATAACATTGATGTCCAACATCAAATAAAATCTTATCCTTTGGAGATTCAAATATGCGATGTATGGCAAGCGTTAATTCTACAACACCCAAATTGCTGGAAAGATGACCACCCGTTTTCGCAATGCTTTCAATCAGAAATTTGCGAATATCTTTTGCCAATTCTTCCAATTCATCAATATCCAATTTTTTGATATCCGCTGGCTGCTTGATCTGATATATATCCATAGAATCATCACCTCTTTATCTGCTTCTATGAATCAAATTCTTAAAGATCTCCTCCATCGGTTCTTTATGAATGTTTAATTGGTCCCATAAATTTCTGGCATCCTGTAATAATGCATTTGCTTTCTCTTTGGCTGTTTCAATACCCATAATCGATACATATGTCGATTTATGATTGGCGATGTCACTGCCAATATTTTTACCCAATGTTTCTTCATTACTGGTAACATCCAAAACATCATCCTGTATTTGGAAAGCTAAACCAATCGATGTACCAATGTTTCGCCATGTTTCGATGTCATCGCTGTGCCCTGAAAGCAGCGATCCGCAAATCAAGGGAAGACTTAATAGTTTACCAGTCTTGTACAAATGAATTTGTTGTAATTCACTTTCCTTAAAGTATTGCTTGTTTTCTCCCTCCAGATCTCTTGTTTGACCTAGAATCATACCTTCCATACCGGAAGCAATGGCACATTCTTTTGCAATACCAAGGCATGTTTTCGCATCAAATGGCTGAGTCACGATGAGTTCAAATGCCAATGTCAACAACGCATCACCTGCAAGAATGGCAGTTGCTTCATCAAAGGCTACATGACAAGTTGGCTTGCCGCGCCGCAAAGTGTCATCATCCATGGCCGGAAGATCATCATGAATCAATGAATAGGTATGAATCATTTCAATCGCAGCTGCAGTTGTCATTCCTTTTTGAATGGTTTGACCATAGGATTTCAGGACCGCAAACAAAAGTTGCGGGCGAATTCGCTTTCCGCCGTTCAACAATGCATACATCATCGCATCCTTCACTTTGGAATCCATGCGTGACTGTAGTAGTGAAGCAAGATATTCCTCAAATGTCTGCATCTTGAACTTCCTCCTCATAGGAAGATATCAGTGTACTCACACGTTCTTCAAATCCCTTTAATTGTTGATCACAAGATTTCAGCAGCTGCAGGCCTTCTTCAAACAGCACGATCGCTGCCTCTAATTCCATATCATTCTTTTCCATTGCGGATATGATGTCATCCAAGCGATCCATCGATTGTTGAAATGTCTGTTTCTTTGCCATCATAACTCCTCCTTATGTATGACGCACGCCTGTATTTTGCCATCATGCATGCGAATATTGACTTCATCATTTTCCCTAACCTCTTGAATGGATTGTATTACATGGTCATTTTTATATAAAACGCTGTATCCACGTGAGAGTACTTTTAATGGACTGTATGCATCTAACAAGCTTGCAAATTGCTGAAACTGCTGATTTTGCTTCGTTTGAAACTGCTTCATTGCTTGTAAAAATGCATGTTCCTGTTGCTTATATCTTGCATACATCGCTTGATACATTGCGCGTGATTGGTGTTGCAGCCACAACTGTTTGGCATGTAAATCAAAACGATGGTTTTGCAGCACATTGCTTAACTGCTCCATTGCTTTTGCATACATGGCCAACTGTAACTGTTTATCATGCAAATAAGAAAGCGGATCATGTAGATAACGTGTTTGTTTCATGCGCTTTAATTGTTGTTCCTGTCGATCTAGTTTTGTCTTCATCAATGCATACATCTGTCTTTTCAAATTTGCGATTTTTTCCATAACTTCATATATATCCGGTGTCGCAAGTTCTGCAGCTGCGGTTGGTGTAGCAGCTCTGGCATCGCTGACATAATCCACCAGCGTTGTGTCGCTTTCATGTCCAACACCGCTGATAACAACACTTTCTAAATCATAAATGCATCGTGCAAGTGTTTCATCTTGAAATGCCCAAAGATCTTCAATGGAACCGCCGCCTCTTGCAAGTAAAATAACATCCGGATGTGCCTCATCTGCTTTTTTTAAGTTTTCAATCAATTGTTTTGGCGCTTCATTTCCTTGTACAAGAGATGGATAAAACAAGATTTCCGCAATTGGCCAACGACGCAAAATCGTCTGACGCATATCGTGTATGGCAGCTCCTTCTTTCGCTGTAATCAACGCAATACGTTGTGGATAAAGTGGAATTGCCTTTTTATGTGCAGATTCAAACAATCCTTCTGCTGCCAATTTTTGTTTCGTTTCTTCTAAGCGCAAAAATAAGTCGCCCAAACCATCCTGTTGTACCTTAACCACGTATACTTGCACGCTGCCTTGCATTTCATAAACAGATAGTGAACCTTCCACAATAATCTGCATGCCTTCTTTTAATAAAAATTTAACTTTGCAAGCATAAGAAGAGAACATCACACAATTTATTTTTGCTTTCTTATCTTTGATACTAAAATACCAATGACCGCTTCTATGATTGGTGAAGTTCGATACTTCTCCCTTAATCAAAATCGATTGTAAATTCATATCATGGTCTATGGATTCTTTCAGGTAATGAACAAGTGACGATACAGAGAATATGTTACGGCTCATAGTTTATCCAAAACTCCGTTGATCAGTTTATATGTATCTTTATCACAATATTTTTTCGCTAAAATAATGGCTTCATCCAATACGATTTCTTTTGGAGAAACTTCTAAATCCAGTTCGCAACAAGCCATAATCAAAATCGCTTGTTCGATATAACCGAGACGCTCAAATGTCCAATCCCCTTGTAATAAGGCATTGACTTGTTCGATATAGACATCTTTGTACTTCATTCCATCAATGGTAATCGTATATAAAAACGGATCCACTTCATTGGAATCATTGTTATCATATACACTCTGACGAATGTCTTTGTTTAATAAAAAAGACTGATACAATGAAGTCATTCCAATTTCACGCAGTTTATGTCGGCTGCTCATAAAATTCCTCCAATCATATGTTCTATTTTACCATAAAACAGGTGTTTTGTACCAGCATTATATGAATCGATTGAACGAAAAAAAGATTTTTTACCTTTTCAGAACGAACCTCCATCACAAAGAAAAACTTCTGTTGGAGTTTCAAACAGAAGTTGTATGTATACTAATCCAAATAACCATCCACAAGTTCAAACTCGTCTATGGTCTCAAATTCATTGATTCCGCTGTTTCCATGTACATAAGGCACTCTTGCGCTAGGAACGACTTTGCTGGAATCATCCAGATGTTTCGTTTGATCATCAAAGAAGATATGCGCTCCAAACGCTTCCAGTACATCTTTTTTACTCATGCCACCCAAAAAGAATGCTTCATCAATGCGAACGTTCCAATTACGAAGTGTTTTGATGACACGCTCATGCGCCGGTGCATTTCTTGCGGTCACAAGGGCGGTACGTATCGGAGAAGATCCATATGGGAAACGGTCTTGTATATGAGAAAGTGTCGCAAGGAATTTTGCGAATGGTCCTTCCGCTAAAGCATCATCTGCGAAATCGCGCTCATGTTTGGCAAACGCATGCAGACCTTGTTGTTGATAGATGCGCTCAGACTCATCAGAGAATAATACGGCATCTCCATCAAACGCAATGCGAATTTCACTGAGTTCACTACGTTTGTAAGGAATGCCGGCTGTATAAATCTGTCCTGCCGCAACACCGGCATTCACTGCACGCTCTACATCTTCTCCATCAGCGGATAAAAACAAATCCACAGAAAAAGCATCCAAATACGGCGCCAAATCTCTACCACCGGCCAAAACGGCACGTGTAATATCCAATCCATAATGCTCAATAGAATGAAATACACGTAAAGAAGTATCGGCAGAATTGCGGCTCATGATGATCACTTCCACCAATCGCTCATCACTCATCTCATTCAATTTTAACAATGCTTTGACAAGTGGAAATCCGCTACCACGTTCCAGTATATCATGTTCATGTTCTATCTGATAGTCAGCATAAGCCGCCAATCCCTGTTGTTCAAAAATTTCATTTTCTTTCTGCAAGTCAAACAACGCTCTGGATGAGATGCCGACGACCAGACAATCTTTAAATGAAACGCTCATACATGCTCCTCCTCATACAAAAAGAACAGCGACGCTGTCCTCTTAAAATACAAAACCAGCTACACGAACATCAATCACATCAGGCGTATAGTCTGTCATATGTGTGATGTTTTCATGAATGGTATCCTGCAATTTTGCACAGGCTGTCTTTACATTTACATCATATTTCACTTTTACGTTAACTGTCAACGTCAATTGATCATTCTGAATCTTACAATGAATGGAATTTTTAAATGGATTGAATGGATCGTCCAATGTCAAACCGTCAGCTTCGTCAACTGCGATATGGGCAATCGTCTCAAACACAGTTTTGCTCAATGCGATCATACCAAGTTCGTGATTTTGCTTTACTGCGATATATTCTTGTGCCATAAATTTCACCTTCTTGGTACCATTATAACAGATTTCTCTTTTAATTGCCATTATTTGAAAGTAACTTCTATCAAATATTTTCCGTTTGTCGCATCATTTACGATTTTCATGACCGTTTTGGCATTTTCTTCTGTATCTTCTATATCAAAGATTGTGACTTTGCATGTGCCGTTCATAATTTCCACAGCGCCCATGAAATTATGCTCTTCCAATGTTTTCTTGACATCTTCCCCTATTGCCTTATCGCTTTTCAAGCTGTCAATGGTTTGTAATGCTTCCTGTTTTTGTGCATCATTGGATTCATTACTTGATACGACTTCTGAATTTTTCTTGATTTCCTCTTCCTGTTTTGATGTAATTTCCTGCTGCAGTTTTTCCGCATCATTGACTTGTTCTTCTTTTTCGCTTTGCTTTTTGTCGTCCTGCAGTTGTTCTCCACTTTCTGTACTCATTACAGCGGTTGTATCGGCAGGAAGTGTCACATAATAGACGGACAACATCAAAATCAGAGAAAACATCGTTAAAAAAGCAAGTGCCTGTCTGTTCATAAAAAAGTCCTCCTTGTTTCGTTTCCATCCTATGCGTTCAAGAAGGCTTTTATGTATATTTATTCAAAAATCTGACGAATGCGCTTCATCCAATCTTCATAGTATGCATCGGCGTATGCCATGAAATCCTTATAGGACAACACCCGCTTTTCCAATTCCTCGACAAACAGCGTAAATTCTTGATTGATTCGAATCATGTTCTGATCATAAATGATTTTGATGGTACCAATTTCAACCAAGGAACGCGCCAATATTTTGGCACATTCATGATGCAAGAGTTCCGCTTCTTCCAATGAGAGCTTTAAGAAGCGTGTATTCAGCCAATAATTGTCTACCATATAATTTTTGATCACATTTAAAAACAAACAGAAATCCTGCATATCGTTGCCTGGTTCTACGGCAAACAACATTTTGAAAAAAACAAACCAGTCATAATCTTCATTGATGATGGTAATAAAATATTTTCCCAATTTATCAATGAAAATATCTTTGGACGTAAATGTCTCATCCAATCGAATTTCATTTTCAAAATCGATATGAATGGAATTCAGTTTTTTGAAAGTCTGAAATAAAGCGGCGATACGATCATTGTTGCCGCCGTCATAGCGAATGTCTTTGATAAAAATATAATGTCCCAATACAGTCGACATATTTTTAATGTTCAGTGTGAATCCCAAAGATTCATTCATCTTTTGTGCAAATATGTCATTGATTGCTTTTGCGATCAACTTTTCAAAGCTGTTTTCATTCAATCCAATGTCATTTTGTGATAGATCCTGCATTTGTTGATAAACGATGCTAAGTTGTCGATCGGTAATCGTCAGCGTTGCATTGATACTGGCAAGCAGTTCCTTCATGAATTCATCATATACATAATAATTGGTATTTTTGTACACCAGCTTATGCTCGATCATGCCCCAGAAAGAATGAACAAGCGCTTTGATTTGAAGTTCGAAATTTACACGTTGATCATCTTTTTCATACCATCCATCTATTCGATAAATTGCAAATCCGTTTTTTTGCAGCTGTGGCTGTTGAGAAGATACGTCCAAATGCAAGTTGGGATAGGCTTCACAATAAAACCATCCTTCTTCATCTTGAATGTTGAGAAGATTTCTCAACCACACAAGTGCTTTATGTTCTTCTTCGATGAAACGACATTCGACGGTAATACCAATCAAATCACTGAGCTGATCGAGTACGTCTTGGGCATTGGTACATTCTTTATAGAAACGATTGCGTATAATTTTTTCTCTTAAACTTTCTTTTGTTTTGACACGTGATGATAGATCCACAAAATAATCACATTCATCACAAAACATTTCATAAAAAATGGCACGAATTTCATGTTCCACTGTATGATAAAACACATTGTTTGTTTCTAACAATGACAGCGTGTCATCAATCAAATCAAAAACCGGCAGCCGCATAATCATCCATCCTTTCTTTGTTTGAAGTAAGCCACAAGCGCAAGCTGGTCGTTATTCAGTTGTGATCGCAGCGCATCCAAATCAGAAAATGTCTGTTCTTCCCTTAGGTAAGACAAAAACTGAAACGTTACTTGTTTTCCATATAGCGTTTTATGAAAATCAAAAAGATGTGCTTCCATATGATTTTGGGTATGTTTGCCAATCGTTGGATTTTTACCTACGTTGATCATAGCCGGATATAATGTACCATCCACCTCCACCATTCCGGCATATACGCCTTCTTTGGGCAAGACATAGGAAATACATGGCGAAAGATTCGCAGTTGGAAAGCCCATTTTGCGTCCGTTTTTCAAACCGTGTACGATCGTTCCTTCTATTTGATAAGGTCTTGTCAAAAGTTTTGCGCACATTTCCATATTTCCATCTTTTACTAGCTGTTCAATTCTTGTAGAACTGATTTTTTCATGTTCACATTGTACTTGTGCGATTTCAATTACCTGAAAGTGGTTTTGAGCGGCAAGCGTTTTTGCATCGCCCTTTCCAAGATGTGCATAGTGAAAGTCATATCCACATACCAACGTATCTAATGGAAGTGGAAACAAAACTTTTTCATGAAATTCTTGCACATTCAAATGAGACATTTCCTTGGTAAAGTCTAAAATGATCCAATTTTCGACACCGTATTTTTTAGCTATCCGCATACGTTGTGACATGGATGTCAAATGTGGAACATCCTTTAGATCTTGTATCGTGGTCCATGGATCAGGCTCAAATGTGATTAACGCCGCTTGTCCACCTTGTTTTTTTGCTTGTTGCACAGCCGCTTCAATCAGTCGCTGATGTCCTAGATGAAGACCGTCAAAATAACCAATGCAGGCATGCAGCCTTGTATGGATTACTGGTGATTTTGTTGTACTGCAGTGAAATAGTTTCATCTCTTCATCTCCTACCATAAACCACGCACACATCGATACACATCTTCGTGATCTTTTTCATAAATAGCAAATACTTCATCATGATTGATAATCGCCACTTGAGTATGCGACGTATGTAAACGTATATGTTTCCCTTGTACGATATCCGTAATAGGTTCATAATCCATCATTGGATAGTGTGATAATGCGTCTTTGATTGGAAATAAAGGTATGTTTCCGTTCTCAATATCATTTAAAGTTACGCAATCATCGATAATAAATCGACCAACCCTTGTTCTTATCAATGATTCCATACATCCAATATTACCGCTTTTTTTTGCAATGTCTACACAAAGCGTACGAATATACGTTCCTGAAGAACAAGCGACTTTAAACTTCATCGCCGACGTATCCAATACTTCTATATTGTAGATTTCTATATCTCTGTAAGGACGTGTAACCGGAATGTTGTTTCTAGCATATTCATACAGTTTTTTACCATTTACCCTTACAGATGAAATCATAGGTGGCAGCTGTTTTTGTTTGCCTTTAAACGTATGCAGCAGTTCTTCAAAATGTTCAATTTGTTTAATTTCCCTTGTTTCCATGATTTTGCCGCTGACATCGTCGCTGTCTGTCGATATGCCCAACTTTAAAGTCGCAATGTATTCTTTATCGGTATCATCTAAAAAAGGTAATATCTTGGTTGCTTTCCCAACCAAAACCAACAAAACGCCCGTTGCATCCGGGTCCAATGTTCCACTATGTCCAATTTTTTGAATATGGAGGATTTTGCGCAGTCTGGCAACAACATCATGCGATGTCATATTTGCTTCTTTATAGATCGGTAAAATTCCATTCATGTAATCACCTTGAAACATTATAACATAAAATGATTTGGTATTTTTTTCTTTTTATCTTTTTCTATGTCTTTTCGTATTAGCTCTTTTTGATTGATTTTACATTTCGGTGAATGATATGCTATACTGTTGTTTACATATTTGAGGTGAAACAAGTGAAATTACAAGACATTATTCGCTGTATTCACCCGAGTTTGCCACCTAAAATTATGAATATTAAATCATTAACTTAGTTATAGTCCTTATTTTATCGCATTTTTTGCGGTTTTTTTATTGCTTTTTTTTATGATTTGTGTTATTATTTATGTAGTGCATAAGTATATATAGGAGGTGTTTTCCTTGTTCGTTGAAAAATTTTCTAATAATGGTATCGATTATCTTCGTCTCGTCGAAAGTCATCGCTATACGAATTCCAAGGGCGTTCGGACTGTTCGTAAAAAATCTATCTATAATATCGGTCCTCTCAAAAAATTTGATGATGGTCTTC
>CAJTIT010000014.1:0-76564 GCA_910576345.1 Erysipelotrichales bacterium
ATGCCGGTGAAATAAAACAATGAAAAAGCCTCTTTGAGAGGCAGTTAGAGAAAGCGTTGCGGCTGTCAGGCCTCAATGGTCGAAAAGACCTTACGCAACAATAGGCCCTTATAGGGCTGGTTCATACCACGTCTTTCAGGCGTGGTTTTGATTTAGCAATCGTATTTAGTGTGTATGATTGCTTGTGGCTAATTGCAATTCTTTTGCCCGATAGTTTGGGTAATGCTGTTTATTCTTTTTGAGCTTTCCTGTTGTTTTTATGGAAATACTGGCTTTATCGGTACTTCTTACAAGAAAAATAACAGGTGTTAAGTCTTATATAGCAAATGATCAAAGTGTGGAAAAACAAAAAATCCGCCTTGTTTGCTATGTTTGTTACTACCATTTTAATTTTAGCAGGAGCTGTTTTATTCTACTTAATATTCCCAAATGATTTAGATTATAGTGGAGACTATATAATCTGGTCTTTTGATAGTTTCGGGGTGCCATCAAAAATCAGCTTTACAGTATCGTTCCTGTTAATCATGGGGATGATAGTCTGTATTGTTTCAGCATTTTGTGTTCCGTCTTGGTTTATAACACTAGGCGAGGATATAGGGTGGCAGGGATATTTACTACCGCTGCTTTGCAAAAAATGGCTGCCAAACAGGCAGTGCTATTAAATGGGGCATTATGGGAAAGGCTCATGCACCGCTAATATATTTTGGATTGAATTATGCAGAGTGGTATTGCCATGATGACATTATTCTGCATAACAATTGGCGTGTATATGTCTTTTGTAACATTGACAACGAGTAATTGTATATACGCTTCCATAATTCACGGAGCAATCGTACTCTTATTTAAACTGCCCAAATAGGAATTGAAAGGATGAAAAAACTAGAGGAGAAATGATAGCATAATGGCATATCAGTAATGGAAGGATTTATGGACATCAAACAGGCGTTGATACAAGCAATCTTCTCTAAAGAAATTTCCGAGAGGGAAGTCGGTTTAAGGTTATATGCATAGCGCAGAGTGTTGTTAACAAGCGCAAAGCCAAAATACTTGCAAAATTGAAAAAGATAATAGAAAACAAAATTTAAGGTGTTCACCCCCCCCCTTGTTTTTTCCTTTGGGAAAATGAGGGGATTTTCCCTGAACCCCTCAATCAATTCTGATTGGAGGAAATAAGGATGGTATATAAACCACGGACGGGAGAGCAGGAAATGGTGCATCTGAAAAGAAACCGAGGAAAAGGTTCTGCGTGAGTGCGGCGTTGATGAAGCGGTTAATGAATACTCATAAAAACAAGCAGGCAAGAAAATTTCCTACCAGCCTGTTTTTATATAGACTTATTTACCTTTAGCAATTAATGATTTCTGTATTCACAATCAGCCTTTGGCTGTTTATCGTATCTCCTGTGCCTGTTTCATATCCTTTATGAGACGTTCAAAAGCCTATGGTAAGCAATAATCGCACTCACAAAACCGTGTGTGTCAAATTGAGATTTAAAAAAGTGATACTTTATTAAAGTACCACTTCATGATAGATTCGTTTATTCTTCAATGAATTTATTCTTTCTATGTAGACTTGCTACACCCAAAACACTAACCATTGTCAGAAACATCCAGAAAGCTATATTTGTTTCATCACCTGTTTGTGGAGTTTTATTTGTTTCGGTTTCTTTTTTGTTTGTATCTGTAGACGTTTGTGTATCATTTTCTGTTGGTTTCTGTAACACATAATTCGGATCTTTTTCTTTACATTCGCTACATTCACCATTTACATAATGATGTGCCAGTTTTGCCGTTGCTTTACCTTGTTTTATGACTTCTCCACAATATTTGCATACAAGATCTCCGGTATAACCTTCTTCTGTACAGGAAGCCTTTTTTACATTTACAAGTGTGAATGCCGGATGATCTGTTTCATCTAATACCGTTTCTTCTTTCGTTAGCTTTACTTGTAATGTTTCATCAAGGAAATATTGGTCACATTCTTCACAATACCAATAAGCAATATTCCCTTTTTCTGTACAAGTTGGTGCTTTCGCTTCGATTTTGACAGTTTTATGTGGCACGACCGCAAGAATTAAATCTTCTTTATTCACTTTTGTGGTTAATAATTCATCGCTGAAATACTCATCACATTGATCACAGTACCAATATGCTATATTACCTTCTTCAATACAAGACGGTTCTTTGGCCTCCACTTTTACAGCGTGATGACCGCTTTTCGCAAGTATTGTATCTGCTTCAGTGATTTCCTCTGTGCGCGCTGCGTCTTTATAGTATTTGTCAACGCTCATCCAATATTCAATATGACCGTCTTCAACGCAAGTCGGCTCTAAACGTGCATAATGTGTTGTGATGCCTTCCACATTGTCTTTCGCGTTGTTACTGCCGGTATTTGTTCCGGTAACTAGATTTTCGGTTAAATCCGGTGTTTTTCCTGATGCTCTTGATAATCCATACATATATCCTGCCGTTGCTATATCTTTTATGTTTTCCGGAATGATCATCGTGATATCACGTACGGTTGATGATACAATATGCCCATTTGGCGTATGGTTATTAAATACACCGATGAAACCGCCAAGACCCAATGATGAAATATTGTCATTCGCATATTCTACACTGGCATTTGTTTCAATGATAACATTGTTTACCTCACAGTTTTCAAAACTGTTGCTTAAAAACGCTGCGTCGATGAAACCGCCAATTTTGCGAGTCCCGCTGATTTTGATATTGGATACACTGCTGTTTTGAATGAGATTGCTGCCCTCTCCGCGCAAACCAATTAAACCGCCAATGTTATCGCCTTCACTGTTTGCTTCGACATATCTTCCGCTAATTGTGCTTCCCTCATTGCCTTTCACGTGAGAATTCTCAATTTTAGAATAATGGTCGCCTGCAAGACCACCCACCATAAATGTTCCGCTGATATGAATGTCACCAATCACTTGACAGTTAACAGTACGGGTAACCATGTAACCACCCAATGCGCCAACCGTTTGATTGGCATCGATATGCACATTTTCCAATGTTAAATCTGCGATCACACCATTGGATCCACCTCCAGTAATTCCAAAAAATCCTGCACTGTTCAAATCTCTGTTTGTAATCGTTAGATTCTTGATTTTTTTGTTATTGCCTTGAAATGATCCACCAAATGGTTTGGATTCCCTTCCGATCGGGATCCATTCTTCAGAAGCTAAATCAATATCTGCTTGTAATGTGACCGTTTTTCCTGAAAAATTTTTTCCGCTGTTGACCATATCACGAAATGCCAACAATTCTTCTTTATCTGCGATGGTAAACGTATTTACTGTATCATAATCTTGACCCCAGTTTTCTGCGCTTGCCTTTACAGAAATCGATGATGGCGTCATCACAATCAGCATCGCAAAAGCTATTAAAGCTGATAATACTTTCCTCACTCTTTTATCCTCCTTTTCTTATAATGAGCTTGGTTATCCGATACGCACTTTGTGAAAAAACGCATATCTAAACATAAATGTAGAAAAATCAAGCTCTGGTTTTGATGATTTGTTCATCTTATCCATCCTTTTTGAATAAGTATAATTTTCCTTCACTCCATTTTGTTATTTTCAAAAACTAAACATTGATTAAGGGAAAAAGTTACAAAAAAACGGTTTTGACCAAAAAATCAACTATTTACGAATTAAAACATTTGCAAATAATAGTCTATATTTTGATACAAAACTTATTCTAATGCATGAACATTCTTATTTTACTGCTTATCTTCCTTTATTGTCAATAAAAACACGTATCTTTTGATTCACAATTCAACATTTGATGATGCGAGTAAAAGGAATCTAAAGATACATCCACAAACAACCATACCAAGGAAATAAAGAGATGAAACATAAAGATGTGCTTTTTATAATTTGCATAGGGCATCTTTTTGTTTTGATATGCTCGATTGTTAAATGTTGAATATTTGCCTTACAAAGCAAATCAATGCTGTCTTTATGAGTTAGAAATATAACATTTGATACAAGGAGTAAGTGTCTGTGTCAGGCGATAAGAAAAGAAAACGCTGTACATTACAATGGATAATGATATAATAATGCCAGAGGTGACGATATGAAAAAAGTATGGGGAACGATCATGACAATGTGCTGTTTATGCATCAGCGGATGCACAGAAGAAAGTGTCTATTCGCTTTCACAGGAAACAGTAATCATACCGGTTTATGATCAAGAATTTGATCCTTTGGAATATTTAAGAAAAGATGGAGAACCATTAAGCGATGCAGAAAAAGACAATGTCAAATTAGGAAAAAAAGTGGACACATCTAAATTAGGCATAACAGAATTTCTGTTTCCTGATTATCAATTGAAATTGCAGGTAGAGATTGTGGATGCGGAAGCACCGGATATGTCGATTCTAGGTTTTGAAGTTGAAAAAGATGTTGTATTTACATGGACAACAGAAACATATGCTTTGTTAAAACCGCATTTGAAAGACAATTACGATAATGCGGAATTGTTAAAAAAATCACTTCGTTGTGATAGTGTGGATACAAGTAAAGTAGGAGAACAGCGTATTACCTGCTATATTGAGGATTCCAGTGGCAACACAGCCAGTCAAGATGTGGTTATTAAAGTTGTCGATAAAAAATAAAGCTAATGAGAGCCATCATCGATTTGTGTGTGAATAAAAGATGGTTCTGTTATATGATATCGTAAGATAAGAAAGGTTGGCATGCATATGTATGAGCCGGCAGATATTGTGATTTATATGCAAGATAAAGGAATTGTGGCCAAAGAGAAATCGTTGTTGGCAGTGGATACAAATACAAATAAAGTCATTGCTTATGGAAGTCAAGCAGAATCCTATGCCACATTTCCAAAACCAAATGTGCACGTTCTTTCTCTGATGCATCGTGGCGCCATCATTGACTATATGGCCGCTGTGGAATTGTTTTCTTATATGATAAAAACGGTAGGGGAAAAGAAGTCGTTGTTTCACAGAAAATCGGTCGTTGTATGCATTCCCAAAGAATACAGTCTTGTGGATAAAAGAGCAATGGAAGATATACTGCATCAATGTGGCATAAAGGAAATTGGTTTTACAAAGACAACATTGGCTTCCTATAGAAATGAATTGGACATGAGACAAAACACCCATACACCATCTATGGTGATTGCCATTACAAAAGATGAGCCTAAACAATATCTAAAAGAATATGTTGCGGAACTCATTGAATATGCGAAACAAGAATGTATTTCTTTAGAAACAATCAAAGTTATATTACAAGAGAAATTAGAAGAAAACAGCTAGGAAATCAATGAAATCTGTAGAACGCAAAGTACAGATTTTTTCTTTCTTCTTCATAAAACAAGACATTATGCTTACGCTTAGAAAAATAAATGCTCGATCAATATTTTCAAACCGATCACCAGTAGAATGACACCGCCAAACAGTTCCGCATAGTTACCAAGTTTGCCACCAATTTTATGACCAAGAATAACCGCAAAAAAACTGATAATCCATGTAATACTGCCAATGATCAACACAGAAATCCAAATATCAACCTGTAAAAATGCAAATGTAATGCCAACCGCCAATGCATCAATGCTGGTCGCTATCGCAAGAATGACGACATCCACAAAAGAAAGTTGTTTTGTATCGGAGGTTTTCGTTTGAAACGACTCCTTGATCATATTGATTCCAATGAAGCCAAGCATAAAAAAAGCCAGCCAATGGTCAATCGATGTAATGAAAGATTCAAAATAGGTACCCATCCACCATCCGATGATTGGCATGAGCGCTTGAAACAATCCAAACGCGAAACCCAAGACAAGTGCTTTTGGATAAACCTTCGATGAGAAACTCATTCCTTTCGCAAATGAAACAGCGCATGCATCCATGGCCAAACCAATCCCAATCATGAAAATCGTTAGTAAATGCATTGTATATCCTCCTTTGTTCCTTAGGGAATAAAAAAGAGACTTCTTGTGCAATGCAATCGCACAAATAAGTCTCGTTGTGAAACGCTAAGCCAGATGACGTATTTTGAAAAGCGTCATCATGATGTTGACAAAGCGACTCTATATATCAAGAGCCAACTACTCCCTTATTTCAATGACATAATCATATCATGGAAAGAGTGAAAAAGCAACTCGTTATTTTTTATAAATAAGAATCTAAATCATTACCCAATAAAGAATCGGAATTACTTTCTTTGAATTCTTTAAAGTCCGGGAATTCGATTTTTTTGATTTGATCAAATTTATCGAATGCGAATGCGATTTCCATTTCAAGTGCTTCCCCTTCCGTCAATAAGTCCAAGTTCATTTTTATTTCGGAAAGCCGATTGTTTTTAACTGTCATTGTTAATGTATAATCTTTTAAATCCATTTCATTAGCGCTGCTTTTCATACCTGTCATAAATGAATCATGTATCGTATCATTCATTTCCAGTTTGATAACACCGTTTTCTTTATCTTCGTATTTAATCGTGTCAAAGCTGTTTTTTAACTGATCCGCATCCATATGAATGCTGAAATCTGGCAGATCTTCTAATTGTGACAATTCTTCCGGAAAAGCTTGTTTTTGCTTTTCATTCATGAAGTCCATATACATCGTATTGTCTTTGATATAGATCTTTGCAAGATCATTCATGGATAGACCGTTGGCGTTCATGCCCATTGTGAATTTCATCTGTAAATCTTCTGCTTTTTCATAATTGGCTTCACCATCCAGAGAAATTTTCACTTTTATAGGTGTTCCATCTTTTTCGCCATTGGCTGTAATGTCGCCGGTAAGCGCCATACTGTTGGCTTCGGCCATGCCGTTGATCGCCGTGACCAATGCTTCTACTGCTTCATCATCATATCCGGATGAAGAACATCCAAAACATGTAAATAATAACCCGGCCGCACATAATCCTTTCGCTAAACGTAATCTCATTTTCATCTCTCCTTATCCATATATCTTTGAGATCCCATGGAATATGTTCAAAATCATATCCATTATCATAATCATAACATATTCAACCTCATAATAGTATATGTTAAACGAAGAAAATGAAAATGTTTCGTATTCTTTCATGTATCTAATTTATATGGTAGAATAACCACGTGAGGTGATTGATATGTTTCGTATTGGACAATCTACAGATATCCATCAATTAAAGGAAGGTAGAAATTTAGTCTTGGGTGGTGTGATGATTCCACATGACAAAGGCTGTTTGGGTCACAGTGATGGTGATGCTTTGTATCATGCGGTCGCTGAAAGCATTTTAGGCGCATTTGCGTTAGGGGATTTGGGTAAGCATTTTCCGGATACAGATGAAAAAAACAGAAATATGGATTCTTCTAAAATCATGGAATATGTCTATGATATTATGAATGAGCGAGATTATGAAATTCAAAATCTGGATGCATTGATTTTAATTGAAAAACCGAAAATGGCGCCATGGATTAATCAAATGCGAGAAAACATCGCTCAGTATTTACATTGTGATAAAGATCATATCAGTGTGAAAGCGACAAGAGGGGAAACACTGGGCTTTGTCGGCAGAGAAGAAGGCGTTATGGTTCAGGCCATTGTTTTGTTAAAAAAAATTATGGATCGTTAAATGGAGGATGATTATGAACTTCCTAGAAGTGGAAAAAAGATCAATCTTTCCAATAAAGTTTTGAATCATTGCATGGGATAATCCTGTAAAAGTAACACAGCGATTCTTATCCGCTTGTTCCACAAGTATAACAAAAAATCGTATAGAAAACATAAAAGGCAAATGTTTTTTATACGATGTATGAGCCTTTATCGGAACTATTGTATCATTCATCTGTTCATGCTCCGTTTACATATAATCAACAATTATTTGACATCGTTATTTTCAAAATAAGCTGCAGGGATATAAACGACATCTGTTTTATAAGCATATATCTGCGGTTCTTGATTCAACGCATTTGCGGATGGATTCAACATGCCATCGCTTTGTACTTTATACCATTTTGTATTGCCATTCACTTCTCCCCCTTCCAGTTCATCCAAAATAACAAGGGCGTAAGATTCCACATCCGGTGTGTAAAAAATGACTTTGCCACTTGTATCCGGCATACCATATACAGGCGTTTTTGCTTGATTGTTCAACACTTTGATTGTGTATCTTGTCTTGTCTTTTTCACCTAAAAGCGCATCAATGTCCTGATAATACTTGGCAGCTTTTTCACCCCAATAAGGATCGGATGCATAGAATACATTCATTCCGGAATCTTTATCACCAAAATAGCCGCCTTTATAACGATTGTTCTCGCTATTGTAACATGTGGACGGTGAAAAGCTGTCTGCTTGATCGCATGGATTTAAATAGCCGTTATTTAAAAAAATCTGGGCATGTGTCTGAATGCTGGATGCAACGTCTTTGTATCCGTTGGCGCTTTCATTTGGCGCATTGTCATAAGCCGCATGACCAAACAAATTGTTTTTCTCAATGGAGATTTGACTTCTTCCAAAACCGCTTTCGTTGATCGCTAATGACAACATCATGATTGCATTGATGCCATATTTATTCTGTGTTTCAATAAATGTGTAGCCTTCATCATATAACTGGCTTTCACTTGGATTGGGTGGAAACGAAGACGGTTTGGAAGAATAGCCAAGATAAGTAGAAATGTACCAGTTAAGATCTTTGGATACATAGGATGTTTTGGCACGATGTGTCAGATATTGATAGTAATTGTAATGCGGTGCGTCTTTATTTATACTGTTTTCATAGGTTTGGTTTCGATAATCATCAATCATGCTTTGAAACGTTGTGTAAAAATAATGTGCATCATAACTATAATAGGTAGTTTCAGCTTTCAATGATGCATCATTATCGCCAATGTTGATCATCAACGCATACTCGGCTTCTTTTGGATTTGTGGTTCCATGATGCAGGATCGCATTGTCTTTCACCGTATAGTGATTGATGGACGCTGTTTCAGGAGCGAATGCATTTTGTATTTCGATATCTGCAATATCTGCCCAGCCAATAACACCGCTTTGTTTAAATTTCACTTTTTTTGCATCGTTGTCTGTTTCCAAAAATGCGCCATCACCACCGTAACATCCATTCGTATATCCACTGTACCCGTTACGCTCAATTTCATAAGATGTGTTTTCTGTACAGGTCTTGGTGCGAAAATTGACAATGCCATAGCGAATGGCAAGGATTTTTCCATCTTCATTTAAAACTGCAGGATTATAGGCGCCGTTTTCTATTTGTTTCTGCATTTGTTTTTTCGCAGTCTTGAAATTATTATAGTATTGAATTTCTTTTATTTCATTGTTTTGTTCAAATACAACGACGCGATAGATATTGGGTGATGATTGAAATTTCACACAAATGAGCAGCGTAAGAAAAATCAAAGCGATGGAAAGCATCAGTTCTTTCTGAAGTCGTTTTGCCCGCTTTGTATAGTTTGGCTTTCTTCTTTTTTTTGTGTTTTTTTTCTGTATTTGTGTCATGGTTTTCATCTATGTATTATTTTACATGAAATTGATTGGAAAATAAATATCCGGTGCAAAGTTTCTTGGCTTTTTTATGGAAGAAATACCTTTTGGTGATATAGGAAACAGTCGTTTTTTACGGTTTTTGGGTCTTGCAAAAACATTGTAGGTATAGTATTCTATTGTTCGAATATTGTAAAAGGAGAGATTGTGGTTATGCCATTAAAGCACGCAATATTGGGTTTGTTGAATTATCAGGAAATGACAGGATATGATATCGATCGTTGGCTTCAGAAACCGGTTTCGTTCTTCTGGCATGCGCAGACGTCGCAGGTCTATAAGGAATTGAATGTCTTATTGAAAAACAACTGGGTGGCACATCATGTGGTTTTGCAGGAAGGAAAGCCAAATAAAAAAGTATTTTCTATCACAGAAGAAGGTCAGATTGAATTAAATCGCTGGTTGGGCGATGCGAATTTAAGTGAGATTATGAAGTATAAGAATCCATTGCTAATCAAAATATTCTTTTCAGGAAATATTGATTTGGGTGCGACCATCCGTTTGTTGGAGAAATACATAGCAGAATGCAATGAAATTATTGCGGGAATGAATGAGGATACAAAGAATATACCCGGTTATGAAGAAGCATTTGGATTGGAGGATGAGTCGTTTTATTGGGGGATGACGATGACGTATGGATTTATGTACTATCAAAATGAAATCAAATGGGCGAACTGGTGTATTGATAAGTTAAAGAATCGCATCGATGATTGAAAGCTCTCTTTGAGCTTTTTTTAACATGACAGCATGCGTAATGTATGTACAAGCGTAAAAGTGAGTGCCGATTTGGCGGCACAAGTATCGTTTGGTTATATGTTTTAGTATATGAAAATGGATGTTGAAGAAGACATCATAGTATATAGGGGGTAATTGGAAGCCAGATTATAAGAAGGAGGGGTTTGGTTGTATGGAACAAATAGGTATTGTTTGCGCAAGTGATTTGGAATTGGCGCCGTTTTTAAAGAATATGGAGATTACACGTAATTGGAAGAAAGCCATGTTGACGTTTTATGAAGGACGCTTAGAAGGAACAAGTGTAGTCGCCGTGAGTAGCGGCGTATGCAAAGTAAATGCGGCGATTGCGGCACAGATATTGATCGATGAACAGCATGTGTACGGCATTATCAGCGCAGGAACCGCTGGCGGCATGTCGTCACAAGTGCGCTTGTTTGATACGGTTGTTGGTGAATATACGGCATATCATGATGTTGACAGTGATATTCTAACTAAGGATCATCCCCATCTTCCTTCTCTGTATTTTAGCGCAGACGATTGGTTTTTGCGTATAATGAAGGTATTAAGCCAAACATTGTCTTTTCCAATTCTGTTTGGAAGAATTGTGACGGGTGAGCAGTTTATTAAATATGATCGAAGGGAAGAAATCTACAATCGTTTTTCACCTTTGGCGGTGGATATGGAATCTGCCGGTATCGCACATGTCTGTTATGTTAATCAGATTTCTTTTATTTCCGTTAAAACAATTACGGATTCCTTTGAACACAGAGGATTGGATGTGTTTGATCAAAATTGTGAGCAGGCTTCTGTGATCTGTGCAGGAATTGTCAGTCAGCTTGTCGCAAGACTTGGCTGATGAAGGTTTGCTTTGAAACAGGATTGATATAAAATTGGATGGTATTTGGTTGTGCATTGATTGTTTGTATGTGTTACAATTCTAGTATCAAAAAATATCTTAAGCGCAGCAGTCGTTGTCGATTGTTGTTTTCTTTTGGAGGTTATTACTATGAAACGTATTAGAAGCCCGGATGTGGATGGTACAAGATGTGTATAAGTTTCTCTTGTTTTATTTGATTCCATTGGTAAAAGCTGTTAAAATCTTTATGAAGAAGACAGCGTTTGTTTGAAAGAGGAGAGACTAGGATGAAGAAGTTTATCGTATGTTTATTGGTGCTGGCAGGTTGTTCAGCGGCTTTGCATGTAGATGTGAAAGAAAAGATTGTGTTGGAATATGGCGATGTCACTAAGCTTGAAAATTTTACCGATCAAAAGGGTGTTTCTGTGAAAGAAGTGAAGAATTTTGATGGTAAAAAATTGGGTGAACAAAATATTACAGTTGTTTTTGTGAATGATGATGGCAAGGAGTCTAGTGAAGAAATCACAGTGACGGTAAAGGATACAAAATTGCCTGAAATAGTTTTGCATAAGGAGACGGTAGAAATTACAGAGGGAGATGCGTTTGATGGGAAAGCGAATGTGTCGTCAGTAAAGGATCCTGTGGATGGAGATCTGCCGTTTAGCGATAAAAAAGATTTAAATAAGAATGGTTATGTATTAAATGGAAACGTTGATGTCCATAAACCAGGTGAATATAAAGTAAGCGTAATTGCATTTGATAAGAATGGCAATAAAGCAATGAAAGAATTCCGGGTAAAGGTGAAGGAAAACAAGAAGGAATTGCCTGTCCAAACGCAAAACAATGCTACACAATCAAAAAATGGCGGTGCAAGTGGATACAAAGCAGTTGAAAATACAACGAATACCAATGGTTCTCAAAATACTGCTCCAAATCCATCACAAGAACAAACATGTGTTGTGCCTGAAGGACAAATTGGAAATTCGGGTATGATATTTAAGACGGAAGAAGAAGCGAAGCAATGGGGGGCAAAATATATTGAAGATTGTGATAGTAAAGGGAATTGTCCAATAGCAACTTATACTTATGGACCATCCTTTAATTCTTGTTCTGAGCAAATCGGATGGACAGTCGAATTTAACTATGTAAAATAATGGCAGATTTTTCTGTCTTTTTTTATATATGTAATAAGTCTTTTTGTGTACAAAGATTATAAAGGATCATTACAGAAAGAATAGATAATTAAATGTTTCGCGTTAATTAGAAAGGAAATGGATTAATGAAAAATTTAAAAAAGATAATTCGTAATATATTTACGATTATGATTATTATATTTGTTGTTTTAAATAATATAACGATTACAAGAGCATCAAATCGAGTAACAACAGGAGAAACAATTCCATATAGTTATTACGTTACAGATGCGAATGGTAAATGGGTAACTGTGAATTATACGGCATTTATTTATGCAGATGGTGAAATTGCATTTTGTGTACAACCTGGAAATCTTGTACAGGCAGGTGCTGAATACTCTGTTCAAAACTATTCAATCTCACAAAGATCAGAATTAGAACATATAGCGTATGCAGGTTGGCATATGTCAAATAAAACCAAAGAGGATTATTTAGCTACGCAATTTATGATTTGGGAAGCGTTAGGTGCGACAATAAATAGCACATCATTTGCTGGTTATGCCGCAAAAAAGGCTGAAATCGAAGAACGTAAAAGTTTGATTTTTCATCGATATCCTTCTTTTGCAAATCAAGAATATGAAATTAGAGTAGGAGAGAGTATTACATTAACGGATTCTCAAGGTGTATTTTCTTATTATTATCTGACTTCAAAAAGTAATGGAATTGAAGTGAAAAAAGAAGCTGGTTTAGGTAATCATCTAACGATAACTGCTACAAATGATGCGCCAGATAATGCGATAATTACATATCAAGCGGTGAAGCAGGATTGTGTGGGGACATCGATCTTATATTCATCATCTAATTCACAAGATGTGGTACCGTTTAAAGTGATCGATCCTCGTCAAATAAAGATTAGAATTCATGTTGAAAAACGTGGTCATGTGGAAATCGCAAAACAAGATGAAGATGGCACCTATGTCCCAAATACTACATTCAAACTATCTTATAATAATGATATGACCAATCCAATCGGAACCTATACCACTAAAGAAAATGGAAAAGTGTTGATTGAAAATTTGTTGGCGCAAAATGTGTATATTCAAGAAATAGCAGTTCCGTCACATTTAATATTGGATTCAACAATTCGTTCTATAGAAATAAAACCAAATAAAACCGTTACATATAATGCGAATAATAATTGGAAACAAGGTAAAGTGCGTATCGTAAAAAAAGATAAAAAAAGTGGAAAAATTGTAAAGGTGGAAGGCACTAAGTACGATATTTATAAAGAAGATGGGACAAAAATATCCACGATTACATCGAATAAAGATGGATATGCAACTTCAGAATTGTTGCGATATGGAAAGTATTATTATGTAGAGCGATTGGCACCACAGAATTATCAGATCAATACAAATCAACATCCATTTGTGATTGATAAAGATCACACCGAACAAGAATTTGTGAACTCTGAAATTTATGATGACCGCGTTACGGCAAAAACAACCATCACAAAAGTATTTAAGGAACATGACAATGTTGGGAACGGTGATGCCAAAATTGATGGTGCAGTTTATGGATTATACGCATGGAATCATATAGTAGATCCTGCAGATGGCAGGGTTGTTTATCCTATGTATACATTGGTCTCAACACATACAATTAAAGATGGAAAAGCAACTGCAGAAGTGGATTACTTAGGTGAATACTATTGGAAAGAAATAACTGATCAAGCAAGTGAGGGATGTATGGTGGATACAGAAATGCACAGAGTAAGTTTAAACTATCAAGGACAAAATGTACCTGTCGTTGTGGAAAACACTATTTCAAAAGAACCTATTAAATCACAGGCGTTTCAAATACAGAAGCTGGAAGATCCAAATCAGAATGGTGAAAGCATGCCTTTAGGCAATGCGGAATTCACTGTGAAATTGAAATCAGATGTGGATGATGTTGGTTGGGATAAAGCTATCGTTTATGATAAATTGACTACGGATGAACAGGGAAGTGCAACGTCAAAGCCGCTGCCATATGGTGAATATATAGTGAAAGAAACCAAAACGCCAAGCGATCAGTATGATCCGGTCGCCGATTTTAAAATCCAAATCACAGAGAACTCTACAACACCCCAAACCTATCGTTATTTTATCGACACTGCATTTAAAACAAAACTGGCGGTTTATAAAAAAGATAAGGAAACGGATAAAATCATTCCACTTTCAGGTATGAAGTTTAAAATTAAAGCATTGAGCAAGACTGCGGATTATGAGGCTGGTGAATACGTCAGCTATTGGCAGTGGTTTCCAATTCCCAAACGCGTAGATACATGGGAAACGACAGAGGAAGGATTTGTGTTTTTGGAAGAAAAATTGCGTGCCGGTGAATATCAGATTGAAGAAGTAGAAAGTCCTTATGGATATTTGTTAAATCAAGAACCGCTTAAATTTACTGTAGAAAGAGGCTGGCATGAACAAATGGGTCCAGACAATGATACGATTGTTACGACGATCAGTTTTAAAGATCAGCCGGCAAAAGGTCAAGTGAAACTAGATAAATTGGCAGACATTATGCAAGGATATTCTCAAATCGAAAGTGCATATGGAACATTGTTTACACCAATATACACAGAGGGAAGGCTTTCTAATGTAACATTTGAAATCAAGGCAAAAACAGATATTGTTGGCGTAGACGGCACTGTATGGTATCGTGCGGGACAACAGGTTGCGACAATGACTTCTGATGGTGAACATATCACAAAATCACCGCTACTGCCTTTGGGAAGTGAAGGATATAATTTATATACGCTACAAGAGATAAACACAAAAGACGGTTATGTGCTGGACAATAAGGTTCGCACTTTTTATTTTGCATATATGGATCAAAATACGCCAGTCGTGGGTGCTACTTATATAGATGAAAACGGAAATGAACTTCCCTATAATGACGTGCTTGATTTAAAGAATGAAAAACAGACCGCATTGATTTTAGCCACAAAGCATATGGAAGAATCGATATTTGAAACAAGTGGCAATCCTTATCAAGATGTTGTGTTTGGTGCCTTTGCGAAAGAGGTCGCAGGATTAGAAGAGGGTAGTTTAGTTGGTATCAGTGATGTAAATATAGCTGGCGAATTTCATTTTCAGTTTTCACAGAATGGCGTTTATTATGTAAAAGAAATCAGCACAAGCCCAAATTATCAGTTGGATGAAACACAGTATCCTTTTATCTTTGCGTATGATAAAGATTTGACACAAACGATTGTTCTAAATCAGAAAGAATCCATTGAAAATAAAATAAAACGAGGTGTTTTGGAAATCTATAAGCAAGACGAAGAAACAAAACGCCCTTTAAAACATGTATTTTTTGAACTTGCGATAGATAAAGATTTCAAACACATTGTACAGACATCGAGTACGGATGAAACCGGAACGGCCACATTTGAACAAATGGAAATCAATCATACGTATTATGTGCGAGAGCGTTATGATGGGAATCATGATATGATAAACAATGGATATATATATGATCCCACCGTACATGAAATTCACATGCATGATGTTGAAATTATCAAGCTGAACCTCACCAACAAACAGGTAAAGGGAAAGGTACAATTTACCAAGACGGGAGAGTCCTTTCAGAAAGTTGAAGTTGTGAAAGGCGCCTATGGTATGGAATACCATCCTATATGGTCGCAAAGCAATTTGTTAGGTGCTGTTCTAACGGTTGAAGCGGATGAAGATATTACTACATGGGATGGCGTGGAACACTATAAAAAAGGTGATAAAGTGGTGGAAATGCCATCAAATTGGGACATGAATGATTCATTAACATTGCCCGTAGGAAAATATAGGGCATATGAAAGTGTGACACCCGATGGATATATCCATGATCATACGGTATATACATTTGAAATCGTCGCAAATGGCAATGAAGAAATACAACTTCATCCAATCTCTATTCACAATGAACGCAAAAAAGCGAAACTAAAGCTTCATAAAATTTTGGAAAAGCAGACAATATTTAAAAATGAACACGCATATGAAGATGTAGTTTTTGGCGTCTATGCAAGGAAAGATATATATAATTATCTTGGAGAACCGACAATCAAAGAAGGTTCTTTGATTGCAGTTTCACATATTGACGCTGATGGTCAGATGATACAAACGATGGATCTACCGGTGGGTAGCTACTATTTAAAAGAATTGAAGACAAATTCACAGTATGTACTAGATTCCAAGGAGTATGATTTTGTAATATCACTGTCAAATGCAGATCAAGAAATCGTTGTGAACATCAACGAAGGAAAACCAATTGTAAATGAATTAGCCAAAGGAAAAATCGAACTTTATAAATATACTAAAGATCAAGTATATTTAAGTTATCAGGAACGAATCGATCGTAACGATCAACATCATGGTGACATGGATATGTTTGGCAAACTGCCTGATCAAGAAAAGCATGGATTGTCTGGCGTTGTGTTTGAACTTGCGACAGATAAATCGTTTAAACAGATCATTCAAACGAAAAAAACCAATGTTGCTGGTTATTTATCCTTTGATGATTTGGAGATCGGCACATATTATATAAGAGAACAGAAGTCATTGGATTTCTATGAATGTAGTAACGAGATTTTTGAATCGGTAATCAAAACCAATAAACAGGTAGAGAATATAGAAGTAGAAAACGTATTAAAAAAATATGATATTGAAATAAAAAAAGTGGATGCGAATCAACCAGAAATTGTGCTGGAGAATGCGGTGTTTGCCATGTATCGTGATGAAAATTGTACACAAAAGATTGCACAGGTAAAAACTGATGCGCAAGGAATTGCGCGTTTTAAAGATATTCCATATGGTATGCATGTTTATATAAAGGAAATACAAGCACCATCCGGTTATCGGTTATCGAAAGAAATCATTGATGTGCAGATAAATGAAGAATGGATCAATCAAACTGCGGAATCCAAAAAGATTATATTTGAAAATGAAAAGATAAAACCGCTAGTGGAAACAGGAGATACAACCAATATATGTCTCTGTTTATCATTTTTATTGATTGGCTTTTTAATTATGATCATGACAAAACAACAATTATTTAGTGGTACATTTGGAAATGAGATAAGTAGAAAGAGAGGTATATATGGAAGAATGTCCAAAAACAGTAGAAGATGTCTATGATTTTCTGATACAAAATGGCTTTGTGAGTGAAGAAGCATTATGCTTATTTACAAATGTCCATGGATGGAATATGGAAACAATGAATGATGTTATTGAAGCAACGACGGGATATCGTAGTATGGAACAGTTGTGGGAAGAATGGATCGCAGAGTAGAAAAACAGATAGCGATCAATATCACTATCCGTTTTCGTATAAGACAGAAATTAATTCAGTTTTTTCACACTTAATGTCGCATTGGTTCCGCCGCCAAGGGTTACGGACAATGCCAATAAAGCGCTGATTGCCAAATCAATAACATCTCCCGCTGTCAAAGTCACAATTGTATTGCCTTGATAGATTGTTTCTGTACCGATCGCAAGTGTTCTTGTGAGAACAGTTGATGGGATATTGGTGCCGTTACGTCTGACAGCGACAGTTACTGCGGCGCCTAAAGATGCACTCGCATTCAGTTTGAATTCAATTTCATAATCACCGGCCTGTGCAACTGTCAATGCGTTTGCAGCATTTGTGACATTGAGTGCTGGCATTGCGTTTGGCATTGGTACAACGGTAGTTCCACCGATGGAAAGGCCAAGTGTCTGTGGAGTGTTGCTATAAATACCACCGTATGCGTTTAATCCATTAGCAGGTCCTGTAGCACCCGTCACACCAGTGGCTCCTGTAGCGCCTGTTACGCCTGTTACACCAGTGGCACCGGTTACTCCTGCAATACCCGGTAATCCTTGTGGACCGGTAGGACCAGTGGCGCCCGTAGGACCAACAGGACCTTGGATGCCTTGAATACCCTGTGGACCAGTCGCACCTGTAGCCCCGATCGTTCCAGGTAAACCTTGTGGACCAGTCGCACCGGTTACACCAGTGGCTCCTGTAGGACCAATAGGGCCTTGAATACCTTGTGGACCGATAGCCCCAGTCGCACCTGTTGCCCCTGGTAGACCTTGTTCACCTGCAGGTCCCGTTGCACCAATAGGACCTTGGATACCTTGAATACCTTGTGGCCCGGTTGCTCCGGTTGCTCCGTTTTCTCCAGGCAGACCTTGTGGACCGGTCGCACCTGCAGGCCCTTGTAAACCTTGCGGACCGATTGGTCCAGTTGCACCAGTTGGTCCTGTAGCTCCGGTTACGCCGTTGAGACCATCCATACCAGGCTGCCCTTGAGGACCCGTAGGACCGACAGGCCCTTGAATACCTTGTGGTCCTTGAGGACCCGTTGCACCTGTCGGACCATCTACGCCTGCTGCACCCGTAGCGCCTGTAGGTCCAGTCACACCAACGGATCCGGTAACGCCTTGTGGTCCCATGACGCCTTGTGGTCCTGTAATACCTTGCGGTCCTCTAGGACCGGTAGCCCCTTCTGGACCCTGCATGCCTTGCAAACCACGTGGTCCTTGTGGCCCTACTGGACCTCTTTCACCTCTAGGTCCTGTTGGTCCGACTTTGCAGTGACAAGGACTTGGGCATGATTCGGACGCGTCATCATCACAGTCACATCTGCAGTTATGATTACAACTGCATTCATTGTAATCATCATCGTAATAATCATCGTTGTAATAACAGCTATTACAAGTATTGCGATACATATGGAATCTCCTTTCTCTTTAGAAACATTAGCGTTCTGTTTCAACACTACTATATGATATGCAAAAGAAATGGTCCGGGCATACTCCTATATAAATAAAATTCTTAGATAAATTCAAAAAAAGATGTTAAAAATTAGGAGATTTACAAATACTAATGTATAATATATAGGAAATGTTACGAGGTGATATGTGAATGAATAACGAATACATTGATATTAAAGGGGCACGCGAAAATAATTTAAAAGATATTGATATTCGTGTGCCGAGAAATAAATTTGTGATTATGACTGGCGTTTCCGGATCCGGAAAAACATCCTTGGCGTTTGATACAATTTATGCGGAAGGACAACGTCGTTATGTGGAAAGCCTTTCTGCATATGCAAGACAGTTTTTGGGGAATAGCGAAAAACCGGATGTAGATTCCATCGAAGGCCTTTCACCGGCAATTTCCATCGACCAAAAAACTACAAGCAATAATCCGCGTTCTACGGTTGGTACCGTTACAGAAATCTATGATTATTTGCGACTGCTTTATGCAAGGGTCGGCGTACCGTATTGTCCAACCCATAATGAGCCGATTACTTCTCAAACAATCAAACAGATGGTTGATCGTATTATGGATTATCCGGATAAAACAAGACTAACAATTATGGCTCCGGTTGTGCATGGAGAAAAAGGCACACAAAAAGATTTATTCGACAAACTGCGCAGAGAAGGCTATATCCGTGTAAGAGTCGACGGAGATTTGAAAATGTTGGAAGATGTGGAATCACTTGAAAAAAATAAAAAGCACAATGTGGATGTCGTTGTGGATCGCATTGTAAAAAGTAATGATCGCTCACGTCTTCATGATTCTTTGGAAACAGCGTTAAAATTAAGTGATGGTCTTGCCGTTGTTGCTTATGATGATAAAGAAGATTTGTTTTCCAGCAATTATTCTTGTAAATACTGTGGTTTCACCATACCAAGGCTGGAAACGCGTCTATTTTCATTTAATGCGCCGTTTGGCGCTTGTGACCACTGTAAAGGGCTTGGAATTACCCAAAAGGTGAATATTGATTATTTGATACCGGATAAAGAGAAAAGTATTCGCCAAGGCGGTATTATATATTATAAAAATATCATTGCGAAAGAAAATTTAGAATGGCAGCGATTTAAGGCGTTGTGCGATTATTATGAAATCGATATCGATAAGCCAATCAAGCAGATGACCAAAAAGGAAATGGATTATTTACTGAACGGCTCCAAAGATTTGATAACCTATCAAATATATTCAAAATCGGGCAATGTATCCAAAAGGACCGAGTTCATTGAAGGCATCTGTACGCTGATTGAGCGTAGATATATGGAAACCTCTTCGCAGATGTCAAGAGAATGGTACGCAACTTTTTTATCAGAAGCGCCATGTCCAACTTGTGGAGGAAAACGTTTGAATCCACAAGCTTTATCCGTACGTGTTGGTGGAAAGAATATATTTGAATGGACACAAATGTCGGTGAAACAGGCGATTGCGTTCATGGATCAGCTGACCTTATCACCACAACAAATGGAAATCGCAAAGTTAATTCTAAAAGAAATCAAAGATCGTTTGATGTTTTTGAAAAATGTTGGCTTAACGTATTTAACATTGGATCGTCTTGCGGGAACACTATCTGGCGGGGAAGCACAACGCATACGATTGGCAACACAGATCGGTTCACATTTAAGCGGTGTGTTGTATGTGTTGGATGAGCCAAGCATTGGGCTGCATCAACGTGATAATGATAAACTCATCGCAACTTTAAAAAATATGCGTGATTTGGGTAATTCCTTGATCGTCGTAGAACATGATGAGGATACGATGCGCGCAAGTGATTACATTATTGATATAGGACCGGGCGCCGGAATTCATGGCGGCAATGTTGTCGCAGCCGGTATACCAAGTGATGTGATGAACAATGAAAATTCTATAACCGGACAATATCTTTCCGGCAAAATGAAAATTGAAATTCCAAAACAGCGTAGAAAAGGCAATGGAAAGAAATTGCAGGTGATAGATGCACATGAAAATAATCTAAAACATATCAATGTTACATTCCCTTTGGGAAAATTGATTGTCGTTACAGGTGTATCCGGTAGTGGAAAATCCACACTGGTAAATGAGATATTGTCAAAAGGTGTGATGCATGAACTGGGTAGAACGCGAATACTGCCTGGGAAGCATAAAAGCATCAAAGGATTAAAATATATTGATAAGATTATCGATATTTCACAAGATCCGATCGGCAGAACACCGCGATCCAATCCTGCCACTTACACAGGTGTATTTGACGATATACGCGATTTGTTTGCGCAGACACCGGATGCAAAAATGCGCGGTTATGAAAAAGGCAGATTCTCTTTTAACGTTCGTGGAGGACGCTGTGAAGCATGTCAAGGCGATGGCATCCTGCGAATTTCGATGCATTTCTTACCGGATGTCTATGTGCCTTGTGAGGAATGCGGTGGAAAACGTTATAATGAAGAAACGCTTCAAGTGACCTATAAAGGAAAGAATATTTATGATGTATTGGATATGAGTGTGGAAGAATCCATTGAATTTTTCTCCAATGTCTCTAAGATCAAACATAAGTTACAAACATTGAAAGATGTTGGATTGGGATATATCAAATTGGGACAAAGTGCGACAACTTTATCAGGCGGTGAGGCGCAGCGTGTGAAACTCGCAAGTGAATTACAACGAAAAGCAACCGGAAAAACATTATTTGTACTGGATGAACCAACCACCGGTCTTCACTCCCATGATGTGAAAAAACTGCTGGAAGTGCTTCAGCGCATTGTAGATAATGGCGATACGGTGTTGGTGATTGAACATAATTTGGACGTTATCAAATGTGCAGATCATATTATTGATTTGGGTCCGGAAGGCGGCGATGAAGGCGGAACGCTGATGGCACAGGGTACACCAGAGGAAATCTGTGAAGTGGAAACAAGCTATACCGGACAGTATTTGAAAAAACTCATGGTAAGAAGGTAAGCTTATGCAAGAAAAGACATCGATCACTGTTCGCTGTTTAAGCGAATACTTCAATTTTGAACAAATTACCGGTAATGATTTAAGTTTGAATCGACCCATTGAAATTGCGGATACCAATCGCCCCGGTTTGGAATTGGCAGGTTATTTTGATCATTCACAAGCCAAACGGCTGGTCATCTTGGGTGATAAGGAAATGGCATATATTCAGACAATGAGTGACTATAAGCAGCGAAAATCGTTTCATTTCATTACAGATTCAAAAACACCCGCTATCATTATATCTAAAAATCATGAATGTCCGATCATATTAAAGCGAATCGCAAAACGAAAAAACTTTCCGATTTTTTTGCATTCTTCACAAACATCACGATTGATTGTTGATGTCGTAGCGTTTTTGGATGAAAAACTAGCAGATAGCGATTGTATCCATGGAGGTCTGTTAAGCATTTATGGAAAAGGCGTATTGATTCGCGGAGAAAGTGGAATGGGAAAATCAGAAATTGCACTGGAATTGATCAAACGTGGACATATGCTTGTAGCAGATGATCGCGTGGATTGTTTTCGCATCCACAATAAGATAATAGGCAAGGCGCCGGAGCTATTAAGAGGAATGTTGGAACTACGCGGTGTTGGTATCATAAATGTGCAACGCATGTTTGGTATATCTTCTGTAATTCCCAAGGTGGAAGTTTCATTAGAAATTTGTTTAGAAAAATGGCAGGATAATGCGGATTACGATCGAGTAGGCATTGAAGAAAAAAAATATGAAAGCATATTGGGTGTCGATATTCCAAAAATCATTATCCCCGTTCGTGAAGGACGTTCCATGGCTGTCATCATTGAATCTGCGGTGAATAATTATGTGCAAAGTGAAATGGGATTGGACAGTGCCAAAGAGTTTGAACAAAGAGTTTTGGATTATATCGAACAGAATAAAGAATAAGAAGGGCAAGGGAGAGAGCGTATGAAATTGTTTCCTGATTTTAAAACGGTATTGTCATTTGGATCGATATCTGTGACATGGTATGCGGTGTTTATATTAAGTGGTGCTGTTCTGGCATATGTTTGCAGTATCAAAACTTTAAAGAAATGGGGATATCAGACAAAACTGTTTGAGGATTTCTTTTTCTATATGTTGCCAATTGGCATTGTTGGTGCAAGAATATATTATTGTCTGTTTGAATGGGAATTCTATGTGTCAGATCCGATTCGTGTGTTTTATATATGGGAAGGCGGACTGGCGATTCACGGTGGTTTGATTGCGTCGATACTCTTTGGACTTTGGTATTTCAGCAAACATGCCGTAGACGGATTACGTATTATGGATGCAATTTTTCCCAATATATTGTTGGCACAGGCAATTGGCAGATGGGGAAATTTTATGAATCAGGAAGCATTTGGCGGTGTTGTCAGCGAGGCATATTATGAGCATTTTCCAACATTTATCAAAGATCAAATGTATATATCCGGAGAATATCGTGAACCGACATTTCTATATGAAAGTATGGCTAATTTAGTCGGATGGGTTCTGATTCGTTTTGTTTATAAACGTTACGGCAGGAAAAAACGCGGCGATTTGGCTTTTGCGTATCTTTGTTGGTACGGTGTTGTCCGCATTTGGATTGAATCCATGAGAACGGATGCGCTGATGTTGGGATCATTAAAAATGGCACAGGTTATATCATTAATTGGTATTGTGATTGGTGTTTTGGGTATTCTAGGTGTTTGGAACAAAGTATTCAAAAACAAATGGCCATTTCAACGGCAAAAACCGGTTGTGTTATTTGATTTGGATGGCACGCTTGTAGATACAAAGGATTTGATTTATGCATCGTTTCGTCATGTATTCAAAAAATACAAGCCTGAGCATAATTTAAGTGAGGATGAACTGGCGTCATTTTTAGGACCAACGCTGAAAGATAGTTTTTTACGATATTTCAAAGCAGATCAAGTTGAGGAAATTATTGCATATTATCGTGCGCACAATCATAAGTATCATAATGATTATGTGAAAGAGATTGACGGCGTAAAAGAAACGCTTCAATATTTGAAAGATGAGGGCTTTCCGATTGCGGTTGTATCCAATAAAGTAAAGCATACAATTGAGATGGGGTTGGATAAGTGTGGTCTAACATCTTATTTTGATGTTATCATTGGTGCGGATGATTTTGAAAAGCCCAAGCCAAATCCGGAAGGTTTGCTTATGGCATGTCAAAAGCTGTATCATAATCATGATGATGTTGTATATGTTGGAGATAGCGCAAGTGATATCGTTGCTTGTAAGCGTATGGGCGCATATTCCGTCGCAGCTGCCTTTGATCCAAAAAGAGAAAAGAAGCTTGCGGCAGAAAAACCATGCAAAATCATTCACAATATGCGCGAGTTAATGGATTTGATGAAGGAGGATCGCGAATGGAGCGACAATATGATTTAATCATTGTAGGCGCCGGTCCTGCCGGGATGAGTGCGTCGATATATGCAAGTCGTGCAGGTTTGAAAACGGCGATGTTGGAAATGGGGGCACCTGGCGGCAAATTGATCAAGACAGCGGAAATATCGAACTGGCCTGGCATCAAAAGCACCAAAGGCATGCAACTGGCAAGTGAAATGTTTGAACATTCCACAGCGTTTGGAAGCGAGTATGTATATGGTAACGTTACAGAAATCAAAGACAAAGAGCCATATAAACAGATCGTTCTGGAAGATGGGACTCTCTATGAAGCACGCGCAGTGATAGTGGCTAGCGGAACGCAAGAGCGTATGTTGAAAATTCCGGGTGAGATCGAAAATGTTGGACGTGGTGTTTCGTATTGCGCAGTTTGTGATGGTGCGTTTTTCAAAGAGAAAGAAATCGTTGTAATCGGCGGCGGAAATTCTGCATTGGAAGAAGCAGAATACTTAACACAGTTTGCGAAAAAAGTTTCCATCGTCATACGGCGTGATCAATTTCGTGCTGATATGATTTTGCAACAGCGTATCAAGGAAAACGATAAAATTGAAGTCATTGCTCATCATGTGCCAATTCAAATATTCGATAGCGAGGGAAAGGTTTCGGGTATTGAACTTCAAAACGTCCTGACAAAAGAAACAATGAAAAAAGAATGTGCAGGCATCTTTCCATATATTGGGTTGGATCCTTGTACACAGTTTCTAACAAATCTTCCGGTATTGGATACGCATGGTTATATGATTGTCGATGAAAACTGTGAAACAGCTTGTAAAGGAATTTATGGCGCCGGAGATGTTAGAGTCAAGCCACTTCGACAAGTGGTCACTGCGGTAAGTGATGGGGCGATTGCAGCGCAACATGCGTTCCATCAAATCAAAGGCATATAATATTTCAATTATCAAAGATATTTCTGATAAAAAGGAGTATCTTTTTTTCTGAAATCCACCGCTTATATATACTTCATGCAAAAATAAATCATAACTTTTTATATGAAAACATTACTAAAAAAGATTAACAAACAGAATACAAAAATCACAATTCACAAAATTTGTAAAAATTCTGCATTCTTTGTTTACATATTTTAAAATCTTTGGTAGTATCAACATATAGAAAGGGAGGAATGATTTATGGAGCATCTATGGCTAATCAAAGTTAAAAAGGCGATGGAGAAGAAAGGTGTAACAAGTGAGGAACTGGCAGCGGCATTACAGATGGAGGTCGAATTATTGAACAGAATCATGAATGAAGAAATTCGTTTAAGTTTTAATGAATTGTATGCGATGATGAAATATCTTGATATGGATATTCATAGTGGCTATTCTTCAGAAAAATCTAACAGATCAATGGTTGAAACATCTGACATGGAAAAAGAGTTGTTATTGATCGCAAATCTTGTTCCAACAGATCGGCAGTCGCAGTTTATTCAAGCGGTACGCATTTTGGCAGACGCAATGAATAAAGAGGAAGAACCCACTCTTTTGGGACTCTAAATATTTGTGTTTCAAACCATAACGATGGGTGAATCGAACATTTCATGTAAATGCTCGAAAAAAAATTGTAAGCTATTACAAAATCTTTATAAATATATAAAATACTATAGGAATTTAAATGAAAATAGGGTAAAATAGAGAGTGGAAAGAGAAGGAGGTTTCACTCTTATGTTGAAAAACACAGAAAATTATTATCAGGGACATTGCTTAAATGCATATGAAATCTTTGGTGCACATATTGGTAAAGAGAGAGGAAAACAAGGGGTGCGTTTCACTACATATGCGCCACATGCATTACAGATACAAGTCATTGGTTCTTTTAATGATTGGTCTTGTATCGGATGCGAAATGAAACGTATGGATGAAAAAGGCATATGGTCTGTTTTTGTGCCAAATGCAAAGGCAGGTGACATGTATAAGTATCGTGTGACACAGGCAACCGGGCGTGTAGTGGATAAAATGGATCCTTATGCATTTCACAGTGAACTGCGTCCAAATACGGCATCAATAGTGACAGATGTAGATTTTACACTTTGGAGTGATCAGAAATGGATGGAAACAAGAACCAAGAATTTTGATCGTCCGGTAAATATTTATGAAATGCATTTGGGCTCTTGGCGCAAAGATAGTGATGTCGAATGGGTTAATTATCGACAAATTGCCAAAGAACTCATAAAATATTTAAAGGATATGAAATTTACGCATGTGGAATTTATGCCATTGTGCGAATATCCTTTCGATGGTTCATGGGGATATCAGTGTTCTGGTTATTTTTCTGTAACTTCCAGATACGGAAGCTGTGAAGATCTTGCTTATTTAATCAATGAACTACACAAGGCAGGCTTTGGCGTGATCATGGATTTTGTACCCGTGCATTTTGTACGTGATGACTTCTCTTTATCTTATTTTGATGGTACGCCTTTGTATGAGTATGAGAAAGCACATGATGCGGATTCACAATGGGGTACTGCCAATTTTAATTTATGGAAGGAAGAAGTTCGCTCATTCTTAATGTCCGCTGCGGCATTCTGGCTGGATAAATATCATATTGATGGACTGCGTATGGATGCCATAAGTAATATCATTCATTGGCATGGAAACAAAGATTTGGGCGAGAATCAGGGAGCTTTGGATTTCATTCGTCGTTTGAATTACAATTTGTCACATGATTTTCAAGGCGTTATGTTGATCGCTGAGGACTCTTCAGATTTTCCTAATGTCACAAAATCTACATTGGATAATGGACTTGGATTTGATTATAAATGGGATTTGGGCTGGATGAATGATACGCTGAAGTATTTAGAAAAAGATCCAATTTATCGTAAATGGCATCACAACCAGATAACGTTTTCCATGGCCTATTTCTATTCGGAACGCTTTATGACAGAGTTCTCTCATGATGAAGTCGTACATGGAAAAAAGACGATCATCGATAAAATATGGGGGACTTATGAACAGAAATTTATGCAGCTACGTACTTTGTATTTATACATGTTCACCCATCCAGGTAAAAAGCTGAATTTTATGGGAAATGAACTTGCACATTTTAGAGAATGGGATGAAACAAAAGAAAATGATTGGTTCTTGTTAAGCTATCCGATTCATGATGCATTCCATCATTTTTTCGCAAAACTGGGAGAACTGTATAAGAAAGAGCCGGCTTTATATGAGAATGATTATGACTGGAATAGTTTTCGCTGGATTGATGCGGATAATGCGGATGAAAATTTATTCAGCTATATTAGAAAGTGCGAAAATAAAGAATTTGTTGTGATTTTAAACTTTTCACCAAATACATATGAACATCATCGTTTTGGTGTTGAAACCGCAGGGACGTATACAGAAATCATCAATACGCAACAAGATACTTGGGGCGGAAATCTTACAGAAACAAAGAAAAAGATTAAATCTGAAAAGGTTGTTTCAAACTGTATGGATCAAAGTATTTGTGTGGATGTGCCATCCTTTGGAGGTTTGATGTTGGAAGTGAAGAAGCGCAAACCAAAGGCGGCTGCAAAAACAATTACGAAAAAGTAAAGAGCATTAGGATATTGAAAATTACCGTTCGTAATTTTTGATATCTTTTCTTATATGCTGTTAGTACTTTTAAATTATAACAGAGGGTATCCGTATCGTATTGATATAATATCTATAAAAGGTGATTGAATATGAAATATGATTGGAAGAAACAAGAGAAAGAATGGTATGGTACAAATCAAAAGCCAAGGATGATACATATGCGCAAATGCTGTGTTCTCACGTTAAAAGGCAAAGGAAATTCAAATGATGATGCTATCTTCATAAAAGTCAACGCATTGTTTTCGGTTGCTTATGCGATATAAATGAAGTTTAAGTCAGAGCATATACAGAATTCAGATCATGAAATCAATGATTACAGCGTGTATCGGTTAGAAGGTATTTGGGGTTAGTATGACGCAACATTTTACAAAGAAAAGCTGTAATTTACAATTATGATTGCACAGCTACATTCGATTACAAAAGCAATGGTGAAAGAAGCGATAGAAAAAGTGAAAAACAAGAAATTGAACCCATATGTTTCATCAATCCTTTTTCAAGAAATGGAGGAAGGGGATTGTCTTGAAATGTTACATGTTGGTGCTTATGATGATGAAAAAAACGTTTGAGGTTATGGATGCATATAAGGAAGAAAATGGATGGAAACGAAAACCAAACACGCATAAATAAATTTATCTGAATAATGTGATGCGTGCTTCTTTCGATAAATTAAAAACAATTTTACTCTATCAAATAGAGAAATAAAAAATCCTGAAAAACAGAATTTTTTAACATTTGCCTTCTTTTTGATAATAGTTCTTTAGAAATTCTTTTTTATAGGAATCAAACGATCCATTGATGATTGCTTCTCTTGCTTCTTCGGTTAAACGAATGATGAAACGAAGATTATGCATAGAAGCCAATGTATAATATGTTTGTTTTTGATTATTGTCCTGTGATTTCATCATGGCACGTAATTGACCGCGTGTCCATCCGCCTCTACATGTTGGACAGTCGCAATTTTCGTCTAATAGATCAGAACTGTCTGTGAATTTAGAATTTGATAAATTAAACGTTCCGTATTTTGTATATAGTTTGCCATGTCGTGCTTCTCTTGTTGGCGCCACACAGTCAAAGGTATCCGCTCCGGTTTCTACACCGATCAAAATATCATCCGGATGTGATAAGCCAAGCAAATGCCGTGGTTTATGCTCTGGCAGTTCTTCACAGCACCAGCGTAGAATTTCACCTAAATTCTCTTTTAAAAATGCGCCGCCAAGACCATATCCGTCAAAATCCATTTTCGCAAATTTTTTCGCAGTGGAACGACGTAAATCCTCCCATCTGCCGCCTTGTAAAACACCGTACAGCGACTGATGATAACCTAACTTGTCACAATGTTTTTTATGTTCGTTCAAACTACGCAGCGCCCATCGCTCTGTTCTTTTCAGCGCTTCCACATTGTATTCATAACTATCTGCCAGCGATGTCAATTCATCATAAGCCATATGTATATCTGCGCCTATTCGACATTGTATCTGCATACTTTCTTCGGGACCGATAAAATCATCTTGATCAGTGAACGGATCATGAAAATGTACACCTTCCTCACTTACATGAGCCAGTCGATCTTTAGGATCGGTATTCATAATCTCTTTTTCACGATCCATACTGACAACTTTTCCCAATCCGGAACCAAGAGACATGACCTGAAAGCCGCCGGAATCGGTCACGGTCGGCCCATCCCATCCGGACCAGGCCGCAAGTCCGCCTTGTTTTGCGATTTCTTTGGAAAGATTACGCAGGTGATAGCCGTTGCTCAACATTGCCTGTGCGGAAATATCTTTTAGTTCCTGCATGGAAACAAAACGAACTTCTCCTTTTGTGCCAACGCTGAGAAAAGCAGGCGTTTTAATATCGCCATGTGGAGTATGAATGATTCCGGCACGCCCTAGTTTGCCTGGAATTTTTTTGTTGATTTCAAAATAAAACCGGTTGTTGTTTTTGTAATCAATACATTTTCTTTTCAGTTTTTTTGCGATCATTGCTTCCAAAGGAGAAAATAAGATTTCAAATCCCAGACCAAGAAGATACGCAAATAATGCTTGCACTATAAATTCATGAAAAGAAAGAACGCCAAGGAATGCGATTGTTTCAAAGATAGCGGAATCAATGATATGCGCAAATGCAGAAGATCCAATTGCGCGCGCGATAAAACTTTCTTGAAAAACACCACTTTTGTTTTTTAATTTGGTAAACATGAAATTATTGAATAGATTGGAACATACAAAGGCAATCAAGGAACCAAAAATAATACGTGGTGTAAATCCGAGGACAGTCGCATATGCATTTTGCAGGATCCAGCCGTTATAGACAGGAAATGCAATGACAATGTAAAAGACCAAAACAGCGATAACATTAATAAGAAATCCTGCATAGATTATCGTTTTGGCGATACGCTTTCCATAAAATTCAATAATCAAATCACCAACGATATAGGTGATTGGAAATAATACCACGCCGCCGTCAACGGCGATGCCAAAAAAATCCCAAAGCTTTACCGCAGCTAAGTTGGATATAAGTAATGATCCCGCAGATATGACAGCGAAGTATATAAGTAAATTTAGCTTAAATTTTGTCATGCGGATATTATAACATAAATGAAAAAAAATTGAAGTTTTTTTCATTTGTAATAAGTAAGGTGATGGAACTAAATTTGCGTGGATCTCGATTCAGGATGCAAGCAGATATTTATCAGTTTCTCATCATGCAGCACGGTTAGATTGTGTTGTATTTGTGGTTGGGAATCGTGTTATTGATTTGCAAATACAACAGGCGGCCGCAGGGACAAACATCAAATGTCCAAAGCATACGCTAGTTTTATCAATGTTGTAGAACAAGAAAGGGGAATGGATGATGGAACTTAAATTTCAGAATCAATGATGATTTCTTCCATGAACTCCGGAAGATAGCTGCCAGAACTGATTTTTGACAATGCTTGAAACGGAATATCTTTACAAACAAACACGTAGGTGACCATGTCTTCATATGATTTATCCAAGATTTCCATGTGTTCACTGCGAAAGAAATGATCCATTTTTCCAATCAAATCGTAAGAAAAAGAGAGTGAGCATTTCTTCATGTGCACTTTTTTTGTCAACACTGCTTGGCTAAGCGCTTGCGAAACACTGTGAGCGTATGCGCGAATCAATCCGCCTGCGCCTAGTTTGATTCCTCCAAAATATCGAACAGTCACGGCGGCAATATCCTGCATTTCTTTACGAAGCAAGCACTCCATCATTGGCATGCCGGCAGTACCGCCCGGTTCGCCGTCGTCATTGTTTCTTTGCATTTCATTATGTTCGCCAATTACATATGCATAACAGTGATGTGTCGCATTAGGATGTTGCTTCTTTATCGCTTGAATAAAGGTGCGTGCGTCTGCTTCACTTGTAGTTTTATGAAGATAAGTAATAAATCTGCTTTTTTTTATTTCAATTTCTGATACACAGTCTGCTTGGATTCTATACATGATGATCACCTGTTCTTCATACTATCTTATCATGATTTTCTAAAGAAATCATTTGTTTTCTGTTTGATTAGAAGATTTATTAGTGGATATGTATAGTAAAAAACAAGTGCATTATCGTCAAAAAGACGTAAGCGCATATAAATCCAAAAGGAGTGATAATATATGGAATGTAAACGATGTGGTAATCAAGATACAAAATATTTTGCCTATGATCCTTTTCATGAAAACTGGTATTGTCGCAAATGTATTGCTTTTGGCAGAATCAATGTAAACGAACCGATACAAAGCAAGCGATATCAAACATGCAATATACAGTGTCACTATGAACTGGAATATCCATTAACCAATGCGCAGCTTCGAGCGATGCGTGAAATTCGCCTCTATTTGGATCAAGGCAAGGATGTATTGGTTTATGCGGCATGTGGTGCCGGAAAAACTGAATTGGTTATGGAAAGCATTATGCGCTTTATCAACCAAGGAAAGAAAGTTGGTTTTGCGATTTCAAGAAGACAGGTGGTATTGGAAATCAAGGAACGCATGGCCAAGGCATTTCCAATGTTGCATGTGATTGCGGTCTGTGAAGGATATACGAAAGAGACTGACGGAGATTTGATTGTATGCACGATGCATCAGTTGTATCGTTATCCTAATGCCTTTGACTTATTGATTATGGATGAGGTAGACGCATTTCCATATCGTGGAAATCCAATGTTGGAACAGATAGCGATGCATGCATGTCAAGGACAAAAGCTGTTTCTGACAGCAACGCCAGATGATGCGATGAAGGAACACATACAAAAAGGTGATTTGGCTTTGGTGGAACTGTTTCAGCGTCCCCATGGATTTCCTTTGATCGTTCCCCAAGTGATACATACATTACCGTTATTTCAATATCTTTATATTGTTCACAGTCTGCATTGGCATAAGCGAGAAGGTATTCAAGTCTTATTGTTTGTGCCGACGATAGAAAGTGCTCATCGAATGCGTAATGTTTTGCGTTGTTTTTTTCAATGCGCCGTTTTTACTTCCAAAACAGTAGACAAGGAAGCTGTGATTGCGGATTTTCATCAGAAATTGTATGATGTGCTGATTTGCACAACGATTTTAGAGCGGGGCATTACGATACGAGGTGTGCACATTATCATTTATCAGGCAGATCATCGTGTATTTCAAGAAGCAAGTCTAATACAAATCATTGGCAGAGTAGGCAGAAATATACAAATGCCAAGTGGCAAGGGAATATTTTTATGCACAAGAGTGACAAAAGATATTCAAGATTGTATTTCTTCTTTACAAAAAATGAATGAATCTGTTGAAAATCATGATACGAAGGAGTTGATTGTATGAAATCATATTGTCCCATATGTTTTCGTGACATAACACATCATCAAAACTTGTTTGATTGGTTAAAAAAAGATGCATGGATTTGTGGAGATTGTCGTTTGATTTTTAAGGATGTGAATCAAGTTTTTCACTTCCATGGATGTTTGATCGAAGTGTTATACGAACAAAGCGAGGAACTGGACAGTTTGATCATGCAGTATCAGGAAGTTGGTGATATCGCATTGCGATCACTTTTTTTTCACGATTATGTTTCTTATATGCAAAAACATTATAAAGGCTATACTTTGGTATGGATGCCTTCCGGCAAAGTAAAAGAACGAGGATTGGAAACAGTGAAGGAAATGTTGGATGAATTTTCTATGAAAAAACAAGAATTGTTGGAATGCATAAGTGATGATCCGTTATATATGCGATTACGTAATGATTGCGGTTTAAAAAAACAAAAAGTGTTGTTGGTAGATGTGTATTTCCATAAAGCGAAACTACAAATGGCCTTTGATTTGTTAAAACCGCATGTGCAATGTATACATGTGGTGGTATTATGTGGAGATATGAAAGTTTTGCATACCATGCGATTAGATTGAAATAGGTAAGACACCATTTTCAAAATCGGCCAATCGTTCTGTAATCATAAGAAATAAGATGGTACGCTTCTTTTTTTTACTTTACAAAAACATGGCTTCTTTTCTTGGTAGTAGCGTTACTATGACTTCATACATAAGAAAAAGCAACCAAAAAGATTGCTTTACATTTCCATGGTTTTTACATATGAGTGCTTGTAGATGCCTGTATCGATTTGTGAAAATTAATGAGATCCTCTTGATATAGATGCAGGATATTTTCTTGATAGCCCAGCAATAGAGATTCTTTCATCAATGTACCGATGTGTTCTAACTGACGATTTTGAAGACTGTTCAACATGGAAATACGCTTCTTGCTTGGATGATTGGATGATTGCGCAGCGAAGAAACTTGGTTCATCATAACGCCATAAACGTAAGTTTTTAGGAAAACGTTTTATTAATCTTTCAGCGATCAACAAGCCTTCCGGGTCAAAATCACCACTGTAATACATTTGAATTTGTGCTTTTTGAATAAGATCTAACAATAGATAACCACAGCTGTTTACCACGCCAGTCGTACATACAAAACCGAATGACGATAAGTCGTTTTCGATTGAAAATTGCACCAGCGATTGAAATACCGATGGATTCTCAATGATAAATACACTGTGACAAGAATGTGGATCAATGGATGTGATATTTGCTAGATTTAGCATATTCACATTCCAGATTTCAAATTGTTCATAGAATGCGTTCCACGCAGGATGTTTTTGATTGTTTTTCAATGCATCGATATGTGCAATCATACAGTAATTGTTGATATCACCCAAATACAAACCAACAGATGCCAATAATAGATTTCGCTCAATCAAAGAAGATGGACGAGAGGGTAGGGATTGGAAGAAACAGATACCATATTCCAACAATAAACGTTCCATGCTTGTCGCATCAAATCCATGCGGTTCTCCCATTATTTGACTGGCAAATAAAGCAAGCAGCTGTTTTTTGCCGTTCCACATTGGCAATTGATTGAGTGCCTGCATGACACACGTACAAGTAGTAAGAAACTTGGTTGGATGTTGTTTGATTTCTTTACACATCATCAAATACGCTTGATCTTTTTCTTTTATACAGTGAGATAACCATGATTCCGCTTTAGTATTTTTGAATGAATCCAAAAGTTTGGAAAGATTTTCATCCACTTGATCTTGCAGTAACTGCTTTCGATCGTTTTTGGTTAGAATTTCTTCCTTGAAATAGCGACGGACGACAATGTTCATATCCGCATCTTTAAACTTACTTTCTCTGATGACTTTTTTTAATTGACTCGCACGAATTACCGCATGGGATTGACGATGATAGTTTTTACCCATAAAGGAAGAAATGCATTCTCTGTTTTCATCGCTTAAAGGAACATGAATCGCACCCATAATTTCACCATATCGCTCCATTTGTTCCTTCCATAATTTCATGAATTCTTGAAAGTGATCATCTTGAAAATATGACAATAAGGCTTCATGATCATTCATTATTGATTCACGATCCTTTTCTTATGACCGTCCCATTCATAGGAAATGACGGTGACATATTTTGCGTTTTCTGGGCGGAACAATTCATAGATGGCTAAAGATGGTACCGTTGGATAATCTCCCCACAGAACTTGTGAATTCATGATATAGTCAAAATGGAAATTGCGGATCAATGCGAACATATTCTGAATGTTTTTTTCATCAACACCGGCAAATGCTTCATCCAGCGCTATAATCAGCGGTGCTTTAGGATCGGCGCTTTCAAATTTTGCGGCAACTGCGGAGAATAATGGAATATACATAGACATTGCTTTCTCACCGCCACTGAATGCATAGAAAGCGTTATTGGTCATTTCTTTGCGCTTTTCTCCTGGTTTTTCATACAAGATTTTAAAATCAAACCAGTTTCGATAATCCATGACTTCTTTCATTGCAGTGTGGAAAGAAAGAAAGCTGTCTTCTTTTTGTGCTTTTTCTCTTGCACTTTGTATCTTACTGCGGAAATGCGTTGACAATCGCTTTTTATCCGCATCGTTTAATAATCGCAGATCCTTCATAAGCAATGCGACAAGTTTTTCAGAATTGAGTTCTTCTTCGTTTTCTGCTTTGCGGCTTTTCCATTGAAGTTTCAGTTTTAAACCACTGCTTGTATCCATAGAACTCATGAATTTATTCATATCATTCACCCATTGTTGGCTACTTTGAATATGATTTCTTATTTTTTTACTGATGGTATTCACAAGAATGTCTTCAATTAAAATACGATCGCTTTCTTCTAACAATAGTTTTTGTTGGTCAATATCTTCTTGTAAATGCTGAACCAGTTCAGAGAATTTTACTTTTTTTCCTTTGTAGCGGGCATTGATGTCTAATCTTGCTTGTTCCGCTTCTTCTTGGAATAACGATAAAATAGTGATATTGTATTCCTGTAAATTACCGCGATGACTGTGGAAAGATGTATGTAGATCACTTTCTAAAAGATCCTTTCGCTTTTTAATCCGATTTTCGTTTTGGATAAATTGCAGAACTTCTTTCACTTGATCTTTTGCGATTGTTTCCGGTATCACATAAGATAAATGAATTTCCTGTAGATAATGATTCCAATGTTTTGTCTTTTCTGTATCCAGTATTTCAATAGCAGCGGTTATTTCTACTAAATTCCCTTTGTAATGTTGAATGGCATCTTCCATTGCGCCAATCTTACGGATATTGTTTGAAACTTCATCATCAATATCTGTTAATCTTTGCTGGATTTCATCCAATCGTTTCATGACATCCTCATATCCGAATTCTTTTAATTGCTTTTCTTTACTTGAAATGAGCGCCTTGTCTTTTTCACAATCCGTTTGTAGGTGTTGTAGATCATAACGTATCGTATCCAAGTCTTGTTGGATGGTTTCTTGGTGGTACTTTGTGGAGGTAATGAGACGATGCATGGATGCATAGTCACGTTGGGCTTGTATGAACTGTGTGAGGGTGTTTTTGTAGTCTTCAAAATTGTCATATTGCGTTGTGAATGCTTGTTGCGTACTTTGAATGTGCAGCGTCTGAGCAAGGGCATGAATCAAAGTCAAGGTTTCTGCCATAGCGGATGAAACCGTTTGGATGCTTGTTTCCACAGTTGTGAAACGCTTCCGTATTTCTGTCAGTTTGAGTTCTGTTTGACGCAGTGTATCTTTGATGCAAGCCATCGCATCTTGTTTCGGACATTGCTCCATTTCTTGTTGGAGCAATTTTTTCTCCTGTTCCAACCGCATGTTTTCTTCCGTCAATACTTGATATTCTTTTTGAATTTGCATCAATGCGTTTTGATACTCACTGATCTTTAGTTTGCGAAAAGCTTCTCTTGTTTTTTTGCCGATAAATCTTGCAGGTTCCCTATGAGATATGGTACCTGTCAAGATACCGTTTTGATAATATTTGTCCTTGATATAAGCATTCTGATTTTTGATTTGGAAAAACTGTAGCATTTGTGTAAATTGAAATTGATCGGCTTCCTTCCATCGTATTTCAAATGATGTTAAGGCATTCAGCGGTTTGCTTGTGAACAAATACGTATCATAACCTGCATTGTTTTCTTGATGCAATATCTGATTTTTATAACGTTCTTCTACTACCAATGCATTGAGCAGACCCATGCGTAACAGTAATTCTTCAATTTGATCTTTGATTGTGGATGAAATTGTTTCATGGAACTCTAGCAGTGTGTAGAAGGGAATATATGGAATATTCGATGTTGTTAAAAATATGCGATTGTTTTCTACTTTTTCATCGATGTTTGGTTTCGGGTCTTCCATTGTTTCCCATTTGTGAAGTTCGCTTGTCAATTCTTGTTCTTTTGTTTTCATATTTTGCATTGCGATTTTACATTGTTCCGCTTCCTGAACGTTTCGTTCTAGTACGGTTTGATACTGTTTTTGTATGCGATTCGTAATGGAAACAAAGGAGTCTTTTTGCGCATATGCTTGTAAATCGTCTGTGATTTCATACATTTGTGCATTGGATAATTTTAACATGCGATTGTTTTGATTCCATGCATAGAAGGCTTCTTTTGTTTGATCAATTGCTTTGTAAAGATGGTTTGTTTCTGTGTCCCATAAGGTTTCTTGTTGTTCCTGTTCCATCAGGATGCGTTCTTTTTCTTCTTTATAGTGTTCCAAGCGTATTTGATGTTCGTGAATGGTTTCAAAATAATGATGTCCTTGTTTTAATTGTTCCATTTCTTTTTTTATTTGTGTTTGGATATAGGTATAACCGTATTCTTGATGAAGTTGTGCCATGATTTCTTCCTTGAATGCATCATGCTCTATGAATTCCAGCATATGTTGAAGATCATCCAATTCTTGCATCGCTTCCTTAACTTCCGTAAGATGCAGATCCATTTGATTGGTTTGTTGTTTTATTTGATGTTCTGTTTCTATCCAAGCATCATTTTTTTCTTCCATTTGTTTTTGTTTGTTTTGTAAAGAATGTTCTTTGTTTATCAGATTTTGCTTGATTTGATCGACCTCTTCTTTGAGTTGAATCAAATCGGCATTGGCAATCGATCGTTTTTCTTCGTTGAGTACGTCTTTTTCTGTGTTTAATCGTTGATTGGTTTCTTGTAAAGAAATCATAGTTGCTTCTGTTTGCTTTTGTTTGTTTTGGATATTTTTTTCTTTTGTGTGCTCTGCTTGTACTTTAGATTGTGCTTCCAAATAGCGCATTGCTTTTTGTTGGAGTACGGCATGATTGTATTGCGTATACACTTGTTCAATTGCCTTTGCGGATGTAAGACTCTGTTTGAGTGCAGCAAGTTGATCTTCAATATCGTCCATACTGGAAATTGCTTCACTCATTGGACGTAGATCATCTTCACTGAGCGGTTGTAAGGAATTGCTTAAAATGTCATTGATCATCGTAGGTTTCAATGAATTGCTTAATTTGGGAGAGCGCAGTTGCATGAGTAATTGCAAAGCTTCTTTGTATTCTTCATTGTTCGAAAAGCCAAAAAGCGATTGATTGACTTTTTCCATATAAGCTTTCTGGCTTGTTATCAGCTGATCATGAATGATGTTTTTTAACATGGTTTTGGTAATCGCAAGATTTTGGTCCATCAGTTGAATGTCATGGTTGATACGGCGATTGTCTTCGATAACAAAGTACCAAACATCCATGGGTTTATTTTTTCTGGCATGTAGTCCCATACCGATAGTTTTATAGCGATTGATTTCAGCCTGTTTGAATTCTAAATATAAATATCCAATGCGATCTTCGCGTTCACCGTCTTCTTCCAATAAATAGTTCTCCAATTTTCGAGAACGTGTGCCAAATGCATCCAGTCGTTCACTGCTTCTATTTCCGTCTAATAAAAGCGGAATAAAACTTTGCATGGTTACGGATTTACCACTGCCGTTGGATCCTCGTAGTAACATGTGACCGTCTTTGAATAAAAATTCTTCATTGACATAATACCAGAAATCAATGAGTCCCAATCGATGCATATGCCATTTGTTTGTATTCATTATAAACCACCGCTTTCTTTTAAATCACCCATTACTTTACCAATTATCGGATAAAGTTTGACGATCTCATCTCGTATAGTTAAAAAACCAAGCATTTCCATTTGATCAATGACCAATGTACTCAGATGTTTGATATCCATTTCCTGATATTTTTTAGGAAGATACATCAAATGCTTTTTTATGACAGTTTGACATAAATTTAAGAAGGAATCATAGGGCATCTGTATTTGTTCATATGATTCTACTTGTATGGATTTATTTTTAATTTGTTTATTGATTTTATGATGAATGAATAAGATTAAATCGGATAAGGTGTTATGAAATGGAAAGGTTTTTCCCATCGCACATTCGTCCGATAGATTGAGATAGGCACCGGAACTGTGCAGATGCAGATCACAAGGAAAATATGAGGAAAAGTCAGATTCGATTTGATGATAGTAATGTCGTATGTAGGCAAAATCTTCATTGTTGTTTTCTTCTCGGTAAACACCAGGAGATAACAGAAGTTTTCGATAGACGCGCTGTCTTCGCATCAAACCACGATTTTCATCCATATGGAGCCATTCGCTATCTTGAAATTCTTCAGGTGTGTGTAATTGCATGATGTCAATCATGAAGTTACGCATGAAATAATGGGAAGTTCCGGTGTTTTCATACAGGATCTCCGTTTCCATGTTTTTTGCATATGTATCTTCATCACCTTCTGTAGTAACAATCATGTTTTGTTTGATGCAGTATTTGATAACGCGCACCAGCTGTCTTCGGGTGGTGAATACAGTCCAGTCAAATGGATCTTCTTCTCTTTGTGCTTTCAAAAAATCGGTTAAGGAGGATAGGAGAAATTGTTCTTCACGCTCTTTATCTTCCAGAAACATAAGGATGTAACATAACATTTGATATTCATGAATGCTCAGGAATTCGGTTATGCCCATCCATGGTTCTGCGAAACCTGGAATCTTTTCTAGTTTGATAAGATGCGGATTGATTGTAATGATATAACCGAATTTTTCTTGCATGATTTTTTTGATTTCTTTTAGATTGTCTTTGATTGTATAATAAAGAGAGGGGTCATCTTCTTTGATGATCCAACGTTTGCTTAACAATACTTCTAATGCATTCATCATATGTCCTCCTCAAATTGGATTTTGAAGGAAGGCATATAGAAATCTCCGTCTTCGCATTCCAGTTTGCATATGTTTTTGTTTTCTTTGTTTACATGATAGTATCTGCCCCATTCACAGCGTGCACGTAAGTCTTTGTTTGCGAGTGCTCTGCTTAGCCACGTTAACAGTATTTTTCTTGCATAGGCACTGATTTTAGGCAGATGTGCAAAATCAATGGTATTGTCGACAATATGGCTTTCCAAAAGCTTTCGATCGCGTGCAATTTTGTTTAACTGTTCCATTTTTTGTGTCTGTATTTCAAGGTTGTAGTCGACAGCAGGTTTTCTTGTGCTTTTTACACGTGCAATGCGGGTTCTTGGTTCTAGATCATAATAGGTTACGTTTTCTTGATATACACCACTGTCAATACTGTCGGTGTCTCTTGTACGAAGATTCTTTAAATGAAGTGGAGAGTCCACACCGAACACCATGGCACTGAAAATGTGTGCTTCGTTGATGGATTCACACATGGAGAAAATATGCGCAAGATGGCGGTATTCTTCTTTACGGTTGGCACCCAAATTGTGCATTTCTCCGATTTGTTGGGCATAGCGCGTAATGCGTCGTATGATGTCATTGGTAATGTCTGACATGCGGTTGACTTCGCTTTCACGCTCACCACCTACAAACCAGTTGAAGATGCTGTTCCATCTTCCGACACAATTTTCATAAACTTCATGCTTGTTAAGTGTGCGATCAATTCTTGGAACGGAACATTCATATTCCGTGACGATTTCAAAAATGTCTTGCAGAAGTTGTTGGTCGATGTTTTTGATGTATTGTTCCAAAACAAGTGCTTGTTCTTGAAGTCCTTTGACGAAGTTTCTTAAATATTGAATGATTTTGTCTTTGAATATCAAGAATTCACTTGTTTTCATCATTTCTTCTGCTTTTGCGCTGTTAAGTGTACGAATATAGTCTTGATAGTTACGGTTGAGACGAATAAAGTCATTGTTCAAATCATTCCACCAACTACTGACGTAGTCACTTTCTTGATGGACGATTTCTTCGATTTTCAATATATTTGCGTGAATGCGCTCCAATAAGGTTGGCTCCAATGAAGCGCCTTCAATTTCTAAGTTTTCCAAGCGCAGCGTCATTCGTTCTATTTCAACGGTGTAATCGCCTAACTGATAACGATATTTACGATTTTTGAATTCTTCCAAACTGTTTACTTTTGTGGTATCCTGCATAGCTGTCAGATTTTTCCATGCGCTGAGTTGGTCAAGGTCACTTTGACATGATTCCGGTGTATAGTCCGGGAATAAACCGGTTTCAATGAGTTTTGCATATACATCTTCTTTGTGCAGCCAGTAATTGATTTTTTCATGTTCTTCATAAAAATAACGGATGATAACACGGTAGCGTTGTACGTTTTCTGCACGCAAGTAATTGACTTCTGTGATAGGCCTTGTTAATTTTTCATGAATGATCAAGTATCTCACCTCATGGTTTCTGTTTTGCCATTGTATTATATCATACTGTGGCATAAGGAAACATAAAAGTTTGGAAAAATAAACAAAGAATATACAACAAAAATTTTTAAAATTTAATCTGGCAGAAAAAACATGTCATACAAAATCAAAAGGTTTGAAACCGGCGAAGTTTGTATTCATTACGCAGGAATAAATCTATGCAAGAAGGATTTAAGATATATGAGCGTAAAAGTAGGGAAGTGGTTCCTATAAGAGAAAATTGCGAGAATAAGCAGATGATCGTGTATTAAGTTTTGATATCGTTATCATGTCAAATCCATGAATGCATCCGTTCTGTAATGACAACAGTGATTTGTTCTTTGATCTGATGAAAAACAGCTATAAAAACAACACAATCTCTATGCTTTGTGATATAATGTTACACAAAGAAAGCAGGTTGTCAAATGGACGAATTAAGCAAAGCAAGACAGGCCATCAATGCGATAGATGAAGAAATGGCCAGACTGTTTGAACAGCGAATGTGTGCCGTTGAAAATGTGATCGCATATAAGCTGGAACATCAAATGGATGTGCTGGATCGCTCCAGAGAAGATGAAGTCATCAAGCGGAATATGGCATATATTCAACAGGAATCCTACCGTCCATATTATCAAATGTTCATAGAGGACGTGATGAAAAATTCAAGAGCTTATCAGAAATCAAGGATACATCAGGACAAAATTGCGTATGCAGGAAATCTGGGGGCATTCTCTCATATAGCGGCGATGAAACTGTTTCCGGATAAAGAACATGTGCATGTGCCGACATTTGAAGATGTCGTTGCGATGGTGGAAAATCAAGAAGCTGCTTATGGTGTTTTACCTTTTGAAAACTCTTATACCGGTGAAGTCGGAGAGAATATGGATATGATATTGTCGCATGATATCTATATTCATCAGATGTATGATTTGAAAATTGAACAAAATTTGCTTGGTGTAAAAGGCGCATCGCTTTCCGATATCAAACAGATATATTCAAAGGATCAAGCAATTTCACAGTCGCGGACATTCCTACACGGAAGAGGATGGGAATTGATTCCATATCCCAATACTGCATTGGCCGCTGAATATATAGCCAAGGAAAACGATCCCTCAAAAGCTGCGATCGCTTCCAGAGAAACAGCGAAATTATACGGATTGGATATTTTGGCATCGCATATCAATACATCGTTAGAAAATACAACGCGTTTCATCGTTATTGGCAAACAGCCTTCTCTTAAAGGAGACCGCGTTTCACTTGTGTTTACTCTGCATCATGAAACAGGTGCTCTTGCCAAAGTGATGTCATTGATTAGCGAGCGTGGTTTTAATATGGAAAGTATCCATTCTCGCTCTTTAAAAGATGAACCATTTGCGTATTATTTCTATGTAGAAATTGTCGCAGATGTGAAGGATACGGCGACAAAACAGCTGTGTGCGGATATGGCGCCGTTATGTGAACGATTAAAAATTGCAGGAAGCTATCAGAAAGAAGGAATACATCATGCGTTTCGTTAAAAAAGAAGTCAATACAACACCAATCGAAGATACGGTATTCGTTATAGTCGAACGTGCACAAAGAGCCAAACAGGAAATCGGCGAAGAAAATGTTGTGGATGCGACGATTGGATCACTATACGACGAAGAAGGGAAACTGGTTGCGCTTGATTCCGTGTTTGAACCTTATGATGCTTTGCCAAAAGAACAGAAGGCAAAATATGCCGGATCGTTTACCGGAAACATCGGATATCGAAAACAAGTGTATGAATGGCTGCTTGGAAATGTTTCATCAACATTGGCACATAGCGTCATTGCGACTCCGGGTGGCACAGGCGCAGTCAATATCACAATCGAGGAATGTCTTGATAAAGGTGAAACGCTAGTGCTTCCGGAAATTGCTTGGGGCTCCTATCGTTTAATGGCCACGATGCATAATTTAAATACCAAAACATATTCATTGTTTGACGGCGATCATTTTGATATTGAAAATTTTAGAAGTGTTTGTAAGGAAGTCAGTGAAACACAGGATAAATTGGTGGTGATTATCAATGATCCATGTCATAATCCAACAGGTTATTCTCTAACAAAAGAAGAATGGAAAAACGTTATTGAAATACTGAATGCATGCGCAAAAAAGGTGCCGGTTGTTTTGTTGAATGATATCGCATATATTGATTATTCTTATGCTCTGGCACATTCCAGAGATTATATGGAGCAGTTCAATGCGATTTCTGATCATGTAATGGTGGTGATTGCGTTCAGCATCAGTAAGTCTTTGACCTCTTACGGTCTAAGATGCGGTGCGGCTGTGATATTAGGGCAAGAGCAAGAAGATGTACGAAATGTGGAAATCGTGTTTGAGAAAGCTGCCAGAGCTACATGGTCCAATATTGCGAATGCGGCAATGGATAATTTTACGTTTGTGACCACAGAAAACAAAGAAGCGTTCGAAAAGGAAAAGGCTTATTATATTGATTTGTTGGAAAAGCGCAGTTCCATATTTACGAAAGAAGCGGATGCGGTGGGATTATCTTATTATCCTTATAAAGAAGGCTTTTTCGTAACGTTGAGAATAGAAGATAATACGATGAGGGATCATTTTCATGAAGCGCTGATGCAGGAACATATTTATACGGTAAAAGTGAATAAAGGTATTCGTGTTGCTGTTTGTTCACTCAAAACGGAAAAATGCAAAGGATTGGCAAAGCGAATGAAAGCGATTTTGGATCAGGTGCGTTAAGTTCTTATGTTCACCAATATCCAGTATGGTTCTTCCACCAATACAAGTGCAATGGATGTATGCAGCGTCAAGGAAGACTGCGCATGGGTGATTGACGGCGCCGATCCTTTATTTCCTGCGCATATCAGTGATTGTGCAAGTGATGGTGAATGGTTTGTAAAAGAGTTTAATTCGTTTTTAAAAAAACATATGGCTTTGTCTTATCGTTCTATGGAAGATTTAATCAAACGCGGTGTGCAGATGATTCATCAAAAGTATTTGAAATTTCCGGATGCTGAAAAGCTGTTTGATTTGGAAATGCCATGTGCCAGCTGTGCTATTGTGCAGATTCAACAAGATCAGCTGGTGTATTTTGTAATAGGAAATTGTGAAGTTTTGGTGAGTTTTACATCAAAACAGACAAAGTCATTCAGTGATTTGCGTTTACAAATGTTGGATGCGAAGCTTTTGCAGGTTTGTCAGGAGTTGAAAGTGAAACAGCGTATGCCGATGTTTCAGGTACGGCATTTTCTCAATCATATGTTGGTGGAAAATCGGTTAAGAAGAAATATAGCGGAAGGATATTATGTGTTGGGGGAGGATTGTGAAGCAGTATCACATGCTTTATGCGGTTCTATTCCTTTAAAAGATATTGCGAGTGTTTCTTTGGTGTGCAACGGGTTTCATCAATATGTGAATTGTTCGCGTGTACGGAAGCATTTGGATGAATATTTAAAAGTGAAGCGGTCAATGGAGTTTGTAGAGATATATGATCAGATGCTTGTTGAAAAAAACGGAAATGAACAGATGGCACGATATTTACAGAAAGAATTGTCGGGTCAATCAACAGTGGTTTGTTTTGATGTGCTGGATTCTAAGCAGATTGGAGTTCATAAATGATTTTATTCGTCAGTGGACGTTGTGATATTCCGGCGCATTATTCATCGTGGTTGTTTCATCGTTTTGAAGCGGGTTTTGTAGATGTCCGCAATCCGTTTGATGCACATCAGATTAGTCGTATTTTTTTGAATGAACAAAATATTGACGCATTGTTGTTTTGTACGAAAAATCCACTGCCTATGATGCCGCGATTGAAGGAGCTTGCGTTTCCGTTTTTGTTTCATGTGACGATTACACCTTATCATGCAGATGTGGAACCATTCAGGGTGGATAAGCAGATGATCATTGAAGCAGTGAAGGAATTGAGCGATCAAATTGGAAGAGAAAATGTGGTCGTACGTTATGACCCGATTTTATTTACCAATCGATATACGCCTGAGTATCATGTGCATGCGTTTCATGCTTTGGCTAAACAATTGGAAGGTGTGGTATCTACCATTGTGATTTCATTTGTGGATTTATATAAGAACACAAAAGCAAATGCGAAATCCATCGGTCTTCATCCATGTACGGATGCCCTTATCTACAAAACCGCACAAGGAATTGGCGCAGTCGGAAAACAGTATGGTATATCTGTACAGACGTGTCATGAGCCTTATGATCTGCGTGCTTATGGAATTGAAAAAGGTGCTTGTGTTTCTGTGGAAATTATGGAGCGTCTTTTACAGCGACCTTATGTTGCGAGTAAAGGAAAGCCGATTCGAAACTGCGGATGTATTCCGACAGTTGATATCGGAGATTACAATGCTTGTCCGCATTTATGTAAATATTGTTATGCGAATTATGATGAGCGTAAAGTGAGGACAAATGTTTTGCGTCATGATCCTACATCTTCGATATTGCTTGGTCATGTATCAGAGGATGATCACATCATTGTGCGTAAAGAAAAGGGTCATCGACAGATGTCGTTGTTTTAATCATTATGAGGAATTGTGAATGAGTTTAATTACAGGAACAATGAAATTTTCCTGTTTTTTTATAATTGGGTATGTGTATTTTTTATGAATACAGATGTTTTGATTCCGTGAAATGATGTGAAATACAAAAAATTGTAATTTTACCAAAAAAAACAAATAAAGAAACAATCAGTAATTGGGAAATGAAAAAAATAGTAAGCAAAAAGAAGAAATGTTGTTCTACATGCTGTTGAAAAGGGGCGAAGCTTATCATATTATGTAGTCAAGGTTATTGATTGTTTCTTCGTTAAAGAAAGGATGTGATTATGTTTGTAAACGGATCCTGTCAAGAAATGGATGCAATCGGCATGTTAATGAAAGATATGAATAAACGAGATTGGTATACCATGTATAACAAAAAACGGGTAGAACTTATGCGATGTTTTAAAGAAGCACAAGAAGAAAGAGAAGTGTGCAGAGTTATGGAAGAATTAAGAAAAGAAGAACGTGCAAAAGCTTTTTAAGAAGGACGTAATGAAGACAGAATCAAACAACAAATGGAAATAACGAAGAATTTGATACAAGAAGGCGATTTATCATTAGAAAGCATATCAGAAGTATCCGGATTATCACCCGATAAAGTAAAGAAATTAAAACAAGCAGTCGCAGTTTAAATCATGAAAATTTCATTGAAATGAAAATGTTTTGACACTAATAGATTGTGATGATTCATGTACGGAATACAATGAAATTGGCGCTCATATGTGAGTCGCCTTTTTCTTGTACCGAAACAATCGTTAAACTATAAATCATTCAGGTGATTCATTGATCAAATAGTATATAAATGCAATTATTTTTTAGTTATTTTACTTTAAATGGTAAAATTTAGAAAGCAAAGATTATAAAACATTATGATTGACAAAAATATATCAATTATTTTATTATAAAAAAAGAACAAATTGAGAAGGGGATACGTATGAAAAATCTAGCACTGACAGAATTGGTAAAAAAAGTTGCCGATCAAGATGAAGAAGCTTTTAATGAGTTGTATCGACGATATTATAAATTGGTCCGCTATATTGCATATGGACTTACCAAAAGCGATGCAGATACAGATGAAATTGTACAGGAAGTCTTCATACAAGTGCAGAAGTCTATTCATGACCTGAACGATCCAAAATTGTTCAAAGCATGGCTGAGCCGTATTACTTATTCAAAAGCAAAAATGTTGTTTCGCAAACATCGCGATCATGCGATGGATGAACAATGTTTGGAAGCGTTGAATGCGCAAGAAGAAGAACGTATAGATTTTGTGCCAAGAAGAAATCAAAGGCGTAATCATGATTTGGAAGTTTTGTTTTCGTGCATGCAGAAACTGAAACCGGATTTTATTGAAGTGTTGATGTTTTATTATTTTTCACAAATGAGCATTAAAGAAATCGCAGAATTGTTAGATACACCGGAGGGTACTATCAAAAGTCGTATGTTGTACGCAAAGAAATATTTAAAACATGAAATATTGGCATATGAAGAAAAAACACAGGAAACAATTACATTCCAGGGAAAAACATTGGAAGCTGCTTTGGTTGCATTTGGTGTACAAATGGTGAGAGAACCCAAAATTCCATCATGGAATGTTTTTCGCAATTCTTCTTCTACAGTGACAAAAGCGGCACTTGTAGGGGCTGTATGTGTTTCTGCGATGATTGGGGTCCATGCAGTATTGAATGATCAAAATAATGATACTAGCGCAGATGTGCAGGAAACCAAGAAGCAGTTTCAACCTGTTCATTATCGAGGAGAATGGATTGATACCCCCAAAAAGGCCTACATTGTTTTGATTCGATGGGCAGATTGTGAAGTTGAAATGCGACAAAAAACAAAAGCGGAGTTTGATGAAGTTATGCCAGTGTATCATGCATTGACAGCTTTTGGAGAAGGGTATGAAGATTTATTGAAGAAATATGGTTGGGATGATCAATTTGAATATTATTACGCTCAAATTTAGTTTTTTTTAAAAAAATTGATATTTTTTAAACTTTATTGAATTTCACCGCATCCAGTGTGCGAAATAACAGTATCTTTTAGAATTCTGAATCGATTAAGCATATTGTTTTTTGATTTCGTATAGGGAAAGAAAGGATGAGGTGGCAGTAGATGTTAAAGAAAATATTGATATTGTTTATTGCGTTTATCGGTACTTTTTCTGTAGGTTATGCTTATTATAATTTGAGTTTAAATGCGGCTGAAACCATGTATCAAAGTGGCGGTTTCGTAACAGGTAGGATTGGACCGGCGGGTGGTAATAATTTTATAAAGGGAGATCGTGTGATTACCGATGTTTCCTTTAGAGGAACGAAAATAGATTGGCTTATTATGAGCAACTCTTCACAATGGGGTTCTGATGCGGTAAGTGACAATATAGGTTTAGGAAATAACGGTGTATTTGCTATGTCATATAATCAAATTACGAATGTGCGATTTAGAGATGATATTTCTTCCGGAGAATTTCATGCACAATTAAGTACTAGCAATTTGCCATCGATTTATACTGAATTTAATCAGGCAATTGAAGATAATGAACGTCAAAAACAATACGTTTTGGAACATACGATTAGTCAATTTTTCGTTGCCAGTACAAATCAGCCAGTTAATGGAGATTATGTGGCTGTAGGGGAACAAAATAATCATATGGCGATTAAATATGCATTTCCAATGGCACATCATGAAATTGATACGAAAGATCATGGTGTTGCAGGAAGGTATGGCTCATTAGAAAATTATGACAGGGCTTATACCATGCCATATATGGTTGGATCAGTAAATACAAACGGTTATATGACCTCGCTTGGTAATTATATTACGGAAAGCGGAGCTTTTGCGCAGTTTAGTACTGATCCGTCAGGTGATAATATATCATGGTTTACAGAAATGCCATTACGTATTCCAATCGCATTTAATTTTAGCAATGTTGTATTTGCTGTTTCTGATCCATATGGCAGTGATACCGGTGGATTGTCCGAGGTAGAGAACGTAGATCAAATAGGAGCTTGTGGTACTCTTTATGAAAGAGCAAGTAATTATCAACCTATGAAATTTAGATTGCGTGATGATACGAATTTGGGAGTTTCATTTGATAAAATTACACTGGAAACTGATGCAAATAAAGAAATTTCAACCGTAAAGGCAGGGAAGAATATAAAATTGTTTTGGAGTAACAAACGTAGTCCAACCAATAATGATTATGTTTCAGTTTTAATAGAAAAGAAAAATTCTTCTGCTAAATATGATTTTGTGTATTATGGAAACTTAAGTAAGGATACTTCAGGTTCTTTTGTGATAAATACATCAATGCTTACGTTGGGCGAATATCGTATTTCGATTGTTGACGAAACGATATCCGAAACTCAGGCAGTTACGTATTCATCCTCAATGAAGAGTAAAAACATAACAATTATAGAGCCCTTATTGCATTCGATAAATTATCGGAAAGAAACAACAACAGAATCTAAATATGATTATGAATTTGGTAAAAATGTGAATGCTAATGATATCATAGGCAAAATTACTTTAACACCTACCGCTACAACTATATTTCCTGTAACTTATGAGTTATTGAGCGATGGAGACGATAGTTATAAAAATTTTAACATCAGTGGTTTGGATAGTATAAATTCATCTTCATCTACCACTTTAAATGTGATGATAAAAGCGGATGCACCTGATTTGACCAGGGATGGATTGAAAGCAGGAACCTATAAATTTTGTATAACATCACAAGATGCAGATGGAATACCGGCAGAACCTATATTAAACAAAACTAAAGTATGCACTGCGCTTTCAGTAGAAAAAGCAGATTTAAGTGTCGCCTTCGATGCGCCTAATCAAACAAAGAAAACAATTGACGAAGCAGGAACCAATTGGAGTGAACCTGCGACAGTGACACCAAGGGATGGAACTAAGATAACATATACGATTGTGGGTGGAGATATTGGATTAATTGATATCGATGAAGATACAGGTGAGGTCACATATAAAGGAAATGGTGACTTTGGTAAAGTAAAAATAAGGGCAACAGTTGATGATGATCCAAACACCGGTAATGATAACTATAACCCAGCTTATACAGAAAAAGAAATCGTCATCGTTCGTGAAGTCGATGCGGCGATCACTCCAGATCCTGCATCAAGTAATACTTCAATTCCTTCCTTCTCAATGGATCAAATTAATATTAAAGCTGGTGGAACCATTGGAAAGATACAAGGAATATTAGGAACACCGGATACCATTGGCGAAAGTACAACCACATACAGTTATCAAATCAAAGCCGGAGGAAATGCGAGTTTCTTCAAAGTGAATTCCGGTACAGGTGTGATTCAAACAAATGCAAATCTAGCAGTAGGAACCTATACATTTGAAATTACTGTTTCAGATAAATGGAGCAGTAAGGATATCACAGTAAAAGTGAATGTAGGAATGTCTCCAGCAGAAGAATTGAAGTTTTATGAGAATTCCTCAAGCGATATAATTATCACCAAAAAGAACGCAAAAGTGACAGATACAGGTATTACAGTATTTGCGACAGTGAAAGGAAGTTCCAATCATAATCCTGTTACTTACAAACTAAAAGACGGAGAGCCAGCCAATGTGATTGATGTAAATCCAAACAGTGGCGCAGTCACGATAAAGAATGTAGGCAAAGTGATTGTTGTCGCAGAGAAACAAGGGGCAACCGGACAAGCAAATGCGTATGCAGAATTGGAGTTTACAGTTATTGCAGGATCACAGGAATTCATCTATGTGGATGAAAGTGGAAATGAGTTACCAAAAACATTGGATAAGTATCAAACCTATGAAGAAGTGTATGGAAAAGATAAGAAATTCAAAGTTCATACAGACGGCAATCCGGCAGGTACTAACGTCACATATGAATTAAAGAACACAAGTCCAACCGATGTGATCACAGTGGATGAAGATGGAACGATTCATATACTGAATGCAAGTCTGAACAAACAAAAAGGACAAGTGATTGTAGTAGCGACAAGTCATGATCCGAATGGAAACTATGAAGATAAGACGATTGAATTACCAATCGATATTACCAAAGCAGATCAAAAGATATCCTTCGCAGATGTGACGCATGCGCCAAACGGAAGTGGTCGTGTAACTCCTCTGATTACAGAACAAGATCTATCCGGTAATGCAGGAGGAGCCAATGTAGAAGATCCGGATTACTATATATCCGTAGGACAAGCAGGAAATGGCATCGCATGGACAAACAATGGTGTCGATATAGAGTACAATTATGACGAAGAAGAAGGAATCATTATACCTCTCCATGTAGAAAAAGAAGGCAATCGAAATTATAACAAAGCAGAAGCAGATGGGACATTGAAAATCTTAGGACAAGAGGAAAGTACATTGGCGATCAATCAACCGGGAAAAGTGGTATATGGAGATCACTTTACGATACGCTCCTTACAAGATGACAGTTCAAGTACGAATGTGAAGTATACATTTGAAGTAGACAATACGATCTATATATCACAACCGAATATAAATGGAAACAAGGCAGAATTTGACGCATTAAAAAACAGTGGCAATACAGAAATAGAGATTAAGGTCACAAGAACGGCAGATGGAGAAGTAGCGTTAAGCAAGACGATTAAGATCAAAGTACTACCAAAAGATATTGAAATCATCATTGATGATAAACAGAAGAAACAAGGGGAAGAAAATCCGGAACTCACATTCCAAGATTTCCAAGATCAATTAGTCAGCTGGAATGGAGTGAAAGATCAAGTAGATTCCAATGATGTAAAACTAACCACAACAGCGACAACGACAAGTAAAGGAGGAAGTTATCCAATCACAGGAAATCCAAAGACGATGAATGGAAAATATCCAAATTACAATTTCATTTTCACAGATGGAAAACTGATGATTGAAGGACTGATCGATAAAGATGTGGATGATGATGGAGAACCGGATTTCAATGATCCCGATGGCGATGGATGTCCTGATCTCAATATCAAATGGAAAGATGATGATGAAAACTGGGTAATCATCAATGGCGATCGAGATTATGATGGGATACCTGACCTCAATATCGACAGTGATGGTGATGGAATACCAAACTTAAACATCGATACAGACAAAGATGGTAAACCAGACATCAATTTGGTAATCTTAACGAAAGCACAATGGAAACCAAGCAAATGTGTAGTAGTGAGTGATATTGTCAAAGTAGAGTATTGTACAGGCACAAATGTAAAACCACAAATCAATGTGGATACAGATAACGATGGTATTCCAAACATCAATATAGACAATGAAGGTGATTTCAAGCGACATCTGAATATATCCAAAGATGGAAAAACACCAACTGTAAATATTACGAATGTTCATGAATGGAATCCATCAAAAGATTATAAAAGTGGAAAATTCACTTATGATTCCATAGGAAAAGAAATAGAACCACAGATCAACATTGACACCAATGGAGATGATTGTCCGGATATCAACTTAGATATGGACAATGATGGTATTCCGGATTTGAATATTGATACGGATGGAGATAAGATACCGGATCTTAATATCGATACAGTTGGTGATGGAAAAGCAGATGCCAATGTGGATATCGATGATGATGGTATGCCTGATGAAAATATCATAGAAATTACAGAATGGAAACCAGACAAGAAAGTAGGAAACATCTGTACCATGATCATTAAGCAAAACACAGAATTAGAGGATAACGGAGTCAAAGTAGAGAAACCGGATGGAACACCATTCTTACCAAATTACGCATTAAAAGTAAACGATGTCACAAATATGAAACATTCAGAAATTACAGATGAAGCGAAAGAATTCATTGAAGAAATACAGGAAGTAAAAAAAGTATATGAAGTGAAATTGTTGAAAGATGATGTAGAAGTACAACCTGATGGCATATTAAAAGTGAAAATTCCTTATGAAGGAGTTAAAAATCCAATCTTGATAAAACGATTGAAAGATGGCAGTTATGAAAAAATTGAATATAAAATTGAGAAAGGCTATCTAGTGTATGAAACAGAAGAATTAGGTATCGTATCCATCATTGGAGATAAAGAATTTGATACAAGCGTTCAAGGAACCTATACTCCAAACATTGGTGGTGCAATTACAGGAGATGAAACAAATATTTATTACTATATAGGAATGATGTTTATCACCTTAGGATTCATTAGTTATTTATTATTTAAAAGGAATAAGCAGAAAGATACATTTTAATAAGGAAAAGTCTGTAATGGTAGACATTTTTGAACAGGTGTTTTTTAATAAAAAATGCCTGTTTTTTTATTCAGAAACATATATTTCAATAAGCTTTTCCTATTTCTATTTAAGTCTACGTTTGTGGATAGAAATAGAAAGGAAAGAGTTTTATGTGGAAGAAAATTGTAATTGTATGCATAGTTTTGTTTGGTGGTTTATCTGTTGGATATGCTTATTATAATAGTAATTTGGAAGCATCCACAAATTATTCTTCAGGAGGTAATATATCGGGCTCGCTAGGTCCTTTAAAGCGAGGAAATCATTTTTATATTCATACAAATCATTATTCATTTGTTGCCGTGGGCAATGATCAAGGAAATTCTAGTATAGGAACTTTTGCGATTAGTGATAAAGCGATTGGAAGTTTTAAAGAGAGCGGTATTAATTATTATTCTGCTTCAAATTATAGAAAGCTTATTCAAAATATGAATGATGGCATTGATTTAGAAGATGTTGATAAAATTATTAAAAAATTTGAAAGACCCAATCTTCCAGGAACTGGTGATTATTGGATAAGTGATTTCAATTCTTTATCAAGTGATGAAATGCCATATTTTATAGGTGCTTCCTATATGCTTGTTTCCTTTGGCCATTTTGGTAATTTAACTGAATCAGATTATAAAAAGTTTTTAATTGATAATACTTGGACGGGAACTTGTGCAACAATCTATTACTATTCTCCTATGTATTGGTTGAATGGTACTTATCAAATTGATGGAACAGATACAGTAGCTAGAGGAGCCCAGCCAGGTATTCTATTAAACAATCAGGAAGTGGTGTTTGCGGCATCCAAACCAAACGATACAAGCGATATCAGCACTGTGGATGAAAGTGGTACAGACCGCATGCAATTAAGAATGAAAGATAATAATTTGTCAGTCAATCTTGATAGTGTGAAAATCAATAAAAATGGTACAGAAATAGAGGGAGAAAAAATTATAGCAGGTACCAATTTGGTTGTGCATTATAGTAATGCGACTATAGGTACAGGCAATACGGTTTCATTGATTGTTAAAAAAGATGGAAGTTGGGTGTACTATAAGCGATTGGGAACAGGGAATGCAAGTGGAAGTTCAGAAATAGATACAAGCGATTGGGATGAAGGAAGTTATGAATTTGCGCTTGTCAATGAAGTACTCACCAATGATATGGATCCAACCGTATCATCTGAATTGTCTTCATCAATATCAATAGATGTCGTACCATGTCATGAAATCACATATACCAAAACACCACAAAGTGGAGCGACATCCGGCAATGATTATGAATACAGTAAGAATGTGAATGGAGGAAGTGTGGTCGGTAAAATTACATTGAATCCAACAGGTATAACGCCAATTACGTATTCTATTGAATCGAATGGAGACAATACGTATCAGAACTTTGAAATCGATGGTTTGGACAGTAATGGTGCGTCTAGTGCGACAACGCTGAATGTGAAAATCAAAAATAATGCGTCAGATTTGGACAATAATTCATTAAAGGCAGGAACTTATAACTTCTGTATTGTTTCCACAGATGCGAATGGGTATCCGGATACACAAATCGATGGAAAAACAAAAGTATGTACTTCTTTTGATGTAAAGAAGACAAACTTAGGTGTATCCTTTGATGATCCCAATCAAACAAAGAAAACAATCGCAGAAGCAGGGAATACATGGAATGAAACAGCGACTGCGACTCTGGATCATGGAACAAAGGTAACGTATACCAAAGTTGGAGGAGATATCGGTATGATTGATATTGACTCAAATACAGGAGCTATTACTTATAAAGGAAACAATGCATTTGGAAAGGTAAAGATAAAGGCAACAGTTGATGATGATCCAAATACCGGCAATGATAATTACAATCCTGCATATGCAGAGAAAGAAATCGTTATCGTTCGTGAAGTCGATGCGACAATAACGCCGGATCCTGCATCCAGTGATATAACAATACCTACTTTCTCAATGGAACAGGCAAATATTAAAACTGGTGGAATCATTGGAAAGATACAAGGAATATTAGGAACACCGGATACCATTGGTGGAAGTACAACCACTTATTCTTATGCAATAAAACAAGACCCAAACAGTAATGGAAGTTTATTCCAAGTAAATGCAAGTACCGGAGTCATCAAGGCAAATGCCAATCTAGGTGTAGACACCTATAATTTCAATATCATTGTTTCAGATAAATGGAGTTCAAAAGAAATACTGGTCACAGTGAATGTAGGAATGGCACCAGCCGAAGTATTGAAATTCTATGAGAATGCAAGTTCAAATACAATCATCACAAAGAAAAGCGCAAAAGTTACAGATACAGGTATTACAGTATTTGCGACAGTGAAAGGAAGTTCCAATCATAATCCTGTTACTTACAAACTAAAAGATGGAGAGCCAACGAATGTGATTGATGTGAATCCAAACAGTGGTGCAGTCACGATTAAAAATGTAGGAAAAGTTATCGTACTTGCAGAGAAGAAAGGGGCAACCGGTCAAGCAGATGCAGTAACAGAATTAGAATTCACAGTTACTGCAGGAGCGCAAGAATTCATCTATGTGGATGAAAGTGGAAATGAGTTGCCAAAAACATTGGATAAATATCAAACCTATGAGGAAGTGTACGGAAAAGATAAGACTTTCAATGTTCATACAGATGGCAATCCGGCAGGGACTAACGTCACATATGAATTAAAGAACACAAGTCCAACCGATGTGATCACAGTGGATGAAGATGGAACGATTCATATATTGAATGCAAGTCTGAACAAGCAAAAAGGACAAGTGATTGTAGTAGCGACGAGTCATGATCCGAATGGAAACTATGAAGATAAGACGATTGAATTACCAATCGATATTACCAAAGCAGATCAAAAGATATCCTTCGCAGATGTGACACATGCGCCAAACGGAAGTGGTCGTGTAACTCCTCTGATTACAGAACAAGATCTATCCGGTAATGCAGGAGGAGCCAATGTAGAAGATCCAGATTACTATATATCCGTAGGACAAGCAGGAAATGGCATCGCATGGACAAACAATGGTGTCGATATAGAGTACAATTATGACGAAGAAGAAGGAATCATTATACCTCTCCATGTAGAAAAAGAAGGTAATCGAAATTACAACAAAGCAGAAGCAGATGGGACATTAAAAATCTTAGGACAAGAGGAAAGTACGTTGGCAATCAATCAACCGGGAAAAGTCGTATATGGAGATCACTTTACAATACGCTCCTTACAAGATGACAGTTCAAGTACGAATGTGAAGTATACGTTTGAAGTAGACAATACGATCTATATATCACAACCGAATATAAATGGAAACAAGGCAGAATTTGATGCATTAAAGAACAGTGGCAACACAGAAATCAGTATCAAAGTGACAAGAACGGCGGATGGAGAAGTAGCGTTAAGCAAGACGATTAAGATCAAAGTACTACCAAAAGATATTGAAATCATCATTGATGATAAACAGAAGAAACAAGGGGAAGAAAATCCGGAACTCACATTCCAAGATTTTCAAGATCAATTAGTCAGTTGGAATGGAGTGAAAGATCAAGTAGATTCCAATGATGTAAAACTAACCACAACAGCGACAACGACAAGCAAAGGCGGAAGTTATCCGATCACAGGAAATCCAAAGGAATTGAATGGAAAATATTCAAACTATAATTTCATCTTCAAAGAAGGCAAGTTGATGGTAGAAGGCATGATTGATAAAGATGTGGATGATGATGGAAAACCTGACTTCAATGATTCCGATGGAGATGGATGTCCTGATCTCAATATCAAATGGAAAGATGATGATGAAAACTGGGTAATCATCAATGGCGATCGAGATTATGATGGGATACCTGACCTCAATATCGACAGTGATGGAGATGGAATAGCAGACTTAAACATCGATACAGACAATGATGGTAAACCAGACATCAATTTGGTAATCTTAACGAAAGCACAATGGAAACCAAGCAAATGTGTAGTAGTGAGTGATATTGTCAAAGTAGAGTATTGTACAGATACGAGGGTTAAACCACAAATCAATGTGGATACAGATAACGATGGTATTCCAAATATCAATATAGACAATGAAGGTGATTTCAAGCCACATCTGAATATATCCAAAGATGGAAAAACACCAACTGTAAATATTACGAATGTTCATGAATGGAATCCATCAAAAGACTATAAAAGTGGAAAATTCACTTATGATTCCATAGGAAAAGAAATAGAACCACAGATCAACATTGACACCAATGGAGATGATTGTCCGGATATCAACTTAGATATGGACAATGATGGTATTCCGGATTTGAATATTGATACGGATGGAGATAAGATACCGGATCTTAATATAGATACAACAGGTAATGGAAAAGCAGATGTTAATGTGGATAAGGATGATGATGGAGTCGCAGACGAAAACATTATAGAAATCACAGAATGGAAACCTGATAAAAAAGTAGGAAACATCTGCACGATGGTAATCAAGCAAAATACGGAATTAGAGGATAATGGAGTTAAAGTAGAGAAACCAGATGGAAAACCATTTCCACCAGATTATGAATTAAAGGTTGAAGATGTCACAGAAGAATACTTAGATGAAATCAAAGAAGAAATGAAGGAAACGATAAAAGAAACAAATGAGATTAAGAAAGTATTCGATGTAAAACTACTAAAAGATGGAGTAGAAATTCAACCAGATGGAGTATTGAAAGTAAAGATACCGTATGAAGGAATTACAAATCCAATCTTGGTCAGAAGATTATCGGACGGAACCTATGAAAAGATAGAATACAAAATCGAAGGCGGATATCTTGTATATGAAACAGATGAATTGGGAATTGTATCCATCATTGGAGATAAAGAATTCAATTCAAGTGTGCAAGGGACTTATACGCCAAACATTGGTGGTGCGATTACAGGAGATGAAACAAACATTCATTTCTATATCGGAATTGGCTTTATTGCATTAGGATTGATCAGTTATTTAGGATTTAAAAGAAACAAACAGAAAGATACGTTTCAATAAAAAAATGTCTAGCTAAGTAGACAAAAATAGATAAAGGAAAATGTTATTGAAATATATGTTTCTGAATAAAAAAACAGGTATTTTTGATTAAAAACACCTGTTCAGAAACGTCTACGTTTGTGGACAGAAATAGAAAGGAACGAGTGCAATGCTAAAAAAAATACTGATGATATTGACATGTTTATTTAGTAGTTTCCTAATTGTATATATGTATGTGAGCAAAGATTTTCAAGTTATGAAGGCACAGGCAGCACCAATTTTTGAACTTCCAAAAGGTGCAAAAGTATTTTTAGGTACTTATAACAATAAAGAAATTGTATGGGATATAGGGAACAACGATAATAATGGAAAATATGTATTAATGAGTAGTAAGCCAATAGAAGATAATGTTACTATTTATGACAGTAGTTTACCGACAATATCGACAGCAGCAGCGTTAAACAATCGAGAAAATGCAATGCTAATCTCACCATATGCGAATCTTAGTATAGCATACTGTCCGGTTACTCCTTTAAAAAATAAAATCAATACCATTGTTTTGAACGCAAATGAAAATGGGATTTTACAACAATCGCCTTTTTTACCCTCATCAAATGATATTAAAACAGGTGGATCATTAGGTCTTACATTTAGTGATCGAGCCTATAAAGCTACGAAATACTGGCTTGATGGATATCTAACAGGTACTTATTTAGGAGGAAATAGATATAACTATTATTTTAATAGTTGGCAGATGGAGCAAGGAGTAGGTTCCATTATGACTATTGTTGATTTTGATACAAGAAGTGCAATTCCAAATAGCGAGGGTATAATTTGGGATCATTGTAAGATGGGTGCAAGTAATATGGCGTTTGCCGGGATTCGCCCTTTCGCAACTGTAGATAAATCAAAAATCATGTTTGCAGCAAATATTTCTTATACTGACGACAATTGGCACAACTATACGATTGACACAATAAATTTGAATGAAAATAATGAACTAAATCCAAATAAACTAAGGATTCAATCTTCTTTGATTGCATCACTGCAAGATATTAAAAGAAATAACCGAAGTACACAAAAAGTTATTAAAAATAGTAGTGTTGATTTACTGGTAAATGCGAATACAGGTAATAATACGAGAATGTCTATTATCTTATATGATGATGCAGGCACAAAGATTCTATATTATAAATTAGGAAGTGCAACACAAAATGGTACAAATGATTATGCATTGGATTTAAATGGAATACCTGTAGGAAAATATCAATTAGCAGTTATTAATGAGGAATATGATTCCTCCTCAGAATTGCCGGTAGAAAGCTCTCCTATATCAAATTTAATGCCGTTAGAAATTGTAGAACCTCATAAATTAACTTATACAAAAACACCGCAAAGTGGGGCGAGTATAGGGGTTGATTATGAATTTAGTAGGAATGTAAATGCAGGTCAACAAGTAGGACAAATAACAGTAAATCCACAAGGTGTTATGTCACTTACTTATACAATAGAATCAAATGGAGATAACACTTATCAAAACTTTGAAATTAATGGATTGAATGGTAATGGTGCTTCCAATAGTAGCTCATTGAAAGTGGTGATTAAAAGTGGTGCCCTTGATTTAGAGAATGGTGGATTAAAGGCAGGTATGTATAAATTCTGTGTAAGCGCGGTAGATGCGAATGGTGATCCTAGTACTCCCATATCTGATACAAAGGTATGTACAACATTCAATGTCGCAAAAACCAGTACCGCAATTGCATTCAACGATCCCAATATGACTACCAAATCCATCAGTGATGCAAGTATGTCATGGAATGAAATAGCCAGTGCAACACTTACACATGGTACAAAAGTCACTTATTCAAAAACTGGTGGAGACATTAGTATGATTGATATTGATTCGGATACAGGAGAAATCACATATAAAGGAAATAATATGTTTGGTATGGTGAAAATCAGAGCAACTGTGGATGATGATCCAAATACCAATCAAGATAATTTCAACCCATCTTTTGTAGAAAAAGAAATTGTGATTTATCGAGAAGTCGACGGCAATATTACGCCGGATACTGCATCTAGTGATATCAATGTCCCAACATTTTCCATGGATAAGCCCAATATCAAAACAGGCGGCACAATAGGTAAAATACAAGGGATGTTAGGTACACCTGATACAATCGGTGGAACCACAACAACGTATTCTTATGCGATAAAATCAGATCCAAACAGTGATGGCAGTTTATTTCAAGTGAATGCAAGTAGTGGAGTTATCAAGGCGAATGCCAATCTTGGAGTAGACACTTATAACTTTGTAATCATTGTTAGTGATAAATGGAGTTCAAAAGAAATACCGGTCACTGTGAATGTAGGAATGGCACCAGCGGAGAATTTAAAGTTTTATGAGAATGCCACATCCAATACAATGATCACTTCAAAGTCCGCAAGTTTAACCGATACAGGCGTAAGCGTATATGCGACGGTAAAGGGTAGTTCCAATAATAACCCTGTGACTTATCGATTGAAAGACGGAGAACCAACAAATGTGATTGATGTAAATCCAAACAGTGGCGCAGTAACGATCAAAAATGTAGGAACAGTTGTGATCGTCGCAGAAAAACAAGGATCCGGTGGACAAGCTGACGCAATCACAGAATTAACATTCACTGTAACAGCCGGTTCTCAAGAATTCATCTATACGGATGTAAGCGGAAATGAACTGCCAAAGAGTGGAAACAGTTATGATGATTACAGTGAAGTATATGGAAAAGGAAAGACATTTCAATTATATACCTCCGGTAATCCATCAGGTTCTACAGTAACGTATGCATTACAAGCAGGCAGTCCTACAGATGTGATCAGTGTTGATCCAAGTGGATTGGTTTCGATCTATAATGCAAGTATGAATACACAAATTGGAAAAGTGATTGTGGAAGCGACAAGTCATGATCCAACCGGTAACTACAGCGATAAAACAATTGAACTTCCAATCACAATCACAAAGGCAAATCAAACGATATCATTCAAAGATGTCACACCTGCACAAAACGGAAAAGGCAAAGTAACACCGGTCATACTAACACAAGACATATCCAGTAACGAAGGTGGCGTAATCGTCAATGATACAAGTTACTATATTACAATCGATCCAAGTATACCTACATCTCTTGCATGGACAAGTAACGGTATCGATATAGAATACAATTATGACAAAGAAGAAGGAATGGAAATACCGTTACATGTAGAGAAAGCAGGAAATCGAAACTATAACAAAGCAGAAGCGAATGGAAAGATGAGGATCTTAGGACCGGATGAAAGTACATTAACGATCAACCGACCAGGAAAGATCGTATATGGAGATCACTTTACATTACGATCCTTACAAGACGACAGTTCAAGTTCCAATGTCAACTATACATTTGAAGTAGACAATACAATCTTTGTATCAAGTCCAACTGTGAAAGGAAATCTAGCAGAGTTTGATGCGTTGAAATGCAGTGATGGGTCAAAAATCAATATCACAGTGACAAGAACGGCAGACAGTGAAGTGACATTAAGCAAGGTAGTAACGATAGAAGTACTTCCAAAAGACATCAATATCACAATCGATGATAAAACGAAACAAAAGGGAGAAGAAAATCCACCATTAACGTTCCAAGATTTCACAAGTCAGTTGGTCAGCTGGAATGGAGTACAAGATGTGGTAGACAGCGGTATTGTAAAACTAAGTACCACAGCGACAACGACAAGCAAAGCAGGAAGTTATCCGATCACAGGCAATACAAAAGAAATGAACACAACGTATCCAAATTACAATTTCATCTTCAAAGAAGGCAAGTTGATGGTGGACAGTAACATTGATAAAGATGTGGATGATGATGGGAAACCAGATTTCAATGATCCAGATGGAGATGGATGTCCGGACCTCAATATCAAATGGAAAGATGATGATGGAAACTGGGTAATCATCAACGGTGATCGAGATTATGATGGCATTCCTGACCTCAATATCGATAGTGATGGAGATGGAACACCAGACTTAAACATCGATACCGATCATGATGGAAAACCTGATATCAACCTTGTGATTCTAAAGAAAACAGATTGGAAACCTACAAAGTGTGTAGTACAAAGTGCTACGGTAAAAGAAGAATATTGTACAGGAACAAGCGCAAAACCACAAATCAATGTGGATACAGACAATGACAACATTCCAAATATCAATATAGACAATGAAGGTGATTTCAAGCCACATCTGAATATATCCAAAGATGGAAAAACACCAACTGTAAATATTACGAATGTTCATGAATGGAATCCATCAAAAGACTATAAAAGTGGAAAATTCACTTATGATTCCATAGGAAAAGAAATAGAACCACAGATCAACATTGACACCAATGGAGATGATTGTCCGGATATCAACTTAGATATGGACAATGATGGTATTCCAGATTTGAATATTGATACGGATGGAGATAAGATACCGGATCTTAATATCGATACTGTTGGTGATGGAAAAGCAGATGCCAATGTGGATATCGATGATGATGGTATGCCTGATGAAAATATCATAGAAATCACAGAATGGAAACCGGATAAGAAAGTAGGAAACATCTGTACGATGGTAATCAAGCAGAATATAGAATTAGAGGATAACGGAGTCAAAGTAGAGAAACCGGATGGAAAACCATTTCCACCAAACTATGCATTAAAGGTAGAAGATGTTACAGAAGAATACTTAGATGAAATCAAAGAAGAAATGAAAGAAATCATCAAAGAAACAAATGAGATTAAGAAAGTATTCGATGTAAAACTACTAAAAGATGGAGTAGAAATTCAACCAGATGGAGTATTGAAAGTAAAGATACCGTATGAAGGAATTACAAATCCAATCTTGATTAGAAGATTATTGGATGGAACCTATGAAAAGATAGAATACAAAATCGAAGGCGGATATCTTGTATATGAAACAGATGAATTGGGCATTGTATCTCTGATAGGGGATAAAGAATTCAATTCAAGTGTGCAAGGGACTTATACGCCAAACATTGGTGGTGCGATTACAGGAGATGAAACAGACATGTATGCGTATGCAGGACTTGTTTGTATCATGTTAGGTTTCATTTGTTATTTGATCAATAAGAAATATAACGTGAGAAGCAATCCATAGCTTCTCACTTTTTTGGTCGAATACACAGAATTTCTCTATTTTTTTAATGCGTTGTTTCATGAAATAGTTTATAATATAACAGTGTATAAAAAAGCGAGGTTTTAACCATGAGAGTGGTATTACAAAGAGTAAAATCAGCTTCTGTAACGATCAATGGAGAAATAAAAGGTACTATTGAACAAGGCTTTTTGGCGCTTGTCGGTATCACACAAACAGATACAAAAGAAATTGTAACAAAAATGGCGAAAAAATGTGCGGAGCTGCGCGTATTTGAAGATAAACAAGGTAAAATGAATCTTGGTTTAAAAGATATTCAAGGAAAAATTCTATCCATTTCACAATTTACTTTATATGCGGATTGTAAAAGAGGAAGGCGGCCAGGCTTTGAAAAAGCGGCCAAGCCAGAATTAGCGCAGCCTTTATATGTGTATTTTAATGAACAGCTTGCGTTATATGATATAGAAATAGAGACAGGCGTTTTTGGCGCAGATATGAAAGTGAATTTGTTAAATGACGGTCCAGTAACCATCATCTTAGATAGTGCAGAGTGGTAAAAGGAGAAGATACAATGGCACAAATTATATATGGAAATGAAATTGCCAGTGATATAAAGGTGGAACTGAAACAACGTATTGAAGTATATCGACAAGCAGGAAAAAGACTGCCAAGATTGGTTGTCGTGCTGGTTGGGAATCATCCGGCCAGCGTATCCTATGTGCGTGGAAAAGAAAAAGCATGCATTGCCACTGGCATGGAGAATGAACTGTTGCGGCTAGATGAAACCGTGACACAAAAAGAACTACTTGAAGTAGTAAAAGATTTAAATAGAAATGATCAAGTTGATGGTATTCTTGTTCAATTACCTTTACCGAAACATATTGATGAACAAGCAGTGCTGCATGCGATTGATCCTGATAAGGATGTGGATGGTTTTCATCCTTATAATTTAGGCAATATGATGATTGGTGCAAATACTTATCTGCCATGTACGCCCAAAGGAATCATGGAATTGTTGAAGCGCATAGGATTGGATGACTTGAGTGGAAAAACCGCAGTGGTTATCGGTCGCTCCAATATTGTGGGAAAACCGATTGCGCAATTATTGTTACAGGCAAATGCGACAGTGATGATGACTCACTCCAAAACAAAAAATATCAAAGAGATTACAAGACAAGCAGATATATTAATTGTGGCAATCGGCAAGGCACGCTATGTGCAATCGGACTGGATCAAAAAAGGCGCTGTCGTTATTGATGTTGGTGTTAATCGGGATGAAAATCAGAGGTTATGTGGTGATGTTGATTTTGATTCCGTTTTGTCCAAATGTGGCTATATCACACCGGTCCCAAAAGGTGTTGGTCCCATGACTATTGCAATGCTGTTAAGTAATACGTTTGATGCGTATGAAAAACATATCATGGAATGATATTGCAAAATGATAATATAGTAAACTTGTTATATGGAAGGGAGATTGTTATGGTCGATAAGAATTATGATTTGAATGATATTGTGGAAATGAAGAAAGAACATCCGTGTCATAAATCAAAATATTGGAAAGTCATACGTATGGGCGCAGATATTCGAATTAAGTGCCAAGGGTGTGGAAACAGTGTACTGTTTCCAAGAACAGAATTTGAAAAAAAGTTGAAGCGTGTGATTGAACATGCACCAAAAGAGGAAGAACAAAACGAAAAGTAAAGAGGAAAGGATGACGAAATATGCCATTAACCGCAGGTATTGTAGGATTGCCAAATGTAGGGAAATCCACGCTGTTCAATGCGATTACGAAAAGTCAGGTGGAAGCTGCGAATTATCCATTTGCGACCATACAACCCAATGTTGGCGTTGTAGAGGTGCCTGATGATCGTGTGGATCGTCTCGTGGAACTATTTCATCCCAAAAAGACGATTTATACAACATTTGAATTTACGGATATTGCCGGACTTGTCAAAGGCGCTTCCAAAGGAGAAGGTTTAGGTAATCAGTTTTTAAGCAATATTCGTTTAACTGACGCCATTTGTCATGTCGTGCGCTGCTTTGATGATGCGGATATCACTCATGTGGAAGGTAGTGTCGATCCTATTCGCGATATTGAGATTATCAATTTGGAACTGATTATGGCAGATTTGGCTACAGTTGAAAATCGTATTTCCAAAATAGAGCGAAAGGCAAAAACTAACAAAGAAAAGGATGCTTTGGCAGAACTTGCATTGATGGAAAAATTGCGTGAATCACTCGAAAGTGGAAAACCTGCTCGCAGTGTAGAACTAGACGATGATGATCGTGAGCGTATTAAGGCATTTTCATTATTGACCTTAAAACCGATGATTTATGTTGCGAACATGTCGGAAGAAGAAATCGTAAATCCAAATGAAAATGCATATTATCAACGTGTATGTGAACTTGCACAGGATGAGCATAATTTGGTTGTTCCGGTTTGCGCAAAGATTGAAGAAGAACTTTCTGAATTGGATAAAGAAGAAAAGCAAGAGTTTTTACAAGATTTAGGTATTGCGGAAAGTGGATTGGATCATGTGATCAAAGCCGCATATCGGATTTTGGATCTTTGCACTTTTTTAACAGCCGGTGAAGATGAGTGCCGTGCATGGACATTTAAAAAAGGTATGAAGGCGCCGCAGTGTGCGGGTATCATTCATACAGATTTTGAAAAAGGTTTTATTCGTGCAGAATGTTATTCCTTTGCGGATATTGATCAGTTAGAAAGTGAGCATGCCATTAAGGAAGCGGGAAAACTTCGATTGGAAGGTAAGGAATATATTGTTCAAGATGGGGATGTATTGCATTTTAGATTTGCTTTATAGGTGATACTGTTCGAATTGGTTTACAGGAAACAGCCATTTATGTTGGCTGTTTTTTTTTCGTATATGTAAATCGTTAATACGGGGAAATAAAAAATTCATATTTATAAAATATCTTACAAATAATTACTGGTTTGTGTTACAATTAAATAAACAGAATTGATAAAATCTGACGAAATTTACGCATTAAAAATAATATAGTTATTTTGAGGTGTGAAAAAATGAAGACAGAAAAACAAATGAAAAAGAAATTGGAGGTTAACATGATGGATAATAGAATGAAATTGCAAATGAGTGCGATGAGTTATACGAAGGAATTAGATCTGTATATTAAAAAGTTAAAGAAACAGAAAAGTATTTGCAAGGAAGATGCATTAGAAGATGCAAAATTGGCGCTAAAAAGAACAGGAGTAACAACGAAATCAGGAAGAACGAAAAAGAAAATTGTTTCATGGGAGTAAGGTTATGTATAAAAAAATTTCTAATTTGGTACTTGGATTTCATGGTTGTCATAGGAAAACATTTCAAAGCGTTATTATGGAAGGAGGATCATTGAAGAAAAGTGCCAACTCATATGATTGGTTAGGAAACGGTATATATTTCTGGGAACAAAATTATCAACGTGCATTGGAATGGGCGATTCACAGGTATGGGGAAGATGAAGGGGCTGTTATTGGCGCTGTAATAGATTTGGGCTATTGCTTAAATTTAACAGATAGTGCAAGTGCGGACATTTTGCGAAAAGGATATGAAATTTTAAAATTACGCTGTGAAATGGTTGGTAACAAAATACCACAGAATAGACCATCCAAAAAGACTACAGATGTATTATTGCGTGATTTAGATTGTGCCGTTATTCAACAAATCCATGATTTTAATTCTCAGGAAAAAAAAGCAATGTTTGATTCTGTTCGAGGAATATTTACAGAAGGAGAACCACCTTATGAGGGTTCTGCGTTTAAAGAAAAAACACATATTCAAATATGCATATGCAATCCAAATTGTATAAAAGGTTACTTTACTCCTATTTCACCCCATAAAGGGTTTGATATACCATAATGCAAGTTTATAATTAAATTAGATGGTTGGATTTAAACTTTATTGTGGATTTATTAAAGTTGCGGATAAAGGATGCCATATGCTATACTATACCTATGAGAATTGAGGGATTTACATGTTTGATGGTAATATGGAGCATATAGGTATTTGGATGGCATTTGTTGAAGGCTTAATTTCTTTTTTTTCGCCTTGCGTGTTGCCGCTTCTGCCAATTTATCTTGGTTATTTCAGCGGCAATTTGGAAGATGAAAAACCATCCAGAAAGAAAACACTTTTCTTTACGCTTTCATTTATATTGGGAATATTTGCGGCATTAATTTTACTGAACATATCAATCACTTGGATCTCTTCGTTTTTTCATTCTGCGTCTGTGTGGATGATGCGAATTGGCGGACTTTTGATTGTTTTTCTTGGTCTTGTGCAATTGGGTGTTTTTCGTATATCCTTTTTACAGAAAACATTTCATATCTCTGTGAATTTTGCAGGAAAGAGAATGAATCCTGTTTTGGCTTTTGTGATGGGGTTCACGTTTAGTTTTTCTTGGACACCTTGTATTGGACCGGCGCTTGCGTCCATTTTGATTTTGGCATCTAATACAGGAAGTTTCTTTTCTTCACTTTTATTGATCATCTGTTATGCGATTGGGTTTGCATTGCCGTTTCTTATACTTGGCTTTTTTGCGAAGGAAGCTGTTTTGTTTATGCGTCGTCATGATACAGTGCTGCAAGTGATCGTAAAGGTTGGCGCAATTATACTCATTCTCATGGGTATCTTAATGTTTTCCGGTTATTTAAGCCTTTTGGGCGGCGGTACCGGTGGAAACAGTTCTGGTGTGCAGGGAAGTGAAACAACGGAGGATAGAATTATGGCGCCGCAGTTCGCACTTCAAAATCAATATGGTGAAACTGTTTCACTTTCTGATTTTGAAGGAAAAGTTGTTTATGTAAATTTCTGGGCGACGTGGTGTACGATATGTGTGGATGAGTTGGATGCGATTCAGGCATTGTATGATAAATATAAAGATAGTGATGATGTAGCCGTCATAACGCTTGTGTATCCGGATAGTCCAAAAGAAACGGATATGGAAGGAATTCAAGCATTCTTAAAAGAAAGAAATCTTACATTTCCGGTTTTATTTGATACAAGTGGTGAAGCATTTATGAATTATGGCATCAGTGCTTTCCCAACCAGTTTTTTGATTGATCGAGATCAAAGTATTTATGGTCAGTTATCTGGGGGTGTTTCTTTAGAGACGATGGAAGATGTCATTCGTCAAACAAAAGAGGGTGTGCGATATAAATAATGATTTGTTTCTAAAACTGAAAAAACGTGCAATTAGGCACGTTTTTTTGAAATCTTCCAATGGTTTTTTCAGTGTAAGACGCATGGTTGCGGTAGCAATCGAAGGATCAGAAAATTGGCGTTTATAAGATGTGCGAATCGCTGTTTTGGAACGTAGAGAAGGCTTCCAAGCGAATATGTTTTCATATACGAAGAAACAATCAAGTGCATCAAGGTAATTGGATATTGTCTTGTCTGAAATACTTTCGTCATTCCCCGTCGCAATATCATTATGAATAGTGGAAACGCTTGACAAAGGGCGCATCAATCATCTTGCTTACGCAAGACTTCTCAACATATTATCTACACAAGAAATATCAATGTCTACTTCCTTATTTGGCTGCATTTTACTTTCGTGTTTGGTTGATTATTGAAATGGCAGTTTTTATGATTGATGAATGGTAAGAAATGTATTAAAAAACCTTTGAATGTATGATTCAAAGGTCCGTATTTGTTATCTTCCCTCAATAGGAATATAACGTTTTTGATCAATTTCTTGCCGAGATGATTCTTTCTTTGGCACTGCGATATATAATAATCCATTTTCATATTTGGCTCTGATTTCTTCTTGTTGCATATCTTTTCCAACATAGAAACTCCTGCTTGCGGAACCATAATAACGTTCTCTGCGAATGTACTTTCCTGTTTTTTCATCCACTTGATCATTGTTTTTATCTGCGTTGACACTTACAGTCAAGTAGCCATCTTTTAATTCCAGCATAATATCTTCTTTATGATATCCTGGAAGGCTTACTTCCAAAATATACACATTTGCGTGTTCTTTAATGTCTGTCTTCATTAAACTTCCGGAGTCCATACTACGAAGTCCTCTGAATGGATCAAAATCAAAAAAGTCATCAATAAAATTATCTGAAAAAATACTAGGCATCCTCATAAGTCATCGCTCCTTTTCTTTTATCATGTATGCCATACTAGAAATTAAGGATGTTCAATCTTGTTTCTTAATTTCTAATGCTATTATAAACCTATTTTTAGCACTCGTCAATAGAGAGTGCTAAAAAATTCAATGTTTTTTATATTTGTGAAATAAAGTAGATATAAAGAAGAAGTTTTGTATATGGTATTCATTTATATTGTAATAAGTTTTTTAAAAATTACATAATATGGAAAAAACGACCGACAGAGAATAAAGAAATCGATATAATTAAAGAGTTTATAATATGAAGTTTTCATTATTCTAAGGATAATAAGAAGTTATTTATAATAAAGGAGTAGATCATGCAAAAAACTGCTGCTCAGGAGCTTAGTAAAGATTTTGAAAAATTATCAATTAAAATAATTCAGTTGTTATTCAAAGATTATTTTGTTGATATAAAATCGACCGAGTATCAGAAGGATGGCGGTTACGATGCACTCGTTAGAATTTATGATGAAAAGCATAATGCACATCATATTTATTTCGAATGTAAATTAAGATCTAAAACGTTAAATCTACGTGATATTTCGGCAAACTTAGTTATCGCATATGTTGAAGGTGCAATTGCTTTAGTGGTATTAACTAATACTGGCTATACAAAACAATTATCTCAAAATTTTAAGGCATTTAACGACAAGGCATTTTTTAATATCAAAATAGTTATTGGAGATGAAATAGCACAATTTGTATATTTTCATAAAATTGAGATTTCAGAAAAATTAAATGCGCTTTTAAATAAACCTGTTACCAATGTAAAAACGCATGATATTTTTAAATTAGATTTATATCAAAAAGATATTTACAAACAATTGTTTAATAATAAGAACCAAAACGAAAATCAAGAATCTAATTTTATAATGGAAATATTCTCTGATTCATTTGAGCAGGCTTTATGTAATCTAGCAAGTAATCGAATCTTATTATTAAAATCAGCGAAAGGTACAGGAAAAACAGCTTTTGCGAATGCTCTTGTTGAAAAATTAAAAGGTAAAAAAATTCAAATCACTGCTAATATATACCCATCTCAAACACAGTTGTTAATTGAAATTCTTTTTTCCATTTGTGGCGTTCCCTTTTCTAGCATAGCACAAGAATTTTCGAAAGAGACTATTGACAGGATTGTAAATATCGTTAAGAGAAATTTTGGAAATAATGGGTCATTCATTGCTAACATTGTAGAGGACTTATTATATCCTAAAAGACAAACCGATGTTACAAGTGAACTCTACAATATAACTCTATGTCATTTTATGATTGGTTTATTGAAAAAACACACTGAGATGAAATATGTATTTCATATTGAAGGCTATGACTTTGCTCCAAAAGAAGTACAAGTATTTTTACTTTACTTTTGTAAAGAAATGCAAGAAAATAACATAACCTGTATCCTTGAAGAAGATTTAATAGAATATGAGGTGCAGGAAAATTATGATCCTTATTTTAGCAATCAAATGGGAATACTGAGGGTGAAAGAAATAGAATTACCTTTTTTAAACAAAGATCAATCTATAACATTTTTGAATAAGACATTGCCTAATTTTCCACATCATATTAAAAAAAGCATTATAAAAAAGACTGGGAACCGATTAGCTTATCTGGCAGCAGCAGTGTCTTATTCAAGAAATTTTTATCAAGAAAATAAATCTTATAGCGATTTAAATCAGTATTTAAATAATATATTAATACATAATTATGCTAATTTTATGTCTAGGGAACTAGGAAAGTATTATATGTCGTCAAGTAAAATATTAGATTATATTTGGCTTTGTAATTATAGAATATCTTTTGAATTAAGTGAAATTATATTTGATAAATCTGAGCATCAGATTTTACAATCGTTAATACAAATAGGATTCTTAGAATTTAGCAACGCTACTTTGATTGTTCCAAGCCAGATATCGAAATATCTCTTAGATGAAGTTATAAATTTAAATTCTTATCTGTTTCTAATAAATGTTAATAATTTGAAGAAAACCATAGGGTCAAAGTTATTTTCTGACTTTAATTATTTAGATATTGCAATCCGAATTGAATTGGCACTAAACGAACAGTTACATGCCATAGAATTACTAAATAAATGTATAGACCATGCAATGAAACATCGGCATTATTCAGAAGTAATAGAATATATTCAAGTTATAAAAGATAACAAAAGTTTCCTAAATGCAGAAGAACAATTAGTCATATTAGAAAAAGAATTGAAAACAAGGGAAATACAAAAAGATATAGCATCAAAAGATTTCTATTCGCTCATCCAGTCTTATGGCCAACTTATTGACAATATTCCCAAAGAGAAGCAATATGTGTTTCAATTAAAATACGATTATTTTAAGTGTGTTTATTTATTTGAAAAATGCAACTTTCATGATAGCTGGATGCTAACAAAGCGTTACTACCTTCAAAATGAATATTTAGATACAAATGATTTGAATCAGTTTTTAGCAGGAATAAATATCATATATGTATTAAGCATCAAGGAAATATATGGCAATGAGAAAGCAATGAAATGTTTTGAAAAAACAATCATAGAATATCCAAATTCTATAGAGGTAAAAAGAGAATATTATTCCCATATTGGATGCATGAATTTTTATAATGATCCCTATAAATCTTTAGAATATTTCAATAAAATCATTTTAATGCTTCAAAGATTTTCATCAGAATATTATCCATTACCATTTCATGAATATGTTGATCGATGTATGGCAGCTATTTGTTCAAAACAATATAATCTTACAGAAACATATTGCGAAGAAGCAATTAAAATCATGGAATCTAATGGGGTATTCAATGAATTGGGACGTTTATATAATATAAAAGGTTGCTTAGAAATCTGCAAGAATAATTTAGAAGGAGCAAAAATATTTTTTTATGAAGCTGTTTCACTTAGCGATAATTATTGCTATCCGCTTTATGATTGGAGATATAAGCTAAACTATGCAGTCTTACTTTCTAAATTAGGGATTTTACAGGAGTCCATGTCTATTTTAAATAGTGCTTATCTAGATTTCAAAGATATTTACAAAGACAAATTATCTAAACTATCTTGTCAGAAAGATTTCAAAATAACAAGAGAATACTTTGCTTTAATGCTATTCATAAGTACGTACCACAGAAATAAATCAAAAGAAACAATTCTATCTGATTTTGGGTTAACACATTTAATGAAACAGATATCAGAACATGTGAAGCAACTTACTGATGGCAGATATAAAAATGTGTATTTTAAAGATTGTTCATATGCAGTCGGAAAATATTTGTACATGCTTGCTTAATATTGAAAAAATATTTCTTCCGTTTTGGCAAAAGATAATAAGAAGTTTGAATTTGCTTTAGGATATTGACTTTTAAAAGAATCAATAACATTTTTTTTAAACAAACAGTCTTGATAAGAGAATTGAATTGATATTCTCTTTTTCCATACATTAGAATATACTTCTGAAGGTTTTATAAAGTGATTCGCCTGTCTGTTAGGCCATTTTGATTCTTTTGCGGTATGAATTAGATAACACCAAGTTTTATAATTATTCGGTATTTTTTTCGCTATCTCATTAACGAAAAAAGATACTGCTTTATGATCACCATGTCTATCCAAGCCAGACGGTATTATTAATAAGTCGGGTTGGAATTTATTTATAATGTTATATAAGTCCATTAAGAAATATTTACGACAATATATAGCCTCTTCTCCTGTAAATAATTTGTGAATTGTCTCTTGTTTAGCAGGATGCCAAGTGTATTGATGATTGTTAGCTGAAAAACATACCGTGCTCTTGGCACAGTATAATTTCCACAAAAAACTACGATTTAATTCCATGCCAGTATCTCCATATCCCATATAATGAATCTGCTCACATTGAATACCACATTGATTTAAAGCGCTGCAGCTTTCTTTATATCTAATCTTTGCAACTTTATCTCCAAAAAAGTCTCCGTTTGTAGCAAATACAATATTTATATTATCACCCAATTCCTTGTGCTTTTTCAAAAACAAACATGCACTTAGTATTTCATCATCTTGATGTGGTGCCAGCAAAAGTATATTCATAAGCCACATTCAAAATATTTTCTAGTAAATCATAATTTTTTGTTCGTTTCTTTTCTATGGATTGTACCATATCCTTTATGAGATTATAAAAAGAATGATATGCCATCAATGAAAGCAACATTGTTAGATTAAATTGTTGTAATGAGGTGTTATTTAATAATTTTGATAAAATGATGGATAAATGCTCAGTTGGAATATTATAACAATAATCATATAGCAAACTAGCAAAAGTAGCTTCACAAGGACCTATGGATGTATGCTCATGGTTAATATGAACCATATTCCTTCCATACATGAAAATATCATTTAATTTCATTAATGGATTAATAATGTATAGATCTTTTTTTGATAAAGGATATGATTTTTTGCTGAAAAAATCTATCGCATTTTGGAGCATCATCATTGTTTGATTTGTGATACTATCTGAATTATACTTAATGATATATGGAGCAATCTTCCAGCAAAGATTTGGTGAAAAGAAACAGTTACGTTCAAATATAAAATCAGAAAATATATGGTTTAATTTCGTGAAATAGGTATTTAAATCATCGATACTATTTCCGTTATTTTGTAATTTTTCCAAAGGTTTTAATTGGTCAGAAAAAGGAAATCTTTTTAATGTTGATTCTATATATTTTAAACAGTTATCAATAAAATCAAAACTGTTTCTATTAGGGATGGATAATTCATGCACATAGACAAGAAGATGCTCATCATCAAATGAAATAGCAATTTCATTTTCATTTCGCTGATAAAATGCTTTTTCAATGGAATAGTATGTATGTCCGGAAATTGCATATTCAGTATTTAATAATGGATTGAATAATAAATCTGTAGCCATTCGTGTTTGATGCTGTTTAACCATGACATTTTCTTTATCAGTTAGAATTCGCGCAATAAACGGTTCATTCTCTTGTGGTTTAAAAGAAGAATCAATATGACAAAGAGTATAGGATTTATCTTCGAGATTCTTTAAAATATAATTGTTTGATAATGGTATAGATAAAAAAGGATATATATCTATTTGATTATTTGACAATATTACATTGCTTTTATCGTATTTCATTTCCTTTACTATTTGGTTAACACCATATGCTGTAAAGTGTCGATTAGTGAAATTCCATTTTTTAACGATTTCTAATGCATCTTTACGTGCCTGTCTTCCTAACACGTTAGACAAAAGTGGTTGTCGTATAAAATGTTCCATTCTATGCGCTAATAAAGTTTTGTCACTATAATTAACTAAGAAACCGTTTTTCCAATCAATAATAATATCTTGTGCAAATCCTCGCGGAGTAGCTATAACTGGTACTTGTTCACACATGGCTTCTACAGCCACCCTACCACCGGGTTCATACAATGAATGCATAATTACAGAATTTGCTTTTAATAATATTGTACTAATTCCTTTAAAGTCTACATATCCCCACCATACGATTTGATAACTGCGTTCTAAGTTGTCTAACTCAGCAACGCATTGTTTTAATTCTTTTCTCATTTCGATGATTTCCGACAAACTACCGCCAATTATCCACAAAGGTGGGCACATATGCTTGTATTTCTTATACAGTATGTACCATGCTTGTATAATAATATGTATGCCTTTACTTTTATCGATTCTTCCAAAATAAACAAAGGATTTTTGAATCCAGAACGTATCTGTTTCAAATGTTTTGTGAAATACTTTATTATAAGTATAGCCGATATCAGTAGTTTCCTGTTTTAAATTTTTACAATTTAAAAGTGGAAAGTCATTTAAATCATGTGATGGAAAAAGAAAAGATTCATCAATATATTGACCTGCGACGGTAAGTTTATGTTCAGGTATATTATAAAGTTTGATAAGATCATTTTTTTCATCTTCTGAAACACATAAGATTTCCTTAGCGGCATCAAAAATCTGTTGTTCATAAATAGCTCTATCAGAAATGGGCTCTTTAGCACCTCGTAATACTCTCCCTTTTGAATTGGATATTACGCTATGTACAAAAGGAATCTCAAATATCTTAGACAATTCCATTGCTATTCTGCCACTATTCCAGTAAACACTATGTAATGCAGAAGGTTTCTGTTTTAATTCGTCAACTATTTTCTTTATTGCGATAACGTTTTCATTATGAAAATCTCTTAATTTTAATTTGCTCATTGGCTCTGTCTCGCCATTCTGAAGACGATATATGGAGCAAAACTCACTGTATTTTTCTTTTATAGGTAGGTATCTCATTGATAATCTAGTAACTAGAATGCAATATTGATGATTTCTAGTAAACTCATCAAGTAGCTCTTTCATGTATGTATGAGTTCCTCCCCATTCCTCATAGCCTGGTGGCATTGCAGGATCTGCATGCATTGAGATTATTAAAGTGTATTTATCTAACATTTTATTGCCTCCTTAAAAACAATGCTAATCTTATATAATAGATAACTTCTTATTATCCTTAGAAAAACCGACCCATTATCGATTCATTGCGGTATAATACGTTTGCTATATAAGCAGGAGGAAATGCAATGAATGAAAAAGAAATAAAAGCATATAGTATAGAATATTTTAAAGACTGCGAATTAAGAAAGCGATTAAGCCAAAAAACATTAAAAGCATATCGAATAGATGTTAATCAATATGCTGCCTATATTGGTATTGATCAAGATAATACAAAAAAGATCAATGATTTTATTTGTTATTTAAACCATAAATATGTAAAGCCAAAAACGATTAAAAGAAAACTTGCCAGTATCAAAGCATTCTATATTTATTTAGAATATATGGAAATTATAGAATCTTCACCTTTTCATAAGATACGAACAC
>CAJTIT010000015.1 GCA_910576345.1 Erysipelotrichales bacterium
ATAATCGATACCATTATTAGAAAATTTTTCAACGAACAAGGAAAACACCTCCTATATATACTTATGTACTACATAAATAATAACACAAATCATAAAAAAAAGCAATAAAAAAACCGCAAAAAATGCGATAAAATAAGGACTATAACTAAGTTAATGATTTAATATTCATAATTTTAGGTGGCAAACTCGGGTGTCCTACAATATATAGAATACTTTTATTAACGAAAAGTTCTAAATTTCTCAGAAAAATTGATGAAAAAGCTTAGAGGATATCTATATGAAAATAATCATATTCAAGTTGAAAATGAAATGGAAAATTAAGGAAAATATGATATAAGCATATTTTTGTTATAAATCCATCGTTTTAGATGTAACGAAGTGAAAAATGTGGTAGAATATGCAAGCAGAACGATGAGGTGAAAGGAATGCTTACATTATCCAATCTATCATTTCAAGTGAATCATCATGCCATTATTCAAAATATCAGCGCTGTATTTCCGCAAGGAAGCTTTACAGTCATTACCGGCCCAAATGGCGGAGGAAAATCGACTTTGGCAAGGCTGATCATGGGCATTGAACAGCCAACCGGAGGACAGATTTTGTGGGAGGGAAAAGACATCACATCGATGTCGATTGATGAACGTGCCAAACTGAAAATCGGTTATGCCTTCCAACAGCCGGCTAGATTCAAAGGAATGAGCGTGTATAAGCTGTTACAACTGGCACATGGCAAAGAATTGAGTCATGACGCTTGTTGCACATATTTAAGCGCAGTGGGACTTTGTGCAAATGACTATTTGTATCGAGATGTTGACGCATCTTTATCCGGTGGTGAAGTAAAGCGAATCGAAATTGCTACACTACTGGCAAGAGATTTAAAACTGGCCATATTCGATGAACCGGAAGCCGGTATTGATTTGTGGAGTTTTGCCAAACTGGTGGAGACGTTTCAACAGCTTCATCAAAATAAGGATATGAGTATTTTACTCATTTCTCATCAAGAACGAATTATGCAAATGGCGGATGAAATCATTGTGCTGGAAAACGGACGCATAGCGAAACGTGGCGAAAAAGATGCGATTCTGCCTGATTTAATGCGTGAATTTCATGCATGCGCATATAAGAAATAGGTGATCATATGAACGATAAAGAACGACATTTGTTGGAACAAATTGCCGGCATTCGTGGTTTTCAGCCGGGAACCGCATTTAATTTGCGCCGCAACGCGGTGGGCGTGGAACGTCATTCCACGGAGAATGTACAGATTGTGCCAAAAACGGATCAGCCGGGAATCAATATCATTGTAAAAGCACATACGAAACATGAAAAAGTACATATTCCTGTTGTTTTAAGTGAAAGCGGCCTGCAAGATCTTGTGTATAATGATTTTTATATTGAAGAAGGCGGTGAAGTGGAAATCATTGCCGGATGCGGTATTCATAATGATGGCTGCGAGGCTTCTAGGCACGATGGAATCCATACGTTCCATATCGGTAAAAATGCAAAAGTGTCGTATGTGGAAAAGCATTTGGGAGAAGGGAAAGGAAGCGGGGAGCGGATTTTGAATCCTACCACCATAGTGCATATGGAAGAAGGATCCTATATGGAAATGGATACATCACAAATCAAGGGTGTCAATTCTACAAAAAGAAAGACGACTTGTTACTTGCAAGCACATGCCAAACTTGTGATTTCAGAGCGATTAATGACGCATGATGCACAGCGTGCTGACTCCGATGTTGTCGTTTCTTTGGATGGGGAAGACAGCGTTGTGCAGATTGTATCGCGTTCTGTGGGTAAAGATGATTCGGTGCAGGTGTTTCATCCGATTGCGATAGGTAATGCACCATGCCGCGCTCATATCCAATGTGATTCGATCTTGATGGATCACGCCAAAATATCCTCCATTCCGGAAATTTCCGCCAATCATGTGGAAGCGCAAATCGTACATGAAGCAGCCATTGGTAAGATCAACAATGATCAGTTGATGAAATTACAAACGTTTGGACTAAGTGCAGAAGAAGCGGAACAAGTTATCGTAGAAGGCTTTCTGAAATAAATGAAAATATTTTCATAAAAAATATGTAAAAAAACTATTGCATTTTCATTTTGACGTGGTATAATACAGACCATAAAAACAAAGAACAGAAGTAGTATTTCTGAACATCATTGTGAAAAGAGAGCTGATGGTTGGTGAGAATCAGTCAATGAAGTAAGAAAGAACGTGTCTGGGAGTTGCATCGGCGAAGATTTGCATATCTAAGACGATGACGTAGTGCCTTGCGTTAAAGGAAAGAGCGTTGATTTCATATTGAAATCAGAAGTAAGGTGGTACCGCGATGAACATCGTCCTTTGTATAGATACAGAGGGCGTTTTTATTTATCTGTGATATAAAAGCCTTATGAAAACATAAAGAAAGAGAGGAAACGACAATGAAAAAATTATGTGCCATCGCTTTAACAAGTTTGTTCATACTGGCAGGCTGTGGAGGAGACAAACAAGATGATAAAAAAGTATTTGTGGGTTTGACCAGTTCCGGCTTTGCGCCATATGAATTGCGTCTGGAAAATGGAACGTTAACCGGATTTGATATTGAAGTGACCGAATTGGTCGCAAAAGAAATGGGATATGAAGAAGTGCGTTGGGAAGATTTGGATTTTGATGCGCTGATTGGCGCAGTCAATACCGGCAAAGGTGATATGGTCGCAGCAGCTTTGGCAGTAACTCCGGAGCGTGAAGAAAGCGTGGAATTTTCCATTCCTTATTATACAGCCGAAGAAGAAACTGCCTATTATGTTGTTACTTTGAAAGATGGCGGCATCGATGCGATGGAAGATCTCAAAGGCAAAAAAGTCGGTATGCAGATTGGTACGATTCAAGAGACAGCGATTAACAATATCAAAGATGAGTATGATTTGACGAGCGATCCAAGAAAAAGTGTCGGCGATATGATTCAGGAAATTTTGGCAAAACGTTTGGATTTCGTTCTTGTGGATCGTACTGTTGCTGATGAATATCTAAAATCTTATCCGGAATTGAAGTATTTTCAGTTGGATACGGATGGTATTAAATCCGGAACTTGTTTCGCAATGAAAAAAGGCAATACGGAATTAAAAAGTGAAGTGGACGCAGCGATCAAAAAGCTGCAGGAAAACGGTGAAATTGACAAGCTGGTGAAAAAATGGCTGTCTGAGGAAGAAAAGTAGTATTCTTATGCAGTTTCACGCATAAGATAGAAAGACCATGTTGCTTACTTGCGGATGCAACTGCATAAAATGTAAAAAAATGTTGCTTTTTCAAGTAGGGATGGTATAATACAAAAAGCAAAAGCGATGAACAGAAGTAGTATTTCTGAACACCATTGTAAAAAGAGAGCTGATGATTGGTGAAAATCAGCCAATGAAGTAAGAAAGAACGTGTCTGGGAGCAGCATCAGCGAAGGTATTGAAACCTGAGATGATGACGTAGTGCCTTGCGTTAAAGGAAAGAGCGCTGATTTCATAGCGAAATCAGAAGTAAGGTGGTACCGCGATGATGATCGTCCTTTGTTTTTCAAACGAAGGGCGTTTTTATTTGAGGAGGCGTTAGAAATGTATTTAAGATTTGACCGTATTGTTCCCTATATACCTTTTATCTTACAGGGAATACCAATTATTATTGCCATGTCGCTTGGAACAGCGATTGTTGGATGTATTATAGGATTTATCGCTGCTTTGGCTAAACGAAGAGGCGGCATTGTCGGCGCTTGTTTTTCTGGCTATATTGATTTCTTTCGTGGAACGCCGGCCTATGTACAACTGAGCTTCTTCCATTTTGCCTTGCCGCAGTTGATTCATACGAACTGGCCCGGATGGGTATCCTGTGTCATTGTGTTCTCACTCAATTCCGGGGCATATTTAGCTGAGGTCATGCGTGCAGGCATTGACGGTATTGACAAAGGACAAATCGAAGCGGCAAAGGCTTTGGGCGTACAAAACAAAGATATAACAAAAGATATTATAATCCCACAGGCACTGCGTAATGTGTTGCCGGCAATGTTTAATGAGTTCATTGCCTTGACGAAGGAAACGTCCATTGTTTCAGTTGTCGGAATCATGGATTTGATGCGTCGTTCTTCCATTGTACAGGGAAGTTTGTATTTGTTCTTTGAACCATTGACCATCGTATTGATTGCGTATTACATTCTAAACAAGATATTGAGTTTTATAGGATCTTATCTGGAAAGGAAATTGAAATATGATTAAGGTGGAACATTTATACAAGGATTACAGTAAAGAAATTAAAGTATTGAAAGATGTGAATTTTACATTTGAGGATGGCAAAACATATGCGATTATTGGATCCAGTGGCGGGGGTAAATCAACCTTTATTCGCTGTTTGAATATGTTGGAAGTTCCAACTTCCGGTACCATTGCCTTGGATGATGTTGTGGTCAATGACGCTAAAACAGATCTTACCAAAGTAAGAGAAAAAATGGGTATGGTTTTTCAGAATTTCAATTTGTTTGAGCATATGAATGCAAAAAAGAATGTAGCATATGCTTTAATGAAGGTGAAAAAGATGAGTGAATCAGATGCCTATGCGAAAGCGGTACAGATGTTGGAAAAGGTTGGACTGGGACATCGTGTGGATTCGTATCCGCATCAGCTATCCGGTGGCGAAAAACAGCGTGTGGCGATTGCACGGGCATTGGCCATGGAACTGGAAGTGTTGCTTTGTGACGAGCCGACAAGCGCATTGGATCCGGAAATGACCACAGAGGTTTTGAAAGTGTTGAAAAGTTTATCACATACCGGTTTGACAATGATCGTTGTCACACATGAAATGGCCTTTGCCAGAGAAGTGGCGGATTATATTTTATATATGGATGCCGGTCAGATTGCGGAATGCAGCAGTCCGGATGAATTTTTTACAAATGCGAAAACAGAGCGTGCAAGACAATTTGTCGCAAACATGTTATAAAAATAAGGAGGAAAAACAATATGAAGAAATTATTTGCATTGGCTTTCACGAGTTTGATTGTATTAGCAGGCTGTGGAGGTAGCGGCGCAAAGAAAGTACTGACGGTATTGACAAATTCCGGTTATCCACCGTATGAAGTGCGTATGAGTGATGGTGCGTTGGTAGGTTTTGACATTGAACTAACGGAAATGGTTGCCAAAGAGCTTGGCTATGATGAAGTGAAATGGGAAGATATTGATTTTGATGCATTAATTGGGGCAGTCAATTCCGGAAAAGGCGATATGGTCGCAGCGGGTTTGTCTCCAACACCGGGTCGCGCTGAAAGTGTGGAATTTTCTGAAATCTATTATGATTCTAAAGAAGAAACAGCGAACTTTGTATTGACACTGAAAGATGGCGATATTAAGAAAACGGAAGACATCAAAGGGAAAAAAGTTGGTGTTCAGATCGGTACCATTCAAGAATCTGCGATCAATGATATTAAAGATGAATATCAATTAAAAACAGATCCAAGAAAGAGCATTGGAGATATGGTACAAGAAATTAAAACAAAGCGTATTGATTTTGTGGTTGTAGAGAAAGCAATCGCAGATCAATTTTTGGAAAACAATCCGATTTTGACATATTTCCAATTAGAGGCGGAAGGAAATTCAACAGGTAACTGCTTTGCGTTTAAGAAAGGCAATACAGAATTATGTGCGCAAGTAAATGAAGTTATTAAAAAACTTGAAGAAAACGGCGAATTGGATAAACTGACACAGAAATGGTTCAGCAGTGAAAAAGTGAAAGAATTGGAAGATGAGATGGAAAAACAAGAAGCTGAAAAAGATAATAGCGAAAGTGGTGAAAGCGCAAAATAAATCTTGTTTGTGTAAGAGGAACGGTTTATTTGAGTAATTATCAAAATACATGATATGAAAATAAGAGAATCGCTGGTCGATGATAATGGAATCATTGGATTGCGGTTCTTTTGTATTGTTTGTTTCATTTCTTTATGTTGGATAGCATATGTAGATTATAGAAGGGGTGTTATGGCTTATTTGCTTAGGAGAAAGGTAGTTATGAATGAACGTTGTGTTTTTGATTTTCATTTCACGTATTTTTTGCCAACGAGTAACTTATAAAGCTTTTTTATCTTCTCATCCATCTATAAGTGTTGTAAAATATAGAAACAGACGAAAGGATGAATGCGATGAAAAAATCATGGTTATGGATCAGTCTTTTGATTGGTTGTTTCATCATACAACATGTGGATGCGAATACAAGAAAGACAATCACGCTTACCAAATGCACTGATGGGGATACAGCACATTTTCTGATTGACGGTAAGGATACGACGGTGCGTTTTTTGGCAATCGATACGCCGGAATATACAAAAGAAAAGGAACCATATGGCAAAGAAGCCAGCACATTTACTTGCGATGCGTTAAAACAGGCGAACGAAATACAGATGGAATATGATGATGGCAGTGATAAAACGGATAAATATGGAAGAGATCTTGCATGGATTTTCGTGGACGATAAACTGTTACAGAAAATGTTGGTGGAAGAAGGACTGGCAGAAGTTGCTTATCTTTATGGTGATTATGCCTATACAGATGAATTAAAAGAATCCCAAGAAATGGCTAAGGCCGCAAAACGAAATATCTGGAGTGATGAAGAAACCGTTCCATCCTATATCACATATGGAAGTATGGTGATTGGCGCAATTATCATTGTGATTTTGTTATGCTCGAATACAAAAGGAAAAAAACGTAAAATCAAAAAGGTATTAAAAACTATGAAACAATAGTTATGAACATTAGTTATGAACATCAATTTGAATGGATAAGCATATGAGGATAAAAGCAAGTGATAAGAAAAAGCATCATTTCGATGCTTTTTACTGCTTTTTTATCGCATTCGCAATATGTTCTCCAATTTCTATGTATCGATTCAAATCATTTTCACTTGGTGTATAATTGATTGAAAGCGTTTCTTCATCGAATAATGTAAATCCAGCTTCTGATAGTTTTTCATTGATGTTAAAGACAGTTTTACCAAACCAACCATAGGAACCAAATCCAAGGGCTTTCTTGCCTTTGATATGACACGTCTTTAATTTTGCCAACAAACCGCTGATATTGCTGGCCATGTCATTGTTATAACAACCGCTGCCAATGAGAACGGCTTTTGCGTCTAAGATTTCTTTCATCATAAGCGTACTGGATGTAATGCTTTCTTTGTATACTTTTACGCTGACGCCATTTGTGCCGATTCCTTCCGCAAGCGCCTCTGCCATCTTTTGCGTATGACGCCAAATACTTTCATAGATGATTACAACTTTGTCCTTGCCGGCAAATGTCGCAAATTCCATATAAGCATCCAATAATTCTTGAATATAGGTACGCCATATAACACCGTGGGATGGCGCAATCATTTTGATTGGCAACTGTAAGGCAAGTATTTCCTTAAGCTTTTTTTCTACACGCTCTCCATAAGGCATCACGATATTCGCATAATATTCCTTTGCTTTCTCTATACATTTGCTTAAACTATGCAAATCATCAAATAAATCATATCCCGCAATGTGCTGACCAAATGCATCATTGGAGAATAAGATATTGGCTTCTTTGACATAGGTCATCATATTATCCGGCCAATGGATCAGCGGCATTTCAATAAATGTCAAATGATATCCACCGGTACAAATTTCATCCATTGTTTTCACTTTTTTATAGTCGAAATCTTTAAAATACTGTTTCATCATGATGTTTACACCTGCGTTTGATGCATATGGCTGCGCATTTGGATAAACCTGCATGAATTTCAAAAATCCACCGGAATGATCTGGCTCTCCATGCTGCACGATGATATTGTCCACCGGACGATCACCGATCACTGATTGGATGCGCTCCAGCATGATGTCTATAAATTCTTCTTCTACAGTATCAATTACAGTGATTTGCTCATCTACAATCAGATAGGAATTATAGGTTGCGCCATCTTCAATGGGAAACATATTGCCATGAAAATGGCGACAGTTGAAGTCATGAACGCCGACCCAGTACATATGTTCACAGATTGGTATTGCTTGTTTCATAGTGTAATCGCTCCTTTTATTTCGTTTCTTTATTGTACTTGTTTTTTTACAAAATGTCCACTGATATGCTACTATTTTAAGACAGCGCTATCATTTTTATTCAAAAGACAGATTTTCTTTGAATATTTATTTTATTCGTTTGATTTTTGGAGTATAATAATAGTGTTGCTAAGGAGGATTTAATCAATGATAATTCAAAGTAAACGTGTGTGGATCTTGGGACAGTTTATAGAAGCTCAGATCGAAGTAGAAAATGGCAAAATTCAAAATATCTTCAAATATGGTACAAAACCAGTAGATGAAGATTATGGTGAAAAACGTATCGTTCCCGGATTTATTGATATCCATACGCATGGCGCTTATGGATGGGATACCAATGATGCGACAGAGGATGGCTTGCGTCACTGGATGAAAAACATTCCGGAAGAAGGTGTTACCGGTATATGCCCAACAACGATTACGCAAACCGAAGAAGTTTTGACGAACGCGGTTAAAAATGTGGCAAAAGTTGTAAAAGATGGCTATGAAGGTGCAGAAATTCTCGGTATTCATTTTGAAGGACCTTATCTCGATATGAAATACAAAGGTGCTCAGCCAGAACAATGTATTGTGAAACCAACCATTGAACAGTTTGAACGCTTTCAAAACGCAGCGGATGGACTAATTAAAGTGATTACGATGGCGACGGAAAAAGATGAAGATTTTGCGCTTACAAAATACTGTGCGGATCATGGCGTTGTGGTAAGCATTGGACATTCTGCGGCTACATATGAAGAAGCAAGCATGGGCATCGCGAATGGCGCCAGAAGTATGACGCATGTATTCAATGGAATGACGCCGTTCCATCATCGTGATCCGGGACTCGTAGGTGCCGCTATGCGATTCCGTGATGTTTATGGCGAAGTAATTTGTGACGGCAATCACTCAACACCTGCCGCATTAAATGATTATTTCACTGCGAAGGGTAGGGATTATGCGGTCATGATTACCGATGCATTGATGGTAAAAGGATTGCCGGTTGGCACAAAAGTACTGTTCGGCGGTAATGAAATTGAATTGTATCCGGATGGTTCCGCTCATTTGACGACAACAAAAGGTCTGGCCGGATCTACATTGAAAGTCAATGAAGGATTGAAGGTATTGGTGGAAAAAGCATTGGTGCCATTTGATGTAGCATTGAATTCCTGTACATTGAATCCTGCACGTCTGTTGAAAGTAGATGATCGCAAAGGTCAGCTGGTTGCAGGGTATGATGCAGATATCGTTGTTCTCAATGACGACTACTCCGTTGAAATGACGTATGTAAGAGGAAACAAAGCATTTTAATTAAGGGGATAAACTGTAAGAATGATATGATCTCTCTAAAGTAGACAACAGAAAGAAAGTTGTTTACGAAAGGAGAGATCTTTTCTATGGGGAGAAGAAGCAAATATGGCATAGAAGAAAACGTAGAAGCAGTAAATGATTACAAAAGTGGGAAAAGAGGAACAATGCAAATATGCAAAGATATGAATAGAGGTAAATCTATATAAACGGGTCACAATATATGATGATAATGCTTATCTACTTGACAGGGGATAGATCAGAATCTTGTATGATTTTTGCAGTTAATTTATTATGCGCAGATTGATTTTCCTGTTCATGTTTGATAAGATGATGAACATAGGGAAAGGATTGCTTATGGAAAAGAAATCATACTTTTTAAATCAAAAGGTTTATGAGCGCTTTATAATACGAGAAATTCATACGGAAGAATCATTTCAGGGTGCAGATTGAAAAAGCATGTTTTGCTCCGCATGAAGCATGTAGCGAGAAAATGATTCAAGAGAGAATTTATAAAGCTGCTGACTTGTTCCTTGTTGCGATCGATCAGAATTCAGGTAATATGATTGGTTTCATTAATGGCATTTCTACCGATGAAGATGAATTTCGAGACGAATTCTTTGATCATGCTGAGTTGCATGATCCCAATGGGAAAAATATGATGATATTAGGTTTTTGCGTTCTTCCGATGTATCAAAAACAAGGGATTGGCAAAACACTTATGTATGCATTTATGCGTAGAGAATTTGATAAAAAAAGAGAAAGTTTGATTTTAACTTGTGCAAAATCAAAGATCCGTATGTATGAAAAATTCGGATTTCAAAACCGAGGTATTTCTCATTCTACATGGGGTGGTGAACAATGGTATGAAATGTGTTGTTATCTAAATTTTGAGGAATGATGGATACGTCGTTGATTCGACGTATTTTTTATTTATTTTAAATTTAGTAAAAGAAATGAAAAATATTTATTTTTTTATTGCCAAATTATGGATAAAAATACAATTTTTTATAAAAACTTTGTTTTATTATTGACAATTGTAATTGTTTCGCATAAGATTAAAAAAAGAGGTGGACAAAATGAAACATGATCTTTCTGATGGAGAATTGGTAAAGCGTTTAAAAAATAATGATGATTCTGCATTTGATGAATTATATGCGCGTTATCACAAACTTGTATATTTCATCGCATTTGAGATGTGCCACAGTGATGCGGATGCACAAGATATTTTACAGGATACATTCATCCAGATAAAAAAGTCCATTCAAACGCTGCATGACGACAATCTTTTTAAACCATGGCTGAATCGCATTGTGGTCAATAAATGCAAGAATCTGTTTCGTTCCAGAAAAACAGTGGAATTGGATGAAGATGGCATTTGGTACAAGAATCATGTTCAGGAAGATCGATTGTATATGTTACCGCAAGCAACAATGAATTATAAAAATGATCAGCATGTGATTCGTGTTTTAATGGATCGATTGAGTGATTCACAGCGAGTTGTTTTAATGTTACGATATTTTAATGATATGAGCATGAAGGAAATGGCTGATCTTTTGGAGGTACCGGAAGGAACGATTAAAACACGTTTGTTATATGGAAAAAATCATTTGCGTAAATTGGTTCATGAATATGAGCAGGAAACAAATACAAAGCTGAATTTTCAAGTGGATGCACTTTCCATTGCCGGTGTATTCGGATATATGATGGCCCATACGCCTACCAAAGGATTATCTTGGATGAAAAAAACAAAATGGAATGTAAAAGATGTGGCATTGAAGGGATGTGCCATTGGTATTGGCGCCGCAGTTGTCGTAGGTGCGATTTCGATGACAGATCAATTTTTTCAAAAAGATGTTTCATCAGATCAAGGTGTAGAAGAAACGGGATATTCGAAACAAGCGAAGGATCATTATTTTATTTTGATGGATTGGGCTTGTTGCAAGGATGATATGTTGAAAAAAAGCAAAGCCGATTTTGATGAGATTATGCCAATATATGAATCCATGATTCATTCTTCTTCACGATATTTGGAGCGATTGAAAAAGGATCATTGGATTGAAGATTTTGAGCTTATTTATCAGCAATTTTAGAAGAAACAAATTTTTTTGTTTTTTTTTAAACTTCATTGAACTTTCATACATAGTGCTGTGTCAGAGTTGTAGTTTATTATGCAAAATGAGAAGGGATGAATAGCCTATGTGGAAAAAATTATTAATGACATTGATTGCATTGGTAGGGACTTTTTCAGTGGGGTATGCGTTTTACACTCATGAGATGAGTGCATCTGGTACTTTTGTCGGGAATATAACAGGCAGAGTAAATAAAGCACCTTCTAATTTATCGGGTAGTAGAAGCAATATTGGAATGAAAAAGGGGGATCGATATTATTTAGGAAAGAATACGGTTGGTGATAATGCTCAGGTAGGGTGGCAATTAATAAGTGACACCATGGCAGGCGGTATAGTAAGTGAGCCTAGTTGGTTGGCCATGACAACAAAACCCATCAAAAAAGAAGCAGCATTTCATAGTTATCCACAATATTATGTCTATCCATCTTTTACCGCTTCAAAAATTGTGACGGGAGCTTCTACTTTTAATAATACAGGATTGGCACCTTATGAAGATTCTAATTTATATGTAACCATTAATGACTTTAACAAGCAGTTTCACAATAATAATCTTGAACCGTTAATCGGTACTCATGTTGATCAGCATTATCTACAATATCAAAACGCAATAATAGCAGCCGGATCGTCAAACTTTAATTCGCTATATTATCATCTGACGAGAGTGAAAGAATATCTAAGAACTGTTGACTTTGGCAAAAAATCTTTTTTATGCATGTATGACTTTATACTGTCCAGTTACTCTAGCGTTTTGTCAGGATTTCAAAGGTTTGTCACTATACCTGAAAGTGATTGGAAGTTTTACTTTGATGGCGGAATTTCAGGAGATACTTTTAATTACCATCTTCATAGTATTTATCAAGGTGGAACAAGGCTAAGATCTACTTTAACTGTGGTTGGTGCAACAGGCAAAGCAGAAAATCCAAGCAACAGTGTATTGACACCATATTATGTACGTCCATCTATCTTTATTCAAAAGGATCCGATAGTATTTGCAGTATCAATGTTAAGTTCATCTTCAGGGACATCAAATCAAATAGCATTTGTGAATGCGCCTAATTTACCTAGTGGATATTCGAATATAGCGAGAGACGCTATCGGAGATGAAATGAAAATCCGAAGATATGATAATACGATGACAGTCGTATTGGATTCTGACATTATGGATTTGAACAATAATGTATTGGTAAGACAAGGAAATCATTATCAAGCTGTAAAAGATAAAACCATTCAAATAAAAGCAAATGGCAATACAGCGGTATCGAACAGTACGATTTCTGTTATGATTTTCAATGAAAACGGTGACTTTGTGGCGTATTCACCATTAGGGAATGCGACAGGCAGTATGACAAACTATACGGTGGATCTAACAGGCTTGGGTGTGGGAACTTATCAAATTGCGGTAGTTAATGAAGAATTTAATAACGCTGATACAGATCCTGCCAGATCATCTCTAATCTCAGATGTGATTCCGTTAGAAATAGTAGAACCACTGTCTAATTTAAGTTTTACCCCAAGAACGAATCTAGTTTATGACAATAATGTTAATGCGAATGATATTGTTGGTTCGATTACATCAATAAACGGGGCAGGCATAATTTCCTATTCCGTTGTTGAAGATTCAGCCTATCCTAATGAGCATCAAGGTTTAACATGTAACGGAAGCGATGTCATTGTAAGCGGAATTTCGTTAAATGCCGGTACACATCACTTTAAGATACAGGCACAGGATGAGAATGGGGATCCCAATCCTGCATTAGTGATATCCGCATCGATCACTGTCGCAAAAACAAATCCGACCATTGCATTCAATGACCCTAATATGACAAAAAAATCAATCGCTAATGCAGGTACTTCATGGAGTGAAACCGCGACTGCGACGCCTACACAAGGAATAAAAGTAACCTATACCAAAGTAGGTGGAGATATTGGTATGATCAATATTGATCCGGATACCAGTGCGATAACCTATAATGGGGGAAATGCTTTTGGTAAAGTGAAGATACGTGCGACTGTGGATGATGATCCTAGCACCGGTAATGACAATTACAATCCTTCTTTTGTAGAAAAAGAGATCGTGATTTATCGAGAAGTGGATGGTGTCATTACGCCTGATCCTGCATCGAGTGATACAACTATTCCAACGTTCTCTGCCAATGATACCAATATTAAAACGGGTGGAACCATTGGTAAGATACAAGGAACGCTAGGAACACCTGATACCGTTGGTGGTTCTACAACGACTTATTCTTATACAATTAAACCGGATCCAACCAGTGATGGCAGTTTATTTCAAGTGAACTCCAGTACCGGTGTCATTAAGGCAAATGCTAATCTTGGTGTAGATACGTATAACTTTGTGATCATTGTTAGTGATAAATGGAGTTCAAAAGAAATACCTGTGACAGTGAATGTAGGAAAGGCTCCTGCGGAGAACTTGAAGTTTTATCAAAGTCCAACTTCCAATACGATCATTACAACAAAATCAGCTGCTTTAACAGATACAGGCGTTACAGTATTTGCGACAGTGAAAGGAAGTACCAATACCAATCCGGTAACGTATCGAATCAAAGATGGATCCACAAATGTTGTTACAGTACATCCAAATAGTGGAGCGATTACGATCAACGGTGTAGGATCGGTTGTCATTGTCGCAGAGAAAGCAGGAAACACAGGACAAGCAAACGCAATCGCAGAACTCACGTTTACTGTAACAGCCGGATCTCAACAATTCATCTATACAGACGCAAGTGGAAACGAACTGCCAAAGAGTGGAAATGATTACGATGATTACAGTGAAGTATATGGACAAGGAAAGACGTTCCAATTATATACGGCAGGAAATCCGGCAGGAACCAATGTTACCTATGCACTAAAAGCAGGAAGTCCGACAGATGTGATCAGTGTTGATCCAAATGGACTTGTATCCATATTGAATGCAAGTCTAAAGACGCAAATCGGACAAGTGATCGTAGAAGCGACAAGTCATGATCCAACTGGTAACTATACAGATAAAACGATTGAGCTACCAATCAATATCACAAAAGCAAATCAGACGATATCATTTTCAGGAGTCACTTCTGCACAAAACGGGAAAGGAAAAGTAACACCACTCATCAATGCACAAGATATCTCCGGTAATGATGGAGGAGTAACAGTAAATGATACGGATTATTATATATCGGTAGATCCGTCCGCAAGTGGAATCGCATGGACAAGTAACGGAGTAGACATTGAGTACAACTATAGTGGAGATACGACAATAGAAATACCCCTCCATGTTGAAAAAGCAGGAAATCGAAACTATAACAAAACAGAAGCAGATGGAAAGATGAAGATTTTATCACCGGAAGAGAGTAGTTTATCCATCAATCAACCGGGGAAGATCTATTATGGAGATCACTTTACAATACGCTCCTTACAAGATGACAGTTCGAGTACGAATGTGAAGTATACATTCACAGTAGACAATACGATCTTTGTATCGAATCCAACCGTGAATGGAAATATGGCAGATTTTGATGCATTGAAATGTAGTAGTGGTACTAAAATTAACATCACAGTGACAAGAACGGCAGACAGTGAAGTGACATTAAGTAAACAAATAACCATCGAGGTGTTACCAAAAGAGATTGAAGTGATTATAGATGACAAAATGAAACAAAAGGGAGAACAGAATCCACCATTAACGTTCCAAGATTTCACAAGTCAGTTGGTCAGTTGGAATGGGGTACAAGATGTGGTAGACAGTGGTATTGTAAAACTAAGTACCACAGCGACAACGACAAGCAAAGCAGGAAGTTATCCAATCACAGGCAATACAAAAGAAATGAACACAACCTATCCAAATTACAATTTCATTTTCAAAGAAGGCAAATTGATGGTGGACAGTAACATTGATAAAGATGTGGATGATGATGGAAAACCGGATTTCAATGATCCGGATGGAGATGGATGTCCTGACCTCAATATCAAATGGAAAGATGATGATGGAAATTGGGTAATCATCAACGGTGATCGAGATTATGATGGCATACCTGACCTCAATATCGACAGTGATGGTGATGGAATAGCAGACTTAAACATCGATACCGACAAGGATGGAAAACCGGATATCAACCTTGTGATTTTAAAGAAAACAGATTGGAAACCTACAAAATGTGTAGTACAAAGCGCAACAGTAAGAGAAGAATATTGTACAGGTACAAATGCAAAACCACAAATCAATGTGGATACAGACAATGACAACATTCCAAATATCAATATCGATACCGATGGAGATATGAAGGCAAATTTAAATATAACGAACTCAAATTCTAACAAACCATTGATCAATATAGCATCAATAGAGAGCTGGAATCCAAATAAAGATTATACTTATCAGAAGTTCTCTTATGATACAGTAGATCACAAACCATATTTAAATGTAGATACCAATGGCGATGGATGCCCGGATATCAATATCGACACCAACAATGATGGTATTGGAGATTTAAACATCGATGTGGATGGAGATTTGAAACCTGATACAGATATTGATACAACAGGAGATGGCAATGCAGATGCCAACATTGACATTGATGGGGATGGCACCGCAGATGAAAATATCATCGAAGTCACTGAATGGAAACCAAATAAAAAAGTAGGCAATATTTGTACGATGACCATGAAACAAAATACTGAATTAGAAGATAACGGAGTCAAAGTAGAGAAACCGGATGGAAAACCGTTTCCACCAAACTATGCATTAAAGGTAGAAGATGTTACAGAAGAATACTTAGATGAAATCAAAGAAGAAATGAAAGAAATCATCAAAGAAACAAATGAGATTAAGAAAGTATTCGATGTAAAGCTACTGAAAGATGGAGTAGAAATTCAACCAGATGGAGTATTGAAAGTAAAGATACCGTATGATGGAATTACAAATCCAATCTTGGTCAGAAGATTATCGGACGGAACCTATGAAAAGATAGAATATAAAACCGAAGGTGGATATCTTGTATATGAAACAGATGAATTGGGAATTGTATCCATCATTGGAGATAAAGAATTTGATACAAGTGTGCAAGGCACCTATACACCAAACATTGGTGGAGCGATTACCGGGGATGAAACAAACATTCATTTCTATATCGGAATTGGCTTTATTGCATTAGGATTGATCAGTTATTTAGGATTTAAAAGAAGTAAACAGAAAGATACATTTCAATAAAGAAATGTCTAGCTAAGTAGACATAAATAGATAAAAGGAATTGTTATTGAAATATATGTTTCTGAATAAAAAAACAGATGTTTTTACGATAAAAACACCTGTTCAGAAACGTCTACGATAATAGACATAAAAAGGAAGGAGAGAATGGTATGTGGAAGAAGTTTATAATTATATGCTTAACATTGATTGGTACATTTTCAGTTGGATATGCTTATTATAATTTGAGCATGGATGCAACAAGCGGAAGCTCAAAATATTATGGAGTGGGTGAAGTATTTGAAGAAACAGGAAGTAACAAATTTTTAATGGGGAATAGAATGTGGGAAATAATATTCGCAGATGAAACAACCGGAAACGGTATAATTATGTCGGCTAACACAATGAGTATAGCTCCACAAAGTTATCAAGCAACTCTAAATGCTTATCAAGGTGGTTATAATTTAACGAATAATGATGTTATTGGAGAAATTGTTAAAAGTAGAAACGATGTTTCAGTTCTACAAGCTTTTCCAAAGGATATGTATGATACGTTAACCAATCATGAACAGAATCAAGAAGACATTGATAGATTAATATCAGTGACAGGAGGATTTTTTTATCTCACTCCAGATGATGATGGAAAGCCATTGTACTTTGATAAACGTGGTCTTGATTATGATGGTTCTTTTGCAGGTCTTCCATTTTTAACAGGATATAAATATATCCACGTCTGCGAAGCGGACGCAAGGTTGAGTTCTCCATTTTATTTGTTTTTCTCAATAAAATTGCCATCAAAATTAAAAAAGATTGAAAAAATCGAATCAGATATATTAACGCAGTCAAAAAAGGTTGGCAGTAATATCGATATCTTTCATATTCATACCACCGAAGGAGATGGACCATTTCATTTTACCATTTATGACACAGATGAAAATGGTAATGGAGATCCTTCCTTACCATCATCTCACTTCCTATTAGAAAATATTGATTCGATCAATGGTACTGTGCAGGTCAATCAGAAACAAACTTTGAGGGCCGGTGATTATTACTTCAAAGTAAGGGGTGTGGATGAAAGTACAGATGAAAACCTATATGAGGATGCATCTGATTTTACAAAAGATAAAAGTCGAATGAAAGAAACGCAGGTTATTCATGTCATTATCGAAAAAGCAGATACTACGATTGCTTTCCAAAATCCCAATGATACTAAGAAATCTATCACAGAAGCAGCTACGAATTGGAATGAAATAGCGACGGCGACACCAAGTGATGGTACGAAGATTACGTATACAGTTGTTGGAGGTGATATTGGACTTATCGATTTGGATGAAGATACAGGTGAAGTTACTTATAAAGGCAGTAATGCTTTTGGTAAAGTGAAAATACGAGCTACTGTGGATGATGATCCTACAACTGGACAAGATAATTATCATTCATCCTATACTGAAAAAGAAATTATTATCACAAGAGAAGTAGATGGTGTACTTACACCCGATCCTGCATCCAGTGATGCGACAGTTCCAACGTTTTCTACAGACAAAGCAAATATCAAAACGAATGGAGTCATCGGTACAATCCAAGGAACGAAAGGAACACCTGATGTAATTGGGGGAGCTACGACAACGTATCGCTATGAAATAAAAGCAGGAGAAGACGGAAGTTACTTCAAAGTAGACGAAACTACCGGTGTGATAAAGTCCAATGTGAATCTGGCCGTTGGCTCTTACACATTTACAATCACCGTATCAGATAAGTGGAGTTTTAAAGATATCTCTGTAACAGTGAACGTAGGTAAAACACCAGCAGAAACATTAAAGTTTTATGAAAGTCCAACAAGTGATACGATGATTACCAAGAAAAGTGCGAAAATCACAGATACCAATGTTTCCGTATATGCGACAGTGAAAGGAAGCACCAACAATAATCCAGTAACTTATCGATTGAAAGATGGAGAGCCGCAAGATATCTTGGATGTCAATGAGCATAGTGGCATGATCACAATGAAAAAGGTAGGAACGGTTATCATTGTGGCAGAAAAACAAGGGGGAAGTGGTCAAGCAGATGCAGTTACAGAACTGGAATTCACAGTAACAGCCGGATCTCAAGCGTTTATCTATGTGGATGAAAGTGGGAATGAATTATCAAAGACCAATGATCGTTATGATGTATATGAAGAAGTATATGAGAAAGGCAAAACGTTTCAATTATATACAAGTGGAGGAAACGCAACACGGACAAGAAGTGTTTCAAATCAGGTAACGTTTGCGTTAAAAAAAGGAAGTCCAACGGATGTGATCACGGTAGATGAAGATGGATTGGTACACATATTGAATGCCAGTTTAAATATGCAAAAAGGAAAAGTAATCGTAGAAGCGACAAGTCATGATCCAAATGGCAATTATGAAGACAAAACAATTGAGTTACCAATTGACATAAAAAAAGCAGACCAGAATATCTCATTTGCGGATGAAACAAGCGTGCAAAATGGAAAAGGAAAGATAACACCGGTTGTGAATGCGCAAGATATATCCGGCAATGATGGTGGTGTAACATTGAATGATACTAGCTATTTCATTTCAATCGGTGAAGGTGGAAACGGAGTCGCATGGACAAACAATGGAAAAGATATTGAATATAGTTATGATGGAGAGGAAAGTATAGAGATCGCTTTGCATGTAGAAAAAGCAGGAAATCGAAACTACAATAAGGCAGAAGCAGATGGAATCATGAAAATACTGGGAAAAGAAGAAAGCACTCTGTCCATCAGTCAGCCAGGAAAAGTCGTCTATGGAGATCGCTTTACGATACGAGCTTTACAAGATGACAGTTCAAGTACAAATGTGAAATATACCTTTGAAGTAGATAACACGATATATATATCAGAGTCAGAAGTGAACGATACTCAAGCAGAATTTGATGCGTTGAAGTTTAGTGGGAATACCGAAATCAAGATCAGGGTCACAAGAACGGCAGATGGAGAAGTGACATTAAGCAAAACCGTGAAGGTCAAAGTACTGCCAAAAGACATTAACATTACGATTGATGACAAACAGAAGAAACAAGGGGAAGAGAACCCAGAATTGACGTTCCAAGATTTCCAAGATCAACTCGTCAGCTGGAATGGAGTTAAAGATGAAGTAGATTCTAATGAAGTAAAACTAAGCACAACAGCGACAAAAGATAGTCCAGGTGGAAGCTATCCAATCACAGGAAATCCAAAGACGATGAATGGAAAATACCCAAATTACAATTTTATCTTCACAGATGGAAAACTAATGATTGAAGGTATGATCGATAAAGATGTGGATGATGACGGCAAACCAGACTTTAATGATTCCGATGGCGATGGATGTCCGGACCTGAACATCAAATGGCAAGATGATAGTGGAAACTGGGTTGTGATCAATGGGGATCGAGATGGAGATGGCATACCGGATTTGAATATTGATAGTGATGGAGATGGAACACCGGACTTAAACATCGATACCGATAAGGACGGAAAACCGGATCTTAATTTAGTAATCTTAACAAAAGCACAGTGGAACCCAATAAAATGTGTAGTAGTGAGTGATATCGTCAAGGTAGAGTATTGTACAGGAACAAATGTAAAACCAAAAATCAATGTGGATACCAATGGGGATCGCATACCTGATATCAATATAGATACAGACGGCGATATGAAAGCGAATTTAAATATAACGAACTCAAATTCTACCAAACCGTTAATCAACATAGCATCAATAGAAAGTTGGAATCCAAATAAAGATTATACTTATCAGAAATTCACATATGATACAATAAATCACAAACCATATTTGAATATAGATACCAATAAGGATGGATGTCCGGATATCAATATTGACACCAACAATGATGGGATAGCGGATCTGAACATTGATGTCGATGGAGATTTGATACCGGATACAGATATTGATACAACAGGAGATGGCAAAGCAGATACAAATATCGATACTGATGGGGATGGAATTCCTGATGAAAAAATCATGGAAATAACGAAATGGGAGCCAAATAAAAGAATAGGCGAAATTTGCACAATGGTTATAAAGCTAGATACAGAATTAGAGGACAATGACATTAAAGTAGAAAAACCGGATGGAACGCCTTTCCTACCAAACTTTGCGTTAAAGGTGGAAGATGTAACAGAGAAATATCTGGAAGAAGTAAAGGAACATACAAAAGAGTTTACAAAAGATATAGCCGAAGTGAAGAAAGTAGTCGATGTTAAGTTATTAAAAGATGGAGTTGAAGTACAGCCGGATGGAATCATAAAGGTAAAAATACCGTATGAAGGAATCAAAAATCCAATTCTGATGAAAAGATCAGCCAATGGAGCTTATGAAAAGATAGAATACAAAATTGAGGATGGCTATCTAATCTATGAAACAGATGAACTGGGAATAGTGGCCATTATCGGAGATAACGAAATAGAAACAAGTGTAAAAGGAGATTATAATCAGAACATCGGTGGAGCAAATACAGGAGATTCGACAGAATTGATCATGGATGTTGTGTTACTTTGTTTCAGCATTGCTTTACTATATACTATGTTTATACAGAAAAAATCACAATCATAATATAAAAGAAAACACTGTTTGACTTTTGAATCAACAGTGTTTCTTTATTTGGATAACGATTTCATAGCATTTTCATTGGAAAACCGTTATAATAATTTTAGAAAGGAAGCACGCCTATGAAAGATTATCAGGAATTGATCATGCGATTGAATGGAAATAGCCAATACTTGCAAAGCAATGATATGAAAGTAACAGAATTAAGCGAGGGTTATGCAAGAGTAGAAATGCTCATCGATGAACAAATATTAAATGTGCATGGTTTTGTTCATGGTGGTGCGTTGTATTCCCTAGCTGATACTGCAGCCGGTGCAGCTAGTTTTGCGACAGGCAGAGATAGTGTTACCTTAAATGGAACGATTCATTATATCAAACCAGGTAAGGGTGGCAAACTAATCGGTGTAGCAACAGAGATCTCGCGAGGGCGTACAACAGGTATCTATGAAGTGTTTCTATATAATGATGCGGAAATACTATTGTCACGAGCAACCTTCACGATGTTTTTCTTAGATGGAGATCGGTATCGGAAAGAAAACGCCTAAATGCGTATGAAAACATGTCACCTCTTATAAACGATATATCGTCGAAGTAAGCACGTAAAAAAATATAAAAAAACGTTCTTTTTTTTGTATTTGAAAATAATTATATGATCATACTAAGAATATGCTATATTTTTCTAAATTTATTTGGATTTTTAATAAAAAATGACTGATTGACATCCTCTACATTAGAATGGAAATTTACTGAAATTTGAGTTTATGATATACTATTACATAACAAAGGAGTTGGAGGAATGCGATTAAGACTAGGCGTTTTCGTCGTGGGTGTTCTTTTGCTATTTCAAGGCGATGTTTATGAAACATCGTATTTTGATGCACGCTATTCCTTACAACAAAATAAGATTGTTATTGAAGCTGGAAGCATCGAGCAATTTGATCCTTATGTATATCTGCTGAAAAATCGTCATGCGTTGAATGAAGATGAAAAAGCATTGTTTCCGGTATCCGGAAGTGTGGATTTGACGAAACTGGGACATTATGAAATTAGATATGGTGAAGAATTTTTATTGGATATTTCCGTTGAAGATAATGTTGCGCCTGAGTTAAAGTTAAAATCCTTAATGCTACAACAGAATGAGACGTTTTCTTGGACCAAAGATACGCTTGCCAGTGTAATTGAAACAATAAGTGATAATCATACAAGCAAAGAAAAACTCATGGAACAGTTCACATGTCAGAATGTTGATACTACAATTGTCGGAGAACAAAATGTAAATTGCAGTGTGAAGGATGAGAATGGTAACGAAAAGAAAGTCGCTTTACAAGTGCAAGTAAATGCACCGGTGAAAGTGGCCTCTTATATACCTCCAACACCATCTGTTCAAACACAAAAAGAAGAAACGAAACCTATTACGATTACATTACCTACACCAAGCTATACCAGAGAAGAAATGGTGCAAATTCAGCAAGTTGTGATTTTGGTCAACCGCATCCGTTCTGAATATGGTTTATCTCCACTTGCGTTAGATATCAATATGTATCATGCTGTTACTTATCAAAGAGCAAGAGAAGTTGCGATGCTTTATAGCCATACAAGACCAAATGGAAAACAGTGTTATACAATTTTCAAGGATTATCATATTGGTTATAATACAACCGGAGAAAATATTGCAAAAGGGCAACAACGAGCAGAAGATGTTGTGAATGATTGGATGGCTTCACCACGTCATCGTGAAAATATTCTCCGTGCGGAATTTACCATTATTAGTATTGGGGTTCAAGGCAGTGGTGATGATAAAGTATGGGTACAGGAATTTTTTAGTTAGGCATTTCCATATACGCTGTGACAAACGCTTCATAAAATGACATAAAGGTGGTTCAAATATGAAGCGTTCAATCGTATATGTCATTATTTTATGCATATTGTTTCTTGGATTTATTTTAATTTATGTTTCAGATTTTTATTTGAATGAAGTACCACAAATAAATTTTTGAAATGATATCTATACATAATTGTGCATAAGAAAAGAGCCATTCTCACAGGCTCTTTTTGTTTTGATTACATGACAATGAATGTATTAAGATATTGAGAAACCGCCATCAATTGGGATTACGCATCCGCTCATATAGTTGCTATAGGAGGATGCTAACAGCAGCAACAAACCATCTACATCTTTGTAACATCCCCAGCGTCCGGCAGGGATGTGTGCTAGGATTTCATGATCATATGATCCATCCGGTTCTGCCTGCAGCGAAGTACCGGTTGTCATATAACCAAAAGAAATCGCATTGACTTGAATATCCTCTTTGGCAAATTCATTGGCAAGCGCTTTTGTAATTGCTTCCAAAGCGCCTTTGCTGGCAGTAAAAGGTAAGAAATCATTGCTGGAACGCTGTGAAAGCGTACTGGATGCATTGATGATTTTACCGCCATGTCCTTGTTTCAACATCTGCGAAATCACTGCTTGGCTTAAGAAAAAGCAAGCCTTTGTATTGATAGCCATGACATCATCAAAACACTGTTCACTGACCGACAGTGTTTTTTCTTTTCTTACAATACCCGCAAAATTTAACAGAATATCAATTTTACCATACGCTGCCAAACACTCTTTCATGACTAGGTCAATAGCGCCTGGCGTTGTCAAAGAAAGCGTCAAAGAATGATACTTTCTTCCGCATGCCTCCACTTCTTCTTTTAAATGATGATCATCTCCGATACTGACACCAAATATATCTGCGCCTGCTCTGGCTAATGTCAATACACAAGCATATCCAAGTCCTTGTGAACAGCCGCTGACAAGCGCCACTTTGTTTGATAAATCAAAATATTCCATAACGATACCTCCTTTTCATAGTATAAACATTTTTTGGATATTTAAACATGAAATGTATGAACAAATTTAATCTTTTCTATAAAGTCACATATTTGTAATCAAAAAATAAATTTTTTATGTATTTTATCCTATAAATAAAGGATATTTTAAAAAAATGGAAAAAGTTAACAGTTGACAAAATTCAAGTGTTTGTAGATAATAGTAATATAGACAGGAGAAGAGCCATGAAGAGTAAAGATTTGGAGATCATCGAGCAGGCAAAAAATAAAAATGCGGCAGCGTTTCAAAAGCTGTACCGGAATTATTATCGGCTTGTTTTTTATTATGGTTGGAATATTTGTAAGAATGAAGCAGATGCAAGAGATGTCACGCAAGATGTATTTTTACAAGTATATCGAAGTATATCTGATTTGCGTGATACGACCTTATTTGTGCCATGGTTAAGGAAGATCACCATGTCGAAATGTCAAAGGCTGTTCAAAATGAACAAAGATACCTTGTATGATGAAGATCAAATCTCAAAAGAACTTGGAAAAGAAAAACGCAAGGAATTTATTCCGCATGCATATATTGATCATTTAAGCGACAAAGAAATATTGGAAGGTTTGTTGTTACAGCTGACGGATCGAAGACGTATTGTACTTGAAATGTTTTATTTAAAACAGATGTCGATGGAAGAGATCGCGAATGAAATGAATATCAATATCAGTACGGTAAAAGGACGTCTTCATGAAGCTAGAAAAGCCTTTCATAAGGTGGTACGTGATTTTGAACGCACAGAGGGAAGAAAGATTTCTTTTCAAATGGAAGGTATTACATCTTCCACGATTTTAGGAATACTTACAAAATGGAAAAGCATGTTTGTGCAAAATATGTGGATGAATTTGATGGAAGTATCCATGGCAGTTGTTTGCGGTGTTGTCGGAGTATCCGCTTTGAAAGAAAGCATACAGGTGAAACAAGATGAGGTTGTTCAAACCAATGATGGAAAGCATATTGAGGAGAAAATCGTGGATTTTCATCCAATTCAATATCGCAATAATATAATATCCAATACAAATGATGCGTATTTTGTGATATTGGATTTTGCATATACGCAGGATTTATTGAAAGCCAAAGATCGAAAGGAGTTATTGGAGATACAGCCTTTGGTAAAAGAACTGTGCAGAAGTGATAACGCATATAAAGAGATTTTAAGTAAAAATGGATGGTTAAAAGCATATCAAGCATTGTTATAAGAAGGACATTTGATGTAGCATTTGTCTTTTCTTTTACGCAATTTTTGTAAAATTTTAATAAAAAACGTATATTGACATAACTTTTTAATTTGAATGTGTTCTATATTGTAAATGGAATTATAATCAATGAAAGGTAAGGGTTAGTTATGAAACGTATGTTAAAAAGACTGGGTATGATGATCATCGGTTTTGTCGGAATCTTTTTTACTATATTTTTTTCTAACGACATGATGCATTTTTTATCTGCGAATACAAAAGCCGGTTCTATTTATAATATAGGGGACACAGTTATATTTGGAAAAGAAAGCTTTACGTATATAGGGGATGATGGATCCAATCTTTTGTTATTGGGGGAATCGAGTATTGGAGATAATAAGACATGGAATGATGCGAATACGATCGCAAATAATTATCGTAATTCTTTTGGAAATATCGGTAAAACCGTATCTGTTTCAAGCTTGGCAAGTACAAATGATTTGTTACAGGTAGGTACTACAGGAACAGATTCCTCTGGAAATACAGTAATCACAGCGTTAGATGCAAGTATTCCTCAACTACCAGGGAACTGGTGGCTGAAGGATGATGATTTATCTTCAAAGAAATTGGCAAGATTCTTATCTGCACAGAATAAACGAGAAGGATTTCAGAGTTATCAGAAATATACGAATGCGGTAGGTATGACATGTCAACCACCTACAAATACAGTTACTGAAGTAGGGACAGGATTCATTGATTCTTTTAGCGATGGCGGAGAATCAGTTGGGCAGTATGTAAGTGATGCTAAGTATACTATTGAGGCTTATTATTTCAGTGGCAATGTAACCAACATGAAAAGGTATAAAACAAGCAATTGTTCTGATAGTCCTAACATTGTTGATTTTATAAAAGATTCTGATTCTTATACCACAACTTTTTCCCAACCTTCTTATGGTGGACGGATAGATATTGATGGAAGACCTCTAGCAAATCTTCTCTTTACGCCAGGGAATCCTTTTACAACAGCCTTTCCAGTGAATGGCTCCATTGGATGGTCGAAAACTTTTCAAATGACACAAGGAGTCTGTTATAAGCTATCTGGAACTTCATCATCAATTAATGTTACAACCAAAGGTGGTGATGGAGTTACTTATCATTCTTTTCAAGTAGGTGGACACGCAGGTGGGATAGCGAATGTAAAGGTAACTTTGAGAAGGATTGTTCCGAAGGCTTACGGTAATGTCACCTGCCCAGCAGTTACCACACCGGCAATGACGATGTCGACAAGACCATTGATGAAATTGCCTTTGGATAAGATATTGACCTATCATAACGCAAAACCGACCTATGCATTATCAACCAAACTCACTGGCAAACAACCGGTTTCTGATACTTCCGGCAGTCGTCCTTATCTCACGATGATGAGCAATGCGATGAATGTCACTTTGGATGCTTCTGATCCTGACGTTAAAGGGACCATCCTCTCTTTGAAATATCCAACCTCTTCTACTTTGATCGATCTTCCGCTTACTTTTTCAGGTGCCAAAGAAGGAACGAGATATCTTGCTGCAAGCGCGACAGACATCAATGGTAAGGAAGTCTATGATGTATTGGATGTAATTTCTGCCGATAAACAGTCGGTTTCTATTGATTATCAAAATCTTTTGAAGGATGGAGAAAACTCTTTCCAATTAACCTTGTATGTCATTGATGATGGTGTGGGAGATACCTCTTATCGCAATAATGGTACTACGATCACTGTTAGATTAAAAGATGATCAAACCATTGATTTTGATAAACTCTATAACAAGGCAACGGTGGAATATGGAAGTGAACTGGAACTTCATGCGAATTTAACCAGTGATGTAAACAAGCAATCCTCCAGTGATCTTGTATTTTCCATTCCAAGCGATTCCAGAGGAAAATATCAAATCATCAAACAATCTTATGACAAAACAACCGGTGAAGCAAAAGTAACGATACGACCATTGACCGCAGGAACAAATGCGAAGATCTCAATCTCAAAAAGTGGGGACTTATTTTACTTTGATGCAGAAGAGCGAACAATGAATCTCAATTTCACAAAGAAAGAGCTTATTGTCTATCCTTCCGTCATCGAAGGAAAGACGATAGGGGATGCTATGCCAAACATCTTATCGGAATCAAGTGAACTTGCATTCTCCGATACGATCCCAGACGCATTGTCCCCTTATCTGGAGCGAACATCGCCACTGATCGCAGAGGATCCGGATGTAGCTGGTATCATTCAAAATCCGGGTACATGGAAACTCTTATATCATGCCGATGTATTAAACGATTTAGGTGATTTCACAGACAAATATAACGTTATACTGGAAGACTATCGAGATGATACAAAATATGTGTTTGCAGTAGATCCCAATGGTATTCCGGATGGCTGGATAGAGATATCGCCACAACCCAATAACAATGGCTGGAACAATACAGACGTAAAAGTAAAGCCAAGCAATGAAGCAATATATTTTGGATATCATTCCATCACTGACGGCAATCAAGAATATGACGTCTATCTGAAACTGGGAGATAAAGTCATACAACCGAGTCAAAGCGTAAAAGTCTATCTTCCATATGAGAACCCATCAAAAGTAACTTATCTGTATGAAGTGAATGAAAAAAACAAAGTAAAGGAAATCAAGAATCAACAAGAGAATGGATACTTGATCTTTGAGACCAAGACATTGGAGAAATATGCGATCAGTGATGAGACGCAAAAAACCAATGTCAACATCGATACGGATAACGATGGAAAACCAGACATCAACATAGACGTTGATTGTGACGGACAGGCAGATATCAATATCGACACTGATGGCGACAACAAACCCGACATCAACATTGACACGACAGGAGATGGGAAACCAAACTACAACATAGACATTGATCAAGACAATGAGCCGGACATCAATATCGGACCGATAGAATGGAAACCAAACAAATGTCAAACCAACAGTTGTGGAAAAGAGTATTGTACAAGCACGTATTACAAGCCATATTTAAATATAGATACCGATGATGATGGAAGAGCGGATGTAAATCTGGATTTGAACAAAGATAAAATAGCAGTTCTAAATATTGACATCGATCAAGATTATATACCTGATATCGAAATAGATATTAATGGAGATGCGAAAGCTGATATTAATATCGATACAAATGGTGACGGAAGACCAGAAAAAAATCTGGCGATCATACAAGAATGGAAACCGGACTTGAATGTGGATTCACCTATGAAATATGATACAATGTCCAATATTAAAGTAGATGAATCTTTAACACCGGATACTTGGAAACCATCTAAAAATGCTCATGAAAACAATCATCCGTTGAATAACAAAGTGAATAACAGTGCACAAGGCGGTGCTATTACCGGTGAAATGAATAAAGCATTTTATCTATGGATGATGTTTATTGTTAGCGCTTGTATACTTTTTATCATTCATTCCTATAAGAAAAGAAAATGCTTATAATAAAACGTCTCAATTTGTTTAATCAAATTGAGCGTTTTTTTCAATCGATGATGATACATTGTTTTGATGTTTTGTTATAATGTTTTAAATGAAAGGAGTTTGTTATGGATGATTGACAAATATGAAATGAAACGGTTTAAGAATGCAATTAAAAAAAATGATGAGCGTTATGTCATCATTTTTCGTTGCTGTACAGTAGAGAAGAATCTAATAAACTTAGTTATTAACTTGGTAACCCATAAATTAAATGAATTTCAGCTCATTATTTTACCGACGTAAACAATTGTTCATATGTAGGAACAGGGTAATGCTGCGCTGAAATGTTTTCTTCAATGGCATCGATCACATCACGTACATCTTTCATTAAAGGCACGACTTTTTCATTCATATAGAATGCTTTCTCTTTATAAGATTGACAAACTCTACGATTGATAAACGTATCTTTTAATAAATGATAACGTTGATCAAACAAATCCAGCAGTTCTAATAAATGATCGATTTTTCGTTCGTAAAATGCATTTGCTTTTCCTAATGATTGAAGTGCATCACTGTAAAATTTGATTTCTTTTACCAATGCCGGCAATAAGACTTTTTTAGAAAGATCCAACAAAATCATCGCTTCTAATTTAATGTTTTTCACGACTTCATCATATAAGATGTTGGCACGCGCTTCCAATTCATTCTGCGCATATACTTGATTGCGCTGAAACAAGGCGATTGCTTTATCAGAGACAAGCGCATCAATGCTGTGCACGTAATGTGGAATATTGGGAAGACCTCGTCGTTTTGCTTCTTCGATCCATTCTTCACTATATCCGTCTTTAGAAAAAAGAATGCGCTTATGTTTGCGTAATATATCGCGACAAATGATCAAAGATTTTTGGCGGACATCATCGATATATTTAATACCGGACAATTCATCTGCGATTTCACGAAGCGTATCCGCCACAATCGTATTCAATACAATATTGGTTGTCGCAGCGGAACGGGAAGATCCCACCATACGAAACTCAAATTTATTACCGGTAAATGCGAATGGAGACGTTCGGTTGCGATCACTGGTATCTTTTGGCACATACGCCAAATTCGCAACTTCAAATGGCTTGTGAATGACTTCAAACTCCATTTGATCGTCGCCTTTTTCCAATCGCTTTAAAATTTCATCCAAATAAGATCCCATACAGATACTAATCACTGCCGGAGGCGCTTCATCTGCGCCTAAGCGATAATCATTGCCATAACAAGAACTAGCCATGCGAAGCAGCTCCGGATAGGTATCCACCGCTTTGATCACGGCACAGACGAACAACAGAAAACGGATATTCTCGTGCGGACGGTCTCCCGGTTCCAATAAATTCTGACCGTCATCCGTAATCAAAGACCAATTGTTATGTTTGCCGCTTCCATTGACATGGTCAAACGGTTTTTCATTTAATAAGCACGCAAAACCATGTTTATCCGCAATTTTCTTTAATGTATCCATGATAATCTGGTTTTGATCAACTGCAATATTGATGTCAGTATATAATGGCGCAATCTCAAACTGACAAGGCGCAGCTTCATTATGTTCTGTTTTCGCATAAATGCCCAATTTCCATAATTCCTGATCGACTTCCTGCATAAATGTGTCCACACCGGTTGGAATAGAACCAAAATAATGCTTGGAAATGCCTTCTCCTTTTGGTGACATAGCGCCAAACAATGTGCGTCCGGTATGCATCAAATCCATGCGCTTTCGATACAATTCTTTATCGACGAGGAAATACTCCTGTTCCAATCCTACCATGGGAATGACACGTTTTACATCTTTTTCTTTAAACGCATTGACAATTCTGGTTGCCTGCTTGGATATCGCTTCAATCGATTTCAATAACGGTGCTTTCTTATCCAATGTTTCGCCGTTGTAAGAAACAAAAATCGTTGGAATACATAACACATTGTCGCGTAAAAAAGCAGGGGACGTACAATCCCAGTATGTATAACCTCTTGCCTCAAAGGTAGCGCGCAAACCACCGCTTGGAAAACTGGACGCATCACCTTCGCCTTTGATCAGACTTTTCCCACTGAAACGTGAAATCGGTTGCCCATGGTCGCCAGGTTCAATAAAACTGTCATGTTTTTCTGCGGTTGATCCCGTCATTGGCTGAAACCAATGTGTAAAATGGGTAGCGCCTTTTTCCATCGCCCATGTCTTCATCGCATGTGCAATCGCATCTGCGGTATTGCGATCCAACGCATCTTCTTTTCTTGAAGCGGTTTTCCATTTCGCATAAACAGGATGTGGAAGACGTTCCTTCATGATCCTTTCGTCAAATAAATGAATGCCAAAATCATCAAACGCATGTTTTTTGTTCATGATGGTACCTCCGATATATTTCATATTTTACTGTATTTATTAAAAAAAGTATAGAGTAATTCATGAAAAAAATGATTACTGAAATGATTTATAGAAAAATAATTTAAAAAAGCTGTATATTTTTATGTTTTCATGTGTAAAATAGAAAATGACAATAATAAAAAATATTCGGAAAATTTTGGTTAAATTGCGTGCATAATCTATGAAATTGGGTTACAATAATAGTAGTCAAATAAAGGAGGTCAACAATTATGAAATTATGGAAATGTGAAGTTTGCGGTTATGTTGCAGAAGGCGAAGAAGCGCCAAACAGATGTCCAAAATGCGGTGTGCTCAAAGATAAGTTTGTGATGATCAGCGAAGAAGATGCGGCAAAAATATATCGCAGTGACAAAACAAACGATTTGCATATGCAGTTGATTCGTCTCGCGATGAAAATGGATGATATTGCAAAACAAGGTATTGAAGATAACTTGGATCCTGGATGTGTAAAAGTGTTTGAAGCCGCAAAAGCACATGCATGGGAACTGAAACAGATGGCAAAAGCCGAATTGGCTGGTCATATAGCAAAAGGAAAATTCTAGGAGGAAAAACAGATGAACTTAAAAGGAACAAAGACAGAAAAGAATTTGATGGAAGCATTTGCCGGTGAATCACAGGCAAGAAACAAGTACACATATTATGCTTCCAAAGCAAAAAAAGAAGGATATGTGCAGATTTCTAAAATCTTTGAACAAACGGCAGACAATGAAAAAGAACATGCAAAATTATGGTTCAAGTTGTTGAATGACGGCATTCCTACAACTGTGCAGAACTTAAAAGATGCGGCTGCCGGAGAAAATTTTGAATGGACCGATATGTATGCACGCATGGCTAAAGAAGCACGTGAAGAAGGATTCGACGACATTGCCGATACGATGGATGGCGTTGCCGCTATCGAAGCAATGCATGAAAAACGTTATGCGGCTTTACTTTCTAATTTAGAAGATGGAACCGTATTTGAAAAAGATGAAGAAGTCGTTTGGGAATGTCTGAATTGCGGTCATCTGCATAAAGGGAAGACGGCGCCGGAAGTTTGTCCTGTATGCAGTCACAAGCAGGCTTATTTTGAAGTTCACGAAGAAAATTATTAGAATATAGTTAAGAAGAAAAAAATAACAGCGTGAAATGATTTTGCGCTGTTTTTCTATATTGTAAAAAAACTCTGCATATTACATGCAGAGCTTTTATGATCTTTTTATTTTATTTATTGATTGCTTCCGCAATGGCAACTGCGACAGCTACCGATGCACCAACCATTGGGTTATTTCCCATACCAATCAAGCCCATCATTTCTACATGGGCAGGGACGGAAGAAGAACCGGCGAACTGTGCATCAGAGTGCATACGTCCCATTGTATCCGTCATACCATAAGATGCAGGACCGGCTGCCATGTTGTCAGGATGAAGGGTACGTCCTGTACCACCACCGGATGCGACAGAGAAATATTTTTTATTCAATTCTGTGCATTCTTTCTTATAAGTTCCGGCAACCGGATGTTGGAAACGTGTTGGATTGGTAGAGTTACCGGTAATGGATACGTCTACACCTTCATGATGCATAATCGCAACGCCTTCACGAACATCGTCAGCGCCATAACAGTTTACTGCGGCACGTTCTCCATCAGAGTAAGGTGTTTTGGAGATCACTTTCAATTCACCGCTGAAATAGTCAAACTCTGTTTCTACATGAGTGAATCCGTTGATTCGAGAAATGATTTTGGCTGCGTCTTTTCCCAAACCATTCAAGATAACTCGAAGTGGTTCCTTGCGTGCTTTATTTGCATTACGTGCAATACCGATCGCACCTTCAGCCGCTGCGAAACTTTCATGACCTGCCAAGAATGCAAAGCATTTTGTTTCATCGTTTAAAAGCATGGCTGCCAGATTTCCATGCCCCAGACCAACTTTACGATCATCTGCGACACTGCCCGGAATACAGAATGCCTGTAAGCCTTCGCCCAAAGATTTTGCGACATCATAAGCTGTTTTATCGCCTTTTTTGATAGCGATTGCGGCGCCGGTAATATATGCCCAGCAAGCATTTTCAAAACAGATGGGCTGGATGCCTTTTACAATGTTGTAAACATCTACGCCTGCATCGTCACACAGTCTTTTTGCTTCTTCTACGGAAGAAATTCCATAAGAATTCAATACTTCATTGATTTTATCAATACGTCTTTCGTAACCTTCAAATAATGACATGTTTTCTTCCTCCTATTCGTGACGTGGGTCGATGAATTTTACGCCGTCTGCGTAACGACCATATGTTTTCTTTGCACCTTCGAGTGCATCCTTTGGATCAGTGCCTTTTTTCACGGCATCCATGAACAATCCCATATTGATGTATTCATAACCGATGATTTCATTGTTGGCATCCAAAGCCATTTGTGTGATATATCCTTCTGCCAGTTCCAAATAGCGAGGTCCTTTTCGTTTTGTTGAATATACGGTTCCAACTTGAGAACGTGTTCCTTTTCCCAAGTCTTCCAAGCCGGCACCTACCGGCAGACCGTTTTCAGAGAAAGCGGATTGAGAACGACCGTAAACAATCTGTAAGAACAATTCGCGCATTGCCGTGTTGATCGCATCACATACAAGATCAGTATTCAATGCTTCCAACAGCGTTTTTCCAACGATTGCTTCACTTGCCATTGCCGCAGAGTGTGTCATTCCGGAACAGCCCAATGTTTCAATCAATGCTTCTTCAATGATCCCTTCTTTGATGTTCAACGTCAATTTGCAGGCTCCTTGTTGTGGCGCACACCAGCCGACACCATGTGTCAGACCGCTGATGTCTTTGATTTCACGGGAGTTGACCCATTTTCCTTCTTCAGGAATTGGTGCACATCCATGACTTGCACCACATGTTACTGTGCACATGTTTTCTACTTCTTTTGAGTATATCATTGCTATCTCCTTTCTCTTTCATCCTCAATGAAAGAATACTCATTGCCCTCTATGAAAGGACAAGTAAAATAAGCGTAATAAGCACGCATTTACCCTTATATTTTAAACGTTTTGCTAAGGATAGTCAATAAACGACCTTCCTTTTATGAAAAAACTGATAAACCTTACCATATCTTTTTACACAAATAAAAGTAAACAAGAAAAAAAGCAGACAATTTATGAAAATGTCTACTTTATGATTCCTTGAAAAACGGAAGATGTTTCAGCTGTTTTCTTAACGCTGTATAGAAGGTGGTTGCGAGTATAACGGAAGTAATCGCATTGATCGATGTTGTTACCGACGCCCATGCAGTCAAAATCTTTGCAGCTTCATAAGGTACGCCAAGAATGAAGTTCTTGTAGAAAAATCCTACCACCGGATCTGCAACAATATTGAAGACCATGCCAGCGATGGAAGCAATCAAAGCCCATTTGATCGTATAAGCCGTATCATCCGTATGATCTTTGATGTGTGCGTAGCGATGTGCCACGAATCCTACAATCAAGCCAATGCAGAATTTCAACAAAATCGTTTTTGGTGCACTGCTTATATATACCGGATCCAAAAGATCCGCCAAGCCCATTCCAACTGCACCGGAAATGCCCCCGGGCACCCCCCCTAAAAGTAATGCGGACAAAACACAGAAGGTATTACCGAAGTGAATGGCAGTAGCGCCTCCGGGTGTTGGTATCGTTATTTTCAAATACATGAATCCTATGTAGCACAAAGCGCCCAATAAGGCGGTCGCACATAGTTTTGATATGGCATTTTTACTTTTCATATTGATTCGCTCCTCTTTTCTTGTGCATATTCTATCATGAACTGACCATTTAAATAATGGACAAAAAAGAAAAATATTTAAGGTACAGTTTGAATGTGTTATACTTGTTTAAGTAAGGAGTGTTTCATATGAAAATCACCGCAATTTCTTTTCATCCGCAGTCAAAAGGCATATTATATCTTCAACTGTATGAAACCATTAAAACAGAGATTTTAAACGGACATATGAAACAAGGCGATCAGCTGCCTGGTATTCGTACATGCGCCAAAATGCTGAATATAAGCAAAACAACCGTAGAGAATGCATATCAACAGTTATTGATGGAAGGATATGTGATCAATCAGCCGCAGGTGGGCTATTTCATTGATGCAGATGCTACACACATTACATTGCGCAAAGAAATGATGCAGAAAGAGCGTGTCATTCCTGAAACCACCCATCAAATTGATTTGCGTTCTTCTTCCATCGATGTCAAAGGATTCGATGTATCTGTTTGGTTTCATTATTTGAAACAGTTTTTGTATGAAGAAACAGCGATGATGTCTTATGGCGATCCACAAGGCGAGTATGTTTTAAGGCGTGCTTTACAAAAATATGGCTATGCGATGCGCGGCGTACTTTGTCGAGAAGAACAAATCGTTATTGGCGCAAATTTTCAATCGTTGTTGTATTTGATTTGTTCAATGTTTGAGAAACAGAAAACTGTAGGTATGGAATATGGCGGTTTTCCATTGGCGGAACAAGTGTTTAAAGACTGTGGCTTTCAAATCGTATACTTGCGTCATAATGAAAACGGCATCCTTATGGATGATTTGAAGCGTCACGATATCGGAATATTGTATATCAATTCTGCATCTTGCGGAACGAAGAAAAAAGCGTTGTCAGCACGTTTGCGCAAACAGATTTTGGATTATGCAAAAACAAAACAAATCTTAATTTTGGAAGATGATCATAATGGAGAATTGCGTTATCAGTCAAGACTGTCATTGGCAATGCAAGGATTTGATCATCAAGATACATTGATTTACATGCGTTCTTTTTCTAAACTGCTTTTGCCCAGTATTCGTATAAGTTATATGGTATTGACGCAACATTACACACAAATCTATCAGGCAAAAAAACATTGTTATCATCCAAGCGCATCCAAAATGGAACAGCTGGCTTTTGCGCATTATTTAATGGATGCGCATATGGAAAAACAAATTCGCAGATTGAAACGGCGATATGAGCAAAAAAGTACGCTGATGATGCAATGTATTGAAAAAGAAATGCCTCATAAAAAATATTTGTTAGACGAGAGTGCCTTGCAGATTTTGTTGGAAGTTGATCAAAAGTACTTGGATTCCTACATCGCTGCGGCAGAAAAAAAAGATATTTTGATTCAGAAACATCCATTAGGAATGTTGGCGCTTTCTTTTGCGGCAGCCAGTGAGGATGAAATTCATGAAGCGATACATCAGTTGACAGAAATTATGCACTGTGTGGAAATGAATTCATAACGCAATTCAAAACACACCGTATTCCAAATGAAGTAAGAATTCATAAAAATCGCTTATGCATCCATTTGATTTTTTTTTGAAAATTTATTATGATATAAATACCATATAAGAATGAAACAGAGGTGATTATATGGAGTCTGACAAACGAAGAAATGCCGTGAAAGATGCGATTGAACAAACCACAAAACCAATTTCTGCCAGTGCATTAGCGAAACAGTTTTCTGTTTCCAGACAAATCATAGTGGGAGATGTGGCATTGTTAAGAGCGCAAGGCTGTGCAATTATCGCAACGCCAAGAGGATACGTAATGGAATCGAAGGAATCTGGCGAGGGTGTGACCAAAACAATCGTAGTTACACATCGTCCGGAAGATCTACAAGATGAAATTTATACCATTATTGATTTAGGCGGTGCCATGATCGATGTAATTGTAGAACATCCTTTATATGGTCAATTATCCGGAAAGCTGCATATTTTTTCACGTTATGACGCTGATCGTTTTTTTGAAAAATTAAAAAAGGCGTGTGCACGTCCGCTTGCCGAACTCACACAAGGTATGCATTTACATACAATTCGCTGTAGAAACGAAGAAACATTGGAACGTATTTTACATGCATTATCTGAAAAAGGATTTTTGTATGAAAAAGAATCATCATCCGATTAACATAACGCATCCTCTTTTTTAGAGGATTTTTTCTTGACATTTTTTGCAATCGCCCCTATAATGGTCACAACACGTGTCAAGACATATGTTAAGTGAGAAAAGAGGAAATCAAAATGCATACAAGTAAAAAAATACATACCATGGTTTTATCAGCGCTCTTGATCGCTGTTGGGATCGTCATTCCAATGTTTATGCCATTAAAACTTGTGATTGAACCCGCCAGTTTTACATTGGCAAGTCATGTGCCGATTATTGTGTCCATGTTTGTTTCACCCATTGTGGCGATTACCGTATCCATTGGCACAACGATTGGATTTTTGATGGGAGGATTTCCTATCTCCGTCGTACTGCGTGCATTTTCCCATGTCGTATGGGCCGGACTAGGCGCTTGGTATTTGAAACAGCATCCGCGAACATTCAAGAATTGGAAAACAACTTTCGTATTTATTTTGGCGATTGGTTTATTACATGCCATATGTGAAGTTTTGATCATCACGCCGTTGTATATAAGTGATGCACTTCCGTATGCCAATTATGCAAAAGGATTTCTGTATTCTATTTTCACATTGGTCGGTATTGGCACGGTTGTCCATTCTAGCATAGACTTTGTATTATCGATCATCGTATGGAAAGTACTTGTGAAATCAGGCAGTGTCGTATCCATTTCCAGTGTTCAAGAAATTTAATCGAATCAAAAGATGAAATAAACACGAAAAGAGAGCCATTTTGTTTTTAACGGCTTCTTTTTTTTGATGTATCATGATTTTGAGGATTTTAGAAGTAAATCTGTCTATAAATAGTAGAAAACGTAATAGCTTTTCCAATTTATTTTATAATATGTGGATCAATCGAATTTAAAACATCCGTATCTGTGGACAGTGCTGTGTTCGCAGGACCTTTGATTGGTTCACCAAAACAAGTGAATCGGGAACCATGACAAGGGCAATCCCATGTGTTTTCTACCTCATTAAACTGCAAAGTACAACCCATATGCGGACATGTCAAATCGACAATGTACTCTTGGCCATCTTCATCTCGATAATAACCGTATTTATGATGATGCATCGTAAATACACGAACATTGGAAGATGATAGATCCTGCAACGTTTTTACTTTGCTCATCAATAGTTTTTTCACGGTTTCTAAATTGATTTTAATGCTTTTTGTAGTAAACAGGGAAGACATACGATCACATGCAAATAATTCATGATGTTTCATTGGTTCTTTTAAGATCATGGAACAAATCAGTTTTCCGGCAATATTCGCAAATGTATTGCCCCATTTTCCAAAGCCATATGCTACATACAGATGATTTTCTTTTTTTGAAATCGGTCCGATGAATGGCAGATGGTCATGAGAAATCCAGTCTTGACTGCTCCATTCATAAGGAATATCGGAAACCGTAAAGCGTTTTTTCAAATCATTCAACCATTGATTTTCGTCTTTTGGATTCATTTCAGCACAAGGATGTGCATATCCGCCGCATAATAATGCATGATCGTCGATTTTGCGGTATGATGTAAGCGGATCATCGATATTGATATACATTGCATTACTTTCAAACATTGTATTGATCATTGCCAAATGCGAAACTTCCGGATATGTTTTCGCAAAAAACAAACCCATATGATCAAATATCGGCGCTTGCGTTGCCAATACGACATGTTGCGCGAAAACACAATGATCGCCAACATGAAGTTCATATCCGTTTTCTTTGTGATCGAGAGAAGTAACGGGACTATGTTCATAAACATCGATTCCTTTTTCCGTTAGTACATCTGCCAATCCCAAAACGTAACGGTAAGGATCGTATTTTGCCTGATGCTTCATTTCTAATCCTGCTTCCATTTTCACAAAAGATTCACTTTTTTCAAGATAATGCACCGGAATTTGGTGATCCAAGCAACATTGATATTCATCCTGTAACTGTGCGACATTTTCTTTTTCTGTAGTAAATGTGATGGCGGAACATCGCTCAAACCCACACGCGATCCCATGTTTTTCAATAATGCCTTCTACCGCATCAATGGCTTCTTTTTGCATCTGATAATATATGGAAGGCACATCGCCCCCATGGTGCTTTTCCAGTAATACATACTTTGCGCCATGTAAGGCAGTGAGTTTGCCTGTGTTTCTCCCACTTGCGCCAAAACCAATCGTATCCGCCTCCAAAACCACGACATTGTTTGTGATCGAAGATAAATAATACGCTGTGGTTAGACCACATAACCCACCACCTACGATCGCGATATGCACATGTTGATCTGCTTGAAGCTTTGGATAGTGTTTTGCGGCTGTTTGCGCCAGCCAGTAAGATGTATTCATAACATCACCTCTTATGATTTAGTATCTGCATCTTTTGATCATCCATACTCGATAAAATGATAAAAGAACAATCGCTTCCATCTTAACATGCATATTGTAAAAGGAAAGGTGGAACGGTCATGGACAAAAGCAATATGATTCATCTGTTGGTATCGCTGATTTTGATTTTTTCTGGAATTGCGTTCTGGATTGTTATGTATATGGATCAGACAACGGATCAAAAACTTTATTTTATCATTGGAAGCTGTCTTATTATGTATGGCATTTTTCGAATATTTTTCATTTCTCATTTTACAAAACCGTAAATATACAATAAAAAATGTAAGAAAAAACAAACAATTATAATGAATTAAATAATTCCTACTCTAAAAGTGGAGCATTCTGTTTTAATGAAAATAACCGATAATATATACGCCAATCCCTTCTTATTGATAAAGGAGATAGTATGATTAAATATGATCGTTTATGGAATTTATTACATGCACGCGGAATGAGTAAAAATGCGTTTAGCACAAAATATAATATCAGCCGTTCACTGATGTCCAGATTGAATCAGAATTGTTCAGTGAATACCAATACACTGGATCGGATTTGCAACATATTGGAATGCAGAATTGAAGATATAATGGAACATATTCCTGATAACAATCGATTTTAAACAGTGTATTCATAAATAAACTAGCCAATATCACAAGTAATCTAGTATCTAGATTGCTTTTCATTATGGCTTTTAAAGACATAAAAGTATTTGTTTCAGCGTATTCATGTAGCGAGGTGAACGACATGAGCAAGCGATGCAAATGGACGGTATATGGGATCATTGGCGCAATCATGATGCTTCTTGCGCTTGGAATCATCAAACTGCTGTTTTTCAGCGGATTGTTTTGGCCGCTGCTGGAATTAAAAGGAGATCAAACCATAGAAATGGAAGTCAATACAATTTTTAAAGATCCTGGCGCAACCGCACGTTTTCGTTTTTCTGATTACAGTGATGAAATCAGCGTCAATAGTTCTTTGAATACTTCCAAACTTGGTGAATATACCATTCGATATACATTAAAAAAATATGATAAAGAAATCTCAAGAAACGTTAAGGTAGTCGATACCAGTGCACCATCCATACAGTTGAAACAGGGTTCAACAATGCGTGTGTTTGAAAATGGCACTTTTACGGACCCTGGATACAGCGCTATGGATAATTATGACGGTGATGTCAGCCAACAAGTCAAAGTGGACGCATCCGATCTCAATATGAAACAACAAGGCAAATATGAAATCATCTACACTGTAAATGATTCCAGCGGCAATCGGGCGGAAGTAAAACGCATTGTGGAAGTCTGTCAGGATCCCACAACGATGAAGGTGCATTATCAACATGATTCCTATGATAATACGGCAGAAGAATGGTGGTTTCGAAAAAGTGAGAATCATGAGCGTACAACGGCCGCACGAGATGCAAAAATGCTGGAAACCTATGATGCTTACTATTTGGGTCCGGATGAAAAAACAATCTATTTGACATTTGATGAAGGCGGAAACAATATTACCTATATTAAGGAGATTGTTGGCGTTTTAAATGACAATGATGTGAAGGCAACTTTTTTTCTCACAAGAAATTATATCAAAGACAATCCGGAATTTATCAATGAATTGGTTGCGGATGGACACTTGGTAGCCAATCACTCGTGGCATCATTATGATATGCCGACGCTTGCCAATGCCAATGACATTGATAAGTTCGTATCGGAAATTACAGAAACGGAAAAAACTTATATGGAAGTCGTTGGAGAACCGATGAAGAAAGTTTTTCGCTTTCCCAAAGGCGGAATGAGTGAGCGAGCATTGAAAATCACACAAGATTTGGGTTACTCCAATTATTTTTGGAGCCATGCGTATTATGATTATGCGGAAGATGTCAGTGGTGAAGAAGCGCTGAAAACGCTGGTGGATCATTATCATAACGGCGCTATTTATCTGTTGCATCCATCCAACAAAGGAAATTATCTGGCAATGGATCCATTTATCAAATATATGAAAAAACAAGGATACTCTTTCGCGACTGTCGATACGATTTCAAAAGACCAAAAATAAAAAAAATTACCTTTTTTCTTCATTTCAATTACAAAGTAGGCAGAAAACTTGAACTTTTTGTCGAAAAAAAGGGTCTATTATATATACAGAGAAGATGACTAGGTGAAGAAAGAGGGTTGGACAATGAGGCAAAGATTAGGCTATTATCGCATAGGAGAATTTGCAAAATTGATTGGGAAGAGCACACAGACACTGCGTAATTGGGATCGAAGCGGTGTTTTAAAACCAGAGCGTGTGGAAAGAGGCAGAAAATATTATTCTACAGCACAACTGGATGAGTTTTTGGCTAAAAAACCAAAACTGGCGGTTGGTTATTGTCGTGTCAACGGACATCATCAAAAAGCAGAAATGGAACGGCAAGTTGAAAAAATAAAAGCGTATATGATTCAGCATCGCTGTGAAAATCATGAGATTTATACCGATTACAGTTCCGGTTTGAGATGTAACAGAAACGGTTTCAAAGAATTGATATATAAATTATTGCAAGGAGAAATCAAGCGTATAGTGGTTTGTAAACATGACACAATGATGCGTTATGGCGTAGATCTTGTTTATACGATTTGTCAAATCAAACGCTGTGACCTTGTTATTTTGGAAGAAGAATTTAATTTTGACGATTATTGCAGTGATTTGGCACATATTCTTCATGAATTTGACGATACGATTCCGGCAAAGCGAATCAATGAAGCCAAAAATAAGGTCATCGATTTTATTGGTAAGATTCCTGTGCCAAAAAAGCCGCGCAGAAGACGTCGTTATTGATGGACAAGGAAAGGAGCAGAAATGCTCTTTTTTTATACTCTCTTGGTGTATGATCAAGTGGGGTATAAGGCGGGGAATACATTTGATTGTTCATGTGTGATATCAGATGTGCTAAAATATGATCAACATTTTATCGACAAGCAGCGTTTGTTGATACGTTTTTTAATGCTTTATTGATCATGTAAAAGTTAGGATGTGCCTAGATAGTTTTCAATGGCTATGTTATAATACTTCTAAAGTAACACCAATATTTAAATAAGGCAAGGTGAGTGTATGGCACTTGAAAACCTATATCAATGCACTTGGGAAGAATGTAAAGATCTTCCCAATCAAATGGCGGATATCTTTTTTCATGACGTGCTGTTTGAGACAATGTTTCCAAAAGAAGCAACCAGAAAAACATGTTTACGGCTGTTTTTCGATGAGTATTTGAAAGCATTCGGACCTGATTCCATGATTTTGGCAGACAGCGCCCATCGCAATGCTTATATGGTGATTTATGACAAACGCAGTACGCATAAGCCTTCCTATTTCAAACGTATGTGCAAAATGAATGCCAGATTACTTCATTTGATACCGAAAATGGGAATACGTAATTTTCTGCATCTGTTAAAAAACTGGGATTTGTTATCTCATCATTGGGTCAAAGCGTTTGAACGTGATCCGTATCTGCATTTGGATTTCATTTTTACAAGTGATCAAATGCGTCATCAAGGCATTGCCAGACAAATGGTGCGTGAACTTGTAGATGAAGGGGATATTATGGATATGGATGTTAGCGTGCATACATTTCAGAAACAGCGTGCAGGCTGGTATGAGCAACTAGGTTTCGTGCTTATGAATACGATCGTTGACGAAGAAAGCGGTTTAAGTCAATATTGCTTGATCGCCCGACATGAAAAGGAGCGAACATCATGGATACAAAGCATCGAGTAAATAATTTCTGGAAATACTTTATGGGTGTTCGCAAAGAAATCGAGCATGCCTTGAAAAACAACACAGAGGATTTAGAGGATTTGATTAAAGAATTGAACTTACAGGTGGAAAGCATTTGTGATGCACAAGTACAGCTGGAAATGCAGGATGGGTTTTATGAACTGACGTTTCATGGCGGAGCAAATAAGACCAAGCAGTATATCTGCGCATTGATCAAACAAAATTCTCCCAAAGAGCTGGTAAATGATTGGATTGTCAATGCGTATCGTCAGCCGCTTTCACAAGATGCGTGGAATGCGGCAGTCAAAATCGATGATCAGGAATATAGCGGAAAAGATTTTATCGTTTACTATGATATTGATAAACAAGCGAAGTGCATTCATACATCGATTTATACCGAAGCATTCGCATCATTAGACAAACAGCGCGCTTATCATGTGGCAGTGGCCATGTTGGAACTGTTTATCGGTGAAATGGAGCTGGAAGCAAGAATTGGTGATGTTATTCCTTTGAAAGAAGCGCAAACAAATGCAGAGAACTATTGTTTACTGCCCAATTTTTATGAGGATCTTTGCGATATTGTGGTGGATGAAGAATGGATGGAGTATGCATCACCGGATGAAATTTACAGCGCCTATAAACTGGATAAAGAAATCACCTCTGAAACATTGCGCAAGGATATGAAACTGATCATTACCACCAATCCGCAGTTACAGGAAGAATTGTTAAACAAAGAACTGGATTCTTGCAATGAAGCGATTCGCTTTGGCGCAGAATATGGCTATTTGTTTTATGAAATCGAACAGGAAAAAGAACAGATTGCCTTGGTGCGACAACAGTTGGAGAAGGAAATTCAAGATTTGTTTTATCCACTTTCTATTGCCAGAGCGATTGGCGGTGCGATTGGCACACATTACGGCTATATCGATTTGATATTGTTTGATAAGGATGCTTTTATGATTTTATTGGAAAAGCTGAATGAACATCTGCCGTTTCCCGTATATTATCAAAACTTTCACAGCTAGATCATAAAAATGAAACATGATTTAACATGGTTCGACATAGGATAGTATTAGGTGATAGAATGTTTACGATGATTTTTGAAGTGCTGTCCAATGCTTTGGGCTATGTCGGATATATCAGAAACAATTCGTTTGCACAGCCATTATCCAAAGAGGAAGAAGCCAAATGTATTGAGCGTTTGAATGCCAAGGATCCTTGTGCGCGTGCAGAATTGATCGAACATAATTTGCGTTTGGTAGCGCATATTGTAAAAAAATATGACATCAAAAAAGAACAGACAGAAGATTTGATCAGTATTGGCACGATCGGTTTGATCAAAGCAGTCGATTCGTTTAAAAGTGAAAAGGGTCATAAACTGACCACCTATGCATCACGGTGTATTGAGAATGAAATCTTGATGTATTTGCGCAGTTCCAAGAATTATTTTCAGAATGTTTCCTTGCAGGAACCGATTGCGACAGACAAGGACGGCAGTGAAATTTCTTTGATTGATGCCATTGCTGCACCGGAGAACAGAACGGTGATCGAAACGATGATGTTGGATGAAAATATTCAGCGGTTGAAGGAATATATTCATGTTTTGGATGGACGAGAACTAGAAATCATCACAAAACGCTTTGGTTTGTATGGTCAAAAGGAACAGACGCAAAGGGAAATTGCCCAACAGCTTCATATATCGCGTTCATATGTGTCGAGAATTGAAAAGCGCGCATTTATGAAAATTTATCGTGAATTTAAGAAAAACGAAAAAAAGAAGGAAAAGAAATGAATCAGCGTTTTTCAATCTGTTAATTTTCTCATGTTAGTAATTATTTGTTTCGTTGTAAAATACATGCAAATATAAAATCATAGCTTTCATGAAGTGATTAAAGTAATAGTAAAAATAATTATTTGCCGAAACTAAGACAAGGAACAACAAATAGAATACGACACACATGAAACAGGAAATCAAGAAAAGGTTTTCTGTTTTTTTAACGCACATTTTAAACATTTCAAACATCATCGCTATTATGCCATGTAAAAGGTATCAAAAGCTGCTGTCATATTTTCTTCTGTTTTTAGGACAAAATCAATTTTGATACATAAAGACGTCTTTTTTTGAATCATATAATGAAAGGAATAGAACGCTTTTACATGGTCATTGGGGTGGAAATATGATAGAATAGTACGCATAGAAACGATAGGAGGAGAGAGATCGTTGTGAAGAAATTTTTCGCTCCTGATTATTATATAAGGACATATCAGGATTTGGACATAGAGCGTTTAAAACAGCATGGTATCAAGGTTTTGGTGTGTGATATCGATAATACATTGGTAGCCCATGATGTAAAATCACCGGATGAGGGTGTCAAAGCATTTATTCAGCAGGTGAAGGATGCCGGCATGCAAGTTGTTTTGGTTTCCAATAATGTAAAAGAGCGTGTTGATCTATTCGCAAAAGATTTGCAAGTCAAAACATATCCGTTTGCGCGAAAACCGTTAAAAGGAACCTATCGTAAAATGATGAAGGACAGCGGTTGCAAAAAACATGAAATTGCGGTTCTTGGTGATCAGCTGTTAACGGATATGTTGGGCGCCAATCGTATTGGATTTTATACGATTTTGACCAATCCTGTCGCTAAAAAAGATCTGACTTGCACGAAAATCAATCGTGTGTTTGAAAATATGGTTTATAAAATTCTAAAATTTCAAGGTAAATTAGTCAAAGGAGAATATGATGAGTAAAACTTGCGAAGGCTGCGGCGTAAAACTGCAGAATACAGATCGGCTCGCGCTTGGTTATACGCCAAAATTGGAAGGTGCGTATTGTCAGCGATGTTTTCGCATTCGTCATTATGACGATGTGACGATTTCTATGAAAACAGGAATCGATCCGGATGAGGTGTTGAGACGAATACAAACATGTGATGCGCTGATTTTATGGGTGGTCGATTTATTTGATTTTGAAGCGAATATGGTTACCGGAATCAATCGTCATCTGTTGGGCAAAGAAATCATTATGGTTGCGACCAAACGTGATTTATTGCCGGAGACCCTTGGCAATAAAAAATTATCAGAATTTATTTTGCAAAGATGCAAAGAATTGGGTATTGTGATTGCAGGGTTGGTCATTACCGGAGATTTGGCCAAACATGCGTTTTCTAAAGACAATCATTCTCTTGCGGAGGTGAAAAGAGCGATTGATCTGTATCGAAGAGGCAGAGATGTATTGGTTATGGGAATGGCAAATGCCGGAAAAAGCACCCTGTTAAACGGTTTATTGAAACAAACGTCGATTACGACTTCACGTCATCCCGGAACAACTTTGGATTTTATGGAAATGTCGATGTCGGACTATACATTGATTGATACACCGGGTCTTACTAGAAATGACAGTTGTTTGACGCTCGCAGATGATTCGTTATTGAAAACGCTGCTTCCGCAAAATACCTTGAAAGCAACGGTGTATCAACTGTTTGAGGATCAATCATTGGCTGTGGGAGGAATGGCACGGCTGGATTTGATCGGCTGTAAAAAAGTCAGTTGCGTTGGTTATTTCTCATCCACCCTCCCTATGCATCGTGGAAAACAATCAAAGGCAGATGAACTGTGGGAAAAACATATCGGGGGATTGTTGTCGCCAACTTTGACGAAGGACGTAAAACAGATGAAGTCTTATACATATTTTCATCCCAAAGGAAAAATCGATGTAGTCATTCATGGGCTAGGCTGGTTTTGTATAAGTGGCGATGTGGAGACAATCAAAGTATATGTGCATGAACAAGTCGGCGTAACATTTAGAAAGGCGATGATTTGATGTTAACAAAGCGACAGAAACAGGAATTAAGAAAACGTGCACAGTCATATCGTGCCGTTGTACAGATCGGAAAAGATCAAATAAGCGAAAATATGATAAAGACATTACATGATGCATTGGAAGCACATGAACTTGTAAAAATATCCATGTTAAAAACATGTGCGATTTCGATTCAGGAAGCGGCTTATGATTTATCTGCGGCAACGCATAGTGAAATCGTGCAGATCATTGGCAGAGTCATCGTGCTGTATCGACGCAGTAAAAAAAATCTGATGGAGTTTTGATATGAGAATCGCAATCATGGGCGGCAGTTTCGATCCTGTTCATCAGGGGCATCTTCAAATGGCGCGTTATGTGCTTGCATGTCATTATGCGGATGAAGTTTGGTTTATGTTAAGTAGCCGGACTCCGTTGAAATATCGAAAGCTCACCACGTATGAGGATCGTAAGAAAATGCTGGAATTGGCGCTTATGCATGAAAAACATATGCGTCTTTCCACACTGGAGCGTGAAAGAGAAGGGATTTCCTATACATATGATACGATCATGGAATGTAAAAAGCGTTTTCCCCAACACCTGTTTACATGGATGATCGGTAATGATCAAGCAAAGCAACTGCATCAATGGAAAAATATTGATGCATTGTCTGAAGAGATACAATTTCTCGTGTTTCCAAGAACCAATGAACAGGTGTTTTGTGCATATCCGCATAAGGTGATGGAGCATGCTTGGTTGGATGTATCCAGCAGTGAAATACGCGCAGGCAAAAAATTATGGCTTTTGCCAAAGTCTGTTCGTAATTATATGAGTGCACATGCGTTGTATGCAGAAAACTATGCAAAGGAAAGAATGAGCGAACGACGCTTTTCACATAGTGTAAGCGTAGCGAAACTGTGTGTGCATTTGGCGCGTATCCATCATGTAGATACAAGAAAAGCGTATATCGCAGGAATCTTGCATGATATTTGTAAAGAATGGGGAAAAGACCAATTACATGCTTATCTTTCTTATTTGGATCCGGCTGTATTACATGAACCGGCGCCAATTTGGCATGGATATGCCGGTGCTTATGTCGTATCCAAGTATTTGTATATTCATGACAAGGAAGTAAGGCAGGCGATTTATCATCATGTCAAAGGGGATTTTGAAAATTCTTTGGCAATGATTGTATATATCAGCGATAAACTGGATCCTTCCAGAGGATATGACAGTAGTGAAACGATTCGTTTGTGTGAACAAAATCTACGTGTTGGATGGGAAATTGTGAAACAACAACAGCGTATGTATTTGAAACAAGAGAAAGAAGGTTTGATCCATGAATGATGTGGTATCTATTGTATGCAAAGCCATCGGTGAGAAGAAAGGCAAGGATTTGATCGTTTACGATTATACAAAGTTAAATCCTTTTATCGATTATGCGATCATTGCGTCGGCAGGCAATCAAAGACAAGTGTTTGCGTTGGCGCAAAATGTGGTCGATCGCGCCAAGGAAGCAGGCATCAAAGTGAAATCGATGGAAGGAAATAAGGATAGTCGATGGTTATTGGTTGATTTGGACACGGTCGTTGTTCATGTTTTTCTTGATGAAGAGCGAAAGGTTTATAAATTGGAACAACTGTATGCAGATTTGCCGGTGGTAGAAACTCATGAAGATGTATGAGAAACTGGCTGAATTTTATGATGATCTGGTAAAAGATAATCAAGCAACGAAGGATTGGGTATCGTTTGTAAAACGCCATTTTCAAGGAACGGATGTATTGGAAGTAGCGTGTGGAAGTGGTGAAATCACGATTGCCTTGGCAAAAGAAGGGTATAAGGTCACGGCGGGTGACATCAGTTTGGAAATGATGGATCATGCAAAACAAAAAACAGGCGCAGATCTTGTATCTTGGCAGTTATTGGACATGCGTGATTTGTCCAATTTCAAGAAGTTTTCATGTATTTGTTGTTTCTGTGACAGTTTGAATTATTTGATCGGTGATGAAGATGTGCAGATGTTTTTTCGACAGGCATATGATCATTTGTACGAAAATGGCGTTTTACTGTTCGATATGCACAGTTTGGATCGACTTTGTGAATTTGAAGAAGAATTCTGTGAAACGGGCGTCTTGCGAAATGTACCATATGAGTGGATGATTTTTAGTGAAGATGATTGTATTTATCAAAATTTTGCATTTTATCATAGCGATCAAGCAGCTAGTTTGGAACAACATGTACAGCGTGTATATGATCCAAAATGGATTGAACAAATACTCATCAAAACAGGGTTCACTGTGGAAGTGTTTACAGATTTTGATCGTCATGGTATTCAGGAAGGAGAAAAATATTTTTATGTATGTAGAAAGCAATAGGGAGTACGTGTTATGATAGCGATCATTGCGGCGATGCGTGCCGAGGTGGATGCGCTGCTTGCGTTAATGAAGAATGTACATGAACAAACAAAAGACGGTATTTTATTTTGGGAAGGCATATTGGCAGATAAATCGGTTGTTTTGATGTTAAGCGGCGTTGGAAAAGGAAATGCGGCGTTATCTACAACACTGTTGTTAAAGAACTATGATGTGAGTCAGCTTGTGAATATCGGCACTGCCGGCGGCTTAAAGTCAAATGAGGAGGTGCTGGATCTTGTCATCAGCGCATGTATCGTTCAGCATGATTTTGATACGAGTGCATTGGATGGTGAAAGTGGAATTGGCTTACATTTTGTAGCGGATGCTTCACTTAAATCTTTATGTGAAAAGGTATGCGAACAACAGCAAGTTCCATATCACGTTGGCATGATTGCGAGCGGTGATCAGTTTGTCAGTGATCCCATGTTGATTACATCGTTGTTAAACAAGTTTCAAAATGCTTTATGTGCAGAAATGGAAGCCGGCGGCATTGCGCAGGTCTGTACGCATTTTCAAATACCATTCGTGGTTTTGCGTTCCTTGTCCGATATCGCTGTGAAGGATGACAATCACTTGGAATTCATGACCTATGTGCAGTATGCCAGCAAGCGCAGTGCAGCTTTATGTTTGGAATTGGTAAAAGCCTTAAGGTAAACAGTCGCTGAAAGAATCATGTGAGAAAACGGATAAAACCGCAGAAGGTTATATTTCTACGGTTTTTTTATGCTTTTTTGGATTGCGCATTCTTTTCTATTGACACTTGGAAACATATGGTGTATTATTGTATTAGTTCCATATTACAATAATACAGAGGAGGAATGAATATGTTATGGAAATTATGGAAATATGAAATGCGTATATCCTATCGAAATTTTGTTCTTATGTATGCGATATTGATTGCGTGTGTATTTCTACTTCATCTCAATGTTTTTCTAGGCAAAGGTGATCTCATGAATATCTTGTTGGGACTTTTGACGATGATTTATGGGATTATGGTATTTGTGCTTTCCATTTTTGGCATTACCAATGTGATTATGACGTATCGATCATCCATGTTTAAAAAAAGCGCTGTGTTGACACATACGTTTCCGGTAAAAGAATGGCAGACACTGCTGGTGAAAACTTTATCCGGAGTGTTCTGGATTTTTGTGACATCTGTTGTTGTGATCTTATCTATGTTGCTACTGACGATACCGCTCGTTGATTATGAAACTTCATTTTTTGATGTGTTGATTAATTTAGATTGGGGTCCCATTCGTTGGGACAGATCGCTATTTTACCTGTTTTTATTTATGTTCATCATTATTTTGAACATAACGGAATTTATTTCAATGGTGTATTTTGCATTAAATATCACACATTCCTGTTTCATTCAAAAAGCAAGAAAGTTTTTCGCTTTTGCTATTGTGATTGGCATATTATTCATACAGTCTTTGATCAGCGAATGGCTGCCGTTTATGAATGATGTTAATTTTTCTTACATTCGTCACTGGACAGATATTCCTTGGATAGAAATACTTTTTCCGATTGCCCTGATTCTCTTATGGTATTTTTCCAGTCTTTATCTGATCAAGCATAAGATGGAAATCTAATGCAAAGGTAAGGCATATGAATTTTGATTCCAACATAGCGATTTATATACAAATCATGGAAGATTTGAAAAGGAAAATCATCAACGGCAAATATAAAAGTAACGATAAAGTAGAAAGTGTACGCGATCTAGCGATTGCCTATGGCGTCAATCCCAATACGGTACAGCGATCATTGAGTGAGTTGGAACGCGAAGGACTATTGTACAGTGAGCGTGGCAGTGGGCGATTCATTACCAAGGATGAAACGATACTAAGCACTTGCAAAGAAGATTACGCAAATCAAATCATCGATACGTTTATCAATGAAATGCAGAATCTGCATATGGACAAAGAAACTGTTTTGCATCATATCACAAGGAGGTTTGAAGAACATGAGTGACACTTTATTAAAGATTGAACATCTAAATAAATCCTATGGAAAAAAGAAAGTATTGAAAAATGTATCATTTTCCTGCAAAGAAGGTGGTATTATAGGACTTTTGGGTCCCAACGGCAGCGGTAAGACAACGCTGTTAAAAATTATTACCGGTATATTGACCGCATATAAAGGCGTGGTACAAATTAGTGGAAACAATGTTGGCAATAAGACCAAATCCATCATCTCTTATTTGAGTGACGAACCGTATTTTCCCGATCATATGAAAGTCAAAGAAGCTTTGCATGTATTTTCTGATTTCTATTATGATTTCGATCTGAATAAATGTAGGCAGATGCTCAAGCGTTTTCAGATCGAGACAAATATGTCTTTAAAAACAATGTCCAAAGGAACCAAAGAAAAATTCCAATTATCGTTGGTGATGTCGAGAAATGCTAAGCTGATTATTTTGGATGAGCCGATTGGCGGTGTGGATCCGGCAGCCAGAGAAGTCATTTTGGATACAATATTAAGCAATTATAACGAGCGTCAAACAATATTGATCGCAACCCATTTGATTGCGGAAATCGAACGCATCTTTGATACAGTGCTGTTCATTAAAGACGGTGAAATTATTCTAAATGAGCAAGTGGAAGATCTTCGATCCAGAACGGGTCAATCGGTGGATCAGTGTTTTCGGGAGATGTTTCGATATTAAGATTTTGCGGCGTAAATATGCGCTGCTTTTTTGTTGCCTTCATATAATAAAATAGACATGCCCATCACAAACGATATTTCCACTAACAAAGAAACGCTGCCTAATACAAGAAACAGTATACTTAAACATGTGATCATCATGCAATAATAACGAAACATGGGTGCGATGATTGAATAATGAAGGTAATAGTTTTTCACAAGCAGATAGAAAAACAAGAGGATATAACCAATCGTTGCGATCATTGCCAATCGCACATGAAGTTTATCCAACCATGTCAAAGAATGATTGTCATAAGGAATACAAACACTAATGATCATCAAAGTACAGACAAGCAACAATAGGATGTCTGTGCTCTTTTTTTTATACTCCAACAAATGCATGAACTGTCTGGTGGATATAAACAAGGTCAATGCACAAGAAATTGACCATAAAACAACATAGAAAAAATGATGTTTCGCATAAGCGATGTGCGTCATGTTTTCATAAAGCGGATCACACATAAAAAGTGATGGAAGATTAAACAACGGTATGAAGACATAAGCGTTCATTTTCTGAAAATTTGACATATCGATACCTCAGCTTATGTTTATTATAACATATGAAAGTGCTTACATAAGACAATTTAAAAAAAATGAAATTTTTTTTGTGATTTTGAAAAAAAAAACGAACAGTTATATATAGACGCTCTTCGATACAAGACATTTGGAGCGATACAGAAAGGAAGGGAACAAAACAAATGAATTTGGTAAAGCAAATGCAGATACTGGAAGATGGAGGAATCAAACTGACACTTAGCAATGCCCAAGAAGTGGATCTGTATATGTTGGAGATGATGAAACAAACGCCGCATGCACTACCTTGTATACAGAAGAAGCGCGCAAAGAGTGTATTTTTGTATGAGACACTGGAATGGATGCGATTAAAGCGCATGCTGGAACTGTATGTGTTTGATGAGAGCGAAGCGCTTCATTTTCTAATTGCACTGTTTCAGTCTTTGTCGGAAATAGAAAAAGAGTATCCCATTTACGCAACCCTTGACAGCGTATATTACGACATGGAACAAGCAATGTTTCACTGTGTCGTTTTACCAATTCATCGACGCTTTTATGAAAATGATTGGAGAGTGTTTATCAAAGAACTGTTGGATCTATTGCGCGTACAGGAAGGTGATGCGCTGTTTGGAAGGTTGTTTCAGATCACAAAATGTACGATCGAACATGCAAATACGATACAAGAGGCTTTATGTCATTTTCAAAGGCATCGACGTTTGCGTGAGCGAATCAAGCGAAAACTTCACGTGGATCATACATGGAAACAACAGCGTAAAGTACAAATTCAAAATGAAATCGCGGCGCAAAAACTGGCCAGACGAAACAGGAAGGAAGATACCACCATTTTACAAAAAGCTTCTTCTGATACCGTTGTTTTGTTTCCCGATACATCCCATGCATATTTGTTGAAAGATGATAATCAGATACCTCTTGATGAAAAAAATGTGCTTGGGCGTCACAAGAAATGCACCATACGATTTGAAGAAGCAACGATTTCAGCCTACCATGCCCAAATTATCCAAAATCATGAAGGATTTGTATTGGTGGATCTATCCAGCAGTAACGGTACATGGCTGAATGATGTGAAAATTGCGCCGCAAAGCGAACAGCTGCTTCATGATAATGACATCATACAGCTGGCAGAAGTAACACTCATTTACAAGGAGGAATTATGAGATATGATGTAGCGAGTGATCGTGGAATGATCAAAAAAGAAAATCAGGATGCGTATTTCATACGTGTTGCGAAACGCAATGCACATGAAATGGGATTGTTGGCAGTGATGGATGGCGTGAGTTCCTGTGATGACGGCGCCTATGCGAGCCGCTTTGTGATGAAATCGCTCAATCATCTGTTTGAAACAATGAAAGAAAAAGATGTTGATCTTTGTGAAGAAGTCATGAACATTCATCAATCATTAAAAAGCGATGCGAAAAAGCATAAGCAAATGTTGGGAACAACGCTTTCTTTAATCTATTACTATGATGACAACCTGCATTTGCTGCAAGTAGGAGACAGTCGCGTTTATCTGTTTCAAGATCACTTGAAGCAGATCAGCATTGATCAAACGTTGGCACAGATGAAATATGACGCAAAAACGATCTCACCGGAAGAATTTCATGCCGGTGAAGACCGCCATATATTAACCCAATGTATGGGAATCAGCCAGCATTTGCAAATCCAAGAATCACATTTTTCATGGTCTAAAAAAGATGCTTTGTTTCTATGCAGCGATGGTATCTACAATACTTTGCGCAAAGAAGATTTAGAAAATCATATGCACATGTTTTTAAAAAATGAAAAACGTATCGCACAAAAATTGATTGACATTGCTTTGGCACAAGAAGAACAAGACAATATGACCGCTATCCTGTTCACTAGGAGTGATCGCTGATGGAGCGCTATACAAAAATAGAACTGCTTGGCAGCGGTGGCATGGGTCATGTATGGAAGGTGCGCGATGAAACTTTACACTGCTATTGGGCAATGAAATGTCTGAAAGAGGATGCCACCAACCAACAGAAACAAGATTTTGCACGTGAAGTGGAATTACTTACAAAGCTGCATCATGTGGCAATACCAAGAATTGTGGAACGTATTCATCATGGTGTGATCATGGATTGGATTGAAGGTAAACCATTATCCGAATATAGAGAATCTGTAAACGAAGAACAATTAATCGACTGGGCAGAACAGCTATTGGATATATTGGCGCATGTACATGCACAGGGCATTTTATATTTGGATCTAAAACCGGACAATATTATGCTGGATCAAAATCATCGTCTTCATCTGATTGACTTTGGCATTGCACAGTATGCATGCAAAAGTGAAACAAGAAAATGTTATGGCACGATTGGATATGCGCCAAAAGAGCAATATGAACAAAAGCGTCTGGATCCAAGAACGGATATTTATGCTTTTGGAAAAACACTCATTGCCTTAAACAATTCGATTGACGATGTTGGATTGTTCACACATAGGAGCAAAGATGATGCAACATTGTCAAAAGGAATGCGCAATATCATATGTGGCTGTATTCATGAACAGGCACAATTTCGCTATACAAGTGTGAAAGAAATTCAAAACGATCTGCATCGTTTAAAACATCAAGAAACAAATAAACAGCGTCATCCATACACCTATAAACAGATCAAGCGTATGTTCAACGGTATGGGAGCGTGTTTCCTTATGATGTCCATCGGCTGTTTTTATCAACAGAACTGCATTCGCACAAACGCTTATGAAGGTGCTATGGCAAAGAAGGATTATGCGCTGGCGATCACCATAAAAAGTGAGCAACAAGAGCCCTATCAGCGTATGTATGAAGATATTCAAACAAAGCATTTCAGCGATTATAAACAAAGCGAGACATTGGAAAACGCATTCTTACGATCACGCAAGGATGCGCTGAATCGGATGCAGGAGGTACGTTTAAGCGAAAATGTTTGTGATGAAACGTTTTTAGTACAAGTGCTTCAAGATGCCATATTGTGCAGACAATCAAAGTGGTATCCATTTGTGGATGCAATCGAGAATGCATCACAGAAAGCATTTTACCGGAAGATGGTTATATTGATGGATCATTTTGATGCACACATGTTAGAGGAAATCACCAAGACGATATTGGCGAAGCCCCAACAAGATGAAAGCTGGTTGATGATGACCATACCATTGTGTATGGAATATGAGCGTCATCAAAGCGAATTGAGCGAAACACAATTTCAAATGTGGCAGACGCTGTTACATGCAAATATAACCCATATGGAAAATGCGACAGACTTAATTTTGGATGTCCATCAAAAACAAATGCTGTATCATGCGCAAATGAAAAGCAAAATTGCGTATGCTAGATATTTGCGCAGTCTTGGAAAACATGCACAGATGGAAGTTGTTCTCAAGGAAGCGATTGAAATACAGGAACTACGAAAAAAACAAGGAAAACAAGATGAACAAATTGCCTGCGCAGGCGCAAATGCGCATTTGTATCTGTTTCAAAGACGACCAACACAAACGCATCATCTTATACAAAGTCATGCGCTGTTTGAAGAAGCGTTGCGTATGAACCCACATCATGTATTGGCACAAGAAGGAAAAGCAGATTGTGAACGGTTGATGAATTATTGGATACGATGATAGAGATATGGAATGCACTTGGCATTTGTTTTTGGCTGCTGGGTGTTGCTTGTTTTTTCTCTTCGTTATGGATAGGAAGAAAACAAAAAGAAAGAAACAGTAAGCGATTGGAAAAAAAGTGTGATTGTGAGAACACAGCTGTTCTTTTAAAAGATTGGGAGGATCAATTATGGATAGAAACAAAAGAGTCATAAGTTTATGGCAATGCGGCATAATCATAGCGCTCATTTTATTTTTACAGGCCTGTGCGTATGCGGCCGAAATTACGCAGTCACAAAAAGTGGAATTTTATGGAAGTGATAACACTGTATTAAAAGATTATGCATTTCAAGGAATCTTTCAAATACGTACTCCGTTATTGAAAGAAAATGAGCGTATACGTGTGTATCTGTTGACAAAGGATCACAAAGAACCTATTGAAACTGTTTGGGAAACAAAAGAAGAAATGCAGGTGACAAATATAGAATTACTAAAAAGCGGTTTGTATCAGTTTGCGCTTCAATATGAAAAGAACGGTAAATGGGAAAAAGTCATCCACTCAAAACCGTTTACGATCATACGATTAGAAGATTACGCAACTTGGCACATCGATACAAGTGATTCCTATACGTGTCATATGGAAATAGAAACAAAAAAACAAGCAAATATGGAATTTCAATTCTGTGAAGTGGATCGTGCAATCTGTAAAGTGCCGGACGTTGATTGGAACGATGACAAAAAAACGATCGATTTTCATGAACCGGGTAAATGGCAGTTATTCGTCTTATGGTCTTCACAGGATATCACACTTTCCAAACGCTATGAAACTGTATATGAGCTATTACCAAAACCGCCAAAAATAACGATGAAAGTTGATGGAATCGATATGAGGGAAACATCTTTGCCCATCCAAAATCATAAGGTGGATATTGATTTGGAAGTAAGCGGAGATGTGGATAAAATCGATGTTTTGATTAATGATGTAAAAGCGGATGTTGCTTGGAAGATGCAAGAAACAAATACAGCATCGATATCCTTGTCATTGGATGGGACCTATGTCATAGAAGTCTGTGCTGTATACAACGAAGATCAAACTTGTGCGCAATCTAAAACATTGGTCATTGATCAAACACCGCCGTTTGTGGCCATCGCAAATGTCCGTCCTCTTTATTCATCCGAAGTACAGCTTCAAATGGTCATTTCGGAAACACATATACAAGACAGTGATATACATATAGAAGTAATCAAAGATAAAAAAGTCATCATTGATTGGCATCCAACCATTCATCATACGTCTTATGGAAGGAACGTCACATTATCATTTGATCAAGATGGCGATTATGTATTGTCGTTTCACATCAAAGATCAATCGGGCAATCAAACAGAGGTTATTCATAATGAACTGTTTTTGCCAATAAAACAGCCAATAAAGTTTACAATCGATCAAAAGACTCCGGAATTAACAATTACACGTTCTTCACAAAAAGCAGTTGTTAACCAACCGATAAAAATAAAGACTAGGGCGCAAGACGCACATCTGAAATCGTTGGAGATAGAACTGTATCGAAATGATATCCTCATTCAAAAACAGTTGTACAAAGAAAGCAAAAACGCTGTATTTACATGGGAATGCGACAAAGACGGTCAATATCGTATCACTGCCATTGCCAAAGACAAAGCAGGGTGGATAAACCGTAAAGAAGACATATTTATCATTGATCAAACACCGCCGAAGTTACACGTTTTATTCAACGATTTGCCTGTCAGAAATCATCAGCGATACATTTCCAATCAAAATGTAAATGTATTCCTGCAATGGAAAGATGACACCAAAAGCGAGGCCAACATACAAATCATGAAAAACAATGCGAACATTGAAATGTTGCATGCGAAGAAAGATGTTACCATACCTATTCGCATACAAAAGGGAAAAGAAGATGCGTATCAACTGCATATAGAGGTGCAAGATGAAGCAGGAAATGTTTCAAAAGCAACGTATTTGATTCAAATGGATGCGTATTTGCCAAAGCTTCGATTTGAAAACGATCCGTTTCAAGGCAGGCCTAGAAATATCAGCTGGCGTCCCAAATTGGATCAGGAAGGTAGCGCATTTCATGTGATAGATGTGGATCTGTTTCGAAATCAGCGATTGTTGCCATCTTATCAATGGCCCGATGTAATCGATCAAGAAGGCAGTTATCATCTCAGTGTGATCGTGCGTGATGCCGCAATGAATGAAGCTGCCTATCTACCGCCATTCGCATTTGTGATTGATCGAACACCGCCTTCAATACGCATTGTGGAAGATCGGCGTCTGGAAGAATTGGCAGAAAATACGGTTTCCAAGGATACCCGACTTCGCATTTATCTGGAAGACCAATATTCCAAGCGCCTTACAATACACGCATTAACGCTGAATCATCAGGATTTACAAAAACAAGTATTACGACAGGATGAAAATAATCAAGCATACTACTTGATTACGTTTGCGCAGGCTATGGATCATACACTTTTCATCGATGTTTCTGATGAGGCCGGCAATCATCTTAAGGAAACAAGGATGTTTTATGTATTAGAAGATTTAAAACAAGAAGACGTAAAGACGATTCCTGGTCGAACGATTCTAAAAACAGAAAAAAATCCAATCTTACGTTATGGTGCTGTTGTATTGGGTTTGATGGGTGGTATCCTGTTGTTTTGTTTTGCTTGGAGGAAATATGCCCCTTGACGGACAGATTTTGTGCATCTCACAAACAGAAATTCAACCGATCACCCTTACCAACGTATCCTCAACAGAATGTTGTTGGATGAGTGAAGATGAAACGCGAATCTATCTTTCTTTATGCTGGAAACAAAATCAATGGCAGATCACGCATGCGCAAATTCTTCATTTAGACGATCAAGTCTTATGTTGGAATACACTGTATCCCATTCAATTACATGATCAGCGCTGCTTTTTATACACGGAATCATTTGCACATGAAAACAGACGGTTTTATGCATACGCACTTACCAAAAAGATCATTACGATCGGTAGAAAAGCAGCGGATATTGAAATTCATCATCCTTACATATCCAATGCGCATGCGAAAATTTATCTACAGGATGGACAATGGTATATAGAAGACCTCAATTCGACAAATGGCTGTTATGTGAACAACCGACGCATTCAGAAACAAGCAATCGCTATCAAAGATTGTATCTATATCATGGGATGTGAATTGATTATGGGTACATCATTTATCATGGTTCATTATCCGCATCAGCCCTGTGATCTTCGGATTCGTCTGCCGCCTTATCAACCACAGCGGGCAGAGCCGTTTTTTGAACAATCTTCGCTTCGCTTTTCAATCATGCGAAAGCCATATGAACGCTTTTGTTTTCATCCGCTTGAACTGAAAGATCCCCCTGCCGGAACGCAAAGAGAACGACTTCCGTTTTTTTATATGATTGCTCCTTCTTTGACCATGTGCATGGCAACGTTAAGCAGTACGCTGATCATGGTTTTCAACAATCCGTCCTCATGGCTTCAAAGGATGCCTTCCATCATTATGGCAGTGAGTCTTGTGGCAGGTTCGCTTTTATGGCCGATACTCACTCTTCGCTATGAAAAGCGCAAAGAACAAAAACAAGAAGAAAAGCGAAGATGCCTTTATCAAAACTATCTTCATCAAAAACAAAAGGAATTAACCATACAAATACAAGCGGCCAAAACTTGGTTGGAACAATTTTCCATACCAAACTTGCATCAGCCGCTTTGGAAGATGGATTTACCTAAAGATCGCATTTTCACAATAATTGGCATTGGTACCTATCGGCTTTCTCAACCGTTCAAAGAAAATGCACAAGAGCTTTCACTAAGCGAAGATCCGTTGGATCAAATGAAACAAGACGTTATGAATGCAAATTATTTCATTTCAAACATACCACTATGTATTACATCTTCTCATTTACGATGTTTCCATGTGGATGGGAACATGTCTGATCAAATCAAGTATGCCAATCACTTGATTTTGCACCATGCGCTTTTATATCCACCCCATCGTATTCATATCGTGCTTTGTGTGCCTGATCCATACAGAATCCATTTTCCACATTTTCTGCGTCATCAGTTTGATGAAGAAGGGTATCGATTTCTTGCTCATCAAGTGGAAAGTCTACCATCATTGATGATGCATCTTCACCGTTTTGCACAGCCGGTGTTATTCATCTCGTTTCAAAAAGAATGCAGCGATTTCATCTGTAAGTATGGTAATGATCTGCCTGCGGTATTATATGCATTTCATTCACATCCTGCTTATGAGATCGTTTTGCATAAAGAAAGTGGCATTTTTCTTGATAAAGAATTATCCATCGATTTCACTTGGACATCAACAAGTGATCAGAAAGCATTGTTTGAGCAGTTGTCGAATGGTCAATTACAAGAGCGAAATGAACGATTTCCAAAGTGTCTTGACTTTATGGAATTGTACCAAATAAGGAATATCCATCAGCTTTCCATATGGGAACTATGGAAAAGCCATACGAGTGAAAACAGTTTGCATATACCGATCGGCATTCGCTTAGACGGCGGTATTTTGGAATTGGATCTTCATGAAAAAGCGCATGGACCCCATGGCATTATCGCAGGAATGACCGGTTCTGGAAAAAGTGAGTTTTTCATATCCCTTTTATTGTCATTGGCAGTCTCCTATCATCCTTATGACTGCGCTTATATTCTGATTGATTACAAAGGCGGTGGAATGGCAAAAGCCTTGGAACATCTACCACATTGTGCAGGTGTGATCACCAATTTAGATGGAAGTCTGATACAGCGCTCACTCAATTCGTTAAACAGTGAACTGATTCGCCGCCAACAGCTGTTTCAAGATGCGATGGATCGTTTCGCATTATCATCTATGGACATTGACATTTATCAGCGATTGTTCCATGCGAAAAAAGTACAGGAACCTTTACCACATTTGGTTATTGCGGCCGATGAATTTGCGGAATTGAAACAACAAGAGCCACAATTTATGGAACAGTTGATTCGTATTGCACGCATTGGACGATCGCTAGGTATCCATTTGATTTTGGCAACGCAGAAACCAAGCGGCGTTGTGGATGATCAGATTTGGAGTAACGCACGTTTTCATATTTGTTTGAAAGTTTCGCAAAAACAGGACAGTATGGATATGTTAAAAAAAGAAGACGGCGCAAAAATCAAAGCAGTGGGACGATTTTTCTTGCAGGTTGGATATGATGAAATCTATACTGAAGGGCAGTCTGCCTATGCAAAAGCATCCTACGATCCTCATAAAGTGAATGTAGAAACTACCACGATATGGGAAATGTTGGAAGATGGAAGTCATGGATTTCAGTGGCAAAAAGGCAATGATGCGAAATCAAAGCCTACGCAACTTTTCACTATAAGCGAGCAAATATGTAAAGTTGCCAAAACGCATCATATACAGCCTATACGTTTATGGCAAGATATACTGCCGGAGAAAATAGATGCTTCCGATGTGCCGTTTGGATGTATTGCCATGGTGGATGATCCTGCACATCAACGGCAGTTTCCTTTGTTCATGGAAGAATGCTTGCATCATACGTTGTTGTTGGCAAGTGATCCTAACTGTTTAACGGAAGCGATACGCACATTGATCATATCCATATCCCAAATACATACCAATATTGTCCTATTGGATATGGACGGTACCTTTGATAAAGATGTGAAACCATTACCGCATGTGTATGCTGTCGTTTCATTGGATCAATGCGAGGATCTATCCTTTATGATGAGAAAAATCGAACAAGAAAATCAGCAAGGCTGGATATTGTTCATTCATCAGATTGCCTTTTTATTGGAGTTGTTCGAAGACGCCCAATCTTGGTTGTTAAGATGTATTAGAAAACACAGCATCATCGTTTTTATCAGTGCGACTTCCTTGGATGATGTACCATTCCGTCTGCATCAGCAATTTGCGCAGTATTTCATCTTTCATTTGCATGATCCATCGCAAGGATGCCAGTTGATACATGGAAACTGGTCGCTGCCAAGTTTTCCTATGCGCGCTATGTTTAGAGGCAAAGAAGATGCATTGGAAGTGCAGTTTGTTACCTATCAGAATTTGCCTTACGGCACAACAGCAGAAACAAAAAGCATGGAAACTTTGCCGGATCATGTGTACATAGAAGATTTGAAAAAAAGTTTGCTTGCGAATCATGCATGGATGATTGGCATATCCCATCAAACACGCGCACCTCTTTATTGGAAGTGTACGGGTACGTATATCATCACTGGCTACGAAGGTTATGCTTTTTTTCAGCTATTGAAAGAAATGTTTGCACAATATCGTTTGCATGCAACATTTACGATCAATCTACAAGAACAATATGAAGAAACAAACCTACGCATTCTGTATTTATCTGTATCGGAACTCTTAGCTGCAAGTACAAACGAAACAATCATCGCTTGTAAAGAAGAAGGACGATTGATGTGGTGCGGAAATCGATGGGAAGACATACGTTATGTTTGGAATTTACAAGGAAATATCACAATGACATCCAAACAGGATGCATTGATCATTTCACAGGAGGTGAACGTATTACGAAGAATCGAAAAGAAAAGCGCGCATATGTAGAAATTATCATATATGCGCCGGCAGTGGCTTATGAAATCAATCTCTCGGCAGGAAACAACGTCACATTAGATGAACTAAGAAAAATCGCAGCACAATGGGTACATGAGCGCACCAACGGTAGATTCATGGTCAATGAAGACAACATTTTGTTGAGAGAAAAAACAAGTTCCTGTTTCTTCGGCGAGCGATTGATTGAAGAAATGGGTGTGGAATCCAATGAATTATTTTACTTATTTTGAAAGAGGAGGTAAACCATATGAGTTTTAAAATCAATGTACAGCCAGACGCTTTAAAGCGCTGTGCCGGATGTATCGAAGAACAGTGCAATGCCTATGAAAAGACATATCGTGACCTTTATGCAAAGATTGATGCGATGAGCATCAGTTGGCAAGGAAAAGACAATCAGGCATATACGAATCAGATTCATGGTTTTGAAAAGGATTTTATAGCGATGACGCAGTTAATGCGAAATTACGTTTCATTTTTAAGAAACAGTGCACAAGCATATTGTCAGATTCAAGATGATCGCGCCGCTAAAGCGCGTACATTGACCAATTAGAAAGGAGAACGTATTGATGGAACAAATTCATATCGAGTTGGCAGAAGTTACCAAAACTGCCCAAGAAGTACGTAGATGTAACACACAGTTGGAACAAGAGCTCATGACAATGCGCAAATACATGAATGAGCTTCAAAGTACATGGAATTCTCCGGCAGCGGAAACCATTCGAGCAAAATTCAATCATATGGTGCCCATCTTTGAAAACTATCGTGAAGTGATTGAAAACTATGCGAAATTTCTTGATGTGACGGTATCCGGTTATGAAACGTGCGAAAACACGATCAATCAGAATGCCTCTTCATTCCAATAAGAGGTGAACTTCTATGATGGATCAAAACAAACAGATTGTATTTGCTTCGCAAAGCCAAAAACTGTCTACCATACATAGCGCTATCAGTGCATCACGAAGCGCCTTGATGTTGTATCGTCAACAGATGCAAGATGATTACCAAAGTAAAGAACGCGATCATGTGGTACAGGCAATCAATCAAGTTTTGCAAGATCTGTATGCACTTATGGATGCCTGTATTTCCATGAAAGAACAGACAGATTTTCTAAAGCGAAACTATGGTGGTATATGAGCATCGTGCATTTGGATCCCCAAAAACTGAGTGCGACCAATTTTCATGTGGTGAAAGTCCAGCAGCATTTATCTACCTCCGTTGCATCTTTAAAACAGCTTCAGAAGCAATGTCTTTGGATGAATAATGCGCTGTACCTGCAATCTGCACAGACTCTTTGGCAGATCGCATCCATCCAAAAGAAATTGTTTGCGATCGACTGTTATGTCAAAGAAAGCGGCGCAATGTATGAAAGTCTGGAACGACGTTTACATGCACAAGCGAAGATGTTGAGCAATGCTTCCGATAAAAATACACAAGGACAAAATCAAACCATATTGACGATTGGGAAACAATTTCAATCGCTGATTCAAAAGAAAGAAATTACATCAAGCGATCAAACCAAAATACAACCATCTTCCTATCGAAAATGGAATGTGAGAGAAATGGATGGCTATGCACAATTTGATCACAATTTTAGTTTTCAATCCTTATTGAGAACACTCAAAGACAATAAACTAAGAGCGTCTTTTGAAGTGGGCGGTTCCGCAATGGCGCTTACATATGCGCAACGATTCTGCGGCATCAAACACCAACTGGATATCGGGTTCATGAATGTCGATATGAACGCAAATGCGAGTGCAGCACTGTTTAATGATCATATGTTTGATCCAAAACTCAATCTTGCGGTTGGCGCAAGTGCGTCATTGGCCCATGGCATTATTACGGATCGATGGTCCAATTCTTTCACAAACATCAAAACGAAAATCATTGGCGAAGTTGGCGTAGCGTATGTGCAAGGCAGTGCAGTGATATCCAAAGATGAAGTCAAGCTCAGCGGTGATGTCGGTGCGGCGGCATTTCGTGGAAAGGCCAGCGGCGTAATAGAATTCATGGGCATTACGATCAGCGGTTCTGTTAGCGGCGATGTTGCCAGTGTTGGTATTGGCGGAACGCTGTCTGCGTCCAAAGACAGTTTTGAGATCGGAGGTAATCTGTCCTGTCTTTTAGGAGGCGGATTTGATTTAAAGATTGAATGGTAATATAATGAAAACGTCAGGAGGAATTTATGAAACAATTATACCCGTTAGGCAGCATCGTGCGTTTAAAAAAAGGAATGAAACGCATTATGATCTGCGGTCGTCTGCAAGTAAGAAACAATGATCAGAAACTATTTGATTACAGCGCCTGTTTATATCCGGAAGGCATTTTGAATCCGGAAGAAATGTTTCTTTTTCAACATGAAGATATTGATGAATTGGTTTTTCAAGGTTACGAAGATGATGATGAAGTAAAAATGAAACAATATATTGAAAATCGTAAAAAGGAATGGCTGAGTAAACATAAGAAACAATCGTAAAATGATTGTTTTCCTTACAGATTGTGATAAAATAGAGCTATATCTGAGAGGATGATTCTATGAATTTCATTTATATTTCGCCACAGTTTCCAAAAACGTATTGGAACTTCTGCGATCGCTTGAAACGAAATGGCGTGACGGTATTGGGAATCGGGGATACGCCATATGAAGAATTAAGCAATGAGACCAAGCATGCTTTGGATGAATATTATCGTGTATCGGATATGGAAAACTATGATGAGATGTTCAAAGCTGTCGCTTTCTTCAGCTTTAAATATGGAAAAATCGATTGGCTGGAATCCAATAATGAATATTGGATGCACCAGGATGCCAAACTTCGTGAAGATTTTCATATCACAAGCGGCTATCAAGGAAAAGAAAGTGATGAAATTCAGCATAAATCCCGCATGAAATCATATTATGAAAAAGCAGGTATTCCTTGTGCCAGATGGAAGATGGCTGATACGTTAGAAAATGCCTACGCATTCGTTAAGCAGGTTTCATATCCCATCGTTGTGAAACCGGATATCGGTGTTGGAGCAGCTGCGACTTATAAAATTACAAATGATCAAGAACTGGAAGCATTTTTTGAACAGATTCCTGATATCCCTTATATCATGGAGGAATATGTACCAGGCTATATCTGTTCGTTTGACGGTGTCGCAAATTCTCAGAAAGAAATTTTGTTTTATACAAGCCATGTATTTCCTATCGGAATTATGGAAATTGTCAATGCGAAAAATCATTTGGTGTATTATGGTGAGAAAGATATTCCAAATGATGTATATGAAATTGGCAGAAAGGCAGTAAAAGCTTTTCCCACGCAAAGACGCTTTTTTCACTTTGAATTCTTCCGCTTATTGGAAGATAAAGAAGGATTGGGTAAAAAAGGAGAACTCATTGGATTGGAAGTCAATATGCGACCACCCGGAGGCTATACGCCGGATATGATGAATTTTGCCAACGCTTTGGATGTTTACCAGATATGGGCCGATATGGTGTGTTATGATACCACGTCGATTGATACAAGCAAGCGTCCTTACATATGTGTATTCGCATCACGCAGAGATCGGCATGCGTATCGTCACACGCACCGGGAAATCATGGCCATATATCATGATTTTATCGTTATGGAAGAAAGAATGCCGGATATTTTATCAGATGCGATGGGAAATCAAATGTATACTGCCTGTTTTCAAACAAAGGATGAAGTCAATGCATTTGTGAACTTTGTGCAGGAAGAGATAGGAGGAACTGGAACATGTTCGTAGAATATTACAAAGAGTTTAGCCATGAACTGAATCGTGAAATGGAATTTAAAGTGTTTGGGCATGCAGGAAAACCGGCGTTGGTTTTTCCACCACAAGATGGACGTTTTTACGATTATGAAAACTTTGGTATGATTGAAGCGGCAAAAGAATATATCGATGCCGGAAGGATCCAACTGTTTTGTGCCGATTCCATCGATTTAGAAACGTGGAGTTCATCCGGTGATCCTAAAGAGCGAGCGCAGTTACAGGAACGTTGGTTTCGCTATATCACGGAAGAGCTTGTGAACCGTATTCTTGAAATCAGTACATATGAAGGAAAGAAGGAGCGAAGCTTAATTGCAACAGGATGCAGTATGGGCGGGTTTCATGCGGCCAATGCATTTTTCCGTCGTCCTGATTTGTTCGATACGCTCTTGGCACACAGCGGTATCTTTGAAGCAAAGTATTTTTTCAAAGAATATCAGGATGAACTGGTATTTCAAAATTCCCCTATCGATTATCTTTCAAGCATGGAGCCCAATGATCCTAAAATGGAATTGTATCGCAAATCTGAAATTATTTTCAGCTGCGGCAGGGGTGCATGGGAACAGGATATGGAAGATTCTCTACACAAAATGGAACAGATTTTACAAGATAAGCAAATTGATGCATGGATCGATTTCTGGGGATATGATGTTTCTCATGATTGGTACTGGTGGAGAAAACAGTTGAATTATTTTTTGCAGTTTGTATTGTAAACAAGAGTCAGATGTGTAAACAGCATCTGGCTTTTTTATTTCATCCTGAAAAAGTTTAAAATATAAAACTTTTTGTTTAAAACTGTTGCATTACGACCATAATCATGTATAATATAAATGTTTCAAATAATGAACGAAAAGTTTACTAATACTAAACGAAAAGGGTGTGAATACAATGGATATTGGTCGAAAGCTGAAACAGCTGCGTATACGCAATGATTTGACTTTGGAAGAACTTGCCAGTCGCAGTGAGTTGACAAAAGGATTTTTAAGTCAAGTGGAACGAAATTTAACTTCTCCTTCGGTCTCAACGCTGGAAGATATTTTGGAAGCATTGGGAACGGATCTCGCATCGTTTTTTAAAGAGAGCAGAGAAGATAAGATCGTCTTTCACGCAGACGATTTTTTTGTGGATGAACAGGATGAATTTACCATTCATTGGATCATCCCCAACGCGCAGAAAAATGAAATGGAGCCGATGATTCTTACGTTGAAACCAAATGGTTGTTCACAAATTATTGATCCCCATATCGGGGAAGAATTCGCATATGTTTTGCAAGGCAAGGTAGAACTTGTCAACAATGATGAAGCACATGCTTTAAAAAAGGGAGAGACCTTTTATATCAGTGGCAGAAATACCCATTATATTAAAAATGTCGGAAAGCATGATGCAGTTGTGTTATGGGTATCAACCCCGCCGATGTTTTAAGAGAGGATGAACTAAATGGAAATCAAAGAACAAAATAAACTGATCCAGTTTCAAAACATTGTGAAAGATTTTGACGGTCAACTGGTTTTAAAAGGTATTTCTTTGGATATATATGAAAATGAATTTGTGACGCTGTTAGGTCCTTCCGGCTGCGGAAAGACGACACTGCTTCGAATATTGGCAGGATTTTTAAAGCAAAGTGAGGGAAACGTCATTTTTGACAAAGAAGAAATCAGCGAACTTCCACCTTATAAACGAGAACTCAATACGGTATTTCAAAAATATGCGCTGTTTCCTCATATGAATGTATATGAGAATATTGCCTTCGGTTTGAAAATCAAAAAAATGAGCAAGGATGTCATTGAGCAGAAAGTCATGAAAATGTTGAAACTGATCGGATTGGAAGGATTTGAACGCCGCAACGTGACATTGTTATCCGGTGGTCAGCAACAGCGTATTGCGATTGCACGCGCGCTTGTGAATGAGCCGAAAGTGTTATTGTTGGATGAACCGCTTGCTGCTTTGGATTTGAAACTGCGCAAAGAAATGCAGTATGAATTAAAACGTATCCAGCAGGAAGTGGGCATCACTTTTATTTATGTGACACATGATCAAGAGGAAGCATTGACGATGAGTGATAAAATCGTCGTTATGAAGGACGGAGAAATCCAACAGGTTGGCAGCCCTATCGATATTTACAACGAACCGGAAAATCGTTATGTCGCCAATTTTATCGGTGAAAGCAATATTATTTCCGGCATCATGAAAGAAGATTATCAAGTTTGTTTTGACGATATGGATTTTGCATGTGTTGACTTTGGTTTTAAAAAGAATGAAATGGTGGATGTCGTGATACGTCCGGAAGATTTGGACATCGTCAAAGAGGATGAAGGAAAAATGAACGGTGTGGTGAAATCTGTATTGTTTAAGGGCGTTCATTATGAAATTATGGTGGAAACGGTTCCTGGTACAACGGTCAGTGTGAAAATGAATGTCACAAGAGAACATGATGTCGCATCCAGTGACGCAAAGGAGCGCATTTCCGCAAATAATTTCTATGTCGATTTGGCTGATGTAAAAGATTTAAACGATGCGGAAATCATTGCGCGTGCCGATGCACAAGCTTGGGACCCTGATAATGGTGATTATTTATCCATTTCAAAAATCGAGTATGAATTAAAAGAAGAAGTAGGTACTTATCCGGTGACGTTTTCTACATCCAGTGGTACCAGTGTGACGACATCGATTATGGTAGTGGAACAGAAATATGTGGAGAATAAGAAGAAGAATGAAGCGATATCTGCATTCAATTTCTTTAAAACCGCAGATGAGATCAAAGAAAGCGTGGCCATTGATACAGACTTGAAGACTTGGGCAAATGCGCAAGGATGGAAACTAAGTGATGAAAGCGATGTGGAAATAGAAGATGTGGAATATGATTTTGATCCGGATACCATCAAAGAGGGCGTTTATCAGGTTACGTTTTCTACAAAAGGACGTGTATTTAAAATTCATACCACAGATTTTGTAGAAGAAGGCAGCGAAGTTGGACTGAATTTCCATCCGGAAGATATTCATGTCATGAGTAAAATGGGGTATTGAATATGAAGACTTTTCGACGATTGACCTATCCTTATATTGCGTGGATATTGGCAATGATAGTCATTCCGATGATTTTGATTGTCATGTATGCGTTTACCCAACAGGGTAATGAAGTAGCGACATTGCATTTTACATTTGATAATTTTATGCAGTTCTTTACCGATATGGATTTTTTGCGTACACTTTGGCTTTCTTTAAGAATTGCGTTAATGACAACGGTTTTATGTATACTGATTGGTTATCCCATCGCTTATATGATCGCTATGTCTTCGAGTAAACGTAGAAATCTTTATATTTTGTTAATAACATTGCCAATGTGGATCAATATGCTAGTAAGAACTTATGCATGGATTGGTATTTTATCGGACAACGGTTTGATTAATTCATTATTAAGTGCTATTGGTTTACAGCCGCAGAAACTGTTATATACCGATTTTGCGGTGGTGTTGGGAATGGTATACAATTTTATTCCGTTCATGATCTTGCAAATTGAGTCTTCTTTGGCAAAAATGGATAAATCACTATTGGACGCAGCGAATGATCTGGGCGCTGATCGCTGGCAGCGATTTGTCAAAGTTACACTACCGCTTTCTTTGCCAGGCGTTATTTCCGGAATTACATTGGTGTTTTTACCGGCTGTTTCCAGTTTCGTCATTCCAAAGCTTTTGGGTGGAGGCGGATATATGCTGATTGGAAATGTGATTGAAAATCAATTTATTACCGTTGGCGAGTGGAATTTTGGCAGCGCAATTTCCATGATTATGGCGGTTATCATTATGATTTCGATGTATGTTACAAAGAAATTGGATAAGAGTGATGATGCATTATCCAGAAAGAGAGGGAGTGTAAGATGAACCGATTCTTCTCTTTACGCAAGATTTGTTTAGGTGCGATTTTCTTGTTTTTCTATTTTCCCATTCTATATATGTTGGTGTTTTCTTTCAACGATTCTCGCTCTTTGACCAGTTTTGAAGGTTTCTCTTTACAATGGTATCAGAAGATGTTTCAAGATCCCAACATGATGGAAGCAATCTATTATACGCTGATTACGGCAGTGATTGCGACACTTATTTCCACCGTTGTGGGAACATTGACAGCGATTGGTCTTAGTAAATCACGCAAAATCATAAAAGATATGGTGTTACAGGTGAACAATCTGCCGATTATGAATCCGGAAATCGTGACCGCTGTGTCTTTGATGTTATTCTATGTTTCTTTGCGTTTGGAAAAGGGTTTTATGACAATGTTATTGGCACATATTGCATTTTGTATTCCTTATGTGATTTTGAGTGTGATGCCAAAGCTTCGCTCACTAGATGATCATTTGGCAGATGCCGCAATGGATCTAGGCGCAACGCCGTTTCAGGCAATGCTGAAGGTCATTGTTCCTCAAATCATGCCGGGTATTGTATCCGGTGCGCTGATTGCTTTCACAATGTCCTTTGATGATTTTACGATTTCTTATTTTGTTACAGGAAACGGTGTGAAGAATATATCTACATTGGTATGGACCATGTCCAAACGTATCAATCCAAGTATCAATGCATTATCCACCATTATCGTATTGATGATTACGATCACATTATTGATGGTCAATATTTTACCGCTTTTGAAAGAGCGTGCCCAACGCAAAAATCATCCAATTTCCAATCGTGCACTGGGTATTGTTTCCATCTGTTTTGCATTGTTGATCGGTGCAGGTCTGTTGGGATTAAAAAACGGTGCCAAAAAACCGATGAATGCAAAAGAAGCGATTGCAAAGTATGGAAGCGATACATTGAAGGTCTATAATTGGGGCCAATACATGGATCCGCAAGTGAATCAGGCGTTTGAAGCGCAATATGGGGTAAAAGTCATCTACGATACATTTGATTCCAATGAATTGATGTATACGAAATTGCAGGGAGGAGAAAGCTATGATGTGTTGGTGCCAAGTGATTATATGATTGAGCGTTTATTGAATGAAGAATTCCTACAGCCGCTTGAAAAAGATCGTATTCCCAATCTCTCCTCATTGGCAGAAGGTGTAAAAGGGTTGTCTTATGATCCACAGAATTTATACAGCGTTCCTTTCTATTGGGGTACGGTTGGCATTGTGTACAATAAGAAGGCAGTTGCGCTTGATGAATTGCAAAAAGAAGGTTACAATATATTAAGAAATCAGAAGTATCGTGGTCGATTGTATTTGTATGATTCAGAACGTGATTCCTTTATGGTTGCATTAAAAGCGTTGGGATTCTCTATGAATACGGAAAATGAAACTGAACTGATGGAAGCGTATGAATGGCTGAAAGAAGTTGTTTTGACAATGGATCCGGAAATTGTGACGGATGAAGTCATCGATGCGATGATCAACGGCAACAAAGACTTGGCGGTCGTTTACAGCGGTGATGCGGCATATATCTTGTCTGAAAATGAAGACATGGGATATTACATGCCAAATGAGGGCACCAATCTGTGGAGCGATGCCATGGTAATACCAAAAAACGCAAAGAATCCTTTATTGGCCAATGAATATATCAACTTTGTTCTTTCTTATGAGATGAGCTTGAAAAACTCTCTGTTTGTTGGTTATGCTTCCAGCAATGGTGAAGTTTTAGAGACCCTAAGCGGTTATGAAGGCGATTATGAGGGAAATGAAGCTTATCTTCCTAGAGTAGGATACGACAAAGATGAGATTTTCCGGTATAATGAGCATGTGAAGAAAATGATTTCTGATTTATGGACAAAAGTAAAAATAGCAAAGTAGGTGAATATGAATGAGTAAAACAAAAGAAGAAAAGAAACATCAAAAAATCAAACTTTATATTTACCGTACGGTCATCATTACGATTGTAGTGGTTATGATGATATTGTCTTTGTTACAAATGTAGCAAAAAGAAAACCTTGAAAAATAAGATCAAGGTTTTTTTATGCATGTTTGACACGATCGGACTCTTCTGCGGCTTTGGCGTCATTCCAACGTGTCATATCTCCTACAAGATAACCGGTAATGCGACGGATTTTTTCAAAATGCTCCGGTTCCAGATAATAGCCAAGATTGACTTCATCTCCATCAAATTCCAAAGACATGGATTGTACCATACGGCCGTGATTGTTTGTTTTGACATAGGCGAGATACGTTTCAATTGTTTCCACACTTACATCTTCATTGCTTGTCACTATGACATTGTCGACGATTTTTTGATATTTCATACCAGATCACTCCTTTTATCTGTACACATTATATCAAATGTAGATGGATATGCAAGAAAGATGCCCATAAGATTTTATTCAACGACAACAACTTGTTTGACACCTTCTACTTCTTCACTTAAAATTGCTTCCACACCGTCTTTGATCGTATCATCCTGCATTCGACAATCGCTACAGGCGCCCAGCATTTTAACGCAGACAATACCGTCTTCATAGGAAACAAATACAATGTCTCCTCCATCTCTTTGTATATAAGGGCGAATCTTATTTAATACTTTGTTAATTTCTTTGATCTTTTCTTCCATAAGTACCTCCTAGAAATAAACGAATATGTAGTAAAAGAAACAGGCGATGACGATTCCAAGTAGAATTCCGCCGATTGCTTCTATGAATTTGTGACCTAAAACCGCTTTGATCTTTTCTTCATAAATGGGTGCCGAAAAATGAATGCCCTCCATTTTTTCCAAATCAGAAATCAACTGTTTTGTAAGTTGAATATTTCTTCCGGCATAATAGCGGACATTGACAGCGTCATAAATTACAATAATGGAAAAAACAATAGATATAGCGAATGCGATGGAATGAAATCCTTGTTGGAGTCCAATTGCTGTACTGAGTGCGCTTACCGTTGAAGAATGAGAACTTGGAAATCCACCGCTGGCTATGGTTTGATGTATATCGAATTGTTTTGTCTTGCGATATAGAAATAGTGGTTTCAGTATTTGTGCAATAAGATTTGCCGAAATCGCTGCACAAATGGGATAGAAGGAATCCATTGTGAACACATCCTTTTTCAAGGATTATTATAACACAAATCAAGATGGGGTATGTACAGAGTTTTTATGAAAATATAATACCTTTGTTGGGAAAATCAATATAGGTAAATCAAGCAGTATAATGCAGAGCTTCTATGAAAATGAATATGTCTTTTCTTGTTTGATGGAAACAGCGATCCCAAAATACATTTTTACTGTTTATTGCATTTTTTAATGTTCATAAATAATGTTAAAAAAGAAAATACTAGGAATGCTTTTCGTAAATTGGGATTTCAGATTTGATAATCTTAATAGCTGATTCTTTGTCTTTCATTGTCGTTTGCGAATATATGAAATGTTTAATGGTCTTTACTCATATTGTTATCCTCATTTTAAAATATAAATCTTTGGCATACGTAGGTACCGGATATTTTTACAATTTCATTGTACCAGTGTTATATGCGTGGGTCAATGGTTTTTGGCTACCAAATCTACACCAAATTACATTTGAACATTAAAAAACTCCCTGTTGCAAGGGAGATATTGACATATGGGGCGGACGAAGGGGATCGAACCCTCGAATGACGGGACCACAACCCGTTGTGTTAACCACTTCACCACGTCCGCCATGATTTAAGCAAGAAATATTATACCTGAAGACATGATATTTGTAAATAGTTTTATTGAAATTTATATAGAAAATTGTTATAATTCCTTTTAAGGAGTGATTTTATGAAGAAAGTCGCGTTTGTATGTGATTCCAGCGCAGATATTACAAAAGAAGAAGCAGCTGCTTTAAATATTCATGTAATTCGAATGCCCATTATAATTGATGGGGAACCATATATAGAAGAAGAAACCATTAGTGATGCGCAAATTATTGAGGCGCTGAAAAAAGAAGCAAAAGTAACCACGACTCAACCAAGTTTGGGAGAAATTCTTTCCATGTGGGATGCATTGTTAAAAGACCATGATGAAGTATTCTATCTGCCATTATCCAGAGAATTGAGCGGAACATGCAGGAATGCGATACAATTGGCCAAAGAGGAACCCTATGCCGGTAAAGTCATTGTTGTAGACAGCACCTTCGCATGTTATCCAATTATCAAAATGATTGAGATCGCTAAAGATATGTACGCCAAAGGATATGATGGAAACACCATTAAAGAAAAATTTGAAACAGAAGGTGAATTGTTTGCGATTTTAATACCGGAGAATTTAACGACCCTAAAAAATGGAGGAAGAATCTCTCCGGCTGCCGCAGCTTTAGGAGGGTTATTGAAAATCCATCCACTTCTAAAAGTAGATCAAGGCGCCATTGATGTGCAGGATAAAGTGCGAACGTTATCCAAAGCATACAAGGCAGGAATTGATGCATGTTTAAAAGGAATTGATCCAAATGATTATTTATGGATGATCATAGATGCAGATAATCGAAAAGTCAGTGATGAAATGAAAACGATGCTGGAAGAAGCATGCGGGCAGCCGGTAGAACAGCGTATCTTCAAAGCGGTCATTATGTCGCATACGGGTCCCGGAACGATTGCGTTTGGAAGAATCAAAAAAATAAAATATGAATGAGCCCGTCTATCGGGCTTTTCACTTCTTACGATGTCAAGCAAAAATGAAAATGTCCCAAAAAAAGTTAAACATTAGCACCAAGATTACGGTGCTTTTGTTTTGCAAGATAAGCTTGAAAAGAAGCATGTTTCCAAGGATGTGACATAGGAGGAATATAAACATTCTTAGGCTTGTTGTCATGGGAAACAAGATCAAAGGTCTCGGATCTAACTTTATGAGTTGGAACATCCTCCAGCGAAAAGATATGATCCAAGATATTCACATACAAACTTCCATCAAATGCTTCAATGACCATGGCAGTCATTCCCTTCTTCATATATGCTTTATTGCCATTGTGAGTGATAGGTATATAATACTT
>CAJTIT010000016.1 GCA_910576345.1 Erysipelotrichales bacterium
ACTGCATTATTTCTGAATTCATTGTCAAATGATTTTCTTGTTTTTTTGGTCACGCTTATTCCTCCTTCAAATCCTCTCATTTAACATTGTACCAGATGTTATTAATGTTCTCTATTAGTTTTGTACACTTTTTATTCTAACATCAAATGACGGAAGCAATATCATGGAGTTCAGAGTAAGTGAGGTTAATGCCTTCTCTGGAATCAACGAGAGAATAACGATATTCAGCATGAGCACGTTGAGCAGAATAGAAGCGTTTGGTAAGCTTACAGGAGCTTTTTTTGTCACAGACGTTACAAACACCTTTGTACTTATCACGGATCTTACAAGGGATAGGAATACGTTTTGGACATTCGCTCTTACAAAAAGCATTGAAACCACAAGAAGCGATATTCTGACAGTCATAAGTACCGATAGCAGAGACACCTTGACGCGAGAACTTGACCTCAAAAGAATGTTTTTTGATTTCTTTACAGATGGAAGATTTATCCATACCAATAACGAGAGCAATAGCAGATTTAGATGAATTATTGTTAAGACCTTGTTCAATGAAATTGCGATATTGTAGGTCTAAATGTTTTGAACCTTTGATATTCATAAGAAAGTCCTCCTTAGCAAATAAAAAAGACCACAATAAGGGCAATATAATGATAAGAAATTGTAAGAGAAAAATCTACATGAAAATAAGTGGAATATTCTGTAAATGTAAATTCAACATTTTCCTGATGGTGTGGAATTTTCTTTTTCACTTCACGAAACATAACGAAACTTGATTATTTCCCAATATGTACTTTTCATTTCCCACCAAATCAGCTATAATAATATACCGCAGACATCACCGCAAAAAGTCATGAAAGTAAAGCTGGAATGTCATAGAATTTATTTGTTATAATAATAACTGGAACGGAGGCATCGTATTGCATATATTCGACAAGGAAATTTTCAAAAAAGAATTACAAAAACAAGGCATTACGCTGACGCCCAAACAAGAACAACAATTCAAAGACTATGTGGCGATGCTTCAAGAATGGAACCAAAAGATGAATTTAACTGCGATCACAGAAGAAAATGCGATTTATGAAAAGCATTTTTATGACAGTATTCTGCCGTTTGTTGGAATGGAAGAACCAATACATTTGTGTGATGTTGGCGCAGGTGCCGGATTCCCATCCATTCCACTGAAAATTGTTTTTCCTAAATGGAAAGTGACGATCGTTGAACCGCTTCATAAACGTATCCGGTTTTTGAAAGCGCTGGGTGAAGCATTATCCATTGATGTGACATTAAAACATATGCGCGGAGAAGATTTCGCAAAACAACATCGCGAACAGTTTGATCTGGTAACCGCAAGAGCAGTGGCCAATTTACCGATATTGAGTGAGCTGTGCATACCACTTGTAAAAGTAAACGGTATCTTTTTAGCGATGAAAGGCGCAAGCGGAGATGATGAGGCACAACATGCAACAAACGCCATACAGTGTCTGGGATGCAGGTTAAGCAAGCGGATGGAAACAGAGTTAAGTGATGGATCCAAACGTGTCAATCTCATATATGAAAAAGTAAAGAAAACGCCGCAACAATATCCACGTGCGTTTTCACAAATAAAGAAACATCCATTATAAGGAGGATATACCTATGCGTATCAGTAAAATAGTGACAATTGATGAAATACAGCCCAATCCTTATCAACCAAGGTTGGAATTCAATAACGAGGCATTGATGGAACTGGCACAGTCGATTCGTGAAAACGGATTGATTCAGCCGATTACAGTGCGAGAATGTGAAAATGGGTATCAAATCGTCGCAGGTGAGCGTAGATACCGTGCATTGAAATTAAATGGCATGTTTGATATTCCGGTCATTGTTATGGATGCCAATGAGCTCCAAATGGCAGAAATGGCATTGGTGGAGAATATCCAGCGAGAGAATTTAAGCGCAATCGAAGAAGCAAAGTCTTATATCGATATCATGAAATATGCGAATTTGAATCAATCGCAGTTGGCATTGAAAATTGGAAAATCACAATCCTCAATTGCCAACAAGATTCGCCTGTTAAATCTGGAGGACAATATTCAAAATGCGGTGAATGCCAAACTGATTTCGGAGCGACATGCACGTGCGCTTTTGGGTGTTGATCCGGAAAAACAACAGGACTATTTGGATAAAATTTTAAAGAAAGGATTATCCGTATCACAGACGGAAAAAATGGTCAGGGCTGACAAAGAACAAGAACAACCAAAGAAAAAAGTAATGTTGAAAGGGATTACGCGCAATATGAAAATCGCCTTAAATACGATACGGCAAGCATTAAAAATGGTAGAAAAAGCTGGCATTGAGTTAGAGACGAAAGAAGAAGAAAGCGAAGATTATGTAACAGTGACCATTCGCTTTCAGAAATAGGAAGGCAAAGGTCGATCAAGCATGGGAAAAATTATCGCAATATCCAATCAAAAAGGCGGCGTAGGAAAAACGACGACATCCATCAATCTTGCGGCAGGTCTTGGCTATTTGGGCAATCGTGTTCTTTTGGTTGATTTGGATCCGCAAGGGAATGCGACACAAGGAGTGGGCGCCAATATTTCCAATAATCAGCTGTCCGTATATAATTTGATAATGGAAAATTATAGAGTGGAAGATGTGCGTATGAAAATATCCGCTCCACCAATTGATATTATCCCTTCCAGCATCAATTTAGCTGGTGCGGATTTACAGATGGCGAAATTCGAGGTCGGAAGAGAAGAAATGGTCAAGAAAAAGCTGGATCCGATTAAGGATCAGTATGATTTCATCATTATTGATTGCCCTCCTTCTTTGGGATTGCTGAATACGAATGCGCTGACGGCGGCAGATTCTGTGATGATACCGGTGCAGTGTGAATATTATGCGCTGGAAGGTGTGACGCAGTTGTTGTTGACCATCCGCCTTGTGCAGCAGCTGTTCAATCATGATTTGGTGATTGAAGGCGTGGTCTTGACAATGTTTGATGCGCGTACCAAGCTAAGCGTGGAAGTCCAGCAGGAAGTGCGCACCCACTTCAAAGACAAGGTGTATCGCAGCTATATTCCCAGAAATATCAAGCTAAGTGAGGCACCGTCAAGAGGAATGAGCATCTTTGAATATGATGTGCGCTGTGAAGGCGCAAAAGCATATGCAGGTCTTGCGAATGAAGTCGTAAAAAGCAATCGAAAAAGATAAGGAGGAATATTTGTGGCCAAAAAAGAAAATGCCCTAGGTAAGGGATTGAGCGCGATTTTTGGAGATCGCATTGATGATGTTTTGGAAGATATTCAGCAAGGCGCAAATAATGAATATGATGTGCAAAAATTTGAAGTTTCGATTCATGATATTAAGCCAAATCCTTATCAGCCAAGAAAAGTGTTTGATGATGATAAAATTCAAGAGTTGGCAGATTCAATTGCGCTTCACGGTGTATTCACGCCCATTTTGATCAAAAAATCGGTGCAGGGATATGAATTAATCACCGGTGAGCGCAGACTTCGTGCCAGTAAACTTGCGGGCAAACAGACGATTCCGGCCATTCTAATGGATTTTGATGACCGGCAGATGATGGAAATCGCATTATTGGAAAACATTCAAAGAGAAGATTTGAATGCGATTGAAGAAGCGCTTGGATATGAAAAGCTGATTAAAAAGATCGGTTACACACAAGAGGAATTGGCCAATCGTATCGGCAAGTCCAGAGAACATGTGGCGAATTTGTTACGATTACTGAAATTGCCGGAGAGTGTGCAGAATTATGTGGTCACAAAGCAGCTGAGTATGGGACATGTGCGTGCTCTATTGGCGTTAAAAGAAGAAAAATTGATGGAAGAAGTTGCACAAAAAGCAATACAGCTTCATCTTTCTGTGCGCGCTGTTGAAACAATGGTTAAAAATATCAATGATCCAAAAGAAAAACCGGTATCCAAACAGCGTGATGTCAATTTGGATCCGATACAGAAGCGACTTCAATCCAAATTTCAGACAAAGGTGAAAGTGGATGATAAGGCCATTACCATTCGTTATGTGGACACACAAGATTTGAATCGCATTTTGGAATTATTGGATTGTTTAGAAGAAGAATTATAGGCATGGAGTATATTCATGCTTTTTTTGTTTGGAATAGATTCGGTTTTGTTTGTATAATAAAAATTGTGTGTTTTCATCATTTCTATTTTTGATTTATGGATAGATAAGTTTTAAATTGATATCTTTTCACATATATATAAGATAGGTGAATGCATATGAAGATAAAGAAAACATACTGGTGGATTGTGGTTACGGTGATTGGCTTTGCCTTGGCATGTGCGATGAAAGTAGAGGCAGATATGAAAGAAAATGCTCCTTTAAGCGGCGTAGTGATTGTCGTTGATCCGGGTCATGGGGGAAAGGATGATGGAGCGCGCGCAGAAGGCGTAAAGGAACAAGATATCAATCTGGCGATTTCTATGAAGTTGAAAAGTGCATTGGAGACACAAGGAGCCAAAGTGATTTTAACAAGGGATGGCGCGTATGATCTCGCAAGCGAAGGCGCTAAAAATCGAAAGAAAGAGGATATGCGAAAGCGTGCCGATATAATCAATGCAGAACCTGTTGATTTATTTATCAGTGTGCATTTGAATGCATATGCGAATACGTCGATTCATGGTGCACATGCTTTTTATCGTAAAGATGATGTGGCCAGTATAGAATTGGCAGAGGAAATCCAAAAGGAATTTAATGCCTTGACGGGTGTTGAAAAAGAGAAAAAAAGTGGCGATTATTTTATTCTGAATGAAACAAATCGTCCGGGCGTATTGGTGGAATGTGGTTTCTTGTCTAATGCGGATGATCGAGAAAAATTATGTGATAAGGGGTATCAAACCAAATTGGCAGATGCGATTACACGCAGTATTTTATCTTATCTGCATGTTTTAACAATTTAGTAGGAAAAATTTGAATTGGAATTGTTTCAGTTGAATAAAATCGAAAAAACAAAAAAAAACTATTGTAAAAGTTGTTTTTCTGTGTTATCATATTAAAGCACTTGTGATAAGTGATCATACAGTTAAAAATGGCGCGTTGGAGAAACGGTTAACTCACATGCCTTTCACGCATGCATTCACGGGTTCGAATCCCGTACGCGTCACCAATTTGCTTGCAACAGGAACATGTGTTTCTGTTTTTTTGTTTCTAAAAACATACAAAAGTCGATGTATTGGGACTTTTTGACACTCATGAAGTGAATACATGTAAAACTTCGTACACCTTTTTCAGCGAATGTAAAAACACATTTTGAGACTTTTCCGATTTTGGAGAAGTTTTTTTCATGTGCAACGCTGAAAACAAAACGAAATACATTTATTTCAAAACTAAAAAAGGAGTTGATAGTAAAATGAAAGTTTGTTCTGCTTTTCTGGTTGGATTTAAGCTTGCGGTTGAATATTTCAATCAGATAACGAAAATTAAGCAATATGCGAAAAGGAAACGTAATCAACGTGGATGACAAAGTGAAGCTTGCCGGATTTATCATCGGCATAATCTTTGTGGTAATTGTGGAACTTGTGGAATGTCAACGTGAGAAAGGAGCGAAAGCATGAGTAAAGAAAGCACGACAAAAACAAAAGAGCCGACAGACGCATTGAAATCACTTCCCGAAGTGATGGGAGATGCGGTACTTCATTCTACAAAGTATTGTAATCTTTTAAAACAATGCAGGATTGACGGTGAACATCCTGAGGAGTATTTTGCGTTGGAGGAAATACTAATCAAGGACAAAAACAGAAAGGAGTTACGCTTTGCCTATTACCATCGCATGTTGGATCGAAGCTGTACGAAAAAGGATTTTCGCTTAGTACCGAGATGTACGGACATGACGGAACTGCAATTCATTCAGCTGATTAAGAAAGCGATTGAAACGAATTTCTTTTCCGATGAAATGGTAAAGTATTTAAAAAATGCCTTGAAGTAGGCAGGTGTTTTACATGAGTCCATTACATATATTCATGTAATGAACTCTTTTTTTTATGTCTTTATAAACAGGTAAGTCATGAAGTCATCCAAAGTGAAGGGAGTGATGAAATACAAGTAATTTTTGTTTTTAGTGTTCAAGTTTTTAAAAGATAGTGATAGAATAAAGAAAGCAGGTGTAAAAAATGGAAAACGATCTGAGCGTACTGAAAGCATTTTATGAAATGAAATCGGCATTCGGTCAAGCAATCTATGAAAAGAAACAGGAACGAAATCTTACGTACCAAAAGCTTGAAGAAATGTGCAACATCAGTCATAATTATCTTTCGGATATTGTGCATGGCATTGTCAACGTAAGTATGATGTCGATGGTTAAAATTGCACAAGGATTGGAAATGCCGTTGAGTGAATTATTTGTACGTGCCGATGAAATAATAAAGGAGAGATAGCAATGATAAAAGTACATTATGATGAATTAGAAGCTTTGCCCGATGAATTAGATGAAACAAAATTCGTAAAGGAGACATTCAAAAATCCTTGTTGCAACATAGACGTAACATACACTTGGAAAATCTGCGGGAGTTGTGTGCAAATTAACTTAAGATATGAAGTACAAATAAAAGACGGTGAAACGAATGTTTTGCGATACTGTGCGCCATATCTTTTGCGATATTCCAAGGATAAATATGATGAATACGGTTTGAAAACGATTGCGGAAAGTGCGGGAAATGAAACGCAAAAGGACGCAATGTCACGTTTAATGTTTCCGATCATGGCATACTTTCAAACAAAGATTTCATTTCTGAATGTCAGCATGAATTAAAATAACATAGATAAATGATGTGAGCAGCACTAATCAAGCAGATTGGTGTTTTTTTTCATTTGTTGTAAAGGAGATGATTTATCAATAAAAAAGAAGGTCTTATCATGAAATCATATCTGGGTCATGAGGCGATAATTGTCCCTCATGACTTCCCCCAGATAAACTTAGTTATTTTTGCGGTGGGACATATTCGATTAAATCATTGAGATTACAATTTAAAGCGAAACATAATCGAGCAAGTACAGCGACATCTAAACGCTGAACGGTGTTGTCTCGGTATTTTCGTAATTGTGTCCTTTGCATTTCGGCACGAAAGGATAGTTTGTTGAGAGAGATATTCCTTTCTTTCATAAGCTCATCTAAATGAATTTTAATCGTTCCGTATTCTAAATCTTCCATGATAAAAGACCTCCTTTGTGTATATATATGGTAAATTATTTGAGGAAATATTGTAATGGGTAAATAAATATGTTATTATAACTATGAGCAAGAAAATAACCAGTGTAAGTATACAATATAAAGAAAGAGAGTGAAAACAAATTATGAAGAAATTTTTGAATTTGTGCTTGGCATTGTGTTTGTTGTGCGGATTGAACGGTGTACACAGTGTTAATGCAGAGGAAGGTCAAACTGGCGATGATGAAATCATCAAGTGCAATGACCAAGGTATTCCTGATCCAGCATTGTATGCGGCAGTACTAGAAGCAGGAGACAGAAATAAAGACGGTATTTTGACGAAAGCGGAAGCTGAGGGAATTAGAGGGGTATATGCCTATGATGGTGAAATAAAAAATTTACAAGGTATTGAAAAGCTGATAAATTTGACTCAATTAGAGTTGAGTAGTAGTAAAATAACTGATTTAAAAGAGATCGTGAAGCTAACAAATTTAACAGGTTTGTCCTTGAGCGACACAGGAATAACCAGTATCAAAGGCATTGAAAATCTAACGAATTTAACTAGGTTGAATTTGAGTAACACAGGTATTACCAGTATCAAAGGTATTGAAAATCTAACAAATTTAACTGATTTGAATTTAGATTTTACACGAATAACCAGTCTGCAAGGCATTGAGAAGCTCACAAAGTTAACTAGTTTACATTTGGATTGTGCAGGTATTACTAGTATAGAAGGTATTGAGAAGCTCACAAAGTTAACTAGTTTACATTTGAGCAGTGAAGGTATTACTAGTATAGAAGGCATTGAAAATTTAACAAACCTAACTGATTTGAGTTTAAGGTTTACAGGTATCACAAGTCTGAAAGGCATTGAAAATCTAACTAATTTGACTCGTTTAGATTTGTATGAAACAAAAATTACCAGTTTGAAAGGCATTGAAAATCTAACTAATTTGACATATCTGGATTTAGAAGGAATAAATATCGCCGATCTGCAAGGCATTGAAAATCTAACAAACTTAACTGATTTAATTATACGCTATAATAATTTATCAGTGTTGCCTGATTTAACTAAGTTAGTAAATTTAGATGCAAGCAATATGGGGTGGCTGGAGCGTAAATTTGTTGATGGAAACAATATAATGACAGAAGAATTTCTTGCCAAACTACCAAAACAAATCACAGATAAAATTAGAAGCAAAGAGATTGTAATCAATCAAAATGAACTTAACTTAAAAGTAAACGAGCCTATTTATTATTTTGATTCATGTTTATTATTTCCATCAGATTCAGAATGCAGAAACTTTGTTGATGATCGAGAATTGAAAATAGGTCTGAAAGACAATCAAGGAAATATAGACTATAATAACAAATTTTTCACTGATACTGATGATATGAATATCGTAATGATAGGAGAAGTTGTTGATAGAAATGAATATTCTTGTCTTGTGAATAAAAATCATAAGGATTTTGAAGCTTTTGATAAAGGCATGAAAGAATACTGGTCAACATCAAACAGTAAATATTTAGGTGGTGAGAACATTCATGACTTGGCATGGTATATAGTAGAAAAATATAATTTGAGCGACAGTATACTTGATTATAATACCAGTAGTTGTGGAGTTGGTTCGGCAGGTAGTAGATATAAATTTGCGGTAGTCCCAATTCGTGCAGGTTCTACCTATGTAACATTCCGTAATGGTTTCTACGCTATTAAGGTGAAAGTAAATGTTGTAGATGATACTGATGACAATACTGCTGATATACCGAATGATGATAATAATGTCGACAAGCCAAGTGTAGATGAAAATAAACCAAAACACGAGTATGTCAATTCTGATAATGGAATACCTACAAACACATCAGATAAGCTGCGTGATGATAATGTTTTGGGAATGACAATAAACATGCCTAATTCTGATACAGCTACTTCGGATATTTTCCAAGCATTGAAAGAAACAGGTAAAAACTTAACATTCAATGTTATAGGAGAGAATGATCGAACAAAATACTCTTGGACATTCGAAGGAAACGAGATTGAAAATCCTGACATGGATTTAGATTTAAGTATTAACTTTGAAACAGAGAAACAACAAGAAATTCAAAATATTACGAATCAAAGTAATATGTTCTATGTCTCCTTTGTGCATCATGGTGAATTACCTGGTAAAGCATGGGTTAAAGTAGATGTGAGTGATAAGTTTAAAGACGGTGATTATATCTATCTGTACTATTATAATGAGGAAAAAGGAACAATCGAAAGAAAAGGTCATGGCTATGAAGTGAAAGACGGCTATGCAGAATTTGAAATAGACCATTGCTCCGTATATTTCTTCACAAAAGAGCCAGTTAAAACAGACAGTAAGAAAGACAGCAACATGATTAAAAACACCGCAACAGACGGCTCACAGTCGAATGCTTCGACAATCGTTCTTGCTGTAATGGTTCTTGGATTGTTGGGATTTGTGGTAATCAAGAATAAAGCAACAGAATAAAAACAAAATTTGAGATAAACCAATCGTGGTTTATCTCATTTTTTTAATGGTAAAACAAAGGAGCAAATAGATGAAAAACAGATACATCACAAGAAAGGTGCATAATGAAATCCCTTTGGACATTCAAATCATTCTATGGGGAATTTGGGGTAAACATAGTGTTGATCGTAATGGTAATGTAGATTGGTTGCAGGTGTTTGAAATCAAAGTAAATGATGATGAATATATCATAAAGCATTGGAGTGAAAAGCCTAAGTATTCACATGAGAAACACATTCCGAAAAAGTATTTGTCTGATGTTGATGAATGTAAGTTATACATCATTGATGACAATGAATATGCGACAATGCTGTTTCCTGATGAACGATAAGCGAAAACCAGCCATTCCACTATACATAATCAAAGTGTGAAAAATGACACATCAATAAAGTCAAGGCAAATAGCTGCCTTGGCTTAAATTTTACCCTAAAACATAAGAAAATATAGACAGGTGATGAAAAGTACACCTTGAATGTAAACCGTGCAATAAAGCATAAAAAAGGAGCTTTTAAGCATAGTCTAAGCTGGATAAACTATCCAGTTTTCTAAGATCCTCTATGATCCAGTGAGAAAGGAAATGATAAACAATGGAAATCACGAATAAAAACAAAGAACAGGTGCTAAACCACTTAACGCAGATTGGTGCAATCACATTAAAAAATCATGTACAAGAAACATTAGAAATCAACGAAAAGGAGTATCCTGTGGGAAGTGAATACGGAACGGACAAAGGATACGGAGCGAGACTGTTTCTCATAAAAGACGTGAAGCAACTGATACAGGTGAAAGAAACACATTCACTGTGCGGATTAGTTGCTGAGCATGAAATCATCATACACGAGGATAACGGCATGATTGGAATGTTTGTACTATACATGATGGGTGATGACAGTGCGATTGCCTTATTTCTGATTGAATGATAATAAATGACGGCAGGTGTTGAACCCCCTACCATCATTTTTTTTCTAGACAGTCGTTTGTTATAATTTGCTATTTTCCTCTTTAATATCCATTTCAATAGATTTAAAAACTTCTCCAAGATCGTCTGCGTCATAAACGTAACAATTTTTATCATTAATACTTAATTCCCTTAATTCTGTTTTATAAGATACTATGATTCGTTTTATATTGTGCGATACATCAATTACTTTAATATCGACGATATCCCGTTGTTTTTCATTTAGGATTTTGAGTAGTGCTTGATAGTCATCTTGTTTTGAATCAATAATAATAGTGCGCATATCATAAACTTTTAAATCATTTTTAACATATATGTTTTTTAGTTTTTCTTCCATACCTTCGTCATAATCAACGAGATAAAAATAACCATCTTCATTTTTTAAAGGTTTATCGTTTTCGTCTGTTGCAAGACCTTTGATACTGCGTAATGCCTTTGAAAGATATGAAGAGTTTTCTGCAACATCGTTATCATCATCATAGCATTTTAAATAATAGTCTGTGCAATCACTAAGACTTCTACAATTACGGACTTTAATAATTTCTTTTAATCTCCTGCGCCTTAGCTCTATATCTGATATATTGCTATCATATATCAGCTTGATCTGTTTTTCATTTTTCATAAATGCTCTCCTTTTTTATGTAAAGTATATCACGATATACCAAAAAATTCCATTTTAAGAAATTTATTCCAATTTCGCTCAGAGAACTCCGCCGAACAAAAATTGTCTTTTTAGAAAATTTCCAAAATAGTCGATGATTTTAAAAAAAAATGGAAAATAGGATGTTGTATACTGCTGCCACAGCAAAAGCAATGACTCATTCGTCAGCACCTGCTACTGTGAAGCTTGAAGGAAATAGCGCGCGTTCCTGATAGCATTCTAAAAGAAAGGAGAAATAAAAAATGGAATTAAACGAATTTTTGGAACAAACGGTTCCGACCTATGAGGATCATAAAATAGAGAAGGGTGTCTACTTTGCGAAAATCACTAATGTAGAGCCTCTCTCTAACGAAAGGATCAAAATAAAATTTGATTTAGAAATGGAAGATGGGAGTATTTATCCTCTCACCCTACGAACCAATTTGGTGCCCCGACATAGTTGGGACATGATCAACAGATTGGCTGAAGCCTGTGAATCTAAGAAACTAAAAGATTTCATAGGCTGCCAAGTCTGGGTGAGCGTCGTAATCAACGAGCGCTCAGATAACATCCGATACGAGAATGTACAGGATGTCATGAAAGTAGGAGAGGAGGATGAATTTGAGTATGAATTGAGTCCTAAAGGCTACTTCATAAAGCGGTAGATAATGCGGAACGGGATTATCTTTAAGGTTATTAGCTTTCCGATAATCCCGTGAATCCCGCATTTCATCAACATATATAGAAAGGAAAGTGATTAACTATGATTGATGAAAAGGATGAAGCACCAAAGAATGAAAATGATGAATGTATCTCTCCCTTTAAGGTCGAGGATGATGTCATCTACAAATGGAAAGAAAAAGACAATGTGTACGATTTTGTTGCAAATTCCATCGCTATCAAAGAGCGTTTGAAATCCATCGACGATAACACTTGGTATCTAACGCTGAAGTTTAAAGATCCATCGGGACAAGTGAAAGAAAAAACGATATCCCAGGATCAGTTGAAGCGAACGGATTTACTTGCTTTGATGAACAGCGGAATAGATATAACGGAAGGCAATGTTACAGATGTCCGAAGCTATTTGAACTATTCCTTGAGGACGGATAAGATACCCGTTCGTAATGTTCATAAAACGCTTGGGTGGTTGTACAATGACGGTGAACGTACTAATACATATCTGCTTGATAAAGCCATCGGCGGTGATATTGAAAGTAAATACATCGGTAACGTAAACATTAAAGCGAAAGGTAAATACGAAGACTATGAAAACTTCATAAAGAAAGAATTGGCTGATTCTCCTTACCTGCAACTGGCACTTACGCTGGGACTGACTGCACCGATATTAGCTATCTTGGCAGATGAGAAAGATTTAGAAAATCTATTCGTAAATCTATCGGGAAACAGCAGTACAGGTAAAAGCACAGCACTTGCATTGGCGATGTCCTGCTGGGGCAAAGCATCAGTTTCTGATAGTAAAGGAAGTCTAATCAAAAGCTGGAGTGCCACTGAGAATGCTCTGTTTAAAAGTATCTCATCACAAGGCTTGCATGGTTTCCCTGTCTGTCGTGATGAATGCGGAGCAAATAATATAAAGCATTTCAATAACTTTGTATATCGCTTCTGCAGCGGCTCTGATAAAAGCAGATTGAACAGTGATTGCTTACTTCAGGAAAGTCAATCGTTCAAAACCGTAATGATTTCCAGTGGTGAAGTAAGGATACAAGATTTGATGAAAGAGCATACCTTGGGCAGTAATGTCGTAAGGCTTACGGAATTTAATAACTTCCCTTGGACTAAGGATGCGGAACAATCAGATCGAATTAAACAATTCGTATCTCGTAATTACGGTACGTTTGGTAAAACATTTGTGACTTTTCTTTGTCAATATGATTACGATGAGTTTTATGAAGTTTGGGAAGATTGTACAAATGATTTAAAACCGAGGATAAAGCCATACGTAAAGCATTTCGCAGATAGGATTGCCAGTAAATTAGCCTTGTTCGTAACGACATTTCGGTTCTTAATAACAATGCTTGATGTTAGTTGGGATGATGAAAAGATAAATGAAATTTTGATAGATAGCGCTAAGGATAAAGTCGATGAGATTAACCTAGCTAAGAAAGCCTACGATATTATAATGACATTTGTGGCTGAGAATGCGAGTCATTTCTATACTTTTTCAGGGTCATCGTACAATATAAAAAATCGTATTGTTCAAACCTGTTCTGCAACCATCTGGGGAAAGCAGAATGATAATGATGTTACAATCACAAGAACTAAGGTTGAACAAATACTGCTGTCTAATGGCTTTAAAAATCCTAAGTTGGTGTATATGAAACTGAAAGAAAGCGGGGCGCTGATAGCTGAGAATGACGGTAATCGGAATAACTATTTTAACCGAAGAACCGTAACTAACAGCGTTAAAATCCCTGTCATTGTGTTAAAAAAGAATGTTTCATTCGATGATACACCTGATGACAGAGATAATTGTGCAGACTAATCGCAAAAAATAAGGTAAATGCGGGAACGTCAGTTGTGTAAACTGATTTCATCATCATCATTAAGGTGTTTAAATGATGATAAAATCGCTTTCCAAACTGCCTTGTTCCCTACTCCACATAACTATTCATTTACGTTCATTGTTTAAACATTCACTTTGACATAATGTGATATGAAAAACTAAGTGAATGATACGTTTTAAAGAAATTGCATGTTCATATATTATAAATTTGGAGGTAAACATAATGAAAGATAATAATGTAAATGCTGAATCATCAAATGCTTTAAAGGATAAGATAATTAAAATCCTAAGCAAGATAGTGCTTGATTACTTGGAGAAAGGGGGTGAAGCAGCATGATACCTGTTTACGTGTACACTCGATTCAGTTCGGTAATGCAACAAGATACATCCCATGAATATCAGCTTGAGCAATGCCAAAGGTATTGTGAACAGCATGGCTACAAAATAGTCCATCACTACAAAGACAGTGCCGTAAGTGCTACAACCGTCAATCGTGAGGATCTACAAAACATGATAAACGACGTCAAACGAGGAAATGTGAAAATCGTTGTCGTGTTTAAACTGGAACGTATTTTCCGTGATGTAAAGGGCGGACTCAGTGTGATTGAGGAATTGGATTCATGGGGTTGCCACATCGAAAGTACCTGTGAAAATTTCGACGATGATTCAGCTGACGGTCGCTTCCTGCTTCAGCTTCAATTAGCTTTGGCTGAGCGCTATATCAATCAATTGAAAGTCTACACCAAAACAGCATGTATCAATCAAGCTAAGACAGGCAAGTATTTGGGTGGTAAACCACCGTTTGGCTTCATTCTGTCGGAAGATAAAAAACTGATAAAAGACCCTGACAATTACAAAACGATTGAAACCATCTTCAGAATGTTTTACGAAGGTGCGACATACAAAGAAATCGCCGAACATCTAAACGTACATCACATGTACAATGCCAATCATAAACCATGGAGTTCAAGATCTGATTTTAATTCAATCATCAGAAATAAAAAGTATTGCGGATACTACGTTTACAATCGAACAGAGTCAAGACGTAATAATAAGAAAAATCATCGTAAACATAAACCGAAAGATGAAATCATTGAAATCAAGGGCGGAGTAGAAGCCATTGTCAGTGAGGAAATTTGGCAAACATGTAATGACGTCATGTCAAGTCGCACAAGAAGCGGCGGTCATAATGCGAAGCAAATGTATAAGCTATCGGGAATATTGAAATGCGGATATTGCGGAAGTAATTTCGGAGGATGTAATCACGGTGTCAAAGTAATCGGCAAAGAACCTTATCGTACCTATCGCTGTAATAATGCAGATTCTTTGGCTAAATCAAAATGCAGGTGCAGAGAAATCAATGCGAGCTACATAGAAAAATTGGCAACACAATGTCTGTGTCATTACCTTGACAGTAAAGAGAACATTCAGCGCATTGTTGAAGCGGTGAACAAAAGTATCGAACAAATAGCAGGTAACAACAAGAACCTTGAACGATTAAGTAAAAAGCTGAATGAATGCGAGGAAAGCATAAAGAACCTTGTTTCAGTGATGGAAAAAGGAAATACAAGCGAAGTGATTGTGCAAAGATTAAATGAATTGGAAAAGGAAAAGACCGAATTATTTGCCAAGGTGGAAACTGCCAAAAAGAATAAGGAAGCAGTTAAGCCAGTAACTGTGAAGCAGGTAAAAAGCTTGTTTGATGAATCACTGAACGTATTAAAACTATCTACAAGCAAAGATGTAAAAACACTGTTGAAGCTGTTCTATAAAGAAATCGTCATTGACAATGAAAAAATCGTTTTAAAAATCAGCATGGATTCCTTTTTCAACGGCAGCTTTGATACTCCGTTAGAAACACTGACGTTTGATCGAGAACAGGTGTTGAAATGTAAGGGAACACTGGCAAGATTAAGGTATCGTAAGAATAAAGAAATGTATCTCCGAAATTTAGCTATGGCTAACTAAAAAAATATGTTGCATTTGGTGTCTGAGACTGGTATAATAAATACGAAGTCAGAAGGCACTTTTTAAATATCTACATAAAGTGCGAAAATCAATGTAACATGTTTGGTAAAACGTATGTTGTTAAGCCAAACCTTTTCGTCGTACTGTACGCGTCACCAATATGAAAATTAGGTAGCGATGAAATTATTATGATGGTTTATTCGCTACTTTTTATGTGAATACCAAAATACTCTAGAGAAGACATTATAAGAGAAGAATGTGATCCGCTTGTACCATGTTATCATTAGTTGTTCTCTTTAAAAAAATATTTATTTATGGTCAGTCTTAATTGATTGGCCATTTTTTTGTCTAAAACAAGAAATTGGCTGTGTGGTCAAAGTAATTAAGACGAAAGGATGATAGAAATGACCAGGAACAAGTTCATGAAACAAAATTACAAGTTTGTCGATTATGAAGTTATGGTGCGATTGGTGGGAAAACGTTTAGCTGAAGAAAAAATTGAAAAAGGTATGACAATCAATATGTTGTCTATCACATCCGGAGTGAATCGAAATATCATTCTACATTATAAAACCTGTAGAAAAAGACTGCGGCGGTAAAACCGTCACAGTCTAATTAAAGGGGAGGAATATCATAACGAAGAACTCTTAAAGGGAGACATCAATTACCAGCAGCGGTTGCAGCGGTGCAGATTGCGTAAATACAATGCCGCAGAGCGATCTTCACAAGCACGACGCGCCAAGATTCTGTTGTTTACGCGTACAGCCTGACGAAATGCAGCATCGCCACATTGATTGTTGCATCCACAGTTGTGATCACATCCGCAAGTATCGCGATCGCATCCACAGTTGTTGAAGAATTCACCTCCGTCATAGAAGCGGTTTCTTCCGCATTCGCAGCAGTTACAGTTGTTAAACATACTACATTCTCCTTTCTTATCGGCTTTTCATCAGCCTCACTTTATGTTATGAAGATGAAGGATCATGATATAGGGGAAAAGCCTGTTATTACTATCTGAAGAATAGGCGAATGGTAAAGATAGAAGAATGAAAAGAAAAAAGGCAAAATGCCTACAAGACATTTGCCTGTTTTCAATTATTTCATGTATGTATCTATAAACGCAAAAATATGTTCATAATACATATTGGGATCCACATCACTGCTGGCGCCATGTCCTGCCCCTTCAATCAGAAGAAGCTCTTTTTCACCGGTATATGCTTCATATAATTCCACACCCATTTCGGTTGGAACATAATCATCCGCATCGCCATGAATGAACAGAATCGGCAGTGTTGCTTTCTCTAATTGCTTTAATGCATCGGCACTTGAAAAAGAATAACCGGCACGAATAGAAGAAATCATATCGGCTATTGGAAGAAATGGAAATGAAGGCAAATGGAACCGCTCTTTCAGCTGTGCTTTGAACATGCCATATGCACTTGTATAACCACAATCTTCAATGAGTAATTTTACATTATCCGGCAACGCTTCACCAACGCTCATCATCAAAGTAGCCGCACCCATCGATTCTCCATATAAGACAATTTCGGCTTGCTCATCTTGTGCCAATATCTTGTCAATCCATATTTTGACATCATCTTTTTCTAGCCAACCCATGCCCAAATAGTTTCCTTCGCTATTTCCTCGACCTCTTTGATCAGGTGCCAATATATGAAACTCTTTTTCCGCAAAACGATAAGCTGCCGGCATGATATCACGATGATCGACCGTATAACCATGTAGAGCCAAAACATAACGATGTGTAGATTTAGGGTTTTTATAAAACTGTGCAGATAATTTAAGATCATCATTACTTGTGATTGTCCATTCTTCCACTTCGATATTTTTGACCCAATTATCGTATGCGACTTGTGCATCGCTATCCTGTATTCCGGTATAAACATCTGAACCCATTGAACCAATATGACCCTGCTCATCCACATACAATGCATATGTAACCAGATAATTACCCGCACATAAGATGATGATCAGCGACAAGGCAATAATGGTCCCAATTACACCATACCAAAACTTTTTATTCTTCCAAAACATTTTATCTTTCCACATGAAAGTACAAACCTTCTTTCTTACAATGGGGATATTATAAGAGATAATGTTTTGAATGTCAAATTGTTTTTGTGAAAATACAAAAATGAGCATATAACAAATTTTCGTAAATACATTTGCCACATTAACAAAAACAATGAATAGAATTATTACAACATCCATGCTATACTATAGAAAAAAAGGATGATGCCATAAATGAAACAAAAAGTGGTACCAGCCGCAGAAGAATGGATATATGTATTCATTGAACTTCCCATGATGATTGTCTATTGTATATTTTTCTTTATTTGTTGTTTCTGCATGAAAAACGATGAATACATACCGGTGAGTATAGTTTTCATTTTCATCGGTCTATGGAATGTCACAAGAGGACTCGTACGGATCATGCAAGCACAAAAACAGCGAAAACAATGCTTAGAAACTTGTACAAGCAAGTGTGGAACGATTGCTGGATGTGAAATGAAAACCGTAACTTCTCATTTTTCAAATAGGCATATAACATCACAGCCTGCATATGTATTGAAAATAAAGATCATCGATACATTTAGCGGTAAAGAACAAATCGTGGACAGTGTTCCCTATTTTTGCCCTGTGTATGCATTGATTGCATCACCATACGTTCATGTTTATATGGAACAAATACAGTGTAAACAACAATTAGATGAACCGGATGTCGTGCATGTGAGTGAAAATGAAGAACATACGTTTAAAAAAAGAAAACGTTCCATCCTCATTGCGTATGCAATCAAATGTATCGGTTTCTTTATCCTTGTATGTTATGCCGCATTTAATTTATGATCCTATCTATATAGGATAAGTAAATCAGATAAAAGAAAAAACCTCTTTCAATACGATATGGTTGGCTTATCAGCGAACCTAAAGTAAAGAAAGAGGTTTATCTTATGAAAGACATCAGTGATTCACGCACATAAAAGTGATGGATGTAAAACATCCTATGTATTTAATGTGAATCGTATTGCCCTTTCGTGGCTGCACGTTGTTCAAACTTTGCTTTTGACACTAAAAAGCGTTCATGGACAGCCTCGCCGATCACATCACATGCATCCTTAGCGATGATTTCAAAAGTGATTTTTTTACGATCCACCGCAGTAACACAAGCTTCTATAAACACCTGCATGCCACTAGGCGTAGCGGCGTCATGAGAGGTATGCATCATCACACCGACACTTGTCTCTCCGTCTTCCAGAAAATCACGCAAAGCCTGCGCTGCCGCATGTTCCATCCATGCAATCATCACAGGGGTAGCCAACACAGCCACATCTCCTGAACCTACATGAATTGCCAAATCATCTTTGCTCACACAATGCTCTTCTTTATACACACACGGAAATTTAATTTCTTTCATAAGTTTCTCCTTTGCTCTTTTAACAACCTGTATTGTAACGGATGTAATATAAATATGCAAGCCCTCATCTTCATGAAACTCGAACAATCACATTGTCGGTATAATAAGTGCATACTTAGCCATAATAAGTCTTATAAGGAAGTGATACGATGATCGAAATGAAAAAAGAACTGCTAATGGATGTGCACGTCGACCGTCCCGATTTTCAAAACTATCTACTGATTGACAGAGAGTTTCAAGGAACGAAACTAGGACTTGCCAGCGCCATGAGCTACATAAGAGACAGTTTTATGATCAATAATGATGATTTTCGTTTTTTCTACTATCAAATGGGCATTAATTGTATCAATCATATGGAACTGATCGCCAAATTGCTTCATCTTCTTCATGGCAGCGACGATCGTTATTATGATGAAGACAACGATGATACGCCGACACATGAGCTGATCGAACCACTCATGGAAAAACAATCCATACAACCAATCGCACAGGAACATGTGAACAATGATATTACCGCTGCGACGATATATCATTTGGAAGACGAAGAACGCCAAATCAAGTTGTATCAAGAAATGGATGCAAAGATACAGGATCTTAAAGCACATGACGTATTTGCGTTCATCATCAAAGAAAAAAAAGAGCATGTTCGGATTTTGAAAGGTATTTTGCATACATTGAAGGAACCAAATGAAGTAAAAGATTTTGGACTTTCACCAGATTCTCATAATGCGTTTTCGCCCAATGCAGGGAATTACTTTGATAAGCCAAATCCGGAATTTATCAATCCCTCACAGCTAAAAACGCTTCATGACGATCACTCATAAAAACGAATAAAAAAACGTATATATAAAACAATGGCTTTTCTCACTTGTTTTCGATATAATGTATCCATGAGGTGAGGATATGCGCAAGCCAAAAGACAAAAAACAAAAACTCATACAAAAGCGGAAACGACAGGGCATGCAGGATCTCCGCTTTTTGACGTTGGTATTGTTTCTTGGCTTGTTTTTTTATACAATTTTCAATTTCTTTATCGTTATGAAACTTACGGTGCCAGATGTAGATCTTATGCGCGAATATGTGTTGTCTGCGTGCTTATCATTGGTATCTTGGTGTATTGTGTTTCGTATGCTTTGGAGGTTTAATCGATTGGGGCGATATGTATATTGGTGCGTATTGGGTTTACAGGGATATCTGTATCGTGATGCATGGCATTTATGGAATCTGGCAATGGAACCAAACGCAATGAAATTTTGTTTTTTGTCATTGTTTGCGCTAAAATGTCTGCTTTTGTTATATGGGGGATGGAAATTACTTGTATCTTCCACGATACGCAATATTTGGAATATCGATAATCTATTTGACGATGAGTTACTGCGCTTGGAGATGAGTGACAAACCGGAAGTTTTGCCAAAACCGACACCGAAGTCGCAGGTGAGATCCAGACAGCGGTGGAAAAAAGCCGCCATTCGTTTGGGCGTTTGTTTATATGTGACGACTCTTGCGATTTTTGTTGTTTTGAGTGTGTTGACAGCGCAGCTTCCCCAGTGGAAGGACGGCCTTCGTTTGATTCAGTATCAGCTGTTTTCCGAGTGCTTGTTTTCTGCGCTTGTATGGGGAGTTCCTATGATTACGATGGTGTTAGGTAAAGAATGGAGCGCATATATGATACTGGTATCCTGGAGTGCGGAGGTACTAAAGCTGATCGTTTCTTTTCAGGATTTGGCGTTGTTAATGAAAACAAGCGAGGTTGTTTTTTTAATCAAATTGTTATATGTGATGATGGAGATTTTGCGATTTGTATTGATCGCATTTGCTTGTCACAGTGTATTTCATCCTACACAGTTGTTTCAAAAATCAAACAAGTAAAAAAATAAGTGTGATTGTTTTGATGCATGTGGTATGAAAGTTACGGCGCTATCTGTTTTTCATAGACAGATCCATTTTATTTCATATTTTTTTATTGTTTGGTTTTACGGACATTTTGTTTGTCGTATGGTATACTGTTATCTGAAAAGAGGGCGAAACAATGAATGTGAATAAAAGAATCGATCATACGCTTTTGAAAGCTGATGCGAAGAAAGAAAATATCGTTCAATTATGCGAAGAGGCCAAGAAGTATGGTTTTGCGAGTGTGTGCGTGAATAGCGGTTGGGTTAAACAATGCGTGGAATCATTAAAAGATAGTGATATATCCGTATGTACTGTGGTTGGTTTTCCTCTTGGCGCAATGCGTTCAAAGGCGAAAGCGTTTGAGGCAAAAGACGCAGTAGAAAATGGTGCGGATGAAATCGATATGGTTATCAATATAGGCGCTTTAAAAGACGGTAATTTGGATTTGGTGAAACAGGATATTGACATGGTCGTTCAGGCAGTGGAAGGACGCATCGTAAAAGTGATTTTGGAGACATGTTTGTTGAGCAAAGATGAAATTGTCAGCGGATGTGAGATCTGTATGTCAGCGCATGTGGATTATGTGAAGACGTCTACAGGTTTTTCTCATGGAGGAGCGAGTGTGGATGATGTGAAATTGATGAAAGAAACCGTGGGCGATCGATGCAAGATAAAAGCATCCGGTGGTATCAAAACTTATCAAGAGATGATGGAGATGATAGAAGCAGGGGCGGATCGTATTGGCACCAGTAAGGGCGTGCAGATCGTATGTGAGAAATCGATGCATCGTGATTAGGATAGTGTCGGGGATTGGAATGGGGCGTGATGGATGTGAAACAGAGTGCATATCATGAAGGCGGTATTGTCTCTTCGCTGTTTCGGCTGGCATTACCGCTGTTTTTCTTAAATTTCATTAATTCCTTATATAATTTGGTAGATACGTTTTGGGTTGGACAGCTAGGCGAATTGCAGGTGGGAGCCGTATCGTTGGTTGGTCCGATTTTTTGGTGCGCACAATCGCTTGCGAGCGGTTTGTCAGCGGCGGCACTTGCCTTGATTGGTACCAGACTTGGTGAACATAAATATAAAGAAGCAAGTCGTTTTGCGACAGCCTTGTTATGGGTATCGCTCATAATAGGAATCGTGTTGAGCGTGTGTACAATTTTTGGCACAAAACTTATTTTGCATATGATTGAAACACCACCGGAATTGTTTGGGGACAGTACATTGTATTTATATGGAATTTCATTTGATTATGTCGCTTTGTTGATACTGAATGTATATATGTCCATTTGTCAAAGCGAAGGCAACAGCCACCTTGGTGTAAAAGTGAATGTACTGGCTTCTGTTTTCAATGTGATTTTGGATCCGTTGTTCATTTTTGTGTTTCATTTGGATGTATTTGGCGCCGCACTTGCGACTTCTGTTTCCAAATGGCTGGTCATGCCTTTGATTGCATATCATTTAACACATTCAAAAGGAAATATACAAGTACAGTTTCGCGGCTTTCATTTTCATAAGCAGGATTTGAAATTGATTTTTCGTGTATGTATTCCGGCATCGGGAGGTCAGCTTTTGGAAAGCTTTGGCTTTGTGATCTTGAATCGTTATATCGTGTCTTATGGGGCAAGTGCAATGTCTGCTTATGGGGTGGGAAATAAGATTGTGAATTTATCGGGCATTCCTTTGGTGTCTTTCAGCGCGGCATCTTCGACGATTGTGGCGCATAGTCTTGGCGCGCATCAACCTGAACGCTGTAAGGAGTGTTATCGCAAAACATGGTTCTTGGCACAGGCTTTTACCATCGGTTTAAGTATATTGACGTTTCTGCTTGCGAAACCGTTTATTTATTTGTTTGTGCCGGAAGCCACAGCACAACTGGTTTGTCAAGCACAGGAATTTATCTTTTTTGCGTTGGTTGGCGGTGTGTTTATGTGTTGGTATTCAATCATCTGCGGTTTGTTCAATGGTGCCGGATATACAAAATACACGTTTATCTTAGGCATTTTGCGATTATGGATTTTCCGCCTACCGCTGATTTGGATATTTGAGCGCGTGACGTCGCTGGGAATTACCGGTATCTGGATTGCGATGATCGCTAGTAACTTAATGGAATGTCTTGTTGCACAATGGATGTATGCACAAGGCAGCTGGCTGAACAGTATGATTTTGAGTGAAGATACTGTTGTCTCAGCTTTTGAAAAGAAAGAGGAAAGTATGTGAGTGCATGTGCGGCTGTGATAAAAATATGATATGATTATACACGAAAAGGAGCTGATCATGTGAGAGATTCTATGATTGAACAAGCAATTGAAAAGGAGTATCAACGACAACTGGCGAATATCGAATTAATCGCATCGGAGAATTATGTATCCGGTGATGTGTTAAAGGCATGCGGCAGTATTTTGACCAACAAATACGCTGAGGGGTATCCGGGGCGTCGATACTATGGCGGATGTGTGCATGTGGATGAAGTGGAAGAAATCGCTGTTGCGCGTGCCAAAGAATTATTTGGATGTGAACATGCGAATGTGCAGCCGCATTCCGGATCACAGGCGAATATGGGCGTCTACATGGCGCTGTTAGAGCCGCAGGATACTGTTTTGGGTATGAATTTAACTTCCGGTGGTCATTTAACGCATGGACATCCATTGAATTTTAGCGGAACGATTTATCACTTTGTGGATTATGAAGTGCGAAGAGATGACGAGACGATTGATTATGAGGATGTGCGTAAAAAAGCGTTGGAGTGCAAACCGAAACTGATTGTGGTAGGGGCAAGCGCTTATCCACGCATCATTGATTTTGCGAGATTTCGAGAAATCGCGGATGAAGTGGGCGCATATCTAATGGCGGATATGGCGCATATTGCTGGTTTGGTTGCCGCCGGTCTTCACCCAAGTCCGGTACCCTATTGTGATTTTGTGACAACGACGACACATAAAACATTACGTGGTCCTAGGGGAGGCATGATTTTGTGTAAAGAAAAATATGCAAATCTGTTGGATAAAAAAATCTTTCCGGGTATCCAAGGTGGTCCGCTGATGCATGTGATTGCGGCAAAAGCGGTTTGTTTGTGTGAAGCACTGCGTCCGGAGTTTAAGGAATATCAGAAACAAGTGATTAAGAACAGTCAAGTCATGGCAGAAACGCTGAAAGCGGAATCTTTTCGTTTGGTAAGTGGTGGAACGGATAATCATTTGTGTCTTGTGGATGTTAAATCGTCACTCAATCTCTCTGGAAAACAAGCAGAAAAGCTATTGGATGAGGTAGGCATTACTTGTAATAAAAATACCATTCCATTTGATTTGGAAAAACCGTTTGTGACCAGTGGTATTCGTTTAGGAAGTGCAGCTATGACAACACGCGGTTTTAAGGAAGATGAATTTAAACAAGTGGCGTTATGGATTAGTGAAGTTTTGAAACACCCTAACGATGAAGCATATCGCAAAAAAATTCAAGCAGAGGTTTGGAAACTGACTGCAGAGTATCCACTACCAAGTGATCACTGATTTTATGTTTTCGATATATTTTGTTTGTCATTGTTAGTTTGATGAAGATGTAGAATTGCTTTCACTGTTTCAGTGAAGGCTTTTTTGTATGATTATGGAAGTTATCCTTATACAGGAATCGTTAAAATTTTTTAATAAAGGACATAACAATGAATGTGTATGGTTGAATGCTCTGATTGAAAAAGTTAAAGATGCGAATGAAAGTGAATATGAAAGTGCATGTTGGGCGGAATTTAAAAATGCTTTGTATGCGGCAAAATTATTCACATAGTCTACATTAGTGAATTGGAGTAGATCCAATCAATGGAACGATGGTTTCAATCGTTTTGGTAAGTATCATGATGATTTACTTAACCAAAAAGATGGAAAATGTATTCGGATCTTAATTATGTTTTATTAGAATAAAAAACGTGTAGCACTTTGTAACATAAAAATGTCTGTAATTTTTTTACGTGCGATTATATCTTTCAATACGATGGAATCATAAATACCATCAAGATAAAGTTGGAGATCTTTGCCTTTATCCAATTATAGTGTATAAGGGAATGAACTATTATGTATGTAATCTTGATACAGACGTTCAATCGAAGTCTGATTTGGAAATGCGGATACATATTCTTTGAAGGACAGCGGCAACATTTTGATTTTTATATAGTGACCATATAAGAATGTGGAAAGTTCGTCAGATTAAAGATCTGCGTTGGATCCTGTTATATGAATGTCACAGTTCTTTAACAGCGTATATAAAAAGAGTGAAAGATGATTGCTTTCACTCTAAAATCGATATCTTTTATTGTCTCATTGCTTTTCTTTTGAAGAAAACATAGAATAAAGCGCTTGACAACATTAATGCGATCCAAATGATTTTATGATCTTCTACACCTGTAACCGGTGATTTTGATTGGTTTGAAACCGATGGTTTTTGTGTGTCCTTGTGATCTGTTTGATCATTTCCTACATTTGGTTTGTTTTCTTCTTGATTAACGCTATCTTTATTTTTTGTATATACTGCGCTGATTGTCATATCGCTGACGATTTGTTTGCCATCATTGTCCCATACAGGCGCTGTTTCATCAAATCCGATTTTTTCAGGGATTGCCGGCGCAGATGCATCTTTACCATGTTGGATGATTTGAGTACTAATGACTTTTCCATCTGCTTTGTATATTACGGTATATTCATTGATGGTATACACAGCGTGAATGTTTTGATCTGCGGTAATGTTTTTTCCATCATGATTCCAAGTTGGAGCGATTCGATCATAACCATATTTGAAAGGGATCGCCGGCTGTTTGGCATCTTGACCATAGGCAATACGTTGTGTGTCAATGATCGTATCATTAGCGATATATGTCACTGTGTATTGATTAGGTGTATATTCTGCGACGATATCTAAATCGGATTGGATGTTTTTACCATCATGGCTCCATTTTGGCGCTGTTTGATCATAACCGGTTTTTTCCGGAATGGCTGGCAAATCAACATGAAAGCCTTTTTTCACTGTTTTTGTGTCAATGATCGTTCCATCTACAATAAGGTTTACTGTAAAATACGTTGTTTTGACCAATGTTTCTGTTATTTCAATATCATGATCTGTAATGGTAAATGTATCTGTAATGGTATCATAGTCCGGCATTGTGATTTCATATGTATATGTTCCTGCCTTTAACATATAAGTACCATCCGCTTGTGAAGTGATCTCCTGATTGTTTTCATCCGTCACACGGATAACAGCGCCTACAGGTTCAATCGTAAAAGTTGTTTCATATGTCGGACTGCGCCATAGGTACCATCTTCATTTTGTTGCGGAACAAAAGAATCTGCGCAATATTCTAAAAGAATTTCTTTTTTGAATGTACCACCGTTAATACCGGTTGCGCTTGGCGCTTGAAAAGCGCCTTTGACCGCTGTTTCACCGGTTTCTCCATCCCAATAATTGTTTTCTAATGAAATCGTTGTATCGGTACCGATGATTTGTCCTTTGATCATCTCTTTTTGATCATCACCGCAATTCAACATGACATTGTTTTGAATTGTGATATTTGCATTATCTGCGATACCGTTGAAACGAATGACGCGGTCGCTGACATTGGAAATATAATTTTCTTGGATGAGAATATTGCCTTTTGCATGATTTTGGTTAGATTGAAGCGCAAATGCATTATGTGTCGTATTGTCAATGGTATTGTTTTTTAATGTGACACCATCAATACCTCCAATATATACTGCTTGAAAATAGTCGTTGAATGTACAATTTTGAACGGTAATGTCTTTATAATATTCCTGTTCCGTTAGCATTTTGACACCGGTAAACGATGTATCTTTCATATTGTCTTTGTTTCCTAAAAACGTACAGTTTTCAAATGTAAGATTTTTGACTTCATTATCGGTGTTTTTCATTGGATAATAAGTGGACTGAAACCCTTTTTGAAAAGTCAATCCAGAAAATTTGATGTTTTTAAGCCCGCTGTCTTGGTAATAAGTTACACCATTGCCAGTACTTACATTACGAACGTAGTCAAATCCGCTCGTATGTTGGTGTCCCGCGATATGCTTCATACCATAAATTTCAACGCCTTCTGCGGCAGTAAAAGTTACATTTTCTAAATTCCGCACATATCTGGAGTGCACATTGATAATCGTTGAAATGTTTTCAGACCATGGGGTTGGATCTGTTTCCAAACCACTGTTTACATGGTTGTAATACTTCGTTTGACTGCCTTCATAGCTGGTTGGGCGTGCCAGTTCAAGTGTTTCCGTGATATCTTCTGTAAAATGAATCGTCTTGCCGTTGATGTCACCGTATTTACCATCCAGCACATCTTGTGCTTGTTTGGCATTTACAGAAATGACATCACCGCTCATGTCGGGTATCGTTTGTGCAAATACGGATATATCCGGCAGTAAAGAGAGCGCCAGCAAGATGGTGAACAATCGTTTACTCATTTTGTATCCTCCTCATTTTCTATCTTTTATATTGTACTATATATTCTGCGAAATGAAAAGTAAACAACCGTAGTTTGATGATGTTTAATGTTTTTACCATAAAATTATAATATGGGATACTTATGTAGAAAGTTCAAAAGAATTTAAAATAGCATAGACATTTGATATAATAAATTATATTTTATGATAAAAACGGAGAAGCAATGTATGAAAGAGAATATTTATCGAGCATTTGTGGAGAGCTTAAAAATAGAAAAAGTGTTATTGCTAAATGACTATAAGGAATACTATGATAAATTCCGTAAAGTCACATACAACATATATAAAAGAATCTGTGATTCAAATTCAGTTACAGAAGCTTCGTTTCGTGATGACTTTGCCAAGCAGTACAATAAGTTGAGACAAGATCTATTGGAAGTATATCGCTATTATGTAAAAGGAGATGTATTGCGAGCCAGTACGAAGATGAGTAACATATTTTTTCGAAGAAAATATTACAATAAAAAATTTTGTGAATATTTTTTAACATCTGAGGAAAATGTAACGCTTTACAGAGCAAGAAAAGATAAAGAACTTATAAAAAAACCGGATGACTTACTGAATCAAATGTTTCATATCGCCTTTATAAAGCGTGAAAAAGTTGGGAATTGCAGATTTAGTGTTTCAGGACTACCTTGTTTATATTTAGGTTCTTCAATCAAATGTTGCAGAAAAGAATTAGGTGCAGAAACAATAGATGAATTGACGATATGTACTTATCATCATATGGATTATTTTCCATATTATGATTTAACACTGAACGAAGAAGATATTGTTGATTTCAATCAATTAAAGATTTATTTGTTAAAATCGTTGATAATACAAGCAATTTCATTTCGTGTTTATCCTGAAAAAGAAAGCAAACCCAATTTTACACCTCACTATGTTATTTCGCAGCTATTAACGGCAGCCGTTGTCGCAAATGGCATTAAAAGTAAACAACCTCAATGTATACGTTATCGCTCGGTAAAATTTTTAGTAGATCATCATCAATATAATTATGTTTTTATTCCTCAAATTCATAATTATCGATATGACAAACTTTATGATATGCAGTTATATAATAAGTTTGAAATCAATTTATGGCAGAAAAGATAAGTTTAAATCAACACAGATGAGAATTCATACGTTTATTTAGAACCATATTATATTATTTGGTTTGCGTATAAATATTCATCAAAACACAGATAAACAAAAGACTCTTACATTGCGCTTTTGACTTGTTTTGTTGTATAATGAAGTGAACTTTTCGAGGTGATGAAATGGAAAAAATAAAACTGGAAAACTTGCATTTTTCCTATAATCAAGAAACACCTGTAATTAAGAATGTATCACTTTCTATTGAGGAAGGTACTTATACGACCATTATTGGACATAATGGTTCCGGAAAATCAACCATTGCGAAATTAATGATTGGATTGTTGGAAGCGCAAAGTGGATCCATTATAATCGATCGGCTTCCATTGGATGAAGCACATATTCATGATATCCGCAATCGCATAGGCATTGTGTTTCAAAATCCGGATAATCAATTTATTGGCGCGACTGTTGCGGATGATATTGCATTCGGATTGGAAAATCATCAAGTACCAAGTGAACAAATGCAGAATATCATTGAAACATATGCAAAAAAAGTCTCTATGTCAAAATTTTTAAATAGTGAACCGACCAAGTTATCTGGCGGACAGAAACAACGTGTTGCGATTGCCGGTGTCCTTGCGATGAAACCCCAAATTATTATATTTGACGAAGCGACAAGTATGCTGGATCCACAAGGGAAGGCAGAGATCAATGCGCTGATACAAGAAATCCATCGTGAAGAGAATCTAACAATGATTTCCATTACCCATGATATTGAAGAGGTCGCACATAGCGATCATGTCATTGTACTGGATCAAGGACAAATTGTGATGGAAGGAAAACCGGAGGATGTTCTCATGCATGATCAAAAGCTGATTGAATTGTCACTGGATATTCCAAATGCATTGAAGTTTCAAAAAGAATTATGGAAACAAGGAGTGAAGCTGTCTCCTTGTATCACAATGGAAAAGGTGGTGGAAGAAGTATGCCAATTACGTTTCAAAAACTAACGCATGAATATAATGCAGGAACACCTTTTTCCTATTTGGCGCTTGACCATATTGATCTAAACTTGCAAGAAGGAAAAATCACAGCGATTATCGGTGAAACAGGAAGTGGAAAATCAACACTGGTGCAGCATTTAAACGCATTGCTTTTGCCTACGGAAGGTAGTTTGAAAATACTAGATCGTGAAATCAGCGCATCAGAGAAGCCAAAGCATTTGAAATCACTGCGTAAACATGTCGGGTTGGTATTCCAATTTCCGGAATATCAATTATTTGAAGAAACCATTGCGAAAGATATTGCGTTTGGACCGAAAAATTTCGGCGCAAGTGAAGAAGAAGCGTTACAGCGCGCAAAAGATGTGATCACATTGGTTGGTTTGGACGAAAGCTATTTAGAGCGTAGTCCGTTTGAATTATCAGGTGGACAGAAACGGCGTGTTGCGATTGCGGGTATTTTGGCAATGGATCCCGATATTCTTGTGCTGGATGAGCCGGCAGCCGGCTTGGATCCGCAAGGCGCCAAAGAAATGATGGAGTTGTTTGTTCGTCTGCATACGGAATTTCACAAGACGATTTTCATTGTGACACATGACATGGAACATGTGCTTCGCTATTGTGATGAAGTTGTGGTCATGGATCATGGCCATGTGAAAACAACATGCAGCGTTTCTTCGTTTTTTCAAGATCCATCGATATTAAAAGAGATGGGCATCCATCCACCGGCAGTTGTTTCTTTAAGAGAATCACTTCGTGAAGTCGGTTTTGAAATCGACGCTTCCATTTTGACAATGGAACAGTTGGCACAAGCGGTTGCGAAAGAGGTGGGTCATCATGAATAATATTGCGTTAGGAAGATATTTGCCTTTGGATTCTTGTATTCATCGTCTGGACCCACGTGCCAAAATCATTGCGCTGATTTTAATGATGGTTGCGATCTTTCTTCCGGCAGGCTGGATTGGTTATGCACTGCTTGGATGCGCTGTTCTATGCTTGACGGTGCTGGCAAAATTAAAAATGAATTTTTTATGGCGTTCTATGAAACCAATGATGTTTATGTTGGTGTTTTTGCTCATTATAAATTTGTTCATGTTACAAAACGGAACCATATTGTTTGAAATTGGATCTTTCCCCATCTATAGCGATGCAGTTTTTCAAACATTGTATATAACCGTTCGATTGATGCTTATGATCATATTGACAACAGTATTGACCGCTACGACCAAACCGTTGGATCTGACTTTGGGCATTGAACATTTATTAAGTCCTTTTAAAGTCATTCATTTGCCGGCGCATGAAATCGCTATGATGATTTCAATAGCGCTTCGCTTCATTCCTACATTGATTGAGGAAACACAACGTATTATGAAAGCACAGGCTTCTCGTGGTGTTGATATGGAAGAAGGCAAACTGAAAGAAAAAATCATGTCGATACTTTCGCTGATCGTTCCATTATTTGTGTCGGCTTTTCAACATGCGGATGATTTGGCGAATGCGATGGAAGCACGCGGTTATGTACCGGATCGAACACGTACAAGATATAAACAGCTGCATATGCATATAGGCGATTATGTGATATTTGCGATATGCTTTTTGATTTTGGGTGGCCTGCTTGTTTTCCTATGGATATGAAACGATGGAAAGTTACATGCAGCTATGATGGTTCTTCTTATGCAGGATGGCAGCGCCAAAGCAATGCGCAAGGTATCCAACAGGTGATTGAGGAAATGTTGTCGAAGCTGCATCATGCGCCAATTAAAATCTGTGCCAGTGGAAGAACCGATGCAGGTGTACATGCCATTGGTCAGGTGTTTCATTTTGACAGTGATAAAGATATTGATGAATCGCATTGGAAAATGGCGATGAATGCCATGCTGCCAAAAGATATTCGTATTCAAAAGGTAGAACGTGTCATTTCCGATTTTCATGCACGGTTTCATGCGGTTTCCAAGCGTTACGATTATTTGATTTCCAATGAAACGGATAATCCGTTCTTGCAGGATTATATGGATTTGATTTCTGTGTCACTGGATGTTGCTTATATGCAAGAATGTAGTCGAATATTTTTGGGAACACATGATTTCACCAGTTTCACCAGCGCAAAAATTGATGCAAGAAAATCTCGTATCAAAACAATTACAAAGCTGGATGTGATTCAAGAAGATCGTTGTATTCGCATTCTTATGGAAGGTGATGGTTTCCTACGTTACATGGTGAGGATGATAGCGCAGACGTTAATAGAAGCAGGAAAACATCGTCTAAGTAAAGAGGAAATACAAAACATGTTGGATCGTAAAGATAAACAGGCTTGTCGTTATAAAGCGCCAGCCTGTGGTTTGTATTTGGTTCAAGTTTATTATGAAAGGAAATGAAGATGAAAGCAAATTATCATACACATACCAAACGCTGTCATCATGCGATTGGAAATGATGAGGATTATGTATTGGCTGCGATTGCCGGTGGATTTGATGAAATTGGCTTTTCCGATCATACGCCTTGGAAGTATGACAGTGATTTTGTTGCACATATGCGCATGAAACTATCTGCTTTTCATGAGTATAAACAAAGCGTTCTTGCTTTAAAGGAGAAATATAAAGATCAGATTTCCATTTTATTGGGTTTGGAAGCAGAGTACTATCCCCGATATATGGATTGGTTAAAACAGTTTGTTCATGATGAACATATGGATTATATCATCTTTGGCAATCATTATTATCGCACCGATGAAGACGGTATCTATTTTGGTACTGCTTGTAGTAACGAGGCGTACTTGGATATATATGCAAAGGAATGTATCAAAGGAATGGAAAGTGGTTTATACAGTTATTTGTGCCATCCGGAGTTGTTTATGCGCGCGTATCCAAGATTTGATCGTCATTGTGAGCGCATTACGAAAGAGATTTGTATGTGCGCGAAACATTGGAACATTCCTTTGGAGTATAATTTGGCAGGCTTACAATATAATGTGATCAATGGTATTGAAGAATATCCGCATCATCGTTTTTGGGAAATTGCGAAAGATTGCGGATGTAGCGCAATTATTGGTGTTGATGCACACCATTATGAGGCGTTGAGCGATATACGATATTGGAATCAGGCGGTATCGTATTTGGATGAAGAATTACACATTAAGCGTATTGAGCGTCTTGAACATTTTGGATTTTAATATACGTGAGATGGGAGGATTGGTTAACATGGGATTATTGGATCATTTTCACAAGAAAAACAAAATGTATTTATATACAGAAAAAGAATTGGATCTGTATGAGCACTTTATCATCGAACAATTTGGTGATTTTGATAATGTGATTCATGAAATTTTTTCACCGGATATTCATCTGGATATCGTGATTGTACCACCCACTTCACAACATGATTACTACACGCTTATCACTATGGGTATGGGGGCCTATCCAATGCATATTCCAAAAGAGTTGGAAGATGAAGAGTTAGAGCGTTGTGAATTGGTTATGTATCTGCCTTCCGATTGGAAAATTGACTCTGATAAGGAAGAGGATTACTGGCCAATTCGTGTTTGCAAAATGTTGGGGAGGTTACCGATTGAAGAAAAATCTTGGCTGGGAGCAGGCCATTCTATGTCTTTTGATGCTGCATGTACGCCTTTTGCAGATAATACAAAATTGTGTAGTGTCATGCTTTTAAATGCTTTAAATAAGGATCGTAAAGTATGTGATCTACAAATGGAGAGAAAAGGAAAAATCAATTTCTATCAGTTGTTTCCACTTTATAAAGAGGAACTTGAATTTAAACAGGAATATGGTATGGAAGAGTTAATGAAGTTGTTTTTTAAGGAAAAGTTTTCTCTTGTTTTGGATATCCATCGTAAAAATTATGGCAAATGAGATACGCATGATTTACATATTCTTTTATGAAATGTGGATCATGTTTTTATATTGGCAAAAGTTTTTAGCAGCCGTTACATTGATTCATATACTAAAATTAGGAGGCTGTGTTAATGAATGTCGCAAAATATTTACAAAAAAAATCTGTAACTCGTGATAAATTATTATTTGTTGCATGGGAAGAATATGCGATTACAACAGAAATGTGCATCAGGAAATTTCGTAAGAACAATGAAATCAGTGAAGAAATTAAGATTGAACCATTTGTATTTATTGAATGGCTTGCCACTATAGGATATCATAGAAAACAAGCAGATTAAAAGTGTTTTAATAATTCTTACATAAACAAAAATGAAACAGAATTTTAGTCCCTGAATTGCAAGTAGAAAGTGAAAATAAGAGAAAGAAGTTAAAAATAGAAACAAGTACTATCAAATAAACCAATGTAAGCTGGTTCAATTAAGAAAGATTGTTCAGCGAAAATATAGCCGAATCTTTCTTTTTTTGTTGTTGATCTGCCGATTTATGGAACGAGAAACAGATTTATCCACATTGTTGATATCCGTATCTTTTTTGGTGAATTTAAAAATAGATGAGAAGTGCTTACCATAGAATTTATGGATTAGTTTTTATTAGATATGCGTTTTATCATTCTGGGAAGATCAATCGGTTTAAGGACGATTTTATTCTGATGAAAGAAAGCATCGTGTTTAGTGATTTCACGAATGATGTATTTACAATGTTCAAAAGAAAGATGTTTAAATTTTGAAGAAGGTGTGGTTGTCCATAGAAACGTATCCTTTCTGTTGTGGAGGATTAATGATACCATTTCTATGGACTTTTTTCATTCTCTCTTGATTCCGCTTTCATTTTACAATAGGCAATAGAATTCTAGTCGAAAAGAATGATAGTCAAATCAATAAAACTATGATATGATAGTAAATATTTTGAGAGAGTTAATGTCTTTAGTGAATACGTCTTTCATAAATAGGTTTTATACAAACATTCTAATCAGCGTTTTTTGAGTGTTATGCTCATGAAATGCTGATTTTCTTTTATTATATTTAAACCTATGAAACATGCTTGTCTTAGCAATAAGATGATATAAAAAGGTAAATGAGGATCTGATGAAAAATCAGACAGATTGATGCGTTCATTTAAAAAATAATACAAATATTTCACGCAAAAAAAACATGCCCTTTTGTGAAACAATAAAAAAAATTACGCAGGAGGGCAAACAGGTGAAACATTGTAATCAATTTCCAAAAAATCTTACAGTTGAAAGAGAAATAATGTTGAAATCTGATAAACTGCAAGAAGGTCGATTGTTTTTGGATGAAGTAAACAAGCTGAAACAAGAACATTGGACTGAAAAAGAAATAGCAGCACATTTTCACTTAACGATTAAAGAATTAAGAATGCACAAATCTCAAGCAAAAAAACAAATAAGGGGATATGAAATTACGTATGCGAAAAAGCTGCGAATCGAAGGAAAGTCCTATCAAGAAATAGCAGATATCATGGGCTATAACAATGATTCATCCGTACGTTCATTGCTAAATACTTCAGCAGAAAATAGAATGAATCTGGTAAAAAAAACAGCAGATATTTTAAAAACGCTTGTAGATGAAAAAGGAATGATCGAAGTAGGGGCAGGGGTAGAATTAGAAATGAACATATCTAGAAATAGATTTGAGGAAGCGTTATTCCTCCTTAAATCTCAAAAATATTTGGTTTACAAGGCAAGAGTCGCACAATTAACAAATCCTAGAAAATATACAACCATAACAGTTCTATGCCCGCCAGGTACAAAATATAAAGAGATTTATCATTTCAAAAGCATTCATACAGTAGTCGACTATCAACTAAGACAAACAGATGATGCCTATGATGATCATCCATTTATTTATCCAAAAAGCATGGACTCTAAGCGGTTGAAAATTTGTTATGCTGAAGAAGGTGGACTTCAAAAAGACGGATTGATTGAATTAAGAAGAAATGTTGCGGATTTATCTTTAGGAAACGCGCATTATGCACAAATTCGTATTTTGGTTGATCATCATTATTATCTAAAAGGTATGGCTGTTTACACTGACCATTTGCCTGATGGTATCGATGTTCTTTTTTATACGAGTAAACCTTCCTCTATGAGTATGGAAAATGTTCTTAAACCAATCAAAGAGGATGCGGATAATCCGTTTGGTTCATTGATTAAAGAGCGGGGAGGACAAAGTTTTTATATGGATGATAAAGGAAAACAATGTCTTTCATTGATCAACAAGAGATCAGACGAGGGAGATTGGTCACAATGGACAGACAAGCTACCATCTCAATTCCTTTCCAAACAAAGTCTTACATTGATTCAAACGCAACTAGAAAGGACGATAACGGAACGGAAGAAACAATTGGAAACAATCTGTTCTATCAAGCAGCCAACAATAAAAAAACATATGCTTAATAGTTTTGCTGAAGATTGTGATTCTGCTGCTATTCATTTGAAAGCAACTGCACTGCCAGGACAAAAATTTCAAGTATTGCTGCCGCTTCCTTCATTAAAAGATACGGAAGTGTACGCACCACAGTTTGCAAACATGGAAAAAGTAGCACTTATCCGATTCCCTCATGGAGGCATTTTTGAAATTCCCATCCTTACTGTAAACAATGAACATGCAGAAGCGAAAGAGCACTATGGTGAATTATCAGACGCAATAGTTATCAATGATAGAGTGGCAAAAGTTTTATCCGGTGCAGATTTTGACGGTGATTGTGTTATGGTTATTCCCGTAAATGAAAAATTAAAGATTAAACATTCTTCACCATTAAAAGAATTGGAGGGATTTGAACCTGAATTCTTATATGGAACAGTAAGGAAGAACGATGGTTATTATAATAAAAAAAACAAAAAAATACATGTAATGAATAATACACAGATAGAAATGGGAAAAATTTCAAATTTGATTACGGATATGACTTTGAAAAATGCATCCATTCAAGAAATTGCAAGAGCAGTTCGTCACAGTATGGTTGTTATTGATGCAGAAAAGCATAAGTTAGATTATAAACAAAGTGCAGTGGATCATAATATTGCGGAACTAAAAAGAAAATATCAAGGAAAAATTGATAAAAACGGAGTCTATCATGAAGGAGTTTCTACTCTGCTTTCAAAAGCGAAATCGGATCAGCCAGTATTGAAAAGGCAAGGAGATCCTATTATTGATAAGGAAACAGGAGAACTTCATTATAAAGAAGTTAAAGAAGAATATATAGATAAAAAATCTGGAAAGAAAAAATTAAAGATGATGATGAGTACAAAAATGGCTGAAACAAAAAATGCATATGAACTATCGTCAGGAACACCAAAGGAAGCATTGTATGCAGAATATGCGAATGCTTGTAAGTCACTGGCGAATCAAGCAAGGAAAGAAATGCTGAAAATAAAGAAAGAGAAAATTTCAATCGATGTAAAACGCCAATATCGCAGTGAAATCGCATCTTTGCAAAAGAAACTGAAAGAATCACTAAAAAATGCACCGCGTGAAAGAATCGCGCAAATTGAAGCAAATGCAGAAATCAATATGTTAATAAAAAACTGTCCTGATTTATCAAAAGGAGAATTGTCAAAGCGTAAGCAACAAGCTTTATTCAAAGCAAGAATGCATTACCATGCCAAAAGGAAAATGATTCAAGTTACAAAATTAGAGTGGCAGGCAATTCAGGCAGGCGCACTCAGTGAAAACAAATTATCGCAATTGATGCATTTTATCGATATGAATGAATGTAAGGAGCACATGAAAAATGATTGTTAAATACTGTTTGTTTTTAATTGATTATAAGAAACTTACATGAACATAAAATGAAGTCATTATGAATAAAGAAAGAAGGTGATCTATATGCATTTTATAAAAAATATGTATTTAATTGTTCCGATGAACAAACATCCTGTAAAATTTATGTAATCTAAAAAGACATCTTCGTTTAATGACAAGAATGTTATAATGGCCGGTCAATGATATGAACTGCACTTTTTGATTACCGTGATTTAAATGGATGGAATGTTCAGGTAGACAAGGAGGATGTAAATGGAACAAGAGAAAATTTTCTTTCTTTTCCTTAGGAAATAGAAGGAGGTGCTGTTATGAATAATAGACAAGCATTACAGGTAGAATTAGAAAAGCTTTTAGGAAGTTCAAATGTGTTTGATCACTCTACAATGTCTACAGAAATGCAGTATCCGGCAATTGTGTATCAAAGACATGGGGTCAATCGCACATTTGCTAACAACACGGTATACGGTCAAAGTTATTTATATGAAATAACAGTGATACACCGTGATTTAGATAATGAGATAGTAGAAAAAATGTTACATATGCCCTCATTTACTTTTGATCGGCAATATATAACAAATGATCTCATTTATGATGTATTTATATTAAAATATGAAATAGGAGGAAAACAATTATGGCAAAATTAACATGGGATAATAACGGAGAACGTTTCTATGAAGTGGGCGTAAAACAATGTGCTTTATATGTACAAGCGGAAGGTGGAACATATCCAAAAGGTGTTGCTTGGAATGGGATCACGACTGTTACGGAAAGTCCGTCTGGTGCAGAAACTACAGCATTATATGCAGATGATATCAAATATTTGAGCATGATGTCTAATGAAGAATTTGGAGCAACCATTGAAGCATATACATACCCGGATGAATTCGCTGTATGCGATGGATCCGCTTCTTTGGCAAAAGGCGTTACGATTGCACAGCAGCCAAGAAAAACGTTCGGTTTGGCTTATAAAACAAATTTAGGAAATGATGTACAGGGAAATGATTATGGATATAAACTCCATTTGATTTATGGAGCCTTGGCAGCTCCATCGGAAAAAGGATATACTACCATTAATGATAGCCCTGAGGCCATCACATTCTCATGGGCAGTCACAACAACGCCTGTCAAGGTAGATGGATTCAAACCTACTGCCAGCTTGACGATTGATTCTACAAAAGCAGATGCGACAAAACTTGCAGAACTGGAAGCAATTCTTTTTGGTGATGAGTCTGCAGAAGCTAGGCTTCCATTACCAAATGAAGTTGCAGAATTAATGGATGTTCAAGAAGGCAACTAAGAGTACGTATGGATATAAAACAAAGGGAGATGCTTGCTGAAACAGTTTGCACTCCCTTTTACTTAAAAGAAAAGGAGAACAAAAATGTTAAAAAAGACAATTACATATATGGATTATAATGGGGTGGAGAGAACAGAAGATTTTTATTTCAATCTTTCAAAACCTGAATTATTAGAAATGGAACTTGGAACAACGGGTGGATTTAGCGAAATGATGAATAAAATTATTGCGGCAAAAGATACTGCATCTTTAATTAAGACATTTAAAGAGCTGATTTTGAAGTCATATGGCGTTAAAAGTGAAGATGGAAAAAGGTTCATGAAATCAAAAGAACTTTCAGAAGCATTTTCACAGACAGAGGCTTATGTGAATCTTTATATGGAATTATCAACCAATGATCAAGCCGCATCTGCGTTTGCGAATGGCATCATTCCAAAAGAATTGGCGAAAGCTGCGATAGAACAAACCGCACGAATCGAAAACACGGATGCTTAAAATTCAGATTAACGAAAGTGAATTGTGGGATGAAAATAAACAGGAGTTTATATTCATTCATGATCATACACTATGTTTAGAACATTCGCTGGTATCTATTTCAAAATGGGAATCGAAATGGCATAAGCCGTTTTTATCAAAGGAATCAAAAACGCTGGAAGAAACATTAGATTATATTCGATGCATGACGATTACACAAAATGTAAGACCGGAAGTATACCAATGCATAGATTCTGAGCATATTCAGATAATTAATCACTATATTGATAATTCTATGACGGCTACATGGTTTTCAAGTCAAAGGAATCAGGGCGGTAACAGGGAACAAGTAACAAGTGAATTGATTTACTACTGGATGGTCGCATTGAATATACCATTTGAATGTCAGAAATGGCATTTAAATCGTTTGTTGACATTAATAAAGATTTGCAACATTAAAAATCAGCCGGCAAAAAGAAGAAGTAGAAATGAATTAATGAGTAGGAATGCAGCACTCAATGCAGCAAGAAAGAAACAGCTTCATTCAAAAGGTTGATAAGGAGGATTTTAAATGAAAATAATGATATTATGCGGACATGGAAATGATATCAATCATTATGATCCGGGTGCAATAGGGTGTGGATTTGTAGAAGCAAAAGAAACGATCATCTATGGCAATAAAATTGCGGAATTTTTACGTAAATATGCAACTGTTGATGTGTTTGAGGACAATATGTATCATTTGCTTTTTGGTAGAAGTGGCAGTTTTGATTTTACACCATATGATTATGTCTTGGAATGTCATCTGAATAGCGCTGAAAATGTTTCTGCACATGGTACAGAGATATATGTTACAACAAGTGAAAAAGAAATTACTGTGGAATGCGCAATTATGCGGCGTTTGTCAAAGTATTTTACTTTGCGTGACAATGATGCTGTTTTTGATGGAGTAAAACGATACAACTGGGGAGTAATCCATGCAATCAAAACACAGGATCAAGTATCATCAGCATTGTTAGAATTATGCTTTATCAGCAATCAATCCGATATGAATATCTATCAAAATAAGTTAAATGCGATATGTAAAGATATTGCAGAAGGAATTGCAGAGGGATTTCAGCTACGTCAATCCGAAGATATAATTGAATTGCCCAAACAACCTGTTATTGCTAAACCTGTACATGGAGAAACTGGAAATTATAAAAAAACAGACGCAGAGATTGCTCAAGAAGTCATCAATGGAATTTGGGGAAATGGACAAGTTCGAATTGAAAAATTAAGAAATGCAGGATATGATCCTCATGTGATACAGAAACTGGTAAATGCGCATTATGGTGTAAGCAGTGTTTCTCATAAAAAAACAATTGATCAGTTAGCACAGGAAGTTATTCATGGAGATTGGGGTAACGGGATGGAGCGAAAGATGAATTTGGAAAAAGCAGGTTATAATTACAAAGTAATTCAAGTAAGGGTTAATCAATTGTTGTCATAGTATTTTTTGAAATAAAATATTTAAATTACATTAGGATAAATAGCGGCTGATGTTTTATCAGCCTATTTTTTTATAAATCGCATGATGGGAGGTAGTATGCGTATGGATAAATTAATGGATAAACAAGTTGCTAAGAAGCAGTTTGATTCTGCACAATTTGAAAAAAATGTGCAAGCCTCCATGAAGACATTGGATAAATGGAAAAGTTCATTGAATTTAGAGAAAGAAATGAAAGGATTTGCAGAGCTAACCAGTCTTGCTGATAAGGTTTCTTTTGATAAACTTTCATCCAGTGTTGAACGATTAAGTAAACAGTTTGCAGAAATGGGTGCAATAGAGAAACAGGTATCTAAGAATTTTATTCAGTCAATGATACAGTTTATGAATAAAACCCATGCGTTTAATGCTGCATGCAAATCAATGAAAAATATGAATGAGCAGTTTCAAAGTGAAAACCAAATGAAGTATTCATTTGAATTATTGCCTTTGGTAAACGTAGATGGTGCATGGAAAACATTAGGACAAATGAGTGCCATACTTGGAGGTGTTACTAGTCTAACAATACTTTATGGAAAAATTGTAGATAAAGATACGTCTCAAAGCATAAAATATACAGGTGATATGTTTAACAACATGTCCGGTGCGGTTTCTGTCATCTCAGATGCATTAGGACAGCTTTCCGGATTATCAAACAAGGAAATCGAACAAGGTTTACAGAATATGTTCAGCATAGGTATGCTGTTTGGAGTTTTCATAGGTGTTTCTGCACTTGGTGGAAAGAATACGGATAAAACAGGATCCATGTTCTTGCATATGTCTGAAGCATGTAAGACAATAGGGGAAGCAATTCAAATAATAAATGGTTTCTCTATTGGAGATTTAAAAAAAGGTGTAAAAATTATTGCAGGATTTGAAGTTTTGTTTACAGCTATGGTTGCTGTTTCTAAAATAGCTGGTGATAATAGTGATAAAGCAGGAAGTATGATGAAGGATATGTCACATGCAATCATGATGATGGTAAACGCAATAGCATTATTAAATCTTATGGATGAAGATGACGTCATACGTGGTACAGCGTGCATTGTTTCATTGGGCGCAATGTTTGCTCTATTATTAAGCGTAAGTAGCAATACTGGGAAAAGCACAGGCACTGTTTTATTGATAGCAGGTGTAGTTGCAGGCTTGGCAGGTATTGTTTATCTTTTGTCAGGATTGCCAGCAGAAAATGCGATTGGGGCTGCTACTGCTTTATCTGAACTTTTGATTGCGTTCTCACTATCTTTGAAAATTCTTGAAAAAATAGATGGTATGAATGCATATGGATCCATTGTGTTTATGACGGGAATTGTTGGCGCTTTGGGTGGCATCTTATATCTTCTGCAAGGAATGCCGATGTCTTCCGCAATCGGTGCTGCGACTTCACTGTCAATTTTGTTATTGGCTTTATCAGGCGCAACTGCAACTTTAAGTAATGTAGATGAAGTATCAATAAAAGCTATTGGGGCTATTGCGGCAATGACATTGGTGATAGGGGCACTTGGTTATATCTTGTCGCAACTTCAAGAATTACATCCTGAAGCAGCGCTTGGTATTGCAACGTCTTTATCAGAACTCATCCTTGCTTTGTCAGCAGCATGTGTGATATTAGAAGTAGCAGGTATTGGTGGTACTGCAGTGTTGTATGGAGTTGCAGGATTGATTGCCCTAGTATCTTCTATGGGTTTATTGATGGCAGGTATTGGTGCTTTGATTGAATGGATTCCAGATCTTCAGAATTTTGTTGAACATGCAATCCCAATTCTTGGATCAATAGGTGAAGGAATAGGTTCATTCTTTGGTGGCTTAGTAGCTGGCCTTGCGGGAGAAATATTAGAATTAATACCTGCTTTAGGAGAATCATTATCACAATTTGCTGTGAATTTAGAACCATTTCTTGCGATGACAAATAATCTTGATTCAGCAAAAATGGCTGGAGTAGAATCATTGGCTAAAGCAATTCTGTGTTTAACAGCAGCCAACTTGATTGATGGCGTTACACGGTTTCTTGGATTTGGATCCTCTGACTTAGAATCATTTGGTGGCCAGCTTGGCGCATTTGGCAAAGGTATTGCTAATTTTTCAAAAGAAATTGAAGAAAATGGCGGTATTGATTCAGAAGCAGTTCAAGCAGCTGCTGATGCAGGTGCAGTCATTGCACAATTGAAAAACAGTCTTCCAAGAGAAGGAGGCTGGTTTGGAACTGTGTTTGGCAATCAAGATTTAGAGGAATTTGGCAATCAAATGGTTTACTTTGGCGCTGCAGTTTGTCATTTCTCCAATACGATTGAAGAGAATGGTGGAATTAATGATAATGCAGTTCAAGCTGCAGCAAATGCTGGGACATTGATTGCAAATCTAAAGAATAGTCTGCCTAAAGAAGGTGGATGGTTTGGTTCTGTATTTGGAGATCAAGATTTAATTTCATTTGGTAATCAAATGGTTTATTTTGGCGCTGCAGTTTGCAAATTCTCAAATACAATTGAAGAGAACGGCGGAATAAATCAAGACGCAGTTCAGGCAGCGGCTAGTGCTGGAATGATCATAGCAAAATTAAAAACAGCATTACCTACTGAAGGTGGCTGGTTTGGGACAGTATTTGGAGAACAAGATTTAGCGAAGTTTGGAGAACAAATGGTAAGTTTTGGATCAGCAGTTTGTGATTTTTCCAATACGCTTATGGAAAACGGTGGAATAGATATGAAAGCGGTCCAAAGTGCAGCGAACGCAGGCGCAATTATTGCGAATCTCCAAGAAAAATTACCTGATGGAGATTCTTGGGTTTCGGATTTTTTCGGAGGAAGTAAAGAAAGTCTTAGTGATTTTGGTGAGGATTTAAAAGCGTTTGGCGTGGGAATTGTAGAATTTTCTAATATCGCGGCTGATATTCAATTTGAGTCAGCAATTCATGCACTTGATTTTGCAAGGCAGATGATTGATTTTGTGAATTTGCTCAACGAAGATAGTTTTGATATCGGCATTTTAGATAGCTTTGATATCAGTGCACTGGGAGAGGCAATTAAAAACTATTATGGTCAATTATCAGATATTGAGCCTGAAAAACTTACAGTTTCTGTAGACTCAGCTATGAAATTGGTTGCTTTAGTAAGCAGTATGAAAGATTTAGATTTTAAGGCAATATCAAACTTTAAAATTGATCAAATCGGATTAGCTATTCAATCTTATGCTGGCTATGTTACTGAAATTGACCCATACAATGTAGTTACTTCTGTGATGGCAGCACAGAAATTGGTTGATCTTGTTAAAAGTACTTCTGGTATGGATACAAATGGTGTGCCATTATTTGTGGATGCAGTCAACAATCTCGGTCAAATAACTGCGAATCAAGTTCTTGAATCTTTACAAAGTGCTTATATTGCAGGATTTAACAGTGACGTTTTTGTTCGTTTGGCACAGGTATGGATGGATCATATGATGACAGGAATGAAAGGCAGAGAGTTGCAGATGAAATTGACCATTGGATCAATTCTAATCTCTATGGTTGAATATATGAAGGAACAAAATCAAAACTTTTATCAGGTAGGCGCATATCTAGTTGCAGGTTTTGCGAAAGGTATTGATGAAACTACATATAAGGTGGAAGCAAAAGCGTCTGCGATGGCAAGGAGAGCAGCAGAGGCTGCCAGAAAAGAATTGGATGAGCATTCACCTTCTCGTGTATTTTACAAGATTGGTGCATTTGCAGGAAAAGGATTTATCAATGCTTTAACTGATTATGGATTAAAGGCATACCATGCGGGAACAGATTTGGTAAATCAAGCCCATAATGGATTGAGCAAAGCAATTCCCCATGTTGTATCGGCAATTCATCTGGATATGGATGCAACGCCTACAATAACACCTGTTCTTGATTTAAGTGATGTCTCGAGTGGTGCCGGGACTATTGGACGTATGTTACGTATGTCTCCCTCTATTGGATTAATGAACAATGTAACAGCAATTGATGCGATGATGAACGCAAGCCATCGTAATACGAATCAAGATGTAGTGTCCGCAATACATGAATTAAAAAATACGTTTGGAAACTTTACGGGGAACACATATCATTTAGGCAATATCACATATGATGATGGAAGCTCAATTTCTGCTGCAGTCAAAGAGCTCATAAGGGCTGCCAAGATAGAAAGGAGGATGTGAAATGCCAGCAGTAACGAATCTAAAAATACAATTGCAATCAGGTACAACAAACACGTATTTTGCATCATGGGATTTCAATGATACTTATCGATCAACCACGACACAAACCGTTACTGCCCCATCGTCCATAAAAGTGGGTAACTGGGTAACGGTAAAATCTGGAGCGAAAGCATTTAATGGTGTTTCTCTAGCACCTCTTGTTTTTAATAACGGACCATGGGAAGTGATACAAATTGGTGGACAAGGATTACCAAATACACGTGTGGTCATTCATAGAAACAAAAGTGGAACAAATGCAATAATGACACCTATACATATCAATAATTTAGTTGGAGAAAACCAAAGTTCAAGTTCTACACAAACTGTGGTTGCATATAATACATTAGAACATTATATAGTTGAGTGGTCTTATTATACAGGAGATGGTGTTTGGTTTACAGCACAATCATCCAATATTAAAAACAAATATGCGACTTATTCGCCACCAGCAAATGCTTTGCGATTTAGAGTTAGTGTAAAACCTGTTTCTAAAACGCATAAAGTAAACGGAGTAGACACAGTTTATTGGACTGGTACCACCCTCACAAAGGTCTTTGAAATGGCGTATGCTCCTCCACAGAAACCATCTTCCGCTCCAAGTGTGAAAATTGAGAAATACACGCTAGAAGCATCTTTAAACAATATTACGGATATAAGAGCGGATAAGATTGAGTTCCAGATTTTCAATGGAACGAAAATTTTGAAAACCATAAATGCGAAAGTAGAAATGGCACAGGCTGCTTGTTCATTTGGAATTTCACCCGGAGGCAGTTACCGTGTTAGATGTCGTGCTGTGAATATAGTAGGAAGTTCTAAAGTTTATGGTGAGTGGTCAGCTTATTCCAATGCATTGAGCGCAGAACCGCCAGCTTTAAAAGGTATAGCAAATTTGAGAGCCAACTCTCCAACGGAAATCTATATAGCATGGCAAGGCGTTGTTTCGGCTAAAAACTATACGATACAGTATACAACTAATAAAGATCATTTTGACGGATCCTCAGATGTGACCAAAATTGATACGGAACTATTATTTTATACAATTGGAAACTTAGAAACAGGCAAAGAATATTTTTTCCGTGTGAGAGCAAACAATAGTACAGGATCTTCTCCATGGACGAAGGTAAAGTCCATTATCATAGGAAGAAAGCCAGCTGCCCCCACAACTTGGATGACAACCAATACCGCTATAACGGGTGAGTCAATAACACTTTATTGGCTCCATAATGCACAAGATAATTCTATTATTAAATCTGCAATTGTTGAAGTGTATATGGGTAAAGAAAAACATGATTATCTTCATACATATAACAGAAATGAAGATAGTGCAGATACAGTATGTACAAGATTGATTGATACTTCTAAATGCAGTGAAGGGCTAGAAATCAAGTGGAGAGTGAAAACAGCGGGTGTTACCGGAGAATATGGAGATTGGTCGATCCAAAGAATGATTACAGTATATGCACCTCCAACACTGGAATTCACACTGACAGATACCAATGATGAGCTGATAGAAACTCTGACATCTTTTCCATTTCGTTTTCATGCATTGGCCGGCCCTCATACACAAGCGCCAACGGGCTATCACCTTTCTATTGTTTCATTATCGATGTATGAGACAGTGGATCAAGTTGGGAATCCCAAAATAGTGAATGAAGGCGAAGAAGTATTCTCTAAATATTATGACATAGGAACTTTTGATGATGGAAAGAATTTTCCTTTATTGACAGAGCTTTATCCTAATCATATTGATTTGACAAGCAATGTTAGATACAAAGCAATATGTGTTGCTTCCATGGATTCGGGGTTGACTGTAGAATCTTTTTTAGAATTTGATGTGTTGTGGACAGAACTAAAATATGAACCAGATGCAGAAATAGGTATTGATTATGATACATATTCTGCTTATATTCGACCTTATTGCATTGATTATGATGACCATATCATTGATGAAGTAACGTTATCTGTATATCGTAGAGAGTTTGATGGCAGATTTACAGAAATTGCGACAGATATTGATTCATATGCTAGCACAACGGTAATTGATCCACATCCTTCATTGGATTATGCAAGATATCGTATCGTAGCCACTGCTAAAGATACAGGTGCAGTCAGTTTCTATGATCCTCCAGGATATCCTGTGAAATGCAGCGATATCGTTCTACAGTGGAATGAAGAATGGTGTGATTTCGATGCACATGGTGAACAAATGCTGGATGCGCCATCATGGACAGGTTCACTGTTAAAATTGCCATATAATATTGATATATCCGAAAATAATTCTATTGATGTAGAACTGGTTAAGTATATTGGACGAGCGCATCCGGTTAGTTATTATGGTACACAACTTGGAACCGGTTCCAGTTGGAACACAGTGATTCCTAAGGGCGATAAGGAAACATTATATGCACTTCGACGATTGGCAATTTGGATGGGAGATGTTTATGTAAGGGAACCATCCGGTATTGGATATTGGGCAAACATATCTGTCTCTTTCAGCCAAAAACATTGCGATTCTAGTATACCGGTGTCAATAGATATCACAAGGGTGGAAGGAAGTGTGTAGTATGATTGATTGGACAGCAACCATGACACAAACTTTTGAGTATTATATCATCGATCCAAAAACGTGGAAAGAAGTGCGGAAACTAAACAATATTACATCTGTGACCATTCGTCATGAAAGTGATACAGAAACATTAGGTTCAGCTACAATTGATGCGATCAATGCACTAGGAGAGGCATATGTAAGAATTTATATGATTGTTTTTCAAAATGGAATAAAAGAACGTATTCCTTTGGGAACCTATCTGGTACAAACACCATCATCCAGTTTTAACGGTAAAGTAAGGACAGTCAGTATGGATGCATACTCGCCTTTATTGGAATTGAAAGAATCTCCTCCGCCACTTGGATATTCACTTTTGTCAGGAGATAATGTTATGAAAAAGGCATATCAGATTTGTCGCGAACATGTCAGAGCACCGATTGTAGAAACTGAATCGTCTGAAACTTTGCATGTTAATTTTGTAGCAGATGCTTCTGACACTTGGCTTACTTTCTTAACTGATTTGATCGCAAATGCTAATTATGAATTCATGCTAGATGAAATGGGCTGTATCTTATTTTCTCCGAAGATGGATACAGCTTCACTTCAGCCAAAATGGACATATACGGATGATAACAGTTCAATTTTATATCCAGATATCATCTTGGATCACGATCTTTATGGTATTCCAAATGTAGTAGAAGTAGTGTATTCAAAAGGAAGACTTCATTACACTGCTCGAATAGTGAACGATGATGAAAACAGCCCAACCTCTACAATCAATCGTGGGCGTGAGATTATTCACAGAGTGGATAATCCGGATTTGATTGGCAATCCAACGAAACTGCAGATTCAAGAATACGCAGAACAGCTTTTGAGAGATTTATCATCTGTTGAGTATTCCATCAGTTATTCACATGGTTATTGTCCTGTAAGAGTGGGGGATTGTGTACGTTTAAATTATCATAGAGCAGGTATTACGGATATAAAGGCAAAAGTAGTAAGTCAGTCAATATCGTGTGGATCGGGTTGTCAAGTGAGTGAAAAAGCGGTGTTTACAACGAATTTGTGGGGTGATGTATGATGAAATTAACAAATGATTTGTTGACACAATTTGTAAAAGTGACAAACAATGAACGTGCAGATATTAAAGAAATGACACTTTATGGTGTAGTGGCGATACAAGGGAGCGACATGTATGTGAAACTTGATGGTTCGGATGTACTCACTCCTGTTGAAACAATGACAGCTGTAAAAGAAGGAGAACGTGTATCTGTTGTTATAAAAAATCATCATGCGCTCATTACAGGTAATTTATCGGTTCCCTCAGCTAGAAATGATGATATGTTGGAAACAAAAGGTAAGTTGACAGAATTTGAAACAGTTGTTGCGGATAAAGTAAGTACGAGCGATTTGGATGCACAGATAGGCAGAATTGATCAGCTTTTTACTGAAAATATTAAAGTTACAGGAAAATTGAATGCAGGAGAAGCTGCAATTTCAAAATTGGAAACAGATACCATAACTATAAAAGAAAACTTGACTGCAAACAATACGGATATAACGAATCTAAAAGCATCAAAATTGGATGCAAGTGTGGCAGATATTACGTTTGCGACAATTGATAAATTAAATGCGACAAATGCTGTTTTAAATAATTTAGAATCAACTTATGGAGATTTTGTCGAATTGACTACAGATAATTTTACATCCACAAATGCTACGATAGAAAAATTGGATACGAAGTTTGCAAAGATTGATTTAGCGAATATTGAAAATGGCATTATTACATCAGCGATGATCGGAGCTGGAGTTATCGGTAATGCACATATCGCAGACGGTTCTATAACGGATGCCAAAATAGTGAATTTAACTGCCAATAAACTTACTGCTGGTACCATTGATGCAGCACAAATAGATGTCATCAATCTCAATTGTTCGAATTTAACTGTTGGTTCCATTAATGGGGCACAAATTGGGAGTGGTGCCATTGATTGGAGCAAACTCAATACGGATGTGTCAACCTCTATTGACACAGCAAACACAAATGCTTCACAAGCACTGGCTGATGCGGAAAATGCAAAAAATACAGCAGATAGCAAAAATAAAAATTATTACAGTTCTGTACAACCTGCTGGAAATAATTATCATATTGGCGATACTTGGTTCAATTTGAGTGATCAAACGATTCATACTTGGAATGGAAACATTTGGGAGTTATGTTCGCTAGGGGAAAACAGTATTGCGGATGCGGCTATTACCAATGCAAAGATTTTTGCACTAGATGCAGGGAAAATAACAACCGGTTATTTAGATGCGAATCGTCTCAAGGCTAGTTCAATAACTTCTGAAAAAATTGATGTGAACGCAATTCTTGGTAAGCATATTCATGGAGAAACTATTACAGGAGATAAATTGGCGATGCAAACAATAACAGCTGATAATATTTCTTCTGGTGCTATTCAAGCAAAGCATCTCAATGCTAATACAATATTATCTGATCATATAGCCTCAGGTGCTGTAACAGCTGATAAAATCGCATCGGATGCAATAAAAAGTAAGAATTATGAAAAGGGTGTTTCCGGTGCTTTTTTGAATTTAAAGGATGGAACTTTTGATAGTAGATATCTTAACTGGGATGAGAATGGGGTCATAACAGCCACGAAAGGAACCATTGGCGGTGTAACAATTGATTTAAATTGTTTAACGGCAAGTGAAAAATATGTAAATAATGTAACAAAAAGTTTTCACATCTGGTCAACCGGATTGATAAATCTGGAAAGTACTGGTAGTGGCATTGATTTTTCTTTAAATTTAGATGCGGCAGGTTTAACTATAAGTTCGCAACAATCATTTAGTGGTAGTGAACCTATCAAATCGTTTTTGAAACCAGATGCGATATCTTTTTATTATTTAGAAAATCATATGGGTAGTTTAGGGTATTATAGTGATGGAATTTCTTTAAAAGCGGAACTCAATCTGAAAATTGAAGCGAAAGATGTTCAAGTAAATAATACCAGCATTCATTTATCTGATAACCAAGGCATACAAAGAATAATAAGTTTACAAAGTACAGGAGATAATAAAAGTCATCATTGTTTTTTGTACAGCGGTTCAAATTCTGATGATATAGGTGTTGGATTATGGGATGCCAAAAACAGCACCAATATTTGGAGATATTTAGATAATACAAAAGTCTTTGAAGTTAATAGACCTACAACAATTAATTCAACACTTACTTGTGCAGCAAACTTGATTATGAACAATGGTATTGAACTTTATCACGCTACACCTTATATTGATTTTCATTATGCAAATTCAACAGAGGATTATACTGCTCGTATAATATCTACATCAACTTCGATGTTACGCATTCAACATTCCAGCCTTTGGGTGGAATATACATTATCAGCTGGATGGATGGCTCTTCGAAGTAAGTATATTGGATTTTATGCTACAAATACAGATGCAGCAAATGCTACAAATAGGCATGGCTGGATAGGATTTGGAACGGGTACTACCAAATGGATGACAATTAAAAATGAATGTTGTGATGGTACTAACGCAGCAGGCATTGAGATTAATTTGTTTAAAAACAATGCATATTTGCGATGGGACTATACAACAGCAAACAACTATCTTAATTATCGAACGACATGCTCTGTTCATTGGTTTGATAAAACAATCAATGTTGCAGGTCTTACCAATCGTTCAACTTTAGAAACAAAAGCAAATATTATTGAATATGAGCAGCTTTTCAAAAGTAGATCAGAAAATGAAACATGTAATAATACAATGTTAAGCGCCTTGAATATTGTCCAAAACTCAAAAATCTATCAATATGATTTGAAAACGGAAATTTATGAAGGAACCAATCTTAACAAACATTATGGTTTTGTTATTGGGAAAGAAGGAACACCACAACAGCTATTAAGTTATAATCCGGTAACAAAGAAACCTGAAGCGATTGATCTATATTCGATGTCAAGTATTTCTTGGCAAGCAATAAAAGAATTGAGCAATTCTGTATATAATCAACAAAAGGATCAAGCAGATATGATCCAGCAATTAAAAGAGATGAAAAATGAAATAATTGAATTGCGTTTGAAATTAAGTATATTTGAAAATGCTAGTGAAATAACGCAATCTTAGGAGGAAGGTAAATATGAAATTAATAGAACTGATTAATGCTATGGAGGTAATTTCAAAGCTGTATAATTGCAAAAAGCTAAATGCAGTTACCGCTTATAGAATTGGGAAAAATGTAAAACTAATTCAAGCGGAACTAGATGCTTATAATGAATCAAGAAAGAAACTGATCGAACAGTACTCTGATAAAGATGAACACGGAAATGCGATTATTAAAAATGATCAATATCAGTTCTCTAAAGAGAATCAAGACAAATTTATCTCAAATATGAATGAAGTTCATCAAGAAGAAATTCAAACGGAATTTAAGAAAATAAAACTTGACCAATTGGATAAAGTTGAACTGTCCCCTATGGAATTAGAGTCGATTCATTTCTTGATTGAGGCGGAAGATTAAAATAGGAAGTAGGATGGATTTATGTTTAAACAGGAATTGAAACAATGGATATATTCAGCAGCTATACGAGCGTTTAAAACAATAGCACAAACTGCCGTTTCATTAATTACAGTAGGGAGTTTATTTACAGATGTTGATTGGGTAGGTATAATTTCTATTTCAATTACTGCTGGCATTGCTTCTTTATTAACAAGTGCTGCAGGTTTACCGGAAATTAATGAATTATAGAGGTGAGACTATGTATGATATTTTCATATCTGTCGTTACAACAATCTTAAGTGGTTTATTATTATTTGTTATGAAAGATAATATAAGTATGAAAAAAAACAATAAAAGGATAAAAGAATCACAAAGATTTGAAGCACATGAGAAAGAAAAAATAAGGGATGAATTATTATTAGGTGTGGCTAGAGTATTATTAAGTGATAAAATTCAAGGTGCACTTTTGCGTGGAGAAACTACGCAAGCAGAATATGAAATCATTGAAGAACTTTACAAACCTTATATTGAACATGGTGGCAATGGTGTAGTGAAACATTTGTTTGAAGACAGATATCATAAACTTAAGGTAAGAAGGTAAGGAATGAAAAAATCCTTGCCTTTTCATTTTTGACTTTAGGCTTTAGAAAAGTGAATTGGGTCTTTTATAAAAGCTATATTTATAGTAAAATAATAGAAGTTTCATTCACTAAAGAGGAAGTATTGTCTATGACAAAAATTAAAATTATAAACATTGTGTTTTTTGTTTCTTTTTTATTAATCATTACCATAGGATTTATAAAATCGTTTGTTTTTCCTGTCGATATCAATTATGCAGAGAATCGGACTGCTAATAAAATGCCATCGTTTACTTTTTCTTCCTTTCTTGATAAATCATATCAAGATAAATATGAAGATGCTTTGGCTGACCAAATACCTTTATCTTCTAAAATGAAGAAATTCGAAAAAACAGCCGAGTTAATCGCAAAGTTAGCTTTTTTTCAAATGGATGCGAATGAATATCATTGGATAAATTCTAATTTACTTTATAAAGATGGATATTTAATTTATGCCGCTAGAGATTTTTCAAAAATCAAAGAACAATTGGATCATAAAATTCATAATCTAAATCAGGTGGTGGAACAAAAAAGTGATTTTAAAGCCTATTTGTATTATATTGAAAAAGATACTGATATGGATTTTGAGAGTGGCAGTAGATTAAATGCTTATGAATATATAACAAATCGCTTAAACAGAAAATTTTCAACAAAAAAGTTTCGAATTGATAGTTTTGATGAATTTAAAAATTATTTTTATAAGACGGATCATCATTGGAACCATAAAGGATCCTATCGCGCATATAAAGAAATAGTAGAATGGATGGATGTTGGAAAACCTATATTGAATTCTGATGAGATTAGCTTACAATCTATTATGAGTGGTTCTAAGGCAGCAGGAATTGGAGGCACATCGCTTTTTAAAGAACAGCTTTTTGCATATCGGTTTGATATGCCTCGTCATGATATTTTTCTAAATGGAAAAAGGGAAGAACGTTATGGGAACTATATAGATTATTTTGAAAACAAAAAGGCAATAGGTAGTTACAGTGATTTTTATGGCGGGGATACTGGACTAATAGAATTTGATTATCATCAAGATAAAAAAGATAATTTACTTATCATTGGGGAATCATATGATAATGCGATTAATGAATTACTGGCTAGCCATTTTAATCATACATATAATGTAGATCTGAGAAATTATGAAAGAGAGAATGGCAAGGTCTTTAATTTTTTTCAATTTATAGAAGAACATGAAATTGACCGTGTTTTGTTGATAGGAAATATAGATTATTATGTTCTGGAAGAATTTGAATTGAAAGGAGGAGATTAAATGTTATTTTGTAGCTTGACATTTTTGTTCTCTTTTCTGCCTTGTTTATTGATTGTGTATTTTCTAATTCCTAAAAAATATATTCATATTAAAAATTTTATCTTATTGATGTTTTCTTTATGTTTCTATGCATGGGGAGAACCTAAGTATATCATTCTGATGTTGGGAACCGTTTTGATTAGTTACTTATTTGGACTGGGAATTCATTTCTATCAGGAAAAGCATAATCAAAAAATGAAAGGTTTATTGTTTGTTTTCTCTGTTATTGTGGTATTAAGCAGTCTTGTGTATTTCAAATACATGAATTTTCTTTTGGATAATTTAGTAATGTTCTTGCCCTTTGATTTTACTGTTACAGATATTGCATTACCGATCGGTATCAGTTTTTATACATTTCAGATTTTATCTTATTTAATCGATTTATATCGTGGTAAGATAAAGGTACAAAAGGATTTTTTTCATCTAGCGTTGTATATTTCTTTTTTTCCACAGTTAATCGCAGGTCCTATCGTACAATATGAAACGATTGAAAACCAGTTAACCAATCGAAAGGAATCATTTGACAAAATCATTGACGGTTTAGAACGCTTTATCATAGGGCTGGGAAAGAAGGTTATTATAGCTAATCAAGTTGCCGTTATAGCAGATGCGATTTATAACAGTCCAACATTGAGTTATTATACGTCTGTTGTATATATTCTCGGAATGTTATCATATACGTTTCAGATTTATTTTGATTTTTCTGGTTATAGTGATATGGCAATCGGTCTAGGTAAAATATTTGGATTTGAATTTTTGGAAAATTTCAACTATCCTTATATTTCGAAAAGTATCACAGAGTTTTGGAAAAGATGGCATATCAGTTTAACGACATTTTTCAGAGAATATATTTATATTCCGCTGGGAGGCAATCGAGTCTCTAAGGGGAAATGGATAAGAAATATGTTCGTTGTGTGGCTTTTAACTGGTTTATGGCATGGTGCTGCTTGGAATTTTATTTTATGGGGGTTGTATTATTTTGTATTGTTATATCTAGAAAAAACAGTATTGAAAAGTAAGTGGAAACAAATGCCGTCTGTAATACAATATGCCTTAACGTTTATATTGATCAATTTTGGTTGGTTGATGTTTCGTTTGAACAATCTTGCGGATTTGAAAATAGTACTGGTTGGTTTGATAACGAATTGTGGCAACGTTGGAATCATTGGTTTATGCAGTGAGAATCCATCAGTGATCGTTGCGCTTATTTTCTGCATTTTGGCGCCATTATGTATGAGTGATTTTGGACATAAGATGCATATCAAATATGTAGATTACATAGGATATCAGCTAATTAGAAAATTTTGCCTGCTTGGCTTATTTGTGATTTGTGTTATGTTTTTGGTTAGTTCCACCTATAATCCATTTATCTATTTTCGATTTTAATGGGAAATCTTTTCAATCAAAGTTTGTCATTGATTTATCATCAAAGATAGAGAAGCCTGTGGCAACAACACTCATGAAAATGAGTGTTTTTTTGTGTTTTGGTATGCGAATTATTTTTTTACATTTATTGTATTTTTTTTGGAAATGTATAAACTTAAATGAAAAATATATTATTTTTGTTGACTAATTTGTTTGAATAAAGTAACATAAAAATAGACTGGCGGTGAAACTTTATGTATGAAAAGATGAGTGATGAAGAACTTTTAGAAATCTTACATGAAGATGAAGGAGCGTTCAATGAAATTTATCGGCGTTATCATAAGTTGGTATATTTTGTGGCTTACGATATGTGTCACAGTGATGCGGATGCCAAAGATGTCCTTCAGGAAACGTTCATCAAGCTACGAAAAGCGACGCATGATCTAAGAGAAAAAAATAAATTCAAATACTGGCTGAATGTTGTAACAATTTCAAAATGTAAAGATTTATTCAAAAAAAACAAGTATGGCAATATTGATGAAAACAGTCCTTATGTAAAAAACAACCAGATTGAAGAGCGAAGATATATGTTGCCGGAAAAAGCAATGCACTACGACAATGATAAGAAATTATTATATACATTTATTGAGCGCTTACCGCATAATCAAAGGCAAGTGCTGATCATGAAATATATAAGCGATCTGTCTTTGCAGGAAATTGCATCGGCACTCAATATTTCAGAAGGGACAGTGAAAAGCAGACTTCATTATGCAAAAGATTCTTTACGGGGCATGGTGGAGAATTATAATCATCAAGAATATAATAAACCGTTGAATTTTGAAAGCATGGATTTGATGATTGCCGGTGCGTTTTCTTATGCGCTGAAGCAATTACATGATATATCTTGGATCACAAAAAAACCAAAATTAAAATGGAATCAAAAAAATTTAGCGATGGGCGCCAGTATGATCGCTGTGATAAGTATATGTGTTGGTGGTACGTATCTGCTTCATGATGCAGATAAAACAGATCCATCCAATGCTATCGCAGAAAATATCGGACAGTATCGACAAGCGTATTTCACACTGATGGATTTTGCGGCTACAGAATCGGATATGGAAGCAAAATCAAAAGAAGAATTGAAAAGTGTAAAAAAGTATGTTGATTTGTTAAAGAATTCCAATAACCAATATTATCGCTTATTGGTAAAGCAAAACTGGATCAATATGTATGAAAAACAGCTGAAAAAATAATTTTGAATTTTTTTTGAACATTCCATCATTACCTGTCGTCACAGTTACAACAAGGAGGACTGTATCTTTTTGTGTCCTCATTTGTAGCTTTGTTTTTAATGTCAAAATGGAAAGGAAAGAGACGTATGTGGAAAAGGTTGATGATTGCATTGTTTATGTTGTTGAGTGCTTTTTCTGTGGGATATGCGTATTACAATATCAGATTAAATGCGGTGCAAACTGCTTATCTTGCCGGAGGCACCGTATCCGGAAGAATAAATCAAAGTCCATCTAATCTAAGCGTGAATAATGCCGGCATGCAAAAAGGTGACAGAATACTTATGGGAGTGGAAAATCCGTTTGATGGCGATCCTATGGCATGGATTTTATCAAATTTTATTAATAATTACACTGATTATGATGATAATGGATGTTCTACAACATGGACAAATATTTGCTCCTCTACAACTCCAAAATCTGCATGGTTTGTACAGTCGGATCGAAAAATAGCTTATTTAAGCAGCGGACTTACAACCTCTGATTTTACCATGGGAAAGTATGATGCGGTAGGATATCCAAATTATCTTTATGCAACCTATGGACAAACAAGCTTGGTGAATGAAATTGATAACTTAAATACAATGATAAAAAATAGTGTCAGAGATGATAGATTATTGGCTGAAAGAGATCTGAAATTTCTTGTTGATAAAAAAACAATATGTGATGCTGGCCCATCTGATACAGCTTCTTGTGATACCACTTTGTATAGTGGCTTTTATACTAACAACGAAACGGGGAAGAAAGTATTTACGATAGGGCAGGGGGAACGAAGCGATTCCGATAAATCTTTTTCTGAGTCTTATTATAGTAATGCTTTCATCTATTCTGTTCGATACAGTCTTATTTATGTAAACTACTCTTATGATGCAGCAGGTAATTTTGGCATTCCCGTTTCTATCAATGCTGATTTGGCATTAAGACCATCAGCGTATTTTGACTTGTCAGATGTTGTGTTCTCTTTGTCAAAGGGAACAACAACGTCAATCGGAAATGTTACGCAGGGTTCTTTAACAGGACACACAAATGTTTATAATGCAGGAATAAATTGTAAGCCTATGAAGCTTAGGATGTATAACAGTGCAATGACTGCTCAATTAAACAATGCAAAAAATGTTAACGGAAATAATATAAATCAGATTACTAAAGATAAAACTATTAACTTGGAAGTGGACGCCAATGCAGGAAATGATGGATATGGCGGTGTATACACTGTTTCAGCTTTAGTATTTGATCAGAAAGGTGATTTTGCTTATTATAAACCACTTGAAAATGCAAAAGGTTCTGGTTTGTATGAGTTTGATTTAACAGGTATACCAGTTGGAAAATACAAGATAGCAGTAGTTAATGAGGCTTATGATGAAAATAGTACAGCCCCAGCTGATTCCAGTGCGATTAGCGATGTGTTGCCTTTAGAAATTGTCGAGCCGGTTAGTATAAAGACAACGGCAAAAACAGGATTAGAATATAGCAAAAATGTAAATCAAAATGATACGGTTGCGACTTATATTGTAAGTAATGGAGCTGATCCAATAACAGTAACAATGGCGAGTGATTCCAGTGTCAGCGGACATGAAAATGATTATCAATTATTTGCAGTTTCTAATGATAAAGTAATTGTAAATGATTTAAGTGGGTTAAATGCCGGTGATTACTATTTCAAACTTAATGCAGTTGATTCCAACGGGGATCCTAATGGTGGAGTTAACTCCAGTACTGTTCATATTATTGTTGCTAAAACGAATACTTCTATTGTGTTCGACGATCCCAATCAAACCAAGAAAAGTGTAACGGATGCCGCAACATCTTGGAATGAAACGGCTAGCGCATCGCCAAGTGATGGAGTGAAGGTCACATATTCCAAAGTCGGTGGAGATATCAGTTTGATTGACATTGATCCTGATAGTGGTGCGATAACGTATAAAGGGAATGGCTCTTACGGCAAAGTAAAGATCAGAGCCACTGCCGATGATGATCCTAACACCGGTAATGATAATTATAATTCTGCCTATGTTGAAAAAGAGATTGTAGTTTATGCTCAAGTAGACGGAAGTGTTACACCGGATCCAAAATCAAGTGATGCGAATGTGCCTACCTTTACTGCCAATGATGCGAATGTGAAGATCGGCGGAACGATAGGAACGATAAAAGGTGAACCGGGTACACCCGATGATGTTTCCGGAAGTAAGATCACTTATACGTATGGAATCAAAAGTGACGGAAACGGATCCTTCTTTGCGGTCAATCCGAGTACCGGTGTGATCACCACCAAAGCGAATCTTGGAGTAGACACTTATCACATTACGGTAACGGTATCGGATAAATGGAGTACGAAGGAAATACCGGTGACGATCAATGTAGGATTGGCAAAAGCAGAGAACCTACAATACTATGAAAACAAAACTTCAAGTACTGTGATCAATACGAAAACAGTAAACTTCACCGATAAAAATGTAGAAGTGTTCGCAACCGTAAAGGGAAGCAGTAATTCCAATCCGGTGAAATATGAAATCAAGGATGGCAGTACAAACGTGATAGAAGTCAATTCGACAAGTGGTGCGGTTACGATCAGAGGAACCGGAACGGTAACGATCGTCGCAACGAAGAAAGGGGCAAGCGGTCAAGCAGATGCCAGAGCGGAATTAACCTTTACGGTAACGGCAGGAGCACAGAATTTCATTTATACGACGGATTCCACCTTATCCAAAGAAATGCCAAAAAACAGTAGTACCGGTAAGTATAACACTTATGAAAAAACGTATGAACCTAGCGGAACGTTCAATGTATATACGACAGGCAATCCATCGGGAACTACGGTCACATATCGGTTAAAGGCGGGAAGTAATACGGATGTGATATCCGTAGACAGTGATGGAACGGTTCATATCTTAAATGCTTCACGAAGTGCTGATATCGGTCATGTGACGATCGAGGCAATCAGTCATGATCCAAGCGGAAATTATAGTGATAAAATGATTGAATTACCGATTACGATCAAAAAAGGCACAAGAAAAGTAGAATTTGCGGATGATCCAGTTTATGTAGTAAATGGAACCGGAAGTGTAACGCCAATCATAAAGGTAGATGGTAGTCCTGATACAGAAGGTACCGCAGTGATAGAAGTGGACGTAAATCAGTCTTCTATCGCATGGACGAACAATGGAAAAGAAATCCAATACAGCTATAGTGGGGATGACGGAAAAGATATCAAGCTTCAAGTGAGCCTACCAGGTAATCGAAATTATGAGAATGCGGAAGGTAAAGGAACATTGCACATACTAGGAACCAATGAAGCAATGTTAACAGTATCGACACCGGGCAAGATCAACTATGGAGACCATTTTACGATACGCTCTACACAAGACGACTCCATGAGTGAAAATGTCAAGTATACCTTTACGGTAGATAACACAATCTTTGTATCCAATCCTGATGTAAACGGAAATGCAGCAGAATTTGATGCATTGAAGTACAGTGGAAATTCAGAAGTAACAATCAGAGTTACTCGAACGGCAGATGGAGAAGTACCATTAAGCAAAACAGTGAAAATAAAAGTACTTCCCAAAGACATCAACATCATTGTTGATGACAAGATGAAACAAAAGGGAGAAGAGAATCCCGAACTAACGTTCCAAGATTTCACAAGTCAGCTGGTGAGATGGAATGGCGTACAAGATGTGGTAGATTTGGACGATGTCGTATTAAGTACCACAGCGACAACGACAAGCAAAGCAGGAAGTTATCCAATTACCGGAAACACAAAAACAATGAATACGACGTATCCGAATTACAATTTCATCTTTAAAGAAGGAAAGCTGATGGTAGACAGTAATGTAGATAAAGATGTGGATGGCGATGGAAAACCTGATTTCAATGATCCGGATGGCGATGGATGTCCTGACCTCAACATCAAATGGAAAGATGATAGTGGAAACTGGGTTGTGATCAATGGCGATCGAGATTATGATGGCATCCCAGATTTGAACATTGATAGTGATGGAGATGGAATACCAGACTTAAACATCGATACCGACACGGATGGAAAACCGGATATCAATCTTGTTATTCTAAAGAAAACAGATTGGAAACCGACAAAGTGTGTAGTACAAAGTGCGACAGTAAAAGAAGAATATTGTACAGGCACTAATGCGAAACCACAAATCAATGTGGACACAGACAATGACAACATTCCAAACATCAATATCGATACAAACGGCGATATGAAAGCAGATATCAACATTGATATAAACAAAGACAACATCGCAGATGTCAACCTTAATACAATAGAAACATGGAAACCCAATAAAGATTACAAACATCAAAACTTCTTATATGACACAATGGATACAATCAAACCATATCTGAATATTGATACGAATGGAGACAACTGCCCGGATATTAATCTGGATATGGATCAAGACGGTATCGCAGATCTAAACATTGATACAGATGATGATCAAATACCAAATGTAAATATCGATAGCACAGGAAGTGGCAAAGCAGATATGAATTTGGACACAAATGACGATGGAATTCCGGATGAAAATATCATCGAAATCACAGAATGGAAACCGGATAAAAAAGTAGGGAATATCTGTACAATGATCATCCAACAGAATACAGAATTAGAGGATAATGGAGTCAAAGTAGAAAAACCGGATGGAACATCGTTCTTACCAAACTTCGCATTGAAAGTAGAAGATGTCACAAATATAAAACAAACTGAAATCACAACAGATGCGAAAGAATTAATAGAAGAAAAGCAAGAAGTAAAGAAAGTATATGATGTAAAACTGTTGAAAGATGGAGTGGAAGTAAAACCGGATGGAATGATAAAAGTAAAGATACCATATGAAGGAATCAATAATCCAATCTTAATCAGAAAGAATAATCATGGAAGCTATGAAAAGATCCATTATACGATTGAACAAGGATATTTGGTATATGAAACAGAAGAACTAGGGATTGTATCGATCATAGGTGATAAAGAAACCAATACAAGTGTTATGGGAACATACACGCCCAATATAGGTGGAGCACTAACAGGAGATGAAACCTGTATCCATCTCAATCTATTACTCATGTTTATAAGTTTCTTAGTTCTAATGATTTTAAAAAGCAATAAACAGAAAGATACATTTCAATAATGAGAAGTCTTGTTAAGTAGACTTAAATAGAAATAGAAAAAACTTATTGAAATATATGTTTCTGAACAAAAAAACAGGCATTTTTAACTAAAAAACACCTGTTCAGAAATGTCTACATTTATAAATAGAAACAGAAAGGAAAGATGGCTTATGTGGAAAAGAATTATGATCGCATTGTTTATGTTGTTGAGCGCTTTTTCTGTAGGGTATGCTTGTTATAATTTGAATTTGAATGCGGCTGGAACAAAATATCAAGTGCCTGCAAATGCTACTGTTAAATTAGGAGAAAAAGGCTTATTTCCAAATGGGCATTCAGGTGATATGGCAAAAGGAGATAAAGTTTATATTGGATCAGATAATCCTAATACAGGAACACCATTGTCTTTTATGCTGTTGGTAAAGGAAACATATAATACGTATTTACCTGTTTTTGATAGCTCCGATAATGTTACATTGGATACCACACAGCCATATGTGACTGGATGGTTTGCGATGGGAAATGAGAGCATAAAAGANTATGAAGGAATCAATAATCCAATCTTAATCAGAAAGAATAATCATGGAAGCTATGAAAAGATCCATTATACGATTGAACAAGGATATTTGGTATATGAAACAGAAGAACTAGGGATTGTATCGATCATAGGTGATAAAGAAACCAATACAAGTGTTATGGGAACATACACGCCCAATATAGGTGGAGCACTAACAGGAGATGAAACCTGTATCCATCTCAATCTATTACTCATGTTTATAAGTTTCTTAGTTCTAATGATTTTAAAAAGCAATAAACAGAAAGATACATTTCAATAATGAGAAGTCTTGTTAAGTAGACATTTCTGAACAGGTGTTTTTTAGTTAAAAATGCCTGTTTTTTTGTTCAGAAACATATATTTCAATAAGTTTTTTCTATTTCTATTTAAGTCTACATTTATAAATAGAAACAGAAAGGAAAGATGGCTTATGTGGAAAAGAATTATGATCGCATTGTTTATGTTATTGAGCGCTTTTTCTGTAGGTTATGCATATTATAATTTTGAAATAAAAGCGAATAATATTATTTATCAAGCAGGAGGAAGTGTTACTGGTAGAATTAATACAGCGCCTAATGGTATAGAAGGAAAAAATATAGGTATGCAGAAAGGTGATAAATTCTTTATTGGTGCTGTGAATCCTAAAAACGGTAATGATTTAGGTTTTATGCTTATTTCATATAATGAAAACTATAATGACTATATTACAGATGCTAAGACAACACCTATAGTTTATGGAAACGATTTAAGTGGATGGCTTACGCTTTCTACAGAAAGTATTGCAGAAGTGAATCCAACTGAAAGTGCAAGTGACTTTAAAAATCAATCTTCATCTACCAAATATTTATATGTAAAATACAAAGATAGTAAAATTGCTCCTGAAATAGCACATTTAACTTCATCCTTTCAAAACTCCCCAAGAGCCAGTTTGTTATTGCCAAGAGATATTAGTAATCTGCGGCTAATTGTCCAAAACTCTTTCTCTTATACCGTGGCAGGCGGCGATATTGTTGTAGATAGCTATGAAATGGGAAATACGTTTTTTACCTTTTCAGATTCTACGTATGTAAAAAGTGGTTTATCTAGCAGTTATGATACAAGTTATACAGGATCACTGGCCGCAAAAGATCTTACATTCTCATCTGATTATTGGACAGTAGCGAATTATTATAATCCTTATCCATATGTCTGGGAATATATGGACGGTACAACAGGTGAAACAGTAGGTGCCAATTATGGTTATTCTATTGTGAAATCGGTACGTCCTGCTGCATTTTTTGACTTAAAAGATGTCGTATTTGGTGTATCGAAAGGAAGTAATCATGGTATAGCCAATGTTACAGAAAGTTCTTTGCCAGCCGGTTATACTTCCTTGTGGAATTCTGTTTCTACAGCTTCACAATTAAAACTAAGAATAAAAAATAGTAATCTAAATGCTACATTGAATGAATTACAATTTAACCAAAACAATATCGATACAATTGTGAAAGATATGACCATACAAATATCAGGTAATGCCAATAGCGGAAACGATTTGAGTGGAAATCCTTACACAGTATCTGTAATCGTATTTGATGAGAAAAATAATTTTAAATATTATAAGCCATTAGAAAGCGCAAAAGGAAATGGATTATATGCATTTGATCTTACTGGTATTCCGGCAGGGAAATACAAAATTGGCATTGTAAATGAAGCATATAATGAAAACAGCACAATGCCGGCAGATTCCAGTTCCATTACTGATGTACGACCTTTGGAAATTGTAGAACCATTATCCGATCTTTCATTTACACCACAAAGTAATCTACAAGTAAATCAAAATGTTAATGTTGGCGATAAAGTAGGTTCCATATCTTCTAAAAACGGTGCTGGTTCTCCTCAATACACATTGATAGAAGATTCAGCATATCCGGGTGAAGCAGATCAACTGGAAATAGGAAGTAACGGAACAAGCGTTGTTGTAAAAAACAGTGCCTTACATGCCGGAACTTATCATTTTAAAATACAGGCACAGGATGAAACTGGTAATCCGAGTACGCCTCTAGAAATCAAGGTTTCCATAACAGTGGGAAAAGCTTCTTTAACCATAGCGTTTGACAATCCCAACCAAGTAAAGAAATCAATAGCGGATGCGAGTGCATCATGGATAGAGAAGGCTACTGTGAATCCAAATGCAGGCACAAAAATCACGTATACAAAAAGCGGAGGAACGATCGGACTCATTGATATTAATCCAGATAGTGGAGCGATAAAGTATATCGGTAACGGAAGTTTTGGAAAAGTAACGATCAAGGCTATGGCAGATGATGATGCAAGCATAGGGAATGACGATTATCAAGCCGCCGAAACCACAAAAGAAATTGTGATTTTTCGAGAAGTGGACGGAAGTGTTACGCCACATACGAACTCGTCCAGTACATCTTCGCCAACTTTTCAAACAAGTGATGCGAATATCAAACCGAATGGTGTAATCGGAAAGATTGTCGCAACATTGGGTACACCAAACAATGGCACAAGTGGAGCGACAACGTATACGTATGGCTTGAAACAAGTGGATGATTATAATTATTTCAGTGTGAATACAAGCACAGGAGAAATAAAAACAACAGCGGATTTATCTTCCAATATAGGAAATTACAGTATTACGGTAACAGTAAGTGATCAGTGGAGCACAAAAGAAATACCGGTCAATATCAGTGTAGGTTTATCACCGGCAGAAAACTTGAAGTTTTATGAGAACACAACTTCCAATACGATCATTACCACAAAATCGGCAGCTTTAACAGATAAAAATGTTACTGTATTTGCTACAGTGAAAGGAAGTTCCAATAATAACCCTGTGACTTATCGATTAAAAGACGGAGAACCAACGAATGTGATTGATGTGAATCCAAACAGTGGCGCAATAACGATAAAAAATGTAGGGACAGTTGTAATCGTCGCTGAAAAACAAGGATCCGGTGGACAAGCTGACGCAATCACAGAATTAACATTCACTGTAACGGCCGGTTCACAAGAATTCATCTATACGGATGCAAGTGGAAACGAACTGCCAAAGAGTGGAAATGATTATGATGATTACAGTGAAGTATATGGAAAGGGAAAGACATTCCAGTTATATACATCAGGAAATCCACAAGGAACAACAGTAACATATGCATTACAAACAGGAAGTCCAACAGATGTCATCAGTGTTGACCCAAATGGATTGGTATCCATATACAACGCAAGCTTGAATACACAAGTAGGAAAAGTGATTGTAGAAGCGACAAGTCATGATCCAACTGGAAACTACAGCGATAAAACGATCGAACTACCGATCAATATCACAAAGGCAAATCAAACGATATCATTCAAGGATGTGACGCCAGCACAAAATGGCAAAGGAAAAGTAACGCCGATCATCATTGCACAGAATATATCAAGCAATGAGGGAGGCGTGATGATCAATGATACAAACTATTATATTTCTGTAGATTCAAGCGAAAATGGAATCGCATGGACGAACAATGGAAAAGATATCGAATACAACTATAGTGGAGATACAACGAAAGAGATACCGTTACATGTAGAGAAGGCAGGAAATCGAAACTATAACAAAACAGAGGCAGACGGAAAGATGAGAATCTTATCACCGGATGAAAGTAGCTTATCCATCAATCAACCTGGGAAGATCTATTACGGTGATCACTTTACATTACGATCCTTACAAGACGACAGTTCAAGTAATAATGTTCAGTATACATTTGAAGTAGACAATACGATCTTTGTATCAAGTCCAACTGTGAAAGGAAATCTAGCAGAGTTTGATGCGTTGAAATGTAGTGATGGGTCAAAAATCAATATCACAGTGACAAGAACGGCAGATGGAGAAGTGACATTAAGTAAGAAGATCACAATCGAAGTATTACCAAAAGATATCAATATCACAATTGATGATAAAACGAAACAAAAGGGAGAAGAGAATCCACCATTAACGTTCCAAGATTTCACAAGTCAGCTGGTGAGATGGAATGGCGTACAAGATGTGGTAGATTTGGATGATGTCGTATTAAGTACCACAGCGACAACGACAAGCAAAGCAGGAAGTTATCCAATTACTGGGAACACAAAAACAATGAATACGACGTATCCGAATTACAATTTCATCTTTAAAGAAGGAAAGCTGATGGTAGACAGTAATGTAGATAAAGATGTGGATGGCGATGGAAAACCTGATTTCAATGATCCGGATGGCGATGGATGTCCGGACCTGAATATCAAATGGAAAGATGATAGTGGAAACTGGGTAATCATCAACGGTGATCGAGATTATGATGGCATTCCTGACCTCAATATCGACAGTGACGGCGATGGAATAGCAGACTTAAACATCGATACCGACACGGATGGAAAACCGGATATCAATCTTGTTATTCTAAAGAAAACAGATTGGAAACCGACAAAGTGTGTAGTACAAAGTGCGACAGTAAAAGAAGAATATTGTACAGGCACTAATGCGAAACCACAAATCAATGTGGACACAGACAATGACAACATTCCAAACATCAATATCGATACAAACGGCGATATGAAAGCAGATATCAACATTGATATAAACAAAGACAACATCGCAGATGTCAACCTTAATACAATAGAAACATGGAAACCCAATAAAGATTACAAACATCAAAACTTCTTATATGACACAATGGATTCAATCAAACCATATCTGAATATTGATACGAATGGAGACAACTGCCCGGATATCAATCTGGATATGGACCAAGACGGTATCGCAGACCTAAACATTGATACAGATGATGATCAAATACCGAATGTAAATATCGATAGCACAGGAAATGGCAAAGCGGATATGAACTTGGACACAAATGACGATGGAGTTCCGGATGAAAATATCATCGAAGTCACAGAATGGAAACCGGATAAAAAAGTAGGCGATATCTGTACGATGGTAATCAAGCAGAATACAGAATTAGAGGATAATGGAGTCAAAGTAGAGAAACCGGATGGAACATCGTTCTTACCAAACTTCGCATTGAAAGTAGAAGATGTCACAAATACAAAACAATCTGAAATCACAACAGATGCGAAAGAATATATAGAAGAAACACAAGAAGTAAAGAAAGTATATGATGTAAAACTGTTGAAAGATGGAGTGGAAGTACAACCGGATGGAATGATAAAAGTAAAGATACCGTATGAAGGAATCAATAATCCAATCTTAATCAGAAAGAATAATCATGGAAGCTATGAAAAGATCCATTATACGATTGAACAAGGATATTTGGTATATGAAACAGAAGAACTAGGGATTGTATCGATCATAGGTGATAAAGAAACCAATACAAGTGTTATGGGAACATACACGCCCAATATAGGTGGAGCACTAACAGGAGATGAAACCTGTATCCATCTCAATCTATTACTCATGTTTATAAGTTTCTTAGTTCTAATGATTTTAAAAAGCAATAAACAGAAAGATACATTTCAATAATGAGAAGTCTTGTTAAGTAGACATTTCTGAACAGGTGTTTTTTAGTTAAAAATGCCTGTTTTTTTGTTCAGAAACATATATTTCAATAAGTTTTTTCTATTTCTATTTAAGTCTACATTTATAAATAGAAACAGAAAGGAAAGATGGCTTATGTGGAAAAGAATTATGATCGCATTGTTTATGTTGTTGAGCGCTTTTTCTGTAGGGTATGCTTGTTATAATTTGAATTTGAATGCGGCTGGAACAAAATATCAAGTGCCTGCAAATGCTACTGTTAAATTAGGAGAAAAAGGCTTATTTCCAAATGGGCATTCAGGTGATATGGCAAAAGGAGATAAAGTTTATATTGGATCAGATAATCCTAATACAGGAACACCATTGTCTTTTATGCTGTTGGTAAAGGAAACATATAATACGTATTTACCTGTTTTTGATAGCTCCGATAATGTTACATTGGATACCACACAGCCATATGTGACTGGATGGTTTGCGATGGGAAATGAGAGCATAAAAGAGACTTCATTCTTTTCATCATTTCCACCTATTGTTCATGTAGGGGGATCCTATTATGGGGTTAAAAACTTTTTAACAACTGAGCCAACCTCTTTAATTATAAGTGAACTGGAAAATGCCAACCAATCGATTTCAATCAAAACACAGAATCTGTTATTACCGCGAAATTTAGATTATCTTAACCAATTGACAATAGCTGGAATCAGTGTAAAGAATCCACCCATGACGCATTTATACAAAGAAAACATGAGACATTCACTGAAATTTTTTAAAAAATATTTTATTAGCGATGTATTTACATTAGAAAGTGTCAGTGATACAAACGCAATCAAATTACCGAATGGCGGATTTCATTTGTCCGCAGCTGATTTATCATTTTATTCATCTTATTATCTTACATCAATCTTACGTTTTAAAAGTAGTACATCTCTAGGAGTAAGTTATTATCCAAGTAATGGTGTTCGTGAGGAGGATAACTGTACACAATCTTCATGTGGAACACAGAGAAGTTTACGATTAAGCGCCGAATTTGACATGAGTGATGTAGTATTTGCAACAGGAATGGGACAAGGCAGTAATTATGCAAGTGTTAAGAACTCAAGTCCGGATTTAAGTGGATCATACTCTAATATTTATAGTGCTTGTAATGATTATGATAAATTGAAACTTCGATTATTGGATGATACTGGAAATCACGCAATTACATTCAATGGAATTGAAAATAGAAATCATAATACAATTACTGCCACAATGAAAGACACTAATATATATCTTGATGCAAATGCAGTGGCAGGTTCAAACGGAAATGATGTAAATACGATTTCCGCATTATTCTTCAAAAATAATGTTTTAGCTTATTATATTCCGATCGCAAATGCAAATGGCGCAGATAAATATGAATTAGATTTAACTGGTTTGGATGTTGGAAAATATGATATTGCTTTAGTGAATGAAAGTTATAATGAGTCCGATATGAGCCCTGCATTATCTTCTGCTTTAACAAGCTATCAATCATTAGAAATTGTAGAACCTGTAAGTATTTCCGTTTCTTCAAAAGCTGGTTTAGAATATGGGAAAAACGTAAATAATGGAGATGTTGTAGCGACATATACAACAAGCAATGGTGTAAATCCAATTACAGTAACGCTTGTGAGTGATTCAACTGTAAGTGGACATGAGAATGATTATCTGTTGTTTTCTGTTTCTAATGGAAATATTGTTGTAAATGATCCAAATGGCTTGGATGCAGGGAATTACTATTTTAAAGTTAATGGAATCGATGCGAATGATGATCCAACAGGTGGAGTTGCATCGAATACGGTTCATGTTACAGTCGCAAAGACCAATACCAGCGTCACATTTGATAATTCAAATATGACAAAAAAATCCAGGAATGATGCAAGTACTTCATGGAATGAAACAGCCACTGCATCACCATCACAAGGTACAAAAATCACTTATACAAAAGTAGGTGGTGATATTAGTATGATTGATATTGATGCTAATACAGGTGCGATTACGTATAAAGGAAACAATGCGTTTGGTAAAGTGAAAATACGCGCAACTGTGGATGATGATCCTAGTACTGGTAAAGACAATTACAATTCATCTTTTGTAGAAAAAGAAATTGTGATTTATCGAGAAGTCGACGGCAATATTACGCCGGATACTGCATCTAGTGATATCAATGTCCCAACATTTTCCATGGATAAGCCCAATATCAAAACAGGCGGCACAATAGGTAAAATACAAGGGATGTTAGGTACACCTGATACAATCGGTGGAACCACAACAACGTATTCTTATGCGATAAAATCAGATTCAAACAGTGATGGCAGTTTATTTCAAGTGAATGCAAGTAGTGGTGTTATCAAGGCGAATGCCAATCTTGGAGTAGACACTTATAACTTTGTAATCATTGTTAGTGATAAATGGAGTTCAAAAGAAATATCGGTCACTGTGAATGTAGGAATGGCACCAGCGGAGAATTTAAAGTTTTATGAGAATGCTACATCCAATACAATGATCACTTCAAAGTCCGCAAGTTTAACCGATACAGGCGTAAGCGTATATGCGACAGTAAAAGGAAGTTCCAATACCAATCCAGTAACGTATAAACTGAAAGATGGAGAAACAACGAATGTGATTGATGTGAATCCAAACAGTGGCGCAGTAACGATCAAAAATGTAGGGACAGTTGTGATCGTCGCTGAAAAACAAGGATCCAGTGGACAAGCTGACGCAATCACAGAATTAACATTCACTGTAACAGCTGGTTCACAAGAATTCATCTATACGGATGTGAGTGGAAATGAACTGCCAAAGAGTGGAAACAGTTATGATGATTACAGTGAAGTATATGGAAAAGGAAAGACATTTCAATTATATACCTCCGGTAATCCACCAGGAACAACAGTAATATATGCATTACAAGCAGGAAGTCCGACAGATGTGATCAATGTTGATCCAAATGGATTGGTTTCGATCTATAATGCAAGTATGAATACACAAATTGGAAAATTGATTGTGGAAGCGACAAGTCATGATCCAAGCGGTAACTACAGCGATAAAACAATTGAACTTCCAATCACAATCACAAAGGCAAATCAAACGATATCATTCAAAGATGTCACACCTGCACAAAACGGAAAAGGCAAAGTAACACCGATCATACTAACACAAGACATATCCGGTAATGAAGGTGGCGTAACAGTAAATGATACAAATTATTATATATCGGTAGATGCAAGTGCGAATGGAGTGGCATGGACAAACAACGGAGTAGATATTGAGTACAACTATAGTGGAGATACGACAATAGAAATACCCCTCCATGTTGAAAAAGCAGGAAATCGAAACTATAACAAAACAGAAGCAGATGGAAAGATGAAGATCTTATCACCGGAAGAAAGTAGCTTATCCATCAACCAGCCAGGAAAGATTTATTACGGTGATCATTTTAGCTTACGATCTTTACAAGACGACAGTTCAAGTAATAATGTTCAGTATACATTTGAAGTAGACAATACAATCTTTGTATCAAGTCCAACAGTAAATAACAATATGGCAGAGTTTGATGCATTGAAGTGCAGTAATGGGTCAAAAATCAATATCACAGTGACAAGAACGGCAGACAGTGAAGTGACATTAAGTAAGAAAATAACCATCGAAGTGTTACCAAAAGATATTGAAGTGATTATAGATGACAAAATGAAACAAAAGGGAGAAGAGAATCCACCATTAACGTTCCAAGATTTCACAAGTCAACTGGTGAGCTGGAATGGCGTACAAGATGTAGTAGACAGTGGTATTGTCAAACTAAGTACCACAGCGACAAAAGATAGTAAAGCAGGAAGCTATCCGATCACAGGCAATACAAAAGAAATGAACACAACGTATCCAAATTACAATTTCATCTTCAAAGAAGGAAAGCTGATGGTGGATAGTAATATTGATAAAGATGTCGATGGCGATGGAAAACCTGATTTCAATGATCCGGATGGCGATGGATGTCCTGACCTCAATATCAAATGGAAAGACGATAATGGAAATTGGGTAATCATCAATGGCGATCGAGATTATGATGACATACCTGACCTCAATATCGATTCAGATGGAGATGGCATAGCAGACTTAAACATCGATACCGACACGGATGGAAAACCGGATATCAATCTTGTTATTCTAAAGAAGACAGATTGGAAACCAACAAAGTGTGTAGTACAAAGTGCGACAGTAAAAGAAGAATATTGTACAGGCACAAATCTAAAACCACAAATCAATGTGGACACAGACAATGACAACATTCCAAACATCAATATCGATACAAACGGCGATATGAAAGCAGATATCAACATTGATATAAACAAAGACAACATCGCAGATGTCAACCTTAATACAAT
>CAJTIT010000017.1:0-57942 GCA_910576345.1 Erysipelotrichales bacterium
CAAGAGCGATGAAGCTTGATTTCCTTGCCGATGGTGGACTTGTCTTTTCCTAAGGTGTCAGCAATAGCTTTTTTAGAGGAACCGTTACGGATACCATTTTCAATAATAAAACGTTCTTGAAGAGAGAGGTGTTTGTTTTTGTTTGAGATAGCATTCATAAAAAATCAGCCTTTCTAAAGTGACGCTGTCAGCCATATAAACAATGCCATTATGTAAGAGTAAATTCAACTAGAATTTACTGAAAGACTGAATTCCATTTTTTACCCTTTGAAGTGGAATTTAACTTTTCACTTCAGGGTTTAAATTTTGAAGAAGGTGTGATAATATTGTAGTTGTCCATAGAAACGTATCCTTTCTGTTAAGGTAACATAATGATAATGTTTCTATAGACTTTTTTCATCTTTTCTTAATTCCACTTTCATTTTACAATGAGCAGTTTGTGAAAATTAGAAAAAAAGTCTATACAAGAGCGATAAAATGTGCTATTATATTTAAGCCTTTTGCATTATGTAATGCAAGGTACGAAGGTTCCGCTGAACAAATCCGATTCAAGAACCCCAACGGATTATAATAGTAAAGGAGTCAAGAATTATGAATTTACAATTGGTTAATGAAGTAACAAAAAGTCAGTTAAAAAGTGACATTCCATTTTTCCGCACAGGAAGTACGGTTCGTGTCCATGTAAAAATCAAAGAAGGAGACAAATCTCGTATTCAGGTATTTGAAGGATTGGTAATCGTTCGCAAAGGCGGCGGGATCAGTGAAACATTCACAGTTCGTAAGATTTCCAATCAGATCGGCGTAGAGAGAACATTCCCTCTGCATTCTCCAATCATTGATAAAATTGAAGTAGTTCGTCACGGTAAAGTACGTAGAAATAAATTGTACTACTTGCGTGGACGTTCAGGAAAAGCTGCACGTATCAAAGAAATTCGTAAGTAAAAAAAGGCCGGATTGTCCGGCTTTTTTACTAGAATATGGAGGTATCCGCATGGAAGAAAACAAGGAAAAACAAGAACAGCTGAATGAAATGCCGCTAGATGCACCTATGGATTTCGAAGTTGAAGAAGAACCAATATTAAAGGATGAACTTCCCGCACAAGAATTTTTTAATTCATATATGGGAGAAAATTATCCGCCAAAACCTAAGTCAAACTGGGCAAAGCGATTCATGTATGAGGTTTTTGATTTGTTAAAGGTATTCGTGATTTGTTTTGTCATTATCGTTCTGTTAACGAATTTTGTCGCAAAACCAATCAAAATTGAAGGTAAAAGCATGTATCCAACATTGGATGATGGTCAAATTGGTATTACCAATTTGTTTGCGGTTCAATTTTTGGATGTGTCAAGATTTGACGTTGTTATCATTCATAATGAAGAACGCAATGAATACTGGGTGAAACGCATCATTGCTTTGCCAGGAGAAACTGTGGAAGGAAAGGACGATGTGATTTACATCAACAATGAACCGATTGATCAGTCTTTTTTAGATGCGGCATATGTAAAAGAGAACAGTGACAAAGATAATCTGTTTACTAGTGATTTTGGTCCTGTGACGCTGGGCGAGGATGAGTATTGGCTCATGGGTGATAATCGTATTCGTTCTGAAGACAGTCGTATTCATGGACCGTTTAAAAAGAGCGAATTGGTTGGAAAAGATGTACTTGTCTTCTGGCCTTTTGAAGATTTTGAATATGTGAAAAACGACACAGAGTAAAAGGAGCTTACTTCAATGAATGAACAGCGTTTGTCTAAAAAAACAAAGCGGGAAAGTTTTTTGATTGAAGCGGTTGATTTAATGCGACTGGCCATTATTTTTTTGGTGCTTGTTTATACGATCCCGGCATTTGTATTAAGACCAGAAACAGTATCGGGGCGCAGTATGATGCCAACTTTGCAGGATGGCGATAAAGGAATGATCAATGTGTTCGCATCACTTGCTTTTGGATTGAATCGTTTTGATGTTGTCGCAGTAGTAGAGCCGGAAAGTGGCGAGCAATGGGTCAAGCGAGTGATTGGATTGCCGGGAGAGCGAGTAAAATATCAAGATGGCGTATTGTATATCAACGGTGAAGTGATGGATGAGCCATTTTTAAACGAGGAATTTATAACAAGTTCCGGTTATACGATGCAGACATTCAGTCGTGATGTCGCAGAAGTAACACTGGCGGATAATGAATATTTTTTAGTGGGGGATAATCGCCAGGAATCTTATGATTCTAGAGCACGCGGTCCTTTTCATCGATCAGATATCATCGGTAAACATTTTTATGGATTCTGGCCGTCCATCAAAGTAGTTCTCAATGATGATTGATATGTGTTTAAAAGCATGTATGGATGTAAGATGCGTGCTTTTTTTCTTTCAATCAAGTGCAAATGGATTTGTAAATTTGAATTAGGATACATTCGCCCTCATTGACAAACGTTATGTTACATTGTACAAGGATATGTTAAAATATATTACAAGAACATAAAAGGAATCGTCATGTTAGGAGATGATAAAAATGAAGGATATGGATTTCGCACAATCCATCAACATCAACTGGTTTCCGGGACATATGACCAAGGCGAAACGAGAAATGCAGGAAAAATTGAAATTGGTGGATATGGTCATTGAGTTAAGAGACGCAAGAATCCCCAATGCTTCAAGAAATCCGATGATTGAAGAACTATGTCAAAACAAGCCCAGAGTTATTATTTTAAGTAAAAAAGATAAGGCAGAAAGTGAAAAAACAAAACAATGGATTAAGGCTTTAACTAATGGAAAGGTAAAGGTTTTGGCTTTGGATATACCAAAAGAGAATATTACACCTGTAGTTGTCGCAGCTGCCCAAGAAGTCATGAAAGAAAAAATTGAGCGCCAAAAACGCAGAGGAATACGCCCAAGAGCAATTCGTGCTATGGTGGTCGGTGTGCCCAATGTAGGAAAATCTACTTTTATTAATAAGGTTGTAAAGAAACGCATTGCACAAACAGGTGATCGCCCCGGAGTGACACGTGCGCTAAAATGGGCAAGAGTCAATCAACAGATGGAACTGTTGGACACTCCCGGTGTGTTGTGGCCAAAGTTCGAGGATCCCATGACAGGGATGTATTTGGCAGCCTGCGGTTCAATAAGGGATGAGATATTGCCGATTGAAGAAGTGGCGGTATGGATGATGCATGCGCTTTGCAGAAAGAAACCGAATGCAATACAAGAACGCTATCAAGTGGAAATATGTGATGATCCACATCAGATGTTTGAGATAATTGCATTATCAAGAGGATATCTAAAGGCAAATGGAATCATTGATCAAAAACGCTGTATGGATGCTTTTCTAAAAGATGTGCGACAAGATAAACTGGGATGTATTACATGGGAGGAACCTAATGGAAACGGAAAATCAATATGAAAAGGCATGGTGGAAAGAAGGGAGAACATCCATTGTTGGTTTGGATGAGGCAGGCAGAGGACCGATTGCCGGTCCATTGGTTGTTGCAGGTGTGATGTTTCCGAAAGATTATCATCATGAAGCAATTTATGATTCTAAAAAATTGAGTGAAAAAAAGCGGAAGGAATTATTCCATGTGATTATTCAAGAAGCAAGTGAATTTCATATAGCGATTGTCTCACCCAAAGAAATTGACGAAAAGAATATTTATCGAGCAACCCGGCAGGCTATGGAGACAATTGTGGAGTGTTTCGCATATACAGATGGCGTATTAAGTGATGCAATGCCGCTTCCTGGTTGTAAGACAGAGGTGATTCCCATCATAAAAGGCGATCAAAAAAGCGTCAGTATAGCGGCTGCCAGTATTTTGGCAAAAGTAACGCGCGATTGTATCATGTGTGCCTATGATTATCGTTTTCCAAAGTATGGTTTTGCCAAGCATAAAGGATATCCAACAAAGGCGCATTTGGAAGCCTTGCGAAAATATGGCGTGTTGGATATTTATCGAAAAAGCTATGGACCGGTCGCAAAAATGAATCAGCTTCAATTTGATTTTGGATAAGAAAGAACTGTTTTGTAAAGGTTCTTTTTCCTAAATCATTGAGTATAATACAAATAAAAAAAATAAGATAAAAGCATTGCATTATGAAATAATAAGATATATAATCTAAGTAAGAAAGGCGGTGTTATGATGTTTACCTGGGTCAAAGGCAATGCATATGCTTTGGTCGCAACGCTTTATACCAATAACATCACACTGAATAATGCAGCAGCGGCTTATTTTCAAGATGTACGATGGGTCATGATTGGCATTGATCATACGGATAAAAAGGTTGCGATTAAGCCAGTGGCAAAACGTGAAATTGAGTTGAAAATCGTTCCTATGGAACAGCTTCATAAGGTTTCGATCGGAAAAGGTTATGCGCGCATTTCCAATAAGAGTGTCATGGATGAGATTCAGAGTTTGATCAACGATACCATCAATGGAAGAAAATTTGATGCGTTTTATGATGAGCGCGAGAATCTGCTTATCATTGATTTGATGGTTGATTTAGAGAAAGGGTGATATGGATGACAATGGAAATGATTTGGATTGTCATTGGGGTTTTGGCTATCGTTTTGGAACTTTCGACACCAACGGCGATGGTCAGTATCTGGTTTGCGGTAGGCGCGTTTGTGTCCGCCGTCTGTGCATTCTTCAATTTGCCAATAGTGGTACAGATCATTGTATGCTTAGTTGTGACAGTGTTGTTTATCTTGATTGTACGGCCAATGGCAGTAAAATATATGAGAGGGAATATTGTGGCGACCAATGCGGATCGCTTGATTGGCGATATTGCTGTGGTCACAAAAGAAATCAAAGAGGATGCATGGGGAGAAGTCAGGGTGCAAGGCATGACGTGGAGCGCTGTTGATTTGCATCATTCGATAATCCCTGAACATGCGAAAGTGCGCATTGTCGCTATTGAAGGGGCAAAATTACTTGTGAAAGCGATCAATCAGAAGGAGGATGTATAAATGATCACGATAATTTTATTGGTAGCAGCAATTCTTATTGTTGGTGCATTGCTTGCGTATATCATACGCATTGTGCCACAGGCGACTTCTTATGTTGTGGAGCGCTTGGGGGCATATCATTCCACATGGACCACGGGAATCCATTTTGTTATTCCGTTTATTGACCGTATTGCAAACAAGGTCACATTAAAAGAAGTAGTAAAGGATTTCCCACCGCAGCCAGTCATCACAAAAGACAATGTCACGATGCAGATTGATACGGTTGTGTATTTTCAGATAACTGATCCAAAATTATATACGTATGGGGTAGTTGGTCCGATTACTGCGATTGAAAATTTGACCGCAACGACACTTCGTAATATTATTGGCGATTTGGAATTGGATGAAACATTGACCAGTCGTGATATAATCAATACGAAGATGCGTTCCATTTTGGATGAAGCAACCGATCCTTGGGGCATCAAGGTCAATCGCGTGGAAGTGAAAAACATCATTCCACCGCGTGATATTCAAGAGGCAATGGAGAAGCAGATGCGTGCAGAACGAGAACGTCGTGAATCGATTTTGCGTGCCGAGGGTGAAAAGCGTTCTGCGATTCTGACAGCGGAAGGTGAGAAAGAATCTATGGTGCTTCGTGCAACGGCGAAAAAGGAAGCGATGATTGCGGAAGCAGAAGGACAGGCACAGGCAACGGAGCGTTTGTATCAGGCGCAGGCAAGAGGTATCCAGATGATTAAGGATGCAGATCCCAATAAGGCGTATATGACGCTGAAATCATTAGAAGCATATGAAAAGATAGCGGATGGCAAGGCAACCAAACTAATTGTTCCATCTGAACTGCAGAATATGGCAAGTATTTTGACATCTACGAAAGAATGTTTAAATATGGAAAAGAAATAACTGAATACAGACAGTGTTTTTCGTAAATAGGAAGCACTGTTTTTTTGTTTGAGAAAACCCCCAGATTATCTGGGGGTTCAATTTACTGTAAGAATTTTCCTTTTCAATGCAACTTGTCAATGTTATAATAAACTTACATGAGAAGACAAGGAGTATTGATATGAAGAATTTGGTATTGGGTTTGGACATAGGAATTACAAGTGTTGGTTATGGCGTCATTGATTTGGATGATGGCAGATTTGTGGATTATGGCGTGCGCTTATTCAAGGAAGGCACGGCAGAAGAAAATTTAAAAAGACGTACTGCCAGAAGCAGAAGACGTTTGTTGACAAGGCGTAAAACACGTATTTCTGATATGAAAAATGTTTTAAAAGAATATGATATTATGCATGATGATTATCGTCCGTTATCAAATGTATATGAGCTTCGATGCAAGGGTTTAACGCAAAAATTAACAAACAACGAGTTAACGTCAGTTATTTTGCATATCACAAAGCATCGTGGCAGTGTGGTTGAAACCGTAGAAGAAGACGTAGAAAAAAGTAAAGATTTCGAAAGCTTAAAAGCGATTTTGGCTAAAAATAAACAGATGATGAAACAAGGGAAGTATATTTGTGAGATTCAGATGGAGCGTTTGTTGAATGAGTTAGAAGTCAGAGGACATAGCAATAATTTCTCCACAAAGGATTATGTCAATGAGCTTTGCGAAATTCTTAATCATCAAGATGTTTGTGAAGACGCAAAACAAAAGATATTAGCTTTGATACAAAGAAAAAGGGCATATTATGAAGGTCCGGGCAGTGAAAAATCGCCGACGCCTTACGGATGTTATATTGAAGTTAACGGACAAATTGAAAAAATCGACTTAATAGAAAAAATGCGAGGTAAATGTAGCGTATTTCCAGATGAGCCAAGAGCACCGAAAATGTCGATCAGCGCAGATTTGTTTAATTTTCTAAATGATTTGAATAATTTAACAGTACAGGAAGAAAAACTGACAACACAAGAAAAAGAACAGGTACTTTCTATCATCGATAAAAAAGGGAATGTGACGTTAAAACAGCTGGCGAAATTATTTGAGGTAGAGGAATCGGATATAAGAGGATATCGAATTGATAAGAATGAAAAGCCGCTGTTTACAGAATTCAAGGGATATAAAAAACTAAAAAAGCTGTTTAGTGAAGCTGGATATTCCATATCTTTACAGGATTATGAATTTTTGGATGATGTGATTGAAATCTTGACTAAGAAAAAAGGCATTGAAGAAAGAAAGAATGCGTTTAAACAATGCGGAAGAGAAATGTCGGACTCTTTGCTTCATATGTTGGCGAATATGACGGGTATTGTCGGATATCATTCCATGTCTTTGAAGGCAATACGATTGCTCAATAAAGAATTATTTGAGACCGGTATGAATCAGATACAGCTATTGCATGATTTGAAACTGTTTGACAAATACCGTAAATCCTATAAGGGTAAGGAATCAATTGAAGCAGATACGGATGCGATTTTGTCACCTGTCACGAAACGTGCGCAGAATGAAACATTTAAAGTCATAAATGCACTACGGAAAAAATATGGTGAATTTGCATCCATTGTAGTTGAAATGGCCCGTGATAAAAATAGTGACGAGCGTAAGAAAAGAATCAATCAGTTTCAAAAGAAAAAAGAAAATTCTCAAAAAGAAATGGATTCATTATTGAAGGAGCGAGGTTTTGATCCTGATAAAATCAATGGCAAAACACGTATGAAAATCAGCTTGTATTTACAACAAGATGGAAAAAGCGCCTATACTTTACAGCCACTAGATTTGGATCGTGTGATTAAGGATGCAACATATACGGAAATTGACCATATCATTCCTATTTCTATTTCTTTGGACGATTCTCAAAATAATAAGGCGCTGATACTTCGCTCTGAAAATCAAATGAAAGGTAATTTGACACCTTTCATGGCTTATCAAGCAGGTAAATTAGAGGGTTGCACCTATGATAAATATAAAGCGGTTGTATTGGCGAATAAACAATTGCCTTATAAGAAGAAGATGAATTTGTTGAATGAGAAAGATATAACCAAAATTGAAGTGAGAAAAGATTTTATTAATCGAAATTTGGTGGACACAAGGTATGCGTGTAGAGTGGTTTTGAACACACTGAGTAAATATTTTAAAGATAATGGGTTAGATACAAAAGTACATGTTGTTAATGGAAGATTGACTGATTTGTTCCGCAAAAAAATTCAATTGGATAAGGAGCGCAGTCAAGATTTTCTGCATCATGCGATTGATGCGTTGATCGTGGCTTCTATTAAGAAACTGAATTTATTGAATGAGTATTTATTGGGTCATGAGTTTAAAGAGATTTATAATGAAGAGACGGGAGAAATACATATACCAAATGACTCTGCCGTCTTTGATGAAAAATACATACGTTATATATTGGATTTAAAGATGATCTATCAAGAAAGCAATCAGTATTATTATCATTTGCTTGATAAGAAGGATATGCATGTTAAGCCTATTAAGATTTCACATAAAATCAATACAAAGGCAAATCGTCAAATCGCAAATGAGACCATCTACAGTACGCGTAATCGAGACGGTATTGATTATTTGGTTGAAAAAATACCAGATATTTATGATCCGAAAAGCAAAAGATGCAAAGATCTTGTGGAATCAATTCTTAATAACGATGATCAAAAATACTTAATGGCGAGAAATGATCCTCAGACATTTTCAATCGTTAGGGAAATTATTCAGAACCATTATTCTATGTATCAACAGGATGAGAAATTATATGGAATGAAAAATGGTAAAATTGAATTGAAGGGCGAAAATCCTTTAACAAAATACAAGGAAGAACATGGCGTTATCAAGAAATATTCAAAAAAAGATAATGGGCCGGCGATTATATCAATGAAGTATGAAAGTGAAAAATTGGGAAATCATTTATCAATATCTAAAAATTATGATTCGAAAAATAAAAAAGTGATTTTAAAACAGCTAAGTCCGTATCGAACAGATTTTTATCGTTGTAAAGACGGGAAATTTAGGATAGTTACAATTTATTATATAAATGTGAAATATGACAAGGTTAAAGATAAATTCTTTATTTCTGAGAAATGGTATGAAGATGAAATGAAAAAGAAAAAAATTAAACAAACAGATGAGTTCTTATTTTCTTTACATCGAGATGAACTGATTGGAATTGTGCAGGAAGAAGGAAAATTGCTTTATTATGATGCCTCTACAGAAGGGAAGGGAGAAAAACAGTATTCAGATGGTAAACAAGCTCAGATATGGAAGTTTACTGCGACCAATAATGATAAAAATAATAAAATAGAGATAAAGCCGATCTTTACATATTGTAAAAAGCAATTGACGCCTAGTATAGCTTCTGTTGTTGATTTAAAAAAATTCTCCACGGATGTTTTAGGAAATTTATATGAAAATAAACAAAATGTCTTGAAATTAGAATTTGACTAGTATATAATATAAGCGGTTATATTCTAGCAAAAATTCATATGACCTAACAAAACAAGGGTTTATCCCGGATTCGGCTCTTCGGAGCCTTTTCTTTTATTTGCTATATGAGTTATAGGGTCATATACGTTAAGAAATGTGAATATCTGAGATTATATTTGGATAATTTAAAAGTGGAAGTAAATAATGATTCAATATTGTTGCCAATTTCAGATATTCAAATTCTAGTGATTGATAATTATCAGTCTCATTTGAGTGTACCTTTGATAAACAAGTTAACAGAGAATAATGTATGTACGATTTTATGTGGAGTGGACCATTTACCAAAAAGCTATATTTTACCGATGAATGGTCATTTTTCAAGCAGCGGCAATATATTCAAACAAATTCATTGGAATGAAAAACGTAAAGCGACATTGCACGCAATGATTGTCAAATACAAAATTTTAAATCAAATCGAAATCTTAAAAATGAATCAAAGGAATTTTGATGTAATAAAAAAATTATATGAATTCGCAAATTCTATTGTTTTGGATGATAAAACAAATCGAGAAGGCTTAGCAGCGAAAATGTATTTCAGAGAATTATTTGGACAAGATTTTATCCGTTTTGACGAAGATGTGATCAATGCCGGATTAAACTATGGTTATGCAATTTTTCGCTCTTTGATAACATCTATTGTTGTCGCAAAAGGTTATTTAGCAAATATCGGTATTTTTCATAAAGGAAAACAAAATATGTTTAATTTAAGTGACGATATTATCGAAGTGTTTCGACCAATTGTCGATCATTATGTTTATAATGAAATGAAGGAAGACATATTGTTTAAGCAAGAACATAGAGAAGCTTTGATTCAATTGGCAAATAAAAAGATTGAAATTGATGATCGTAAGCAAACGATCGCCAATGCAATCAGTTTTTATCTGGATTCCATTTTTAAATACTTAGATGGGGAAACAGGTCATATTTTGTATCCATTACCTGTTGTTTATGATATATGATTTTATGAGATTGATATTATTTTTTGATTTACCTGTTGTCACAAAACAAGATAGAAAAATATATGCGACATTTCGCAAATACCTAATTAAAAATGGTTATATGATGATGCAATATTCTGTATATTGTAAAATGTTTGCGAATAGAGAAGCAGCTGTAAAGCATGTCAATTTATTAGAGAGAAATGTGCCTAAAAAAGGTCAGATTCGGATATTGCTTGTCACAGAGAAACAGTATTCAAAAATCGAAATCATTGTTGGTGGTAAATCAAATCAAGAAAAAATCGTGAACAGCGATTTCTTTATAAAAATATGAATTCTTTTAAACTTACAAATGGATCAAAATTATGGGAATTTCAGATTGAACAAATGAAGTATATTATCGATACTTCAAATGAATGGTTTTCAATGGTGCAGGCGCTACGGCAATTTAACATCAAAGATAAGAGTGAATATCGAGAGGAATATGATTTAAAGGCACAGATTTTTATAGATGAGAATGTGTTGAATATGAGGAATAGTATATTTTTTGAAATATCCGATTCTTATTCGGTGATAGAAGATAGAAAGCTGAATAGCAAGTCTTTAATGTTAAAATATTTAGAATTGAAATTGCAAAATCAGGAGTGTTTTGAATCAATCAGTACCATTGACATATTATTGAGTGCATTAGCAGAGGAAATCAATGAATCTTCCATAGTGAAGGTATTGTTTGATTCTACTGGAGTCAAACAGTTATTGAAAATGCTCACATCCTTTTATGAAGATGAATTACAAATGGATGAATATGATCTTTCTTTTAATGATTTATTTCGTTTGCAGATTCAAATGATTCGTTATATTGCAGAAAATCAATCAAAATATGATCATATTATTGTTTATTTAAAATTGAATGTTTTAAATCAAAACATATTAGCAGAATTGCAGTCATTGAAAGATTGCAAAATACTCATTTTCACGAATCAATATAATTCTTTGATGAATCTGAAAGATATTTGCTTGATACAAAAAGAATTAATAGATTTTGCGGATGAAGAATACTTTTATCATCAATTTACAAGATATTCATTTGATTATTATACGATTGAGGAGGTTCAAATGATGATTCAAAAATATTTAAAAGAAAACTACACTCAAAAATATACGGATATTTATCAAGAACTGGAACATTTTTATAAAGATTAAAATATAAGGTAACGCAATCAAAAATATATGATATAATATTTTTGAGGTTTTGTTACCATATGGATTTTTGCTAGAATGATACAAACATAGTAGATATCTTGTAATCGCCCTGGTTTTGTTACCATATGGATTTTTGCTAGAATGATACGAAATGAAAAAGCTGATGTATATGCTCCGTGTTTTGTTACCATATGGATTTTTGCTAGAATGATACCAATATGTGCTGTTTATTTTTTCTTTGCTCGTTTTGTTACCATATGGATTTTTGCTAGAATGATACAATTAAGGTGTTTATATTATTTATTAAATTAGTTTTGTTACCATATGGATTTTTGCTAGAATGATACTCATCCATTAGATTCATTACACCTTCTTTAGTTTTGTTACCATATGGATTTTTGCTAGAATGATACTTAAAGGTGTACCATATATGATTACTCCGCGTTTTGTTACCATATGGATTTTTGCTAGAATGATACTAAAGATATTACATATCGCTAATTTGTCAAGTTTTGTTACCATATGGATTTTTGCTAGAATGATACCAGAAGTTCAGACAAGAAGCGGTGGATGATGTTTTGTTACCATATGGATTTTTGCTAGAATGATACGATTTAATTTCAAACGTCAACACGCCCTCTGTTTTGTTACCATATGGATTTTTGCTAGAATGATACATTTAAGAAAAAATATTATATTGAGTTTACGTTTTGTTACCATATGGATTTTTGCTAGAATGATACTAATTCATCAAAGGCTGAATTGTTGGGAAGGTTTTGTTACCATATGGATTTTTGCTAGAATGATACACGGAAAACGATATATCCAATGCGATAACGGTTTTGTTACCATATGGATTTTTGCTAGAATGATACACTAATGATTTGTATCGCTTTTCCAGCTCAGTTTTGTTACCATATGGATTTTTGCTAGAATGATACGAAAAGTCATTGGAAAAGGGATTGTTGTGGGTTTTGTTACCATATGGATTTTTGCTAGAATGATACGATTTAATTTCAAACGTCAACACTCCTACTGTTTTGTTACCATATGGATTTTTGCTAGAATGATACTATATATTATACATGTCATCCATATCAACTGTTTTGTTACCATATGGATTTTTGCTAGAATGATACTGACGTTAGGTGGAAATGCGCTACAATTTTGTTTTGTTACCATATGGATTTTTGCTAGAATGATACATCATACGTTCTCCCCTTTCAAGAATTTACGTTTTGTTACCATATGGATTTTTGCTAGAATGATACAATTACCATCAACTAGATATTCATAAGGATGTTTTGTTACCATATGGATTTTTGCTAGAATGATACTTGTTCAAAACGAACTGGAAAAAGAGACTTGTTTTGTTACCATATGGATTTTTGCTAGAATGATACGAAAAAGCGAATTAGGGGTGATTTGGAATGGTTTTGTTACCATATGGATTTTTGCTAGAATGATACGGAATTAAAGACGCAGGAAACAATGCGTATGTTTTGTTACCATATGGATTTTTGCTAGAATGATACGTTATTTGAATTAGCAATACATAAAGCCATGTTTTGTTACCATATGGATTTTTGCTAGAATGATACATACGTATGTTGTTAGTCGAAGTGCATATCGTTTTGTTACCATATGGATTTTTGCTAGAATGATACTCTTGACTCTTGATGATTTGTCTTTTTTGGGTTTTGTTACCATATGGATTTTTGCTAGAATGATACAAAAACCCAAGAGCCCAATCGACCGAATAGGTTTTGTTACCATATGGATTTTTGCTAGAATGATACTTTTTGTACACCGCAAATACGACCCATCTCGTTTTGTTACCATATGGATTTTTGCTAGAATGATACAAGGGATAATTATTCCAGATGATATATCTGGTTTTGTTACCATATGGATTTTTGCTAGAATGATACTTATTCTTTCAGCATTGTATCGATGATTCAGTTTTGTTACCATATGGATTTTTGCTAGAATGATACACAATGTATATGTTACCCTGATTATAAGGTTTTGTTACCATATGGATTTTTGCTAGAATGATAACGCACTGCCTTTTTCACTTTTTTGCTATTATTTATATTTAGCTAGAAGATAAACCAATACATAAAATCTAACACTTTTATCTTGTTTTCATCTGCTTTTTCTAATAAAAACATGCTTTTATTTAATTTCTTTCAAATATTTTTGTAATTTCTCCCCGAAAAACGAACATATATTATTAGGAGGACAAAAACAATGAGAGAAAAAATACTATACTATGCGATCCACTATAATGGGAATTGGCATAAAATCGCCAACGCAATGCACAACCAAGAACCATGGAAAAAACTGACGTATCAAGGAGACTACATCACATATGAAGATGAAATGTATCCAAAACAGCTCAAACAACTGGAACAACCACCATGGATATTATTCTATCAAGGAAACATCCAACTTTTAGAAAAAAAAGCAGTTGCGATTATCGGCTCAAGAATATGTGATGCTTATGGACAAACACGCACATCACATATTGTATCTCTTTTAAAAGAACAAGCAGTCATCATATCCGGCATGGCTAAAGGAATCGATGCCATAGCACATAAAACAGCGTTAAGCAAACAGACAATCGGCGTAATTGGCTGTGGATTAGATATCATATATCCAAAAGAAAATGAATATTTATTTCAAAGAATGGCCAAACAACATTTAATCATCAGCGAATATCCAAATGGAACGGAACCATTATCTTCCCATTTTCCTATGCGCAATCGGATCATAGCGTCTTTATCGCAAGCAATCATTGTCATACAAGCAAAGAAATACAGTGGGACGATGTTGACAGTCAACGAGGCCCTCAAACTAGATATACCAATTTATTGTGTGCCCCACAAAATGGGAGAAATCTATGGCGAAGGATGCAATTACTTAATCTCACAAGGCGCAAATATCCTGCTAGACGATCATGATATTTTGTCAATTTTGTGAAAAACCATTTGACAAATGCGCTATTTGCGTGAATAATAAAAAACGTAAATTTTTTTGCGAGGAGGATATTCATGAAGAATTTGGTTATTGTCGAATCACCATCCAAATCAAAAACAATAGAAAAATACTTAGGAGAAAATTTTCATGTGGTTTCCAGCAAGGGCCATATTCGCGACTTGGCCACCACAGGAAAAGGTGGTTTGGGAATCGATATTGAAAACAATTTCCAGCCGACATATAAAGTCAGCTCCGATAAAAAAGAAGTTGTAAAAGAATTAAAACAGCTAGCCAAAAAAAGCGATCACGTGTATTTAGCAAGTGACCCCGATCGGGAAGGAGAAGCCATCGCATGGCATCTTGCACAAATCTTAGATTTGAATATGGAAGAAGAAAACCGCATCATCTTCCATGAAATTACCAAAAATGCTGTTTTGGATGCGTTCCGGCACCCCAAGTGTATTGATCAAGATCTGGTAAAAAGCCAAGAAGCCAGAAGAATGCTGGATCGTATTATTGGATTTAAACTATCCAAACTGCTACAAAGCAAAATCAAATCAAAATCTGCAGGACGCGTACAATCCGTTGCCCTGCGGTTAATTGTAGAGCGAGAAAATGAAATTCGTAAATTCAAAAGTGAAGAATACTGGACCCTCGCTGCCAACGTAAACAAAGATGGGAAACAATTTAGTGCGCAACTAGTAAAAATTGCTGGCAAAAAAGCGAAACTGAAAACACAAGAAGAAACCGATGCCATCATTCAACGGCTTAAGGAATTTCACGTTTCATCCATTGAAAAGAAAGTAAGACGCAAAGAATCCAAAATGCCCTTCATCACATCCACACTCCAACAAGAAGCGAGTACAAAACTAGGATTTGGTGCAAAAAAGACGATGCAGTTGGCACAAAAACTATATGAAGGTATCGCTATGGGGAGTCAAAGTGAAGGTTTGATCTCTTATATGCGTACTGACAGTACACGTTTATCCGATGTTTTCGTCAAAGATGCTATGGAATTCATTGAAGAAACGTATGGAAAAGAATATAAAGGAAAGGCGAGACAGAAAAAAGACGAACATGCACAAGACGCGCATGAGGCCATTCGTCCAACCAATATTCACAACACGCCCGAAAAAGTAAAGCAGTATTTGACCAATGATATGTATCGCCTCTATAAACTCATTTATGCACGAGCGATAGCTTCTTTGATGGCTCCAAGCAAAAGTGATGTGGTCAATGTATCCATCAACAGTGACGATTGCGATTTCAGTGCCAATGGAAGCATCTTGACCTTTGATGGATACTTAAAAGTATATGGCGATTATGAAACAACCAAAGACGAAATGCTGCCGGAAATGGAGCAAGGCGAGCAATTGAAAAAAGTGGAACTGGAAGGTAAACAGCATTTCACTGAGCCACCTTTACGATACAGTGAAGCACGATTGATTAAAGACTTGGAAGAAAAAGGGATTGGTAGACCTAGCACCTATGCAATTATCATTGACACCTTGCAAGAACGCGGTTATGTAAATTTAGAAAGGCCAAGTGAAGGAAGCAGAACCAAAGTATTTATCCCAACGCAACAAGGAGAATTAACGGATGAAAAATTGCAGGAGTTTTTCAATTCTATCATCAATGTTACCTATACAGCCGGAATGGAAGTCCATTTGGACGAAATTGCTGCTGGCAACCGTGATCATATTGATGAAGTTCGCACATTCTATGATACATTTGAACCGCTTTTACAAGAAGCATATGATAAAATGGAAAAGAAAGAATTGGAGCGTACCGGAGAAAGCTGTCCGGAATGTGGAAGTGATTTGGTCTATCGCAATGGTCGCTACGGACGATTTATTTCTTGCGCCAAGTTTCCGACATGCCGTTATACCAAAGGTGAAGAAGACGATGAAATCTCTATTGATGAGACTTGTCCGAACTGCGGTGGCAAGCTGATTTTGAAAAAAGGACGTTACGGTTCCTTCTTTGCTTGTGCCAATTATCCGGAATGTAAGTATATCAAGAGCACGAAGCCAAAAGAAGAACCAAAACCAACCGGAGAAAAATGTCCGGAATGCGGGCATGATCTGGTAGAGCGAAAATCACGATTTGGCACGACCTTTGTTGGATGTTCCAATTATCCTAAATGCCGCTATATCAAAAAAGATTCAAAAAAAGAAAAAACTGCGAAAACAAAAAAAGCAACTAGAAAAACCACAACTAAAAAAGTAGTTAAATCCAAAAGCGAGGATGAAGCGTAATGCAGCGCGTCCATATCATTGGCGCCGGATTGGCCGGATGTGAAGCCGCATGGCAATTGATCACAAGAAACATACCGGTAACCATCCATGAAATGCGGCCGAAAAAAATGACGCCGGCACATTCCGGCGGAGGATTTGCGGAACTGGTCTGTTCCAATTCACTGCGATCGGATGCATTAAACAATGCTGTCGGCGTACTGAAAGAAGAAATGCGCATCTGCAATTCCTTAATTATTAAAACCGCAGATGAATGTCGTGTACCTGCCGGCAGCGCATTGGCCGTAGATCGTGACACATTTTCCAAGCGAATTGGTGAAACATTAAAAAAACATCCGCTGGTTGAAATTAAAGAGGAAGAAATTACGCAGATTCCAAAAGAGCCAACCATCATTGCCAGCGGTCCATTGACATCCGATGAATTGGCAAATGCCATAAAAGATTATGTACGAGCAGACTATTTTCATTTTTACGATGCCGCAGCGCCAATCATTGAAAAAAGTTCAATAGATTTTAACAAAGCATATTTAAAAAGTAGATACGATAAAGGCGAAGCCGCTTATATCAACTGCCCTATGAATCAACAGGAATTTGATGCATTCTATGATGCGCTGATTCATGCAAAAACGACACACCTGCATGATTTTGAAAAAGAAATCTATTTTGAAGGATGCATGCCTTTTGAAGAAATGGCACGACGAGGAAAAAAAACACTGTTGTTTGGACCTATGAAACCGGTAGGCTTGGAAACACCGGATGGTAAACGACCCTATGCAGTTGTACAGTTGCGACAGGACAATGCGATTGCCAGTTTATATAATATCGTGGGTTTTCAGACCCATCTCACATGGGGTGAACAAAAGCGTATCTTGTCTATGGTTCCAGGCTTGGAACAAGTATCCATTGTACGCTATGGCGTCATGCACCGCAATTCTTATCTTTGCGCACCGAAAGTATTGAGAGCTACATATCAGCACATACAAAGAGACGATTTGTTTTTCGCAGGTCAGATGTGCGGTGTGGAAGGTTATGTAGAAAGTGCAGCCAGTGGACTATTGGCAGGTTTCAATATGGCCAACCTGTACCGAAATAAGCAAGCCCATATTTTACCACCAACCTGTATGATGGGAGCCATGGCACATTATATCACTCATGCGGATGCATCTTATTTTCAGCCGATGAATGCCAATTTTGGCATTTTGCAGTTTCAAGAAAAAGTGAAGAAAAAAGACCGTAAAGAAGCGATGGCAAAACAAGCTTTGCAAGTTGTGAAAGAACATTTGGAGCTATTCGCATGAGCGATTATAAAGAGCGTTTTCTCAATTACATCGATCTGTTGAATACGGGATCAACGCATACGAAAGATGCTTATGAACGTGATATTGATGATTTCTATTCTTTTTTAAAAGAAGAAGGCATTGAAAACTTACAAGATGTAGATCGTATCGTAGTGATGAATTACATTGCGAACTTACGGATGCGAAGAACAAATACAGGGCAGATGAAAAATACATCGATCGCGCGCAGACTATCTTCGCTGCGCTCTTTTTATCGGTATTTGAATGAATACATCGGTATTCAAAACAATCCGTTTTTATATATCAAAAGTCCAAAGATTTCACGAAGGATTCCGGAATTTTTGTTTTATGATGAAATGGAGTTGTTTTTATCCGGTTTTGATCTTTCAAAACCGGTAGAATTGCGCAACCGTACCATGTTTGAACTGATGTATGCCTGTGGACTTCGAGTCAGTGAACTTGTGAGCTTGAAAATTTCTGAGATTGATCAAAGCGATCAAGTACTCCATATAACCGGAAAAGGCGATAAACAAAGAATCGTGCCGTTTTATGATTTGGCAAATGCATTGTTAACGCACTACTTCCAAGAAGTGCGACCATTATGGATCGGAACTGAGACACACGATATTGCTTTTATCAATCAGCGTGGCAAAGGACTCACAACGCGCGGTGTGCAATATTTGATGCAGAAAAAGGCGGATCAGCTACAAATGAGCGTGCATATCCACCCTCATATGTTTCGCCATTCCTTTGCGACACATTTATTGGATAATGGAGCCGATCTTCGCATTGTGCAGGAATTATTGGGTCACTCTTCCTTGTCGACCACACAGATTTATGTGCATGTATCGCAAGAGCGTTTGAAAAATGTTTATGAACATGCGCATCCAAGAGCGGCATACAAGAAATCAAAGACATCATGATTTTCATAAAAACGATTTGCGAAATACGAACAGTAATGGTATAATAAACAGCGGTGCGAATGAATACGCACAAATACACACATCATGGATACGATGGTTCCGTGCTTTCACAGGCCGATCAACTGGCATTACAGGAAGTTACCATTGAGCAGAAATGATGGAGGTATAACGGAAAGCGAGGATATTTAAAATGGCTATTGTTTCAATGAGAAAGCTTTTAGAAGCAGGTGTACACTTCGGACATCAGACACGCAGATGGAATCCAAAGATGAAACCAAACATCTATGCGAGTCGCAACGGTGTGTATATCATCAATTTGGAAAAAACACAGGAACAACTAGAAACTGCATACAATGCGATGAAAGATATCGCAGAACGCGGTGGAAAAGTATTGTTCGTTGGTACAAAAAAACAAGCAACGGCTTGTGTAGTAGAAGAAGCGTTGCGTAGCGGATCATTCTTTGTTAATCAAAGATGGTTGGGTGGACTGTTGACAAACTTCAGAACCATTCAAAAACGTGTTAAACGTCTGGTAGAAATTGAAGAAATGGAAGCAAGCGGAATTTTGGAAGTATATCCTAAAAAAGAAATTGCGCAAATTAAGAAAGAAAAAGCACGTCTGGAAAATTTCCTGGGCGGTATCAAAGAAATGAAAAAACTGCCAAATGCATTGTTTGTGGTAGATCCAAAAGAAGAACATAACGCAGTCGCAGAAGCAAAAAAACTGGGTATTCCTGTATTTGCGATGGTAGATACAAACTGTGATCCTGAAATGGTGGATTATCCAATTGCATCCAATGACGATGCGCTTCGCTCTGTAAAATTGATCACAACTTTAATGGCAGATGCAATCGTAGAAGCAAAAGGCGGATTATTGAGCGTGGCACATAACATTGATGAAAATGAAATGGATGTTACGATGAAAGACGTTATTACAAACGTTGAAGAACAAATTGCGGAAAATGAACGCCGTCGTCGTCAAAGAAATGAAGAACGTCGTAATCGCCGTAATAATTTCGACCGTAGTCGCAATCCACGTCGTGAGGGAGCGAAACCGTTTGTAAAACGTGAACAAGCGCCAAGCGGAGAAACAAAAACAGAAGAAAAAGCACCTGAAAAGACTGCGGAAGCAACAAACGAATAATCAGGAGGAAAATAATTATGGTAACAGCTAAGGATGTAAAAGAATTACGTGAAAAAACCGGCGCAGGAATGATGGACTGTAAAAAAGCCTTGACTGAATGCGATGGAGATATGGAAAAAGCTATTGACTGGCTACGTGAAAAAGGCATTGCCAAAGCAGCGAAAAAATCAGATCGCATCGCAGCGGAAGGATTGAGCCGCGTTGGTGTGGAAGGCAATACGGCCGTCATCTTTGAAGTAAATTCAGAAACAGATTTCGTTGCGAAGAATGAACAGTTTTTAACATTGTTGGACGATATTAAAAAAGCACTGTTCAGCGCAAAACCAGCTTCACTGGAAGAAGCGCTCAGCGCTCCATGCAACGGCGCAACCATTGCGGATGAATTAACTAACGCGACCGCAAAAATCGGTGAAAAAATCACACTTCGCCGTGTAGAAGTGATTGAAAAAGCAGATGATGCTTTCTTTGGTAGCTACATGCATATGGGCGGCAACATTTCTGCAATCGTCGTATTGAAAGGAAAAGCCAATGAGAAAGTTGCAAAAGATGTTGCTATGCAGATCGCAAGTATGGCACCGCAGTATGTAACACGTGATGAAATGCCATTAGAAGTGGTAGAACACGAGCGTAAAGTACAGACTGAAATCGTTAAAAATGATGAAAAACTTGCCAATAAACCTGAAAAAGTATTGGCTGGCATCATAGAAGGAAAAATTTCCAAGAACCTAAAAGATTTGTGCTTGGTAGAACAAGAATTCTTCTTGAATCCGGATCAAAAAGTAGGTCAGTATTTGAAAGAAAATGGCGCAGAAGTTGTTTCCTTTACACGTTATTTGGTTGGTGAAGGAATTGAGAAGCGTGAAGATAACTTCGCAGAAGAAGTTATGTCACAAGCATTTGGAAAATAATCATGCAAAAGGGCACATCGTGTCCTTTTTTCACGATAACGTATAAAAATCCAAGAGAAAGTGAAAATTTTACTTTCCTTTGGCATAGATTTTCTTTATAATGTATATAGTCTAAAAAAGTTTGAGAATCGAGTAAGGTAAGGTGGACAAAGAACATGTATAAACGAGTATTGCTGAAATTAAGTGGGGAAGCATTATCTTCCCAAGGGAATTCATTTGATCCCAATATTCTAGCCAATTTGGCAAAAGAATTAAGAGAAGTGCATGATTTAGGCGTCGATCTCGCCATTGTGGTCGGCGGTGGAAATTTTATCCGCGGCAAGATCGCTGAACAAATGGGTATTGAACGCGTACAGGCAGACTATATGGGGATGTTGGCAACAGTCATCAATGCATTAGCTGTACAAAGCGCTTTGGAACAGGAAGGTGTTCCAACTAGAGTACAGACGGCGATTGAAATGCAGAAGGTGGCAGAGCCGTTTATCGTAAGAAAGGCCATTCGCCATTTGGAAAAAGGCAGAGTCGTTATATTTGGTGCAGGAACCGGCAATCCTTATTTCTCAACTGATACGACGGCTGCATTAAGAGCAAGCGAAATCAAAGCAGATGTCATTTTAATGGCGAAAAACGGTGTAGACGGTGTTTATGACGCCGATCCCAAAACACATCCGGAAGCGACGAAATACGATACGCTTTCTTATATGGATTTAATTAAAGAAGGGCTTCAAGTCATGGATACAACAGCGACCAGCATGTGCATGGATAATGAGATTGACTTAGTTGTATTTAATATGAATGAATCCGGCAATATTGTAAAAGCAGTGCGTGGAGAAATTACCGGCACAACCATTTCCAAGGAGGGTTAAGCAGATGAGTTATATGGAGACAATGCAGGAAAAAATGAATAAGGCTATTGAAAGTTTGGAATCCAATTTGAAAACGATTCGTACAGGACGCGCTAATCCAACAATTTTGGATCGTGTAGAAGTGGAATATTATGGCTCCATGATGCCAATCAATCAGCTTGCCAGTATTTCAGTAGTGGAAGGAAGACAGCTGATGATCAAACCGTTTGATAAGAACATGTTGAAAGAAATTGAGCGCTCTATCGCAATGGCAGATTTGGGTCTTGTTCCACAGAATGATGGCAATGTGGTACGCATTATGATCCCACCATTAACGGAAGATCGACGCAAATCCTTGACCAAAGATGCAAATAAAATGGGTGAGGAAGCAAAAATAGCTGTTAGAAATATTCGTAGAGATGCCCAGAATGCAGCAAAAAAAGACAAGGAATTAACGGAGGATTTAAAGAAACAGACACAGGATGATATTCAGAAAGCCACAGATGAAGCCGTTAAAAAGATTGATAAAATTGTGGATGAGAAAAACAAAGACATCTTGTCCGTATAATACAATAGCGTTTGGCGTAACCCACACATGTGGGTTCTCTTTTTAGGAGGCTAATGAAATGGAAAATAAGATTCCAAAGCACATTGCGATCATTATGGATGGCAACGGCAGATGGGCAAAAAAGCGCGGCTTGCCAAGAACGGCCGGACATAAACAAGGCGCAGAAACCATTCGCAAGATTGCAATTGCCTGTAATGATCGGCAGATAAAAGTATTGACGGTATATGCTTTTTCCACAGAAAATTGGAAACGTCCGGAAGAGGAAGTGGATTATTTATGTAAACTGCCGAAATTCTTTTTCCAGCGTTATATGGCAGAACTGAAAAAGAATAATATTCAAGTACGTTTTTTAGGAGAGATCGAGCGTTTCCCAAAAGAAACCCAGAACGTTATTCTAACAGCTGCAGAAGAAACAAAACAGAATACCGGCTTGATTTTATGCCTTGCGGTAAATTATGGAGGCAGAAGAGAAATCGTATTGGCTGCGAAACAGTATGCGAAAGATGTACTGGAAGAAAAAGCAAGTCAAGATCTTGATGAGCAGACATTCGCTTCTTATCTTATGAGCAAGGATATGCCGGATGTGGATGTAATGATTCGCACAAGTGGAGAATTGCGCCTTTCTAATTTCTTGTTATGGCAGAATGCGTATGCGGAATTCATTTTTACGGATACGGCTTGGCCTGATTTTGATGAAAGTGAATTGGATAAGGCGATCACAGAGTATCAGGCAAGAGATCGTCGATATGGAGGGTTAAAATGAAAACACGCATTATAACAGCGATTGGCATTCTAGCTTATATCATTCCTGCATTGTGGTTTGGCGGTTGGCTATTGTTTAGTTTGATTGGCTGTATCATCATATTTGGTGGATTGGAAATCATGAATTTATCAAAGCAGGCAAAGCAATGGCCGCTGTTTATTCGACCTTTCGCAATATTGACGATGTTTGTGATTGTGTTTCAGCCACTCAAAGAACTTACAATTCCTTTGTTGGGGATTTGCGCGCTTTGTTTTTTATCCATACCGGTCTTTAGTGAAAAATTTCAGGCAAAAGATGCATTTTTATGTATATCTTATCAAGCATTTTTCTATGTATTGGCACACAGTTTCTTAGTAATTTATGATGCGGATCCCATGTATATATGGATGATTATCATCGCAACCTATGTTTGCGACAGCGCAGCGTACTTTACCGGTTATTTTATTGGCAAACATAAATTGAATCCACGTATTTCACCAAAGAAAACTGTAGAAGGAAGCATTGGTGGCTGGCTGTTTGGCGCGCTTTGTTCTTTTTTGTTTGCCTATACTTGCATTAAAGGAATGGAATGGTGGGCAATAGTAGCCTCAGCGGTTCTACTACCGTTCTGTGGTCAGATTGGGGATCTTGCGTTCAGTGCGATCAAACGCTGTTACCAAGTGAAAGATTTTTCAAACTTATTGCCGGGACACGGTGGTATTTTGGATCGACTCGATTCATTGATTTTTAACTTTATATGTTTTTACATGATATTGGCGGTGGTAGCTTTATGAAACGATTATTGCTTTTAGGAGCGAGCGGGTCCATTGGTTCACAGACGATCAATGTGGTGAAGCATCATAAAGATATGTTTTATATCATAGGATGCAGTATCGGATATCAAATCCATAAGATAGCGGAAATTATCAATGATTTTCCTGAAATCCAAAGCATTTGCGTCGCAGAAGAGAGTGACAAGCAGAAACTTCAGAAACAATACAGTGGTATTGAATTCTATGCAGGTGAAGCTGGTTTAAAAGCGATTTGTGAGTTATGTAATTATGACATATTGGTCAATGCGGTGGTTGGATTTCGTGGATTGGTGCCGACTTTAACTGCCATTCATCGCGACAAAGATATAGCGCTTGCCAATAAAGAATCCCTTGTGACAGGCGGAGAGTTGGTCAAACAGGCATTAAGCGAACATCCAAATGTGAACATGTATCCAATTGATTCGGAACATTCTGCGATATTTCAATGTTTGCAGGGCAATGACAAACAAGATGTGCAGAAACTCATTATTACGGCAAGCGGTGGAAGCTTTCGAGACCGCAAGCGTGAAGATCTTTGGCATGTAAGCCCACAAGAAGCACTGCGACATCCGAATTGGAATATGGGTGGACGTATCACGATTGATTCTGCGACAATGATGAATAAAGGTTTTGAAGTCATAGAAGCACATTATCTGTTTGATATTCCATTTGAACAGATTGAAACGATCATTCATCATGAATCGATCATACATTCCATGGTACTTTTTCAAGATCAAGCGATTATGGCACAGATGGGCAATGCTGATATGCGATTACCGATTCAATATGCATTGACATATCCAAGGCGTGAAATTTTATATGACAGTGAACCGATTGATCTTCAAACGATTACAGCCATGCATTTTCAACCGATGGATTTTGAACGGTTTCCGTTATTAAAACTGGCATATGAAGTAGGTAAAAGGAAAGGCAATGGAGGCGCCGTTATGAATGGCGCAGATGAATGTGCAGTGGCAGCGTTTTTAAACGGAAAAATTTCATTTTTGGAAATTGAAAATTGTATCCAACGCGCTGTCGATACCATTGATTTTATAAAACATCCGACTCTGAAGGATTTGCAGGATAGCGATGCCAAGGCCAGAGCGTTTGTATATGATTATGTGGAAAGGAAAAGCATATGACGATTATTTATTTTATTCTGATTTTAAGTGTGATTATCGTATTACATGAATTGGGACATTTGATCACCGCAAAATATTTTCATGTTTATTGTAAGGAATTCGCAATTGGTATGGGACCAACGATTTTTAAAAAGCAATTTAAAGAAACAACCTTTGCGATACGGCTTCTTCCTTTGGGCGGTTTCGTCTCCATGGCGGGTGAGGAAGGAGTAGAAGATGAAAACATTCCGTTTGAGCGCACATTAAAAGGTATTGCATGGTGGAAACAAATCATCATTATGGCTGCCGGTGCGATTATGAATGTGCTGCTTGCTTGGGTGCTGTTTATCGGTGTAACGGCTGTACAAGGTAAGGTGATGTTGCCATCCGAGCCAGTAATTGCGAACTTCAGCGAAAATTCCGTCGCCAAAGAAAAAGGATTTGAAATCGGTGATCGCATTATCAAAATCTCAAATGCAAAAGAAACAATAGAACCGAAAACTTTTGATGAAGTTAGTGAATACTTGGGTTACTTTCCAAAAGAGGAATCAACGTTTACTCTCCAAAGGGGCAATGAAACGATCACTGTCAATGCAACGCCAAGATACAACGAAGAACAAGATCGCTATTTAATGGGATTCACTGCGAAGGCGAACATTAAAGAAATTTCTGCTTTGGAATCCATTCCTTATGGCACAAGTAAAATGGTAGAAGGCAGCACAGCAATATTTCGTGCATTGGGCAAATTGATCAGAGGCATCGGATTAGAAAATCTGAGCGGTCCCGTCGGAATTTATCAAATTACAGCGGAAACGACACAGAATGGTCTTTTGCCGGTATTCTCTTTAATTGCGTTGCTTTCATTGAACATCGGCATATTCAATTTATTGCCGTTGCCGGTATTGGATGGAGGACGGATTTTCCTTACATTAATTGAAAAAATCTCCGGCAGAAAACTTTCGGAAAAAGTAGAGACAATCATTATGATGATTGGTGTCGTGCTGCTTGTATTATTGATGGTATTTGCGACATGGCAAGATCTCCTCAGACTGTTTTAACCTGTTTTAAATTAGAACATTGATTTACAAACGAAAAGAACCGTGTCATCGTTCAAATTATCATAGCGATTTACGGTTTTTTTTCTTATAATCTTTCTTATATAAAACGTCATGAACTTTAAAAAAGGTTGTGTTTTTTGTTCACGCCATCCTTTTAACGGTTAGAAAAAGCAGATGGTTCACATAACCAATATAATGGCAATCATATGCAAAATACTGGCCATATCAATACAGAAATGCCAAATCATATGGAAGTATTTTTTCTGTGGATGCGAATAAAAGAAAGCGCCAATTGTATACATCACACCGCCGCCGATAATCAAGCCTAAAAACAAAGGAGAAGCGACACGTAAAAGCTTCGGTAAAAAGAAAACAGCCGTCCACCCCATGATCATATAGATGCACATCGATAGTTTTGGGAAACTTCGTTTGGCGATTGCTTTTAGTAAAATGCCAAATAAAACCATTGACCATTCAATAACTAGAATTAAAACAGCTTCCCATCCTTCGATCATTGTGATTGCTATAGGTGTATAGCTTCCTGCGATTGCCAACAGTATACAGATGTGATCCAATTTGCGGAAAATATATTTTTGTTGCGAATCATAAGCCATACTATGATAAATGCAAGAAATCAAAAACATAAGGAACAGGCATAAAACAAAAACAGAAACACCAAAGGCGCGTGAAATACCACCAACGATATAGGAATAAACAGCCGCTATTGGCAATAAAAACAAACACAAAATCGCCGGTACACCGTGACTGATCGCATTTCCCACTTCTTCACCGAAAGACAAATGAAACATATTCTTCATCGTTTTGACTTCCTTTGCCATAGAATAAGCCTCCTTTGAATTTGCACTATTGTAACACAGTATACGCAAAACATCAAATTTGTGCTATAATTGTTTCGTGTGAAATTTTAGCAAAATAATCATACGACTGGGAGGTCTGTTATGTTTTTAAAACGAATCGAATTACAGGGATTTAAGTCGTTTGCCGATAAATCTGTGATCAATTTTGACTCGGACGTGATTGGAATCGTTGGCCCCAACGGATGTGGGAAAAGTAATATCAATGATGCCATTCGCTGGGTTTTAGGAGAACAGAGTGTAAAAAGTTTGAGAGGAACAAGCATGAGCGACGTCATCTTCAGTGGTTCCACGCAGCGCAAGGCTGTCAATACTGCTGAAGTTACATTGGTATTTGATAATTCCAAACATTTTTTTAATGTGGAATTTGAAGAAGTGGAAATCACCAGATGCCTGCATCGTCAAAGCGGAGAAGGTGAATACTTTATAAATAAAACGCCATGCCGACTAAAAGATATTTTGAATTTGGTCATGGATAGCGGATTAGGAAGAGATTCTTTGTCGATTATATCACAAGGAAACATATCTGCATTCGCAGAAGCGAAACCGGAAGAGCGCCGTGCATTGTTTGAAGAAGCGGCCGGCGTCGCAAAATACAAGAAGCGCAAAAATGAATCGCTTTCGAAATTAAACCGAACCCAAGATAATCTGATGCGTGTGGAAGATATTATCGCTGAATTGGAACGTCAAGTAAATCCATTAAAACGGCAGGCTAAAAAGGCAGAGACTTATCTGGCCAAAAAAGAAGAACTGGAAACCATTGAAGTCAGTGTTATCGTTGATGAAATTGAACAGTTGATGGAGACCATCGAAGTTTTGAAAAAGAAAGCGTTCGATTTGGATACGCAGAAAGCAATGCATGAAACGACCATTCAAGTAGAGGATCTTAAAAACAGCGAACTTAGAAAAGAAATGTTTCAACTGGATCATGAAATCAATCAGCTTCAGGAAAGCTATACCAAAATCATCAATGAAATTTCTACGCTGGAAACAAGAAAAGCGGAACTGGATGAAAAAAGAAAATATGCGATGGAATATGCAAATAACAAAGATAAGGCAAAAGAATTAAAAGCGATGCTGGAAGAAGCCAGTTACGAATATAAGGATCGCATGACAAGACTACAGGATTTGATGCGCGATATTGATTTAAAGAAAAAACAATTGAGCGACATTGAATATAAAGTAAGTGAATGCTCCAACGAAACCAATCAGGCCGCAGCAATGCTCAATCGCTTGGAAAATCGCAAAGAAGTATTGCATAATTTAATGAAACAACCGTTCAATCACCAACAGGGTGTAAAAGCCGTTATGGAGAACAAACATGCGCTGATGGGGGTTCTTGGCGTCATTTCGCAGTTGTTAAAACCAATGATGAATTATGAAGATGCCATATCCAATGCATTAGGTGGAGCGATGTATCATATTGTTACAGAAGATGAAGCAGCGGCACGTCATGCGATTACGTTCTTGAAGAAAAACCAATCCGGACGGGCAACCTTTTTGCCGCTCAGCGTACTGAGGACACGCAGAATCAATGAGGATCATCTGATGCTGGCAAGGCATACGGTAGGTTTTTTAGGATGTGCCAGTGATTTCGTTGAAAATGAAGAAACATTTGATATCGTGCGCGATTCGTTGCTTGGAAACGTATTGGTCTGTGATAACTTGATCAATGCGAATGAATTATCAAAAGTATTGAAATTTAATTATAAGATTGTCACGCTAGATGGTGATGTGGTACATAAAGGCGGTAGTATGAGTGGAGGACGAACTAAAAATTCCGGATCTCCGTTAACGATACAGAAAGAATACAATCAGATCCAACAAAGTCTGGAAGGGCAACAAATGCAGGTGGAAACATTGCGCAATCAGTTGTATGCGTATCAAAGTAAGCGCCAAAATTATAGTGATGAACTTCATCAAACACAAATTGCGGTTGCACAATTGGAGCCAATCGTGGAAGCCAAACGTGCTAAATATGATCGTTTAAAAGCCGATTATGAACAAATTGCACCAGACGATTTGGATGAAAACGAAACACTGATGCAGGATGATTTGGTGGTGCAGTTGTCCACATTGTATTCCAAGCGTGATGACGCATTATCTTCGATACAAAACAAGCGGGATCGAAGAATGAAAGCCGGTATGGAAGTGGAGCGCAAGGAGGCAAGTATTCGACAGCTTCGAAGAGAACTCAATATTTTACAGAATGAAGAACGCAGTGTGGGAGAACATAAAGTGAAGGCGGAAACACAGTTGGAACATGCGCTGGAAAGACTTTCAACGACATATGAAATGACGTATGAATATGCCTTGACTCAAAAACAGGATGTGGACATTGAACAGGCAAAGCAGCGCGTGTTGGATTTGAGAAAAGAAATTCAACAACTGGGAAATGTCAATTTGGATGCGCCAAAGGAATATGAAGAAGTAAGCACACGCTTTGAATTTTTAAGTAAACAAAGAGAAGATCTCATGTCTGCCAAAGAAAAGATTCTCATTGCGATTGATGAAATGGATGAAGTTATGATTCGCGATTTCAAAGAAATGTTTGAAAAAATCAATGCGCAGCTCAATGATGTTTTTCGATCATTGTTTGGCGGTGGAAAAGCCAGATTATATATGGTGGATCCGGAAGATGTGTTGAATACAGGCATTGACATTGATGTGCAGCCGCCAGGCAAGACAGTACAAAATATCCGTTTATTTTCCGGTGGTGAAAAGGCGCTGATTGCCATTTGCGTGCTGTTCTCCATTTTAAAGGCTAGAACGATGCCTTTGTGTATTTTTGATGAGGTGGAAGCAGCCCTTGATCAAGCAAATGTGGAGCGTTTTGCGAAATATATCGGACGTTTCCGTGGGGAAAGTCAATTTATTGTCGTGACCCATCGTCCTGGAACAATGGCGCAATGTGATGCGCTCTATGGCGTAACGATGCAACAAAATGGTGTATCACAGCTGTTAAAGGTGCAGCTACAAGATGCTATCAATCTAGTCGATAAAGAGGAAGGAGTGAATGCGTAATGGGTATTTTTTCAAAGCTGAAACAGACGTTCTCAGGCAAAGAAGACAAGGATCGCTATCTGTCCGGTTTAGACAAAAGCAAGAAAACATTTGCGCAGCGTATCCGCAAGTTGGCGCTAGGATTTACCGGTGTCAATGAAGCATTTCTGGAAGATTTGATGATTGTTTTGTTGGAAGCGGACATAGGAATCAAAACTGCACAAAAAATAGTGGATCAGGTTGAAACAAAAGCAATGGATCAGCATTTGAAAAGTTTTGATCAAATCAGCGAATGTTTGATCGAAACGATGTTGGAGCTTTACCAAACAAAGGAAGAACGTCCCTTCTCCTATGCGGAAAATGGTCCGACAGTGATCTTAATGGTCGGTGTGAACGGTAGCGGAAAGACAACGACGACAGCTAAATTAGCCAAGCGTTTTATGGAAGATGGCAAACGTGTGATGACTGCCGCTGCGGATACGTTTCGTGCAGGAGCGGTGGATCAGCTAGAAAATTGGTCAAAGCGATTGGACATTCCTTGTATCAAAGGCAGGGAGAATGGCGACCCGAGCGCTGTGTTGGTGGATGCATGTCGATATGCTAAAGAGCATCATGTAGATGTTTTGATTGGAGATACCGCAGGCAGACTTCAAAACAAAACCAATCTTATGAAGGAATTAAGCAAAATGAAACGCGTGGTAGAAAAAGAAATACCAAATGCTCCACATGAAGTTTGGCTTGTTTTAGATGCGACGACAGGACAAAACGGTATATCGCAAGCACAAATTTTCATGGAAACGACAAATGTCACCGGTATCATTCTCACCAAGATGGATGGTACTGCCAAAGGCGGCATCGTCATCGCCATTCGTGATCTTTTGGGATTGCCGGTGAAATATATCGGATTGGGTGAGTCCATGGATGATCTACGTCCGTTTGATATTGATACTTATCTCTATGGTTTATGTGAGGATTTGTTGGAACATGAGCATTGATAAAACAAAACGTATGAATCAGCTAATGGATGCGTACAAATGCTTGCTGACGGAAAAGCAAAAGGAGATATTGAGTCTTTATTATGAAGAAGATTTTTCCCTTTCAGAAATCGCAGAATCACAACAGATTACAAGAGCAGCTGTCAGCGATCATTTAAAGCGAAGTGAAAAGCTTTTAAACACATATGAGGAAAAACTTCATTTGATAAAATTCAATGAAGAAAGAGCACGTATCTATGATAAAATAAAAGCATATGGACACAAGGAAATCAATGTATATGTGAGGACCTTAGAAAATATAGAACAACAGGAGGATATTATGACAAAAATTATTTCAGTTAATGCAGGAAGTTCATCTTTGAAATTTCAATTGTTTGAAATGCCACAGGAAGAAGTATTGACAAGTGGTATTGTGGAGCGCATCGGTTTGGATGAAGGAATGTTTACGATCAAGGTAAATGGTGATAAAATCGTGACAAAACTGCCGATTCCTGATCATGCGAAAGCAGTGGAACTATTATTGAATGCACTCGTCGAACATGCGATCGTCGTATCTTTGGAAGAAATCAAAGGTGTAGGACATCGTGTTGTACAAGGTGGTGATATTTATAATTCTTCACAGGTTTTCACATCAGATGTTGAAAGAGTCATTGAAGAAAACTCTGATTTAGCGCCGTTGCATAATCCGGCGTCACTGGTAGGATTCCATGCTTTTAAAAAAGCATTGCCACATGCCGGTCATGTCGCAGTTTTTGATACGGCGTTTCATCAGACGATGGCACCAGAATCTTATATGTATCCATTACCAATGAGCTGGTATCGCGACTATAAAGTAAGGCGATATGGAATGCATGGAACAAGTCATCAGTATGTATCTGCACGTTGCGCAGAATTGATGGAAAAAGATATCAAAGATACGAAAATTATTACATGCCATTTGGGCAATGGTGCCAGTATTACCGCTATTGAAGGTGGAAAATGTATTAACACATCCATGGGTTTGACACCATTAGGCGGCATTATGATGGGAACACGCTGTGGTGATATCGATCCAGCGATCGTTTGTTATATGATGAAGAAAACCGGCATGTCAGCGGATGAAATGGACAATGTTTTGAATAAGCAGTCTGGCATGTTGGGTGTGAGTGGAATCTCCAGTGACGCACGTGATATTGAAAAAGCATATGCGGAAGGTAATGAAGATGCGATTTTAACAACCAAGCTATATGTGAATCGTATTATTAATGTAGTAGGCGGTTATTATGCACAGCTTGGCGGTTTGGACGCAATCGTCTTCACCGGTGGTATTGGTGAAAACGATACGAACATTCGTAAATATGTCTGCGAAAAATTGTCAGGCGCTTTGCATATTTCCATTGATGAAGAATTGAATGCGAAGACACGTGGAAAAGAATGCAAACTCTCTACAAGTGAGAGCGCTGTACAAGTATGGCTGATTCCAACCAATGAAGAATTGGTGATTTCTAGAGACACGTATCGATTATTGGGCTTTTAAACATGGATGCACTGTTCTCAAAAATCGAAGCATTTGATACGATTACAATATTTCGACATATTGCAGCTGATGCGGATGCACTTGGTGCACAGTTTGGATTAAAAACATGGATTCAAGAAACTTATCCCAATAAAAAAGTATTCGCATTGGGAAACGACACTGGTCCAAAAGCAAATTTATTTCCACCGATCGATGTCGCAAGAGATGATCAGATTCAACATTCATTGGCGATTATTTTGGACACGGCCAACGCAGCGCGTATCGATGACAGCCGTTGGAAAAGTGCCGCATACAAAATAAAAATCGATCATCACATTTTTGTGGATGCATATGCGGATGAAGAATACATTGAGGATCGCAAAGGTGCGACATGTGAGATTTTGGCGGACATGTTTCAAAAAAAAGGACTGTGTTTATCCAAAACTTGTGCTGAGTATTTATACGGTGGTTTGATTGCGGATACGCTACAGTTTTCCATTCAGGCAACCACACCGGAGATGTTACGCTGTGGTGCATATTTGGTGGAACAAGGCGTTGATGTCGCAAAAGTCAATGAACAGAATTTTTCAAAAAGTTGGAAAGAGTTTGAATTTGAAACCTATATTCGAACGCATTATACGCTTATGGATGAATGTATTGCCTATATCATTGTTCATCCATCCGATTATGAGCGATATGATCTAACCTTAAATCAAGCAAAAGAAAAAGTATATGCATTAAGTAAAGTTCATGAGTTTCAAGCATGGGCACTGTTTATTGAAACAGGACAAGAACAAGGTGAATCTGTTTATAATGGTTCGCTTCGCTCTAAAAATATTGAAATCAATGATATCGCAATGTCCTATAATGGCGGTGGTCATCGATTTGCTTGCGGTGTGAAAGGTTTAAAAGAGAAAGACATTCAATCTTTGTTACAAGATTTATCAAAGCGGATGAGAAAAGAGAAATCATGAAAAGAAATCATATAAATATAGTGCGTTCAATCTGAATAGAAAGAACGCATTTTTCTAAATGTTGTAAAAGGAGAATGCTCTTTGGCTAATTGGAAATATGTAAGTCAAAACACATTGGATTATATATATTTACATGACTGTGATTGTGAACGCATTTTTTATGATAACGATACCGTAGTTATGCGTATGGAGTGGATGCCAAAGATATCGCATCTCCTCCATTAAATACATATGCGAAAGCATATCAAACGGGAAATGGTATTATCACGTTTCTGAAACCACAAATCTTATCGTGCAGTTATGAAACAGAAAACAAGGTTGTGACACTAACGGATGTTGAGTCCTTGGATTTAGAAAATCTTGAAGTATTAAAATTTCAAGAGAGAAAAGTTCAAAATGGATACATAGCGGATATATATATGATACAAGCAACAAGGAAAGGAAAATATGATAATGTATGCATAGAATTAAAATACCAATCCTCTGTTATTGAATTCAATGAATGGGTAAACTGTTCTTGGTTTGCGGATTTAATATAGGATGCATCGGCCTTTTAAATGGAAGTGCCTTTTGTGGACAAGAATAAATTTGAAACTGTGCTGTTTTTATTGGTATCTAAACTCATTTATTTCATTACAGAATGTGGTTATGAAGTTTGTGAATATTTCTTCTTGTTTTGAAACAATGCATACGACATATGAGAACCATGTCATAGCGGAAATCAGCGCATTCATTCGCAGTAAAGAAGCATAATACTTAAGAGATCATCATCCTTTTTATATTCTATTTCTCTCTGTTTCGGCGCAGTATTTTCTCTTTCCATAAACGTAATAGTATAGTAAAATATAAATAGATGCATGATAAGAAAGATTAAGCGAAGGAGGCAAGAATACATGAGCGTCCATCTTCATGTCAGAAGTTCTTACACATTGTTGAATTCGACTTTAAAAATCAAAGATATTGTATCTTTTGCCAAGCAAAATGGTTTTTCTGCGGTTGCTTTATGCGATTATCAAGTTATGTATGGCGCCATGGCTTTTTATCATGAAACAAAAAAACAAGGAATTCACGCTATTTATGGTATGGAATGCGACTGTCAAATGGAAGAAGATACATTCAACTTTATTTTATTGGCAAAAGATGATATCGGCTATCAACAATTGTTGGCACTTTCTACTCGATATAATACAGATAAAACGATCGTGACATTATCAGAAATCAGATCGTATTGTGAACATATGATCGTGGTAACAGGTGGTGATCATTCTTCCTTGGAAGCCGCAATCATTAAAGAGAATAAGGAGGAAATCATAAGGCTGTTGGCCTTATGCAAGGCACAGTTTCCTGATTTTTATGTATCTGTTCCATGTAATGATTCTCCTTTGCTGAAAATCAAGAATCTGATTCTCAAAGCGTGCGCAAAGAATCTTGGTCTCACTACCGTAGCGCTGTCAAGAATATATTATGGCACAAAAGAGGAGGAAGAGCATTATAAGATTCTTTGTGCGATAGATCAAGGCGTAACGATTGATGATAAAACTTTAAATTATACGCCAAGAAGATATTTTCGATCCCAAAATGAAATGGAAGAGCTGTATGAAAAAGAGGATTTAGATGCCACAGATGAAATTGCCACAAAATGTCAAGTTTCATTTGCGTTTGAACATGCACATCTACCGCATTTTGAAAATAAATTAGGTATTTCCAGTGAAGAATATTTACAAAAACTTTGCCACAAAGGATTATTGAAAAGAATGAATTTTCAAAAAGTTCCTGACAATTACATACAGCGTCTGCAGTATGAACTGCGTGTTATATTGGATATGCATTATGCTGATTATTTCTTGATCGTTTATGACTTTATCCGTTATGCACGCTCAAAAGGCATTTACGTAGGACCCGGAAGAGGTAGTGCCGCAGGATCTTTGGTCGCATATTGTTTGGGAATTACACACGTAGATCCTATCAAATACCATCTGTTTTTTGAGCGCTTTTTAAATCCGGAGCGTGTATCCATGCCGGATATTGATACTGATTTCCCTGATAATCGACGCGATGAAGTCATACAGTATGTGAGAGAGCGTTATGGAAATCAGCATGTCGCTCATATCATCACATTCAATACGCTGGGTGCTAAACAAGTACTTCGTGATGTGGGCAAAGTGATGAAAATCAATCCAAGAGAAATCGATATGGTATGCAAACAAGTGCCATTCAAACCCAAAGTTACTTTGAAGGATGCTTATGAAGAAAGTTCGCGGTTTAAGCAGATGATCAATGCGAGTGCGCAAATGCGAAAAGTATTTCAGATTGCCTTACAGTTGGAAGGACTTCCACGACATGCCTCTTTACATGCGGCAGGCATTGTGTTTGCCAGAGAACGTATTTCAACCGTATGTCCGCTGATTGAAGTGGATGAAGGACTTTGTGCAACACAATTCACCATGGAGTATTTGGAAGAATTGGGCTTGATCAAAATGGATTTTTTGGGATTGCGCAATTTGACAATCATTGATGAAATTGTTCATGATATCAATCTGAATCATACATCGCAAATGGATATTATGAAACTGCCACTCAATGATGAAAAAACATATCAATTACTGCGCAATACCGATACGGTTGGCATTTTTCAGTTGGAATCAGAAGGCATCAAACAGCTGATTCGTCAGATACAGCCTAAAGAATTTGAAGATATCGTAGCGATCATCGCCTTATATCGTCCCGGTCCTATGGAAAACATTCCGGAATATCTGCGCCGCAAACAACAGCCGGAAGTCGTCACATATCCGCATCCATCTTTGAAACCGATTTTAGAAAATACGTATGGAATTATGATTTATCAGGAACAAGTCATGCAAATTGCACAGAAAATGGCTGGTTTCTCATTGGCAAAAGCAGATAATCTAAGAAAGGCTATCAGTAAGAAGCATGGCAATGAATTGAAGCAGTTGGAACAGATGTTTATTAACGGAGCAGTTCAAAACGGTTATGAAAAAATGCTGGCAAAGCAAGTATATGATATGATTATGAAATTTGCGAATTACGGATTCAACCGTTCTCATTCAGTTGCCTATGGATTGGTTGCTTATCAGCTGGCATATCTGAAAGCAAACTGGCCGTTATACTTCTTTTCTGCACTGTTAAACAGCGTGATTGGTTCAGAAACAAAAACGAGCGAATATATTTTTGAAGCAAAAAAGCGTGGTATAAAGATTCTATCCCCATCTGTCAATGCTTCTACATCTAGATATGTGATTGAACAAAATGCGCTGCGTTTTCCTTTGACCGGAATTAAAAACATTGGCTCTGCCCTGTGTCAATCCATCGAGAAAGAACGAAATGCTCATGGCGCATTTCAAGATTATTTTGATTTTGTCGCGCGCATGATTGCCAAGCGCATGAATAAAAGAAATGCGGAAGCATTGATCGATGCTGGTGCATTGGATGAATTCAGCACACAGCGATTATCCATGGTTGCGTCATTGGAAGATGCGTTTCGCTATGGAGAACTCGTACAGATTGAGGATGAAAATCAAATCATGATCGACTTTGATTTGGTTTCCAAACCAGCAATGAAAATGGTGAAGGAACATGCAGGACTGCGTTCTTTAAAAGAGCGCGATGTACTGGGGTTTTATTTAACACGTCATCCCATCGAAGACTTACGCAAACAAGTGGATTCTTCATTAACAGCGATTATTACATTACATGAAAAACGTGGTTTCATCAAATTACTGTGCACATTGGAGCGCACAAGAGAGCATCGCACAAAGAATAATGAGTTGATGATGTTCGCCAACGGCGCTGATGAAAGCGGAAAGATTGATCTGGTGATATTTCCAAGCGTTTATCAAAAATATAAGGAGTTGCTTGTCAAAGGCAATTATCTATTGGTTGAAGCCAATAAAAAAGAACCACAGTCGTGTATCGTCAATAAAGTCATTAAAATCGAAATGAGTAATCCATAAAATCAACGATTGACTTGGAGCAGACTCCAGATGTTATACTGAAGAAAATGAAGGAGGTTGCGCAATGAAAATCAAAGAAGTAAGTGAGCGTATGTCCGTTAGTCAGGATACGCTGCGCTATTATGAAAAAATCCATTTGATTCCATCGGTGAAACGAAATGCTTCCGGGATAAGAGAGTATACAACAGAAGATCTTCAATGGATTGCATTCATCAAATGCATGCGCGCAGCCGGTTTGTCAATTGATGCATTGTGTGAATATGTAAGGCTGTATCAGGAAGGCGATGCGACAACCAAACAGCGGATGCAGATTCTGTACGATCAAAGAGAAGTGCTTCAAAAACGCATGGAAGCAATGCATACGACATTAAAGAAACTGAATGAAAAAATTCGTCATTATGAACAGGAGACATGTTTATGAAAACAAGGAAAATGACTTTTGAGGCATTATGCTTGGCAATGGCTTTATTACTTCCGCAAGTGTTTCATTTATTGGGTATGGCGCAGGCAGGACAAATATTTCTTCCAATGCATATACCGGTATTGATGGGTGGACTGGTTCTAGGATGGAAATATGGCGCATTCTTAGGTATGATGGCACCGCTTTTGAGTTGTTTGTTTACAGGCATGCCAAGCGCAGAGCGTGTGATTTTTATGATGGTGGAACTGATGAGTTACGGAGCCGTCGGCGGCTTTTTGTATCAAGAACATAATGTGAAAAATTTGCCGTTTGGTGGATACATTGCATTGATATCGGCGATGGTCATTGGACGATTGGTTTATGGATTTGCATTGGTGCTGGGCACGGCGTTGTTTTCTTTGCATTTGGGTGGTTTCCCGATAGTGTGGGGTGCAGTTATTACCGGTATTCCCGGTATATGCATTCAGCTGATTTTTTTGCCGGCATTGACCGGAATTATAGAGAAAGGCGGTTATCTTCATGAATCTTACGCAACAACGTTTCATTCAAAATAATGCAGGATATTCTATTGTTTCCGCAAAACCGCATTTTCTTTATGTTTCTCGACAAAAGGGTATTGCGCCAATTATGGATATGTTAAAGAAGGATCGAACTTTTTTCAAGGATTGCGTGATTGTGGATGCGGTGATTGGAAAAGCTGCTGCAATGATGCTGGTATATGGTGATGCAGCGTATATACATGGACGGATCATGAGTGCATCGGCAATTGCATTTTTGAATACGCAGAATATAGCCTACAGTTTTGATGAGCGCTGTTCTTACATTATTAATCGCACCAAAGATGGCATGTGTCCTATGGAACAAGCAGTGTTATCAATCAATGATTTGGATCAAGCGTATCAAGCATTGACATTGAAACAAATGCAGTTGCGTAAATAATCCTCTGTATTTTTTTCATCTTATCGTTTTGTTTACCCAAGTGATAATCCGTTTGTTTCATAGAATATGGCGGAGGTGTTTTGTAAATGGCAAAACCAATTGTTGATGTAAGTGAACACAATGGATTTCTTAATTGGGATCTGATCAAAGGACAGATTGACGGCGCAATTATACGCTGTGGATATGGCGGTAATCTTGCCGTTCAGGACGATAAGCAGTATATCCGCAATGTCAGCGAATGTACAAGATTAAACATACCATTTGGCGTATATCTTTTTTCTTATGCTAGAAATGAAGCAGAGGCATTGGATGAAGCCGAACATGTGCTGCGTTTGGTAAAAGGATGGAATTTAAAACTGCCCATTTATTATGATATTGAATATAGCGCATACGTCGGGGATCTTTCCGCTGAGACTTATACAAAAAATGCGAATGCATTTGGAAAGCGCATCGAACAGGCAAATGGATTTGTCGGTATTTATGCAAACTTAGATTATTGGACACGGAAATTATATAACGTCAATGCGTATTCACGATGGCTTGCACAATGGAGCAATGCGCCTACATTTGATAAGGAATTCAAACTCTGGCAATATTCCAGTGACGGTGTGATCAACGGATCCAATCTTCGCACGGATGTCAATCGCTATTACGGAGATTTCATGACCATGGTGGGTAATAAAAACAAATTTGGAAACGGCGAGATACCCAAGCCAGAGGAGCCGGTAACACGTTATAAGGAAGGCGATCAAGTGAGTTTTCGCGCATTGTATACGTCTTCTCAATCAACGCAGCCAATTACCAATATCGCAATAACCAAAGGTGTTATTACAAAAGTGATTGCTAATGCGCATAATCCTTATTTGATTAACAATGGTACGGGTTGGGTCAATGATCAAGTGATTGTCCAATCAACAATTGTGCCGGAAATTTTTAAAGTAAATGATAGGGTAAAGGTAAAAAAAGGAGCCAAAGACATCAATGGTACTTCCTTGGCACCATTTGTATATGACACGGTTTATAAGGTAATGGAAGTGAAAGGAAAGCGCATCGTGATTGGCAACGGAACGCAGGTAACTGCGGCAATTTCTGCCAATAATTTGATGCATGCATAAGAATAAGTTATATTGACAGGTGCGTCTTCAAGGATGCACTTTTTTTCATGTTCATGTATGTACGATTGTACCACAAAGCAGAAATATGCATAAGAAATAGAGGAAATATGTATATTAAATTATCAGAAACGTGTATAATGAATGGGATGGAATAAGAATAGATCTATGAAAAGCAATCAATAGAAAGATATGGAGGATTAGGAAATGACAAAAAAATTGGGCTTTGGCTGTATGAGGTTTCCTTTATTGGATGCAAACGATAATAAAAGCATGGATTTTGAACAGATATGTCATATGGTGGATACGTTTTTGGAAAGAGGCTTCACTTACTTTGATACCGCATATATGTATCACGAGGGACAAAGCGAATGCATGGTAAAAGAAGCATTGGTCAAACGTCATGAAAGGAACACATTTACGTTAACCACAAAATTACCAACGATGTTTCTAAAAGAAGAAGCAGATAATGCACGTATTTTTATGGAGCAGTTGAATAAGTGTGGTGTGGATTATTTTGATTATTATTTGATTCATAACTTGAGTGTGAAGAATTATGCAATTGCCAAGCGTTGTAACTGCTTTGCTTTTATTGAACAAATGAAAAGGGAAGGCAAAATCAAGCATACCGGTTTCTCTTTTCATGATACACCGGAACTTTTGGATGAGATTTTACACAATCATCCGGAGATTGAATTCGTACAACTGCAAATAAATTATCTTGATTGGGACAGCGAAAGTATTCAATCCAGACGCTGTTATGAAGTCGCATGCAAACATCACAAGCAAATCATAGTAATGGAACCTGTCAAAGGCGGCTCTTTGGCAAAAGTTCCCAAACAAGTAGAAAGTGTTTTTTTGAACGCCGATCCACATGCGTCTATCGCATCTTGGGCCATACGTTTTGCGGCCAGTCTCGATCATGTATATATGGTGCTAAGTGGAATGTCTACTTACGGACAGCTGCTGGACAACACTGACTACATGCAAAATTTCCAACCGCTCACTTCTGATGATTGTAAAGTCATTGAAAAGGCAGTGACGTTGTTAAAAAGTGATACGATCATCCCTTGTACCGCATGTGAATATTGCGTGGAAGGATGCCCGAAGAAAATCGCCATTCCTAAATATTTTGCTTTATATAACATGGAAAAACAATGTGATGGCTTTTCTACCCAGAAACTGTATTATAAAAATCTCAATCAATATTATGGCAAAGCCAGTGACTGTATTGCATGCGGTCAATGTGTGCAGTCTTGTCCTCAGCATTTGCATATTATTGAGCATCTGAAAACAATTTCTGAAACATTCGAAACTGAATGATTTGTAAATATTTTGCATATGTTGCATCATACTATTTTATAAATCACTTCATCTTTTGAAACAATATTTTGTTTCATTGAGACTATATCATTTTCGAATCATAAACAAGGAGAAACTGCATTTATACATTTGCATTAAGTATGACGGTGGTATATAATAGAGAAAGAGTTACAATGAAATTTTGTTATTATAAAGCGATTTGGAACCATTTATAAATATGTACCTGATTAACGTAATGACATTCAATTGAATTTAAACAGGTACATTTTATATAATTGCTGAATGCATAAAGAAAAAGAGAGAATGAAAATGAAGTAAAGTGTAATCGGATTAGCCGCAATCACAGCGTTAACAAGTGTCGGCATGCCACAAGTTGTTATTTGCGAAGAAGGCAGATCCCCAATGGTCAGCGATTTAAACGGAAGAGCTGCCACAGATTTGGCTACGCTAAAATCAAAGTATGAAGAGGCAAAAAAGCACACCAAACAAGCGCAGGAAGCTAAAATCAAAGCAGAAAATGAATTGGAAAGCGCCAATAAGAATTTGGGAAGTGCGAAGACAAATCTTGCGGCTGCGAAAAAAGACAAAGAAGAAGCAGACAAAAATGCGGGACAAAGTGGAGATTCTACACAGATTGCTCAAGCGCAAAAGCGATATGATGATGCAGTGGCAAAGTATAATCTAGGATCGGCAGGTTTCTTTAAAGACTTGGCTGATCAAGGTGATACGGATGCAAGTTTTGCGTATAACATAATTACTGCAAAGAACAACGTTTTACAAGACGGAGCTTTAAAAGATACCGATTACAGCGGTTTTACGAATCTAGGGGCTGTCCATGATGCGACGAATCTTGAAAATATGAAGAAAGCAATAGATGAATTGGATCAAGTGAATGTATATCGTCAAAATGAGAATACAACTGAAGGAACACATCTGATCGATTTGAAAGTTAGTTCTTCTGCGATGGCAATTTCACAGTATCAATTAAATTATTCTAAAGATCATACCGGACATTCTCAAGCATTCAATATCGGAGAAAATCTTGCATGGGGATATTCAAATCCGTTTATAGGCTGGTATGATGAAGAAAAAGAAATATTTAAAAACGGCGGAAGTGGAGTAACCGGACATTATCTGAATATTGTAAATGAGAATTATACGGTTATGGGATATTCTTACATATCCGGTTCAAGAGCGCTTTATAATCATACTTATGGTCAAACGTTTACTTTTGATGGATCCAAATATGGCACGAATGCGGTAAGTGTGGCTGCTTATAAAGGAAAATTCAATACGTATTATAATGCAGTTAAACAAGAAATCGCGGATGCGAAAACGGCGTTGGACGAAGCAAATGCGGCAAGTGGTCCAAAGACGCCGGAACAAGTCGCAGCGGAAGAAAAACTGGCGCTGGCCCAGCAAGCATATAACGCAGCACTACAAGCAGTGACTCAGGTAGAAGTAACAGCGAATGTCAAAAAGGCAGAATATGAAGTTGCGGTTGCCAATGAAGCTGCTTTAAAGAAAGCTTTGGCATTGGTAAATGGCGGAAGCAATGTGGAAACCGATACGAATCAACCTTCCAATGCGACAAAGCCTTCTACACCAACTGTGGATAACAATGTGAATCAAAAGGAAACAGAAAATAAAAAGATGGCAGGTTTGGTAAATACAGGTATTGAAATCAATTTGGGCGGATACATCATTACAATGGCCATCGCAGGCGCAGCGTTGGTAACGTCAGCAAAAAAACAGAAGAAATACGCTTCTAAATAAAGAAAATAGATAAAAAAACAGAATCATGACAAGGCAGCAGATATCATTGATTAGATCTACTGTCTTTTCTTAATATGTGTGGCATTGGCATAATATAGATGGCTAACGTCCACTATAGGGACGTTCATCGCAACCGCCAACTGCTAGTCAAAGTACAAGGTGTTTGTAAGTGGAATCTGCAAGGGGACGTAGGAAAAGTCCTGTTCCACGGAACACGAATCACACAGAGGCCTAGTATTGTTACTATACCTTTATCAGTTCAAGCATATTTAACAAAAATCTGAACCGCCATGTGCCAAACGCCATGCATGGTGGAGTGAGAGAACAAAGATTGAACAAGTTAATTTCCTTCTACTCGATTTCTTTCGCTGATTACTGACAAAAAATCCTTATTCTTTTCATATACTTTGATGAGGAGGATGGAAAATGCGGAAACTGATAATTACCATCTGCTTGATTTTTTGTTTTACAACGAATGTTCACGCAGAAAGTTATTGCGTAATGAGTGGAAATGATGGGACGGTCACTAAAGAAAAAGACATGCATGAAACACAGAGTGTTGCCAGTATATCAAAAATCATGACTGCATTGATTGCCATTGAACAAGGAAATTTAAACGATACTTGGGTGATCAGTGATGATGTCTTGAAAATCAACGGCTCCAGTGTATATTTGATTCCGAAAGAAACTGTCACACTTGAAGCACTGTTATATGGTCTGATGTTAAGAAGTGGTAATGATACGGCGCATGAAATTGCTTTATGCATTTCTGGCAGTGAAGAAGCCTTTGTCAAAGAAATGAATGAAAAAGCAAAGATTTTAGGAATGAACGATACGTTATTTCGCAATCCCAGCGGATTAGACGAAGAAGACGGCGGTAATATTTCCAGTGCATATGATATGGCATTGTTAATGCGCTATGCAATGAACAATGAAACGTTTTCCAAAATTGTATCCAGTGAATATTATGATTTTAAAAAAGGTGTGCGTTGGAAAAATAAAAATAAGCTGTTGTTCACATATGATAAAACAACAGGTGGAAAAACCGGCTTTACCAAACGCGCAGGCAGAACGCTTGTCACCAGCGCATCGAACGATGACACAAGATCCATCGTTGTATCATTGAATATGGGAAATGATTTTGCATTTCATGAAAAATCGCACGAAGAATTATTTGAACAATATGCAGCTTATGTAATTTTAAAAGCTGGCTTGTATCATATAAGCAATCACACGTTTGTGATTGAACAAACCCTGCAGATTTTATTGTCAAAGACGGAAACCACACAGCTGGAAGTTCATACGAAAGTGGAAAATCATACACTGATCATCGAAGTGAATAAGGATGGAGAACTTCAAACGTATACGTATGAAGGTACAGCGGATAAAGGAGGTTGGTTCTCATGAATTTGCTTTGGCTCATCATGATTGCTGTATCATTGATGTATGCGTTTTTTACTGGCAATATTTCCGTTATCAACGATGTTTGTTTAAAGGTCGGAAAAGATACGTTTGATTTTGTACTCCCGCTCATTTGTATGACTTGTTTTTGGAACGGCGTACTGTATGTCGCAAAGGAAGCAGGAATGATCAAAGTATTGGAAAAATGGTTTCATCCGTTTTTAAAATGGCTGTTTCCTGACATCAAAGAGGATGAGGAGACACTGGGCTATGTAGCGACCAATATTACTGTAAATATGTTTGGTCTAGGTTCAGCGGCAACGCCTGTTGGCTTAAAAGCTATGCAGGGAATGCAAAAACACAATCCAAAGAAAGATACTGCCACAAGATCTATGGTGACGTTTCTTGTGCTGAATACCGCAGGAGTTACATTGCTTCCGACCACATTGATTGCGCTCAGGAGTGAATTTCATTCGTTGGATATCACCGGTTTCATGCCGTTGGCAATTTTTTCCACTGTTTTTGCTTCCTTTGTGGGCGTGATGGTAGATCGGTGGTGTAATCATCGTGATTGATACTTCTTTTTTACTGCCGGGACTTGTTTTATTTGTTTTTACGTTTGCGTTATTACGCCGTGTATCGGCTTATCATGCGTTTACGGATGGCGCCAAGGATGGAATGAAATTGTTTGTCGATGTTTACCCAGCTTTATTAGCAATGATGTTTGCGATTACATTGCTAAGAGAAAGTGGCCTTATGTTGATGTTTACCGACTGGATGAAGACAATCTCTGGTAGCGTGCCTTCTGAAATATGGCCAATGGTCGTGTTTCGGCCCATTTCCGGAAACGCATCGCTGGCTGTCTTGATTGACATCTTTAAAACATGCGGTGTCGATTCGTTGGCGGGGCAAATGGCCAGTGTCATTCAAGGCAGCACGGATACGACGTTTTATGTGATTACGTTGTATTTCTCCAGTGTCGGCATTCGCAAAATAAAAAACGCATTGTCCATTGGTTTGATTGCGGATGTAGCTGGAATATCCATGGCTGTTTTACTAACGTTGTTGTTTTATGCTTGAAGTCATCATGCATTGGTACACGTTCCTATTTTCATTCTTCTATAAAAACCTTTTACTTTTTGTGTCACTTTGTGTAAAATAGTAGAGGAACAAAATAAGGATGTGAAACGATGGAGCGTTTACAAAAAGTCATAGCGCAGGCTGGCATTGCTTCCAGAAGAAAAGCAGAAGCGATGATTTTAGAAGGCCGTGTATTTGTCAACGGCGTTCGTGTAAAAGAAATGGGAACCAAAGTAAAGCGCAAAGATGTGATCATGGTGGATGGCAAGATGATTGAGCGAGAGAATAAGGTCTATTTTGTCATGAATAAACCTAAAAAATGCGTCTGCACGAATGCGAATGATGAAGATCGGAAAAAAGCGATTGATTTGATTGATTGTAATGAGCGTATTTTTACCGTAGGCCGTCTTGATTACGATACAAGCGGCGTTCTGATTTTAACAAATGATGGTGAGTTTGCGAATATGATGGTACATCCGCGTCACCATATCCCAAAAGTGTATAATCTGACCATCAATGGTACATTGAGTGGAGAGGATATGAAAAAAATCAATCAGGGTATTGTTTTGGAGGATGGTCATAAAACACTTCCGGCAAAAGTCAAGCATATTCGTAAAGAAAAAGATGCAAAACAGACTACGTTTGATTTGATTTTGGTGGAAGGCAGAAACCGACAAGTCAAGCGAATGATGGAAGCGCTTGGCTATCAGGTCAAACGTCTTCATCGCAAGCAGCTTGGTTTTTTACGCGTGGATGATCTTAGCCAAGGTGAATATCGTATTCTCAAGCCTTTTGAAGTAAAAAAACTGAGGGCATTGGCAATGGATGGAACCTTTGAACATTTAATTAAAGAGTAGAAATCTTTTCATTATTCATTTTGTTGGCTTGAAGTACTCGTTTTTTCTTCCATTTATGACAAAAATAAGGTAAAATAGATAAGGTGATTTGATGCAGCAGTATTTTGTAAATACGCTATTTGAAAATGAATGCTTGTCGCTTGATAAAGAACAAAGCCATCATATCTTGCATGTGTTGCGTATGAAAGAACATGAGAAAATACGTATTGTGGATAAAGAAGGCGTGGTATATCTTTCAGAAATCCATATTTGCGGCAAGCAGGTAATCGCACAGCGCTTACAGATGCTTCCACCCAATATTTCACCTATTTCCATTACGTTGGCGCTGGCGCTGATTAAAAAAGAGCGTTTTGACTTTGCGATTCAAAAGGCATGTGAATTGGGTGTAAAGCAAATTCAGCCTTTTGTTTCATCACGCTGTGTTGTCAAATGCAAAAAGGATGATGCAAATAGAAAAATGGAGCGCTGGAATAAAATCGCTTTGGAAGCATGTGAGCAATGCAAACGCACAGATTTGGTAGAGGTGATGCCTCCTTGTTCCATCAACGATTTAATTGGAATGCATGCCGACGTGAAGTTATGTGCATATGAACATGCCGATCATCATGCGAATGCATTGAAAAACATTTTAAAGAAACAAAATACTGTACAATCTTTTTTATGTGTTATCGGTCCGGAAGGCGGATTTCAAGAAAGTGAAGCTAAGACTTTGATCAGTCACGGCTTCCTTTGTACCTCACTTGGACCTAGGATCTTGCGAGCGGAAACTGCGGCGATGTCCATTGTCAATACGATCAGTGTATTTTATGAGAGTTAGGGGCGTAATCGATGAAGAAAAACGTAGAGGAAGTTTTACATAAAAAATATCACAAGAAACTGGAAAAATTAAATGCATACAAGGAAAAACTGAAACGCATGCAGATGACGTTTCGCGAGTACGGTGTTGGGTGCGTCATCAAAGACGAATGGAGTTATTACCAGATTGAGATTATTTATGAAAGCATTCTCAATAAGAAGAAATTTGAGGATACATATTTGACGACGTATGTATCCATGCATGACTTTTGGCACGATTTGGATTATCAGGAGCGCAAGCATCAGATGAATGTGGATATAGATTTAATGCGCAGGGAACTGAAGTCATTTCCTTATGAAAATGAGGATATCTACATGCCCATGTTTGATCAGCGCATGAATCGACTGTATGTGCAGGAAATCGTGTTGATGGAACTGAAACAGTATCATCGTTATATTAAAAAATTCGATGACGTGATTCAAAAGAATATGTATGGTATTTTACCATATGTATATAATTTTACAAGTTGTTTGTTTATTTGCGGAGACGATTCGTATTTCTGTATCTACAATCCGGATGTGAATCGACTGTATTTTATTGAGAATTTCAATTGTACGCATACGCTAAATTTTGATCCTTCCAAAAATCATGCGACGACGTTTGAGGAGTTGAAGGCAATCGCAGATGCATACATGCACAAAGAGGATCAGTTGTGCGCCAAATTGATCGCAGGCAGCCGTTTGGTGTCCGATCGAACAAAGAAAAAGATGAAACGATTGGCTAGGTGATTACAATCGTTTTTTTATACATCTGTATTTTTTCTATGTATTTTGAAAGATTGTTTTATTAGAGTTTTGGACAGATAATTGATTACTTAAGGCTACCTTTGAGAATGGCGATCCTGTGGAAATCTTGGAGTATGAACACAATCGCAGTTAAGGAATTATCTCTATTGTTTCGTGAGTTTGGCGCCTTTATTCATTCTGATAAGGTGCGCCATCTTTCGTGCAAATTATCTAATGGTTTTACCCGCATTTGTAAATTCTCTTGGTATGATGTTCTTTTTTATCTTTTTTTACGTTTTGAAAAATGTACCCTTCTGAAATCGCTAAGTATTGCAGTGGTATTGTTGTTCATTGGCTGACATTCTATTTTCCATCTTAGTGCTATTTAATTATCAATCTTTAAGATTACTTCCTGCGTTTCTTAAATTTCTCCTTTGCATACTCGTAGGCTTCTTGGATATATGGTTTCAATTCCTCGAATGTCTGTTTAGAGGGGTTCAATGCACATATCCACGCCATCCATGCGTAGACAGGATGGGGGAGTATCTCATTCAATACGGTAAATTCATAATCCATATCTACAATGCCGCCTGCTGGCGGACGTTTTGGGATTGATCCAAACAATTCCACAAAAGTGCTTTTCTTTATTCCCATATTCACACGGTAGACGTTCTCTCTGTTTAAACCGGAACTTTTGTCATTGTCACCGTCTTTTTCCTTAACCGTCAATATATAAACGCCACGCTTCAGTACATGGTCCGGGTTATAGAAAATCCCTTTCTCGCCCCAACTTTCAACTAAGACTGTCCCCTCAAGATTTTGAAGGCAGTAATTCAATATTTTATCTGGTGTCATTTTGCCAGCTCCATTTCTGACTTACTTCTAATTTTCCTATGAGGTTTTTAGAATATCATAGTGGCTATATCTGTGTCAAGATTTTGGACAAGCTTTTTAGTAATCCCTGTTGTCAGAGATTTTATTCAAGGTGCCATAAAAATTGGGTGAGAGAATTTTATCCCTCACCCAATAGCCCGTTGGAAAATGGCTTGTCTTAGAAACCTATAAAATTTTCTTCAGCTTTTCCATAAGTGTTCCAATTTTGCATAAATCGCTTCTACAATCAATACCGATAATGGAGTTTCATTTTCAATATCATTTCGCAAGCCCTCAATACGCTGGCTCTTTAATGACGATTACTTGTAAATGTGTTACTTTAATCAATGTTTTCTGCTTGCATTTCGGACAGGATACCAAGAAATTTGTTCACTCTGTATCTTTCCTGATTCTGGTTTTGGATCTTGTTGCCGCAAATAGGGCAGTTTATCCATTGTATCATAGAATTCATAGCTATTTTTTTACTACAGGTATCCATACTTCATATTGTGCATTTTGTGGGTCCGGATTTAGGTAAACCTCGACATCGGGAGCATTGCCATATTCGTATCCCGATGTTGGCAGCCATTCTGTTACGATACGTCGTTCTAATTCCTGAATAGACTGATTTGTACCCTCTCCAGAAAAGATTGCCCATGTAGATGCCGGCACGATATATTCTTCAAGTTCATTCTTTTCTTGTGAAGTTGATACTGCAATATAATACTTCCATGGTTCAGTATCATTACAAGTGCTGACGCCAAGTACTCCCATAGGCGGCGTATCCATTATACTGATTAATCTTTGCAATGTTCCGTTCATAGATATTTCCTGCCATTTTGGAGGTATCACTGTAAAATTTTTTTCAATGTCCTTATGAAGCGGTACCGATACGCCTACAATACGGAATGCATCTTTTATTTCAATTCGATAATTCATTTCTTCCACTCCTTTAACTGTAATTTTAAATAAGATAGGCGGGAAGGATTTTACGGATACACCCTCGTTTTTAACGGCAGATGGGGCGACTCCATGAACAGATTGAAATGCTCTGTTAAATGCAGTTGGGGAATTATATCCATATTTTCCTGCCACATCAATGATTTTCATACCTTTACCCTGTAAATCTACAGCGGCAAGTGACATTTTTCTTCTACGGATATATTCAGATAAAGAAATTCCTGCCATATAGGTAAACATTCTCTGGAAATGATAAGAAGAACAACAGGCAATCTGCCCAAGCTGTTCATAATCTATTTCATCTGTCAAATGTTCCTCAATATAATCGATTGCATCATTTAATCTTTCAATCCATTCCATAACAAAAATCCTCCTAGCCGTTTTTAGTATATATTACGATTCCGTTTTTTTCCTCTCAATCTCTGCACAAAAAAGAGAGGTAATTATGATAGTGATTGATATTTGTTTTTCTTGCTTGACTGCATAAGTCCGGGTAAATAAAGTATAGCATATTTCGTCTTTGATAAAATGTGTCCCACACTGCCGAAATTCAAAATGTACTTTGCAGGCGATACATTGCTCCTGTATGGAAAGTACCCACGCATAGTCAAGTGGTCTGATATTTCTTTCTGATTCAGATTCCATTATTTTGCGGCTTCTTGTGCTGTCATATATTCAAACATGTTTGACCTCCTATTGCGTACTGTATATAGTATAGCCGCTTGAACAAACTGTATCAAGTGCAGAATTATGAACTTCAATCAAAGTTCTCCGAAAAGAAAAGCGGCGTTTACCCTCTGTCGCCATGTTGTTTATGCAAAATGATTTACTCGTTTGTAATCTCCCTCGCATAAGCCCTTATGTTACCTAGGTGTCAGTCCATTCTAAGGCGTTTTCTGCCTTTAACTGTAAATTGGTGCACAAAATTAAAGTGCCTATTCGCCTCGACAGACACAATCAACGTTGGGGTAGGAATGTCGCTTTCAAGTAATCCTCTTTGCTTCCGCTTGGATGGCAGAAATTGGCTCAAAGTTGCTTATAATAGAGAACGTTTACGTAACGTTGAACCGTAATTAAGTTCAAGAGCTATATCATAACTTAATATTGGTGGAAGGCTTTTCAAGTAAGAAAATTGTTTTAATGTACTTTTTTTAAACGTTGCCTTTTCTATTTTGTAGGAAAGAAGATTTGAGAAATAAAAGATGCCAACCTATAATCTTAAGTTGACACCATTGGCCCTTAATTATGGGCGATCATTTATGTATGGTGCCGACGGAGGGATTTGAACCCCCGACCTACTCATTACGAATGAGTTGCACTACCCCTGTGCTACGTCGGCATTTGCAAGTCATATTTTAACATCAAATGTATAGAAATTCAATATATTTATCAATGAAATGCGATAAACGTGAATTGAAAAAGTTTAATAAGTGTGGTCGCTTGTAATTCCATGATTCAAGCGGTGCTATTCTTTTTAACAAAAACTGCTTTGTATAATACTGTGCAATACAAAGGGAGGTGATAATTATGAACTTTTTAATCAGAATGAATGAACAAGCAGAAAAGTTGTTTAAGAGGTATGTAGATTTTCATGGTTTCTCTTTAGTTGAGGCATATAAAACAGCTTTATTAGAAATAAACGTAGATGAATATGATATCGCTTTGTCAGAACAAGATTACAATGAACAGTCTTAGTCGATGGTTGTTTAATTTAGGGAAAAGAAAGAAACGAGAATAGAAATTGCTATAAGGAAAACCATGAAATTCAATGTATGAAGCAAACAAAAGCGATGAACATGAAGAAAATCATGGATGAATTATCACTAAAAGTATTGAGAATCAATTCACAAAATTCAAAAATTATGATAAGATTTTTTATGTTTGAAATATGAATAGTATTCTATTATCTACATCCTTATGGATGTCATTCTTATAAATGGTGAACATATGCAATTTAAAAAAATATATATTGAAATTACAAATGTATGCAACTTACATTGCAGCTTCTGTATCCAACATCAGCGTCCATCTGCATATATGGATCTGTCTAGTTTTTCGCATATTTTACAACAGATTCAACCATATACACGCTATATCTATCTGCATGTTATGGGAGAACCGTTATTGCATCCGCAACTTCATGATTTTTTAATATTGGCAAAACAAATGGGATTTTTTGTAAATCTAACCAGCAACGCTACTTTGTTAAAACAGCGTAAGAATATACTGTTGGGAAACATACGGCAATTGAATCTGTCTATTCATTCATTTCCTATGGAGCAAGGATGTCATCCTGTAGATTATATGGAACAATGTTTGGATGTTGGAGATGCATTGGCAGAACATGACACGTATGTCAGTTATCGTTTCTGGAATCAGAAACAAGGTAGATTGGATCATGAAAGTATGCGAGTGCTGGAAATGATTTTTGATCATTATCAAATAGCGAAAACATATGAAAATACATGTTTAAAAGATAAGCGTTTTTTACATTTTGAGGAACAATTCGCATGGCCGGATCTTTTCAGTCCTTGGATTTCTGCGACAGGCAGCTGTTATGGTCTGCGGCATCAATGTGCTATTTTGGTGGATGGAAGTGTAGTACCGTGCTGTTTGGACGCAAAAGGTGTTTTAACGCTGGGAAACATTATGGAACAGCCTTTTTCAAAGATTTTGTCTTCATCAAAAGTGCAGGCAATCATACAAGGCTTTCAAAATCGAAAATGTGTAGCATCCCTTTGCCAACATTGTGGATATCGAATGCGATTTGATGAGGTGAAGAAATGATAAAAAAAGTCTCTGTACAGGAATTTGATGCTATATATGAAATCATGAGTGTTTCATTTCCTCGCTGTGAGCGAAGAACAAAAGATGGTCAAAGAGCGTTGTTTTCCCTTGCAAACTATACAGTATACGGATGGTATGAACAAAAACGAATTTGTGCGTTTTTGGCAGCTTACACATTGGATCAATGGCGCTTTGTGGAACATTTGGCAACGGATCAGACATTTCGCGGTCAAAATATTGGACATCAGATCATGGAGGCATATGTAAACGCAGATCCACGTAAAGTCGTACTGGAAGTTGAACCGGATGAGAATACAATCACACATCGCCGCATTGCTTTTTATAAGCGATTGGGATTTTCTTTGTATCCTGATTTTCCGTATGCACAACCATCATTTCATGGAGAGAATGCAGTGCCGCTTTGTTTGATGGTCAATGATAAACATTTGAAAACAGATGATTTGAGAGCCATTCAAAGGTCTTTGTATCAGGATGTTTATCATCTTGATATAAGCAATATTATTTAATTTGGAATTAGGCGAACATTACAGTACCATTTTTATAATCCTCATATACTGTTAGGGAAAGGAGGATTTTGTAATGTATACTCGTAGTGTATTAAAACAAGGAGATATTGGCATTGGTGTGAATAAACATCAGGCATATCTGAACATGTTCCAACAGCGTGGATTCATCCAAACGCGCAACTTGCAAGATGGTGTCTATGGACCAAGAACGATTCAGGCTGTCAAAGAATTTCAGCGCTATTCCAGCTTACCTGAGGATGGAGTGATTGGCAATGCGACTTGGGATGCGATTGTAAACAAGATTCGTGAGCTTGGTATTATCACCAATATTCCGGTCGCAGACAATAACTTCTTTTTATCATCTGGCGTAACCGGTATCAGCGTATTTAAAATGCAGGAGTATCTCAATGAAATCGCAGCTGAAAATCAGTGTTTGCGTCCTGTTCCTGTTGATGGGATGTATGGCCCTCGCACAACGACAGCTGTGCAGATGTTTCAGTATTTGTATGATCTGAACATTGATGGTGTGATTGGAAAAGCAACATGGGATGCGATTGTCAATGAAAGAAATCGTATCACCAAACCAACACAAATGTAAGAAAATCAGACGGAGAAATCGATTGAGCGTATCAATTGGTTTCTTTTTTTATATTTGCTTGGAGATGATAGAAATATCATTGATATTTACTTGTTATATAACTTTATTTCGTATATCCATACAGCTTGTGACCCATATACATGTAATGTATAAAATGCTAGTTTTTGATAATTTATATACAAAAAATGTAAATTAATATTATAAATATGAAATATTTATATTAAATTAACGTTTTTGAAATAAAAAGATTGAATTTTTTTGTTGTTTCTTGTATGATGAAAAAAAGGGGTGTTGTTATGGAATACAATTCATTGGAAACAGAGCTCTTGATTAAACGTATACAGGCAGGTGATGAGTCTGCGTTCCAACAGCTGTATCAGGAATGGTATCCCAAAGCATATTACATTGCCTTGGCTATTACTCATCATGAGGCTGATGCCAAAGACGCTGCGCAGGAAACCATGATTGAAATTCATCGATCAATTCATAATTTAAGAGATGTAAAATATTTCAAACTGTGGCTGAATCGAATTGTGTTAAGCAAGTGCAATCGCATTTTTCGCAAGAAAAAAGCAGTAACGATGGATGAAGAACAATCGAAACTTTTGAATCAACAAGAAGAACAGCGCAAAGATTTTCTTCCAACTCCACAAATGCATAAGCAAAGCGATGAATCGGTTTTACAATCGTTAATGTGTAGAATACCTGCCATATATGCCGATGTGTTAATGCTGATGTATTTTGAACAGCGCTCTGTAAAAGAGATTGCGCATCTTTTACATATACCGGAAGGCACAGTAAAAAGCAGATTAAGCAGCGGCAAAGCCAAATTGAAAGAAGAAATTTGCCGTTATGAAGAACAGGAACACATACGCTTGGATTTTCAAGGAAGATCTTTGGAAACCGTGTTGGCAGGTTTAGTGCTTTCGAATGGTACCCATCGTTTTACGAAGTTGCTTGGCTCAAAAGCAGTTGTTTTTTTTGCTGCTACAGTTTTATTATTCTCTACTTTACAAGTCGGATGGAATGTATATCAAGCACAGGATCATCAGGATCAAAGTACAGTTAGCGAATTCGAAGCAATTCAGTTTAAACATCTTACGGTTGCTTCAGAAAAAGACGCTTATTTCGTATTGCTGAAATATGCGCATTGTGAAAAGGAACTTTCTGAATTGAATGCAGAGGAACTGCAGAAAATTGACTGGATGAAAGCCCGATTATTACAATCAAATAGTGCTTATTCAAAGTTGTGGAGCAAAAAAAAGTAAAATAATTGAATTTTTTTCATTTTTTGCGAACCTAGAATATTTGCTTTGGTTCACTATGTCCGAAGTAGTGGGTCAAAGTGAAAGGATGGTACGTATGCGTAAGAAGTTCGAGATTACTTTGATGTCTTTGATAGGCACTTTTTATATTGGTAATGCAGGCGAAGGCTTTGTTAATGTTTTATGACAATGTTTATGTTGAATAAAAATCATATATTTTTCTTTAAAAAACACGTATTCAGAAATGTTTACATTTATGGATAGAAACAGAAAGGAAAGATGGTTATGTGGAAGAAGATTATGATTGTATGCATGACTTTGCTTGGAACGTTATCTATTGGTTATGCATATTATCAAACCGCTTTGCATGCGGCAGTTAATACTTATCGAAGCGGCGGTGAAATAGCAGGTAGAGTCCATCAAGCACCTTCCAATATTACCGGTAGCCATATTGGTATGCAAAAGGGTGATAAATTTCATATTGGCGCAATCAATCCAAAAGATGGAAGTCCTCTTGGTTTTATGGTCATTTTGAAAAATGAAAATTATAATGACTATATATCTCCTGCTGATGCAGGTACAGTCCAGTATGGGGACGATCTTACAGGATGGTTCTCCATGACTACAGAGAGTATAGCGGAGGTCAAACCTGTTGATTCTCCAAGTGCATTTACAGAATATTCCGTTGGCTCATATTACTTTGCCAGTTACAACTCTACTAATATAAAAGGTCCAATCGATCAATTAACAAATTCATTTCTTTCGACACCGAAAGGAAGTTTATTATTACCTAGAGATATAAAAGATATACGATTGACTTACCAAAATTCATACTCTTATAACAACTGTGGAGGAGATATTCTAACAAAAACCTATGAAATGGGAAATGTTTTTTTTCCATTAACGTCATTTAATTATGTAGGAATGGGGGCTGCATCAGGTTATGATACAAGTTATACAGGAAGGTTATCTTCAAACGATCTAACATTTTCCTCAGATTATTGGACGCCAGTGAGTTATTATCGTTATTTTGATTACAATTATGTATTTGAGTATTTTATAGGATCATCTGGTCAACAAGGGATGGCAGCAGCATCCTACACAGTTGTAAAATCTGTACGACCAAGTGCTTTCTTTGATTTAAACAAAGTCGTGTTTGGTGTCTCAAAAGGTACATCCAATCAAATAGGGAAAGTAAAAGAGTTCACTTCTTCCGGTGGTTCATTATGGAATGAAACATCTTCTAACAGTCATATGAAACTTCGCTTTTTGAATTCTCAAATGCAGGCTTCTTTATTTAAAATACAAAATGAACAAAATGTGGATGTGTCCAAGGTAGTAGAAAATTCTAAGGTACATTTAATCGCAGATGCCAATCAAGGTAAAGATGCGAATGGAAATCCATATACGTTATCAGTTATTGTCTTTGATAAAGATAATCACTTCAAATATTATCAGCCGTTAGAAAATGCAAAAGGCAGTGATATCTATGAATTTGATACAACAGGAATTATTCCGGGTAATTATAAAATCGCTGTTGTGAATGAGGCATATCATGAAATAGACAATGAATCAATCGATAGTTCACTTATTTCAAATGCATTAGATTTAGAAATAGTTGAACCACATAAATTAACATATACCAAACAACCGCAAAGTGGAGCGACAAGTGGTAACGATTACGAATTTAGTAAGAATGTAAACGCAGGTCAAGTAGTAGGTATAATCACAGTAAATCCACAAGGTGTCACGCCTTTGACATATACTATTGAAAGTAACGGAGATAACAGTTATCAAAACTTTGAAATAAATGGATTGAATGGTAATGGTGCTTCCAACAGTACATCATTGGATGTGGTAATTAAAAGCGGTGCGCCTGATTTAGTAAATGGCGGTTTAAAGGCAGGCGCTTATAAATTCTGTGTAAGTGCAGTAGATGCGAATGGAGATCCTACAACAGCTACTTCTGATTCTAAAGTTTGTACAACATTGAATGTCGCAAAAACAGATCTTACTATCGTATTCAATGATCCAAACATGACAAAGAAATCTATCAGTGATGCAAGTACGTCATGGAGTGAAACAGCAACTGCGACTCCATCAAGTGGAACCAAGATTACCTATACAAAAGTGGGTGGAGATATCAGTATGATCAATATTGATCCGGATACTGGAGCGATTACCTATAACGGGGGAAATGCATTTGGTAAAGTGAAGATAAGAGCTACGGTTGATGATGATCCTAGCACCGGTAATGACAATTATAATCCTTCTTTTGTAGAAAAAGAGATTGTGATCTATCGAGAAGTGGATGGAGTGATTACGCCTGATCCTGCATCCAGTGATACGACTATTCCAACGTTCTCTGCCAGTGATACCAATATTAAAACGGGTGGAACCATTGGTAAAGTTCAAGGATCGCTAGGAACACCGGATACCATTGGCGGTTCTACAACGACTTATTCTTATACAATTAAACCGGATCCAACCAGTGATGGCAGTTTATTTCAAGTGAACTCCAGTACCGGTGTCATTAAGGCAAATGCCAATCTTGGTGTAGATACGTATAACTTTGTGATCATTGTTAGTGATAAGTGGAGTTCAAAAGAAATACCTGTGACAGTGAATGTAGGAAAGGCTCCTGCGGAGAACTTGAAGTTCTATCAAAGTCCAACTTCCAATACAATCATTACCACAAAATCAGCTGCTTTAACAGATACAGGCGTTACTGTATTTGCGACAGTCAAGGGAAGTACCAATACCAATCCGGTAACGTATCGAATCAAAGATGGATCCACAAATGTGATTACGGTACATCCAAATAGTGGAGCGATTACGATCAACGGTGTAGGAACGGTAGTCATTGTCGCAGAAAAAGCAGGAAACACAGGTCAAGCAAACGCAATCACGGAATTAACATTTACTGTAACAGCCGGATCTCAACAATTCATCTATACAGA